>CAYZDA010000006.1:0-79880 GCA_964477095.1 uncultured Bacteroidales bacterium | reverse complement strand
CGTTTATACACCCTCTCCCCGTCCAGGAATGTTTCCAGCACTTTAACCTTTGGCACTTCCCTGAGCGGTATTTTCATAATATCCTTATCCAGGATGACAAAATCAGCCATCTTTCCGGCCTCTATGGAGCCTTTAAGTTCTTCTTCAAATGCTGCTTTTGCGGCCCATATAGTCATGGCTTTAAGTGCCTGCTCTCTGCTTAGGGCCTGCTCAGGCATGAATCCGCCCTGGGGATTTCCCTCCTGGTCTTTACGTGCCACAGCAGCATAAAAGCCGTAAAGCGGATTAATGTCTTCCACCGGGAAGTCCGAGCCATTGGGTAACCAGCCATTTTGCTCCATTAGGTCACGATAGATATAGGCATGATTCACACGTTCCTCTCCCAGCCTGTCTTCAGCCCAGTCCATATCACTGGTTGCATGAGTGCTTTGTATGGAAGGTATTATCCGGTTGTCACCAAATTTATGCAGGTCATCAGGGTTTACGATCTGGCTGTGTTCAATGCGCCAACGAAGGAAGTTTTCTCCTTCCAGTACTTCGCTGTAGATGTTCAGCACCATTCGAACAGCAGAATCACCAATAGCGTGTGTGTTAACCTGAAATCCCAGGTCGCGTGCCAGCCTGCAATATTTCAGCATAGTATCGGGATGAATCAGTAATAAGCCATTGGAGGAAGGCCTGTCAGCATATGGTTCTATCAGCAATGCACCGCGGCTTCCCAGTGCGCCGTCGGCATATAACTTCAGCGAACGGATATGCAGAAAATCCCCCCGCCGGGGTCCTTCATGCATCAACTGAAAATTTTCCTGGTTTGGGTTCAACATGGCATAAATGCGCATTTTAAGCGTATCATTTTCCTGCAGTTCCCTGATAAGCTCAAGCCAGTGCCTGTCCATACCTGCATCATGCACAGAAGTAAGCCCGACCCTGAAACAGGCTTCCTGTGCTTCCAGCAATGCCTTGCTTTTCTGCAGTTCATTCAATGCAGGCACTTTATCAAGGATAAGCTGGGCCATATCATCCAGGAAAATTCCCTGCGGATTTGCAATACCGTCAAATTCAGTCATACCTGCCAACGCTATGGCTGTGCTGTTGGCAAATATAGCATGGCCATCCACTCTTCTCAATACAACAGGCTTATCAGGAAAAGCAGAATCCAGCAACGCTTTTGATGGCCATGACCTGCCGGGCCACATGGTGTTATCCCAGCCCCTTCCCTGTATCCATTCCGCATTGGGATGTGTTTCAGCAAACTGCTTTACTCTTTCCAGCATTTCCTTTTCGGAAGGAGTACCGACCAGATCAGCCTGCTGGAGAACAGTACCGTAGCCCCAGAAATGACAGTGCGGATCGATAAAACCAGGGTAAACCGCCCTGCCCTGCAGGTCAATCAGGTTTTCCGGTTTAAATGATGAAGTTATCTCACTGCTGCTACCCACGGCCAGAAAACGCCCGTTTCTTACAGCAAACGCTTCTGCGTTTCCGGTATCAGCACCCAGGGTATATATAGTGCCGTTAGTAAATATATAATCAGCCTTTTGTTTGTCTTTACATGATGACATCACAAACAGCATTAGTATGGATACAATAAACCAATATTTCCGCATAGCTTAACTTTTTCAGGCATAATTTGTTTATTGGTCAAAGATATGGAAAAAGAAACATTTGAAATCACTGAATTAAGGGAGCTCTTAGGAAATCAAGCGGCTGTGCTACTGTATTTTTACAATGACCAATGTGGGCCATGTATCAGTTTGAGGCCCAAAGTTCAGGAACTTATCCGTGAAAAATACCCCCTGATAACACTCCTCTTTGTGAATTCAGAAAAGAATCCGGGCTTTTCAGCTGAATTCGGTGTTTATGAAAACCCGGTGCTCATTCTGTTTTTTGAAGGAAAGGAGTTTTACCGGGGGTCAAAATATATTTCCATATCAGCACTGGACAAAAGAATAAAACGGCCCTATAATATTATTTTTGATAATTAGCGGAGGGGTCATCCGGTATACCTCTGGTAAACTGAAGGTTGGGGATTTGTTTTATTTTTTCTGAAATAAATATCCGGTGCACCAATTGAAATGAGAGGGTTTTTGTTAGTTTTGCATGAAAATTAAAAGCAGTAAAAATGAAGAACAAGTGGTTTTCACCAAAAATTATGCTTGCCGGTGCAATTGTTTTGCTTGTAATTGCATGGCGTATATTTATAGAGATACCGAATTTCACACCTGTGATGGCGCTTGCCTTTTTTGGCGGAGCATATTTCGGCAAAAAGCATATTGCACTTATTTTGCCTTTTTCAGCTATGATAATCAGTGACCTGATACTCGGACTGCATGGCACCATGTTGTTTGTTTATGGCGCATTTGCAGCAGCTGTGGGCATAGGTGTCTGGCTGCGAAACAGGGTTAATACCTTTAGTGTGATTGGCGGTGCCCTGGCTTCATCTCTGGTATTTTTCCTGCTGACTAATTTTGGAGTATGGATTTCAGGTATGGTTGGTTATCCTATGACATTTTCAGGTTTGACCAGCTGTTATGCAGCTGCCATCCCATTCTTTCGCACCGAGTTGATGGCTACGCTGATTTTCAGCGGTGTTTTCTTTGGTGCCCGGTATTTTTTAAAGAATTACTCAAAGGCTTTTGCCACAGTATAAGCAGGAATTAACCTGAAAAAGAGGTTATCCTTCCGGGGTAACCTTTTTTTATTGGTCCGGTTCTCTTAAAAAGGCATAAAATTTGGTATTTTTGCCAGACATACTATTTCTTGTGCCTAACGTTATTATAACAGAATGCACTTAAACAAACACTATTATTTTAAAACATAAAGGAAATCAACATGAAAATTTTCCTTTTCAGACGTCCGACCCCAAAACAATTTGAATACAAACCATTGTATTACGATGCACGCAAAGAAGAGCTGGATAAGATACAGGAAAGATATACAAATCCGGAAAAAGCGATGAAAAAAGAAGCGGTACGTGACCGTATAAATATGCGCTGGGATATCCACCGGAAGCATAAAGGAAAGGAAAAGTCATCCAACCATACTCTAATCCTGTATATATTGCTGGTAGCCGCTATTGTGTACTTGTTGTTTTTTGCTAAAGTGTTTTAAATTGCTATGTCAGACGTAATACAATTGCTCCCGGATGCAGTAGCTAACCAAATAGCTGCAGGTGAAGTGGTGCAACGTCCCGCATCCGCAGTAAAAGAACTAATGGAGAACGCCATAGACTCAGGAGCAGACTCCATTAAGCTGATTGTAAAAGATTCGGGCAGAACACTTATACAGGTTGTTGATAACGGGGCCGGTATGTCAGAAACCGATGTTCGCCTTAGTATCGAGCGACATGCCACTTCAAAAATACGCTCCGCTGACGATTTGTTTAACATTCGCTCTATGGGTTTTCGCGGCGAGGCACTGGCATCCATTGCCGCTATTTCTCACCTTGAAATAAGAACACGGCGAAAAAATGATGAACTGGGAACTCTGCTTTGCGTGGAAGGATCAGAAGTTAAAGAACAGAAACCGGTTCAAACAGCTAAAGGAACTTCCATAAGTGTTAAGAACCTGTTTTTTAATGTACCGGCACGCCGGAATTTTCTGAAATCAAACCCGGTGGAAATGCGGCATATTATGGAAGAATTCAACCGGGTGGCGCTTTCCAATCCCCAAATTGCTTTTGAATTACATGACAATGGCTATATCCGTTACCAGCTTCCCTCCTCTAACCGTAAGCAGCGTATCATAAATCTTTTCGGACGGCAACTGGATCAACGGCTGGTGAAGGTTGAGGTGGAAACTACCCTTGTCAGTATCTATGGCTATACCGGCAAACCCGAATTTGCAAAGAAAACCCGTGGAGAACAGTTCTTTTTTGTGAACAACCGTTATTTCCGTCACCCATACTTCAATCATGCCGTCGAAAATGCCTATGAGGAGCTGCTTCCCGACAAATCATATGCATCATACTTTTTATTTTTCGAGGTTGATCCGCGTAAGATTGATATCAACATACACCCGACAAAAACAGAGATAAACTTTGAAGACGGGCAGAGTATCTATGCCATTCTGTTATCAGCCATAAAACGGGCTCTGGGGAAACATAACCTCACACCCAGCCTGGACTTTAATTCCGAACAAAGTATGCAACAGGTGCCGCCTCCTTCGGGCGGGATGGTAAAGCAACCGGAAATAAAAGTAACACCAGGTTATAATCCGTTTGAGCCGGGCAGCCCGGGGAGCACTTTTAACAAGGCCGTTGCCCCCGGGAATAACCGTAAGAACTGGCAGGAACTATACAAGAGGCCGCAACCCGAACAGGAAGTTCCGGCTGAACGGCATCAGCAAAGCATCCTTTCATCACAGGAAGAAGAAGATCATTCCGGTGGAGAGCTTATGCAGCTGCATCGCGAGTATATTGTCACAAGCATAAAATCAGGATTGATGCTTGTCCATCAGCAACGGGCACATGAGCGGGTACTATATGAGCACTTTCTGCAGCGGCTGCAAAAAACAGACGGGCCATCACAAAAACTTATGTTTCCTGAAACTGTTAGTCTGTCACCAGCTGATGACGAACTTCTGAATGAGATACAAAAGGACGTGAAAGCACTTGGTTTCCAACTAAAATCTACAGGTGGGCATACATGGGAGTTCAGCGGCACACCGGCAGGTTTTGAGAGTGAACTGCAGGGCGTTATAGAATCGGTACTGGAGGATTATAAATCGCAGATGATGAATCCACGCACTGACCGCCATTCTAACCTTGCAAGAGCCATGGCAAAGAGAACGGCAATTAAGACAGGTAAGCATCTTGAGAATGAGGAAATGCAATCACTGATCAATTCGTTGTTTGCCTGCTCTATGCCGGAACACTCCATTGATGGAAAGCCCATAATAAGAGTTTTTGGCAAGGATGAATTAAAGCAAAGGTTTAACTAAAAATAGAAAAGCAGAATGAACGGACAATACAGCCCAAGAGGTTTTTCATTGTTGCCACCGGTGGTAAAAAACCTGCTGATAATAAATGGACTATTTTTCCTGGCTACTATAACAGCTCATAATGTATTTAATTTTCCGCTGGAAAACATCCTGGCATTACATTATCCTGCTTCCGATCTGTTCAGTCCTTATCAGTATGTTTCCTATATGTTTATGCATGGCAATTTCATGCATCTGTTTTTCAACATGTTCATGCTTTGGATGTTTGGTTATGCACTCGAAAACATCTGGGGATCACAGCGATTTCTGGTTTATTACATGGTTACCGGTATAGGAGCCGCTCTGTTACATACCCTGGTCAATTGGATTGATTATTCATCCATACAATCAGCTATTGATACGTATGCTGACTCTCCCACGCCGGACAAATTCCTTGTGCTGATCCGGGATAACTTTGAGGGCCTTTATGAAATAAACAGGAACCTGATAGGGAACTTCGTGAGTGAATTCAGAAAGGACCCCGGAAGTACTGCTATGATCAACGAATCATACAATATAGCCGATCAGTTTTACGAAGCTAAGGTAAGTACTCCCACTGTCGGGGCATCTGGTGCTGTTTATGGCATCCTGCTGGCCTTTGGAATGATTTTCCCCAATGTGATGATCTATATCTACTTTTTGTTTCCCATAAAAGCCAAATATTTGGTGATGATACTGGGAGCAATAGAACTTTATACTGGTATCGCCTCCAATCCCGGTGATAACGTGGCTCACTTTGCGCATCTGGGTGGAATGATTTTTGGCTTTCTTCTTATACGTCTTTGGAAAAACAAAATCAACCGTAATAATTTTTAGCTTATGCACCCTGGAAATCCGGGTTTTAATCCTGGTGATTTTTATAAACGCTATACCCTTATTGTCTGGCTGGGTATCATTTATGCTGCCAGTTTGGCAGTGATAGGTGAAGGTATTCTTACCATCATCTATTATTCCTATTTAATAATCTTCACGGGTAAGATGTTTTTTGATTACATCAGCCGTAAGGATTTTATAAATATCTGGCTGGCATCAGCTTCAGGGGCTGCAATAATCTACTCCTTATTTGGTGCAGTAATGCCATCTTTTCCTGCAGAAGGGCTTGTTGTAGCAACGGCAGCAGGCGGAGCACTGGGCTTGCTGGCAGCAGTTGCCACTTATATGCCCAATGCACCAATGCGACTTTTTATGTTGGGTCCCTTCCCGTTTAAATACCTGGCTATTGGTCTTATCGTGCTGGATATTTTCAGCTCAGGTACTGATGTGCAGGCTGCCGGAACAGGAGTAGCTCATTTTGCTCATTTATTTGGAGTAGGTCTTGGGTTTGCCTATATTTACCTAAGACAAAAAGGAATGCGTACTGATAAGATATTTGGTTGGTTCTACAGATCCTCTCGCCCGAAAATGAAGGCCAAAAAAGGTGGAAAACAGCACAAAAAACCACCTGCCGATGATCAGGAATACAATAAGCAGAAAGCAGAGGAGCAGGAAAAGATCAACCAAATACTGGATAAAATATCTAAGTCAGGTTACGACAGCCTTACAAAAAAGGAAAAGGAACTGCTGTTCCGTCAAAGCAAACACTGATTTTGGAGATGGAAAAACCTGATAAGAAAAAAAAGCGCCTGCCCCTGTTCCAACGCCTGGTTTTCGGGCTTAACCTGGTGGCCATTGCGGTTCTTTTACTTTCTTATACAGCAGCCTGGATTTCACCTGAAACATTTTGGCCTTTGGCTTTTTTCGGGCTTGCTTATCCCGTTTTTTTCTTCGTGAATCTGCTTTTTGTGGGCTACTGGCTGATGTTTCGTAAAAAGCTGATGCTGTGGTCGCTGATAACCATTTTGCTTGGTGGGGGTCTCATCGGGCGTCACGTGCAGATGAAAGATCAGATGGCTGAGGATAAGATTGATGATTATTTGAAGGTGATAAGTTATAATGTCCACTCATATAATCGCAGGAACTGGAACGAAGAAAATCAAAAAAACCTAACCAGTCAGTTCGTGGATTTCTTCGCGGAGCAAAAACCCGACATACTTTGCCTTCAGGAGCATTTGTCATATGGCGAAAGTGAAAGGATCATCAGGGAACAGGTGAGAGAAAATGCCGGATTAAAATACTATTATCTGAAGAAATATTATAACACGCACGACAATTCACAGTGCGTGGGTATATTCAGTAGATACCCGATAGTGAGATATGGTATGGAGCAATCAGATTACAGAGGAAAGCAACGCACTTTTTTTGTTTTTGCTGATCTTAAGCTGACAGATGATACCATCAGGGTATACAGTGTCCACCTGCAGTCGATCCGGCTGAATGATGAGTACGTGCTTTTTACTGAAGAGCCCCTGCCTCAGGATAAAGAGTATCAACGGATAGTAAAACGGAATTCCATGAAAATGGCCCGCAAGCTTAAACATGCATTTGAGGCAAGAGCCATTCAATCAGGGAGATTGCAGGATCATGTCAGCAAAAGCCCTTATCCCGTGATACTTTGTGGTGATTTTAATGATACACCCACCAGCTATGTTTATGCACAGATAAACAGGCTTCTTGATGATACTTACAGAAAAAGCGGACATGGAGACAGCAAAACCTATTCAGGGAAATTCCCTTCATTCAGAATAGATTATATTTTTGCCAGTGAGGTATTTGAATCTGCAAATACTCAAATCGTTCCTAAAGAATGGTCGGATCATTATCCGGTGATTACACATTTAAAACTACGGGAAGAAAATAAACAAGCACGATAAAGATCACTAAAAACATAAACCATAATTAATATTATTCATCACTAATACAACTGACAATTAAAATCAGAACAATTAACTAATGAAATTTGAACTAATATCAGACTATAAGCCCACCGGTGATCAGCCGGAAGCCATAAAACAGCTTAGTGAAGGCATATTGCGTAATGATGAGGCACAGGTGCTGCTTGGAGTTACTGGTTCAGGAAAAACCTTTACTATTGCCAATATGATACAGGAAGTTCAGCGCCCTGCCCTGGTGCTGAGCCATAATAAAACCCTGGCAGCGCAGCTTTACGGGGAATTCAAACAATTCTTCCCAAATAATGCCGTGGAATATTTTGTATCCTATTATGATTATTATCAGCCTGAAGCATATATTCCTGTTACCAACACTTATATCGAAAAAGACCTTTCCATCAATGAGGAAATAGAAAAGCTACGCTTAAGTGCCACCTCTTCCCTGCTTTCCGGAAGGCGCGATGTTATTGTAGTGTCTTCTGTTTCTTGCATTTATGGTATTGGCAACCCTGATGAATTCAATAAAAATGTAATTCATCTGAGAACCGGAGATGTTATTGCACGCAACAAACTTCTTCATCAGCTGGTGACCAGTTTATACAGCCGGACAGAAACAGATTTCAGCCGTGGAACATTCAGGGTATCAGGTGATACCGTAGAAGTATATCCGGCCTATTCTGATGAATATGCTTTCCGTATTCTATTTTGGGATGATGAGATTGAAACTCTGGAAACCTTTATACCTGAAACAGGCAAAGTCCTTGAAAATCTAAATGAAGCGATTATTTATCCTGCCAATATATTTGTTACATCCAAAGACCGGATGAATAATGCACTTACACAAATCCAGCTTGATATGGGTGAGCAGGTGAGGTATTTTCAGGAAATTGGAAAAGGATTTGAAGCCAATCGCCTGGAAGACCGGGTAACCTATGATGTGGAGATGATGCGCGAGCTGGGTTATTGCAGTGGGATTGAGAATTACTCTCGTTATTTTGATGGCCGGGAACCCGGCACTCGCCCCTTTTGCCTGTTGGATTATTTCCCTGATGATTTCATCACAGTAATAGACGAAAGCCATGTTACGGTTCCGCAGCTACACGCCATGTATGGAGGCGACCGTTCGCGTAAGGAAAACCTGGTGGAGTATGGATTCAGATTGCCAGCTGCCCTGGATAACAGGCCCCTAAAGTTTGATGAATTCATGGGGTTGGTCAATCAGATCGTTTATGTAAGTGCCACACCCGGTGATTTTGAAATTCAACAGGCTGGAGGTGTATTGGTGGAACAGGTGGTTAGACCTACCGGCTTGCTGGATCCGCCAATTATAATTAAGCCCAGTGCCCACCAGATTGACGACTTGCTGGAGGAGGTACGTTTGGTGGTGGATCGAGGAGAACGGGTGCTTGTAACCACTCTGACAAAACGAATGGCGGAAGAGCTAACGGATTATCTGTTGCGCATAAATGTTAAAACCCGCTACATCCATTCTGATATTGACACGCTGGAGAGGGTTGAAATTCTCAGAGGGTTAAGAACCGGGGAATTTGATGTGCTGGTGGGCGTAAACCTGCTGCGCGAAGGACTTGATCTGCCTGAAGTTTCTCTGGTTGCCATTCTCGATGCTGACAAAGAAGGTTTTTTAAGATCAGAAACTTCCCTTACACAGACAGCAGGACGTGCGGCCCGTAATATCAATTCAAAGGTTATCATGTATGCAGACAGGATCACGAATTCCATGCAGCGCACTATAGATGAGACTGACCGCAGGCGCGAAAAACAGTTGAAATTTAATGAAGAACATAACATCACTCCCACACCTCTGAAAAAATCAGAAACCAGTATATTCGGACAGACCACTGTGATAGATGTCAATGGAGAGAAAGTGAAAGCATATGCAGGCCCCGCTAAACCGGGCATAGCAGCTGATCCTGTAGTGGAATATATGAGCCGGGAAGAGCTGCAAAAAACCATCAGGGAAACAAAAAATAAAATGGAGGCAGCTGTAAAAGAATTGAACTTTGAAGATGCCGCACATTATCGCGACGAAATGCTGGAGCTGGAAAAAAGGCTTAGAAACATGAGCGAGAATCCGTTTTCAAAGTAAGTAGATGGAAGGATTACCCCTGCATTATGCAAACATTTTCAAAGGTGGTATGTTAGTATTTCTTAATCCATAAAGTTATGACCAAAAAACAAAGAAGGTGGACAATAGCAATTACTATTATTGTCATCCTTGTAGCTCTGCGTCTGGCCCTTCCCTACTGGGTGAAAAACTTTATTAATGAAAAACTGGCAGATATGGACGGATACTCCGGTCATATCTATGAACTGGATTTTAAGCTTTACCGTGGCCTGGCTGTCGTGGACAGTGTCATTATTGAAAAAGCCAATGGAGAAGTAGATGTTCCGTTTATGGACATTAAAACTGTTAAGGTTACCCTCCAGCCGGAAGCTTTGGCCAGGGGAGAGATCGTTACAGAATTCCTGCTGATAAAACCTAAGCTGAATTTTGTGAAAGCCGGAACAGACGATGCCAGCCAATTTGGCAAAGGCGTGGACTGGATGAAGGAGTTCAAATCGCTTACCCCACTTAGAATCAATCACCTGGAAGCTGAAAATGGCGTTATTTCCTACAGGGACCTAACCACCAGTCCTCAGGTTGATCTTTTTATGGACAATATAGATTTCACCGTATCAAATATTGCCGGTGTTCTTGAACATCGTGACACATTATTACCTTCCGATCTTTACGCACATGCTAAAACGTTTGGCGGCAAACTTGAAATTAAAGGCGGCCTGAATACCATTGAGAACTCTTCGGATGTGGATTTGAATGCCAGTTTTGAAAAAATTGATCTTACAAGCTTAAACGACCTGGCCGAAAGCTATGCTGATTTTGATTTTGAAGCCGGGCATTTAAACCTGTATTTCGAAATAGCAAAGCGCGACAGCTCCTTTGAGGGATACATCAAACCTTTATTTACCAATGTGGATGTAGCCAGTCCGGGAACTGAAAAAGGTGAAGGTTTTTTCAGGAAAATATGGGAAGGAATTGTAGGTACCGGATTTGAACTCCTGGAAAACCAGGAAGAAGACCAAACCGGCACCAAAATACCTTTTAGCGGCAAAATGGACAATCCCCAAACCAGCACATGGACCATCATTAAAAACACTTTTGGGAATGCATTTGGAGAGGCGCTTAACCGTGAGCTCAATAATCAGATAAATTTTAAGGATCTAAAGGAATGATCAATTACCTCTTAACGCTTTTATTAGTTCATCCTTGCTCATCTTACTTCTACCTTCAATATCGGCCTTTTTAGCCTCTTCATACAGGTCTTTCTTGCTGCGGTTTTCGTATTTATCCTGCTTTCCACCTTTTTTGCCTGCATTTTGTGTGTTTGCAATGCGGGCCGCTTTTTCCTTACTGTATCCCTGGTCGCGCAATTTTTCATATTGCTCATCATTCTTGATCTGTGATCCGTGATTCTTAGATTTTGACATAGTAAAAATATTTAGTTAGTACACTTAAATTATCATTATCATGTGCATCCGCCTGAAACGGATTTTGGCAGTTTCATATTTATCACGCACAGAGCGTTATACGTTGTCATCACTAATGGAATATTAAATTGGCTTACAGTGACCGGAATTTCCGGAAACGAAGTATATGGTGTTTTATGTATCTAACCATAATATCAATGTTTTGTTTAAAGTCTGCATGTAAACCCCGATTAGCTGAATAAACTTATTTCCCCAGACTCTTGTTAGGTAAGCAGGTAACAGCAGAAAATATTGGTATGAAGTTTAAAAAGAAAGCCAGGCACTTTAAGCGTTATAAGGATCTGGTGAATTTACTCATCAAGTATGGACAAAGTGACCTGGAAGGTTTCCTTGACATGGAACCTTACAGGCAGGAAGAAGAACGGGGTAAAACAGATCCGAAAGCGGAAGAATTGCCAAAAGACCTGGAAAAACTAGGACCAACCTACATAAAACTGGGGCAGTTTTTATCCACCCGGCCCGATATTATCCCGGAGGAATACATGAATGAATTGGGTCAGCTGCAGGACAATGTGGAAGCTGTGGATTACGAAGTGATTGAGCAGATTGTATCCCGCGAACTTGGCACCCGTGTTTCAAAAGCTTTCAATGAATTTAAAGCGGAACCCCTGGCATCAGCGTCACTGGGGCAGATCCATTTTGCCCGCCTGCGCGATAACCGGCCCGTGGCTGTTAAAGTACAGCGTCCCGGTATCCGCGAGCAGATATTTGATGACCTGGATGCATTTGAAGAAATCGCCGGTTTTCTTGAGCGCAACACAGAAACAGGAAAGCAGTTTATGCTTACCAGCATGCTGGATGAATTCCGCAAGTCGATGATCAGCGAACTGGATTACCTGGCTGAGGCAGAACATCAGAAAATTTTGGGTGAAAACCTGGCCGGATTCCGGCACCTTATAGTCCCCAAACCCGTGGATAGCTACACCACCACAAAAGTGCTGACCATGGATTTTATCGATGGAAAGAACATCGAGCACCTCTCTCCCATAGGTAAAACGGAAATCCGGGGGAAAGAACTGGTAAAGGAACTCTTTGAAGCCTATTTGCAACAGATACTCGTGGATGGTTTTTATCATGCTGATCCGCATCCCGGCAATCTGTTTATCACCAGTGATGGAAAGCTGGCGCTAATCGACCTGGGCATGGTTGGCAGGGTGCATGGTGATCTGCAGACCAAGCTGATAAGGTTGCTGATTGCACTGAGCGAAGGAAAAGGAGACCAGGCTGCAGAAAATGCGCTCAGGATCGGGGAAAAAACCCCCACCGCTGATGAAAGGAATTTCAGAAGGGAAGTGGCTGAATACGTGGCAGTGTATTATGGAAGCAGCCTGGAGCAAATCGAAACGGGAAAAATTGTCTTCGGCCTGATCAAGGTTTCAGCACGGAATGGTATAAGGCTTCCCCCTGAGCTGATCATGCTGGGTAAAGCACTTCTTAATCTTGATAAAGCAGCAGAAATACTCGATCCGCAGTTTGATCCCAATGCTGCTATCAGGCGAAACACCACAAAGCTGCTGAAGAAAAAAGTGAGTAAATCCTTGAAACCATCAGGACTTTATGATGCTTTACTGGATACCAAGGAAATTGTGGAGAAGTTTCCGGGCAGAATCAATAATATAATGCGGATACTGGCAGCTAATGATTTTACCGTTAAGCTCAGGTTAATGAATGAACCCAAATTCCTATCGGTAATCAAAGAAGCCTCCAACCGCCTTACACTGGGGATGATACTGGCAGCCCTGATCATTGGTGCTGCACTGCTGATGCGTGTGGAAACCACATTTACAATACTCGGATATCCGGGCATTGCCATACTGTTCTTCCTTCTGGCAGCTTTAGGCGGATTAATGCTAGCTTTCAGAATTCTGCTTTCAGATAAAAACCGAAGCAATAAAAAACATTAGCAAGGAAAACTTGTTTTTCAATAACCGGGAAGAAATGAAATACTCACAGAGGAAGGAGCACTGGCTATTTTTATTTTAGCCGGTCTTCAATATTCAATCGCGTGGTTATCTGTGAGATCAAAAACAATAAATAACCTAATCACCAACCGGCCTGGATAATCCCGGCTGAAAGGTATGGAGGCCATAATCCAGAAAACAGGAGCTATCAATGTAATGCCTCAAATACAGTCAATCAAAAGCAATATCCCTGATGAGGGTGCAAAATATCGGCTAACTAATTAATTAATATACGAATATGAAACGAAAAAGACAATCTGACTTTTACAGAAAAGCTTTGCTTACAGGAGGCGTAATGCTTAGTTCATGGATTATGAAACAGGGAATTGAAGCTGCCTATAAGCAAATCAGCGGACATAAGGCGCCTAAAAACCCCGGTAAGCGAAACACTGGCTGGGCAAGTGCCATTATCTATTCAATGGTCACCGGCGCATTACTGGGCACCGCTAAAACGTTTTTGAGGGCGCAAATCACTCGCAAGCTGCTGAAGTAACAATGTTGAGCAAGGACAGCAGGGTTAGTGCTCCTACTGCTTAGACCTGAGCATTTCCAGTACTTTCAGTTCTTCATCATCAAGCCATTCAATCTCAGTTTTTGAAAAAGCAGTTCTGTCAGGTGGTTGATAATTAAAATCTCTATCAGCGATGACGTTTAAAATATCCGGATGGATATAGTATCGCTCAGCAATAGTTGTGGTATTGCCCAGGCTTTCAGCCACTCTTTTTACAATTGCCGTTTTCAGCTTTTTGCGTTTGTCATTCACCACCTCCTTTCTGGCCCGGGGCAGTTCTTTCAACGCGAGTACTGTTCCTCCCCACGTCCTGAATGTCTTACTTGTAAAGTCTTCTCCGCTTATTTCTCTCAGATAATCATTCACATCTGCTGAACCAACCACACTTGATTTTCCTTCGCTGTCGATATAGCGAAAGAGCTCATAACCCGGCAGGTCTGAGTTTTCCTTAACCAGACGGATAAGTTCCGGATCACGGATATTCACCTCACGGTATTTTCCACTTTTAGCCTTAAACTCAAGGGTGAGTATATTTTTATTTTCCTTCAAATGTTTTCGCCGCAGAGTTGTTATGCCAAAGGTTTCATTTTCCTCCATGTACTGACGATTCCCTACCCTCAAATATTTCTCATCCATAAACCTCAGCACCAGTGCAAGCACTTTGCGCCTGCGCCATTCTGCAATTTGCAAGTCCTTTTCTATAGTACGGCGTATTGCCGGTAGTTTTTTACCAAAATCCTGCAGCTTCCTGTACTTTTCATGCTGGCTGAAAACCTCCCAGTGGGGATGATACAGATATTGCTTACGTTGCTTATCATCATATCCTGTGGCCTGTATATAACCGGTTTCATGTTTGCATATCCACACATTTTTCCAGGCAGGCGGAATTCTGAGACCTTTCAGGCGTTTGAGCAGTTTTTCATCACTGACTTTTTCCTTTTTTTCATCCAGGTAAATAAAGCCGCGGCCATGCTTTTTACGGCTGTAACCCGGCTGTTTGTCATCTACATAAATGAGTCCTTTTATGTTTTTTAGTGTATTGGCCATACCCCCCCTGAATGATTATTTTTATTCAGATGATTTGCTGCCTTTCCAGGGAGGTTTGCCCTCAAGCTCGATCTGAATTGAGAAGCTGAGGAAAGTCCTGATAAGTACGATTACGGCCAGCACCAATACGCTTTCCATAGTGGGTTTGGCCGTTACTGTGGCTATGATATCACCGGCAACTAATACTTCCAGACCCAATAAAATGACCTTTCCCAAATCGTGCCGCAGGTGATTGTAATGTGATTTAAGATTTCCGGAAAACAGATACTTCACCAGGAAAAATATGCTGCCGCCGGCAATAATCAGCACGCCGGCTGACTCAACAACCAGGGCAACATACTCAATATATTCTCCCAGTGCTGTCATTTTCTAACGTTCCCTTTCCATCAGGCTGCGATAATTGCTTCCCAGTTCCTGCTGCTCATCATCAGATAAAACTTTTGCGGCTACTTCAAAAATATCTTCCTCTTCCTCATCAAGATGATGAACTACCAGTTCCTTCAGGTTTTTCGCGTGGGTGAGCCAGGCAGTTGAGCTGGTTTTTGTATCCAGTAACTCTTCCAGCTTCTCATCAATTTCATGATGCTCAGAGATGCTGTGGCGGGCATCTTCCTGGCTTTTGTCATGCTTAATCATCTCGATATAAAAAAATCGCTCTTCTGATTTTGCATGGCTTTTTAATTCCTTTTTTACCTTTTTTACCAGCTCTTCACGCTGATCACCCTCGTTGGAGGAATTTACAAGTTGTTTCAACAGATCACGCTGAACTTCATGATCTTTTTTAAGTTCTTCAAAGATTTTCATTGTTTTGATTTTTATTGTAAGGGTTAAGTTTGTTGAATTACAAGTACATTAATATTTACACCTGACTGCCGGTTTATGTTCATCTGCTGAGACTGTTTTCACCTACTGGTTATTACAAACTTAATAATTGCATTCAGTTGCACATAAGTTACTTCCAAGAGAATCCCCGGGATGCTAATAAAATCGCGTAAATCAAAATAACAATAGATGTGGAGTATCCCGGCAGACCTGTAAGAAAAGGAAGCGAATAAGAATAGTTTTTTTGGAAAAGCCCGGCCAGGGCTGGCAGGCGTGATATGCAACAAAGCCCTTGAGGCTGAAAGCCTCCGGTTTGCAGGAATCAGGCAGCTTGATTATTCCATTATCTTTACTGAAACGGGATCAAGCCGTTTGCCAACCTTTTCTACTTTCACCTGTACTTCTTGTCCTTTTTCTAATTGGGAGAAATTTGCTGGTTCACCCGCACGAATAAGTTCAGTTTTATCCGTAAAATACAATTCAAGAGTTTTGTCGTCCTCCGTTTCCACATAAATCTCATCTTTTTCAGGCACTACTTTTTTTATTGTGCCTTCATAGGTTCCTGAATCAACTACGTCGGCTCCCTCGCCATTACAAGAGGTTGCGAAAGCAAATAAGAGCACGATACTGCTTAAAACAATAGCTTTTTTCATTTTAAATCCTTTAAAATCATATCAATTAAAGGCCACCGAGCTAACGGCAGCCTTCATTTTCAACACATGAAAAAGAATTACTCTTCTTCGTACTGAATAACTTCCACCGGACAATCTTCGGCAGATTCCTTAATACCTTCTTCATTGGCGTTAAGATCAGCTCCTTCTATTACTTCCGCTTCATCTTCAATTTTGAATACTTCCGGTGCAATGTCTTCACAAAGCCCGCAAGCTGTACAACCGTCCTCAATCCATACTTTTTTAATAGCCATATTGTATTCTCCTTTTGATTTTTGTGTGATACCAATGAAACACATAATCCGGCAGGAGTGTTCAGAGAATTTTCGATCTGTTATATGAAATTCCTGATAAAATCATTAATTTAGGCCATTCAAAACCAAAACCATTGAATCAGATGTACACAATTAAAGGCAGCGGCCTTAAAATAGAAGATGTTGTAAGAGTCGCAAGAAAAAGAGAGCAGGTAGAATTATCAGAAGACGCACTGGGCCGGATAAAAAAATGCCGGGCGATGCTGGAACGTAAGATCGAAGCCGGTGAGATCATGTATGGAGTAAATACCGGGATTGGAGAATTCTCCGAGGTGGTATTGAATGACGATCAGGTGAAAGACTTTCAAAAGTATTTGATTTACAATCATGCTGCAGGTATCGGGGATCCGATGCCTGAAGATTACGTGCGGGCTTCCATGCTGGGCAGAATCAATGTTCACGCTAAAGGTCACTCAGGCTGTCGTCCTGAAATACCGCTTACACTTGTGGAAATGCTCAACAAAGGATTAACGCCTTACGTATGCCAGAAAGGCTCTGTGGGAGCCAGCGGTGACCTTGCCCCGATGTCGCAGATCGCATTATTGCTTATGGGCGAAGGCAAAGCCTATTATAACGGTGAGCTGCTGGATGGTGCAGAGGCCATGAAAAGAGCTGAAATTGAAGTTCCGGGGCTACAGGCCCGTGACGGACTTGCTGCCATCAACGGGTCAAATGTGCTTACAGCCATGAGTGCACTTTGGCTTTTTGACGCCAATAACTTCCTGAAGCAGGCCGAGATAGCAGCTGCCATGTCACTTGAAGCTTTAAAGGCCAATATGAAACCCTACACACCCAAATTACATGAGGTGCGAGGATTCAAAGGAGCAGTGCGCTCAGCTAAAGCAATTGGTAAGTTGGTGGCCGGAGGTGATCTGGCCGAAAATCGTATCAAATGTAAAGTGCAGGATGCTTATTCCATGCGAAGTACGCCCCAGGTAATTGGTGCCGCTCATGATGCACTGGCCTGGGCAAGGTCGCAGGTTGAAATCGAGCTAAACGGAGTGGGCGACAATCCCATCTTTTTCCCCGATGAGGATTTACAGCTTTCCGGAGCCAACTTCCAGGGCACACCGGTTTCTCTTCCAATGGACAATGCAGGCGCTGCCATTACAATGGTTTGCGTCCTCTCCGAACGCAGAATGAACAGACTGAATAATCCTGCTTTGAGTGTGGGCCTCCCCGCCTTCCTTACTAAAGGTGCCGGCATGTTCTCCGGTCTGATGTTATCCCAATACACAGCGGATATGCAAATTGTGGAACAGCGGATTCTTTCCACACCAGCATCTATTCAATCCATACCTGCTGCTGCTGACCAGGAAGACTTTGTGTCAATGGGAATGAATACTGCCATCAAAAATTTCCAGATCATGGATAATGCCTACGGAGTGCTGGGTATAGAATTCATGGCCGCTGCACAGGCTTTGGATTTCAGGGAATACAATTTCGGCAAGGGAGTGCAAAAAGCTAAAGAGATCATTAGAAAATACGTAGACTTCCTGGATATCGATCGCCCGCTTTACCCCGACCATACACGTATGAAAGAGCTGGTGAAATCCATAGAGATACTACAGGAAGTGGAAAATGAAGTGGGTAACCTGGAGTAAACTTTCAGAACCATTAATAAAAGAATGAAATCATGGAAGGCGCGGGCATACTGCCGCGCCTTTTCCTTTAATTTGCTATTGGTTGATTCAATGCCTTATGATCTTTTAATAGCTGTCGCTTCTGTTTGCTCAAAAATTCATAAATTCGCTTGAAATTTATCACTGTTGATATGAAGCGAAAAATTGTCCGTATTTTAGTGTACCTGGTGCTGCTGGCCGTGGTGGCTTCAGCCGTTATTTTTGGCATATTGCTTTACCAGGAATCCAGTAACCGGGATCCTTACACGGTGATCCCCAATGATGCTGTATTTGTTTTGCATACCGATAATCTTTCCAAAGGATGGGAAGAAATTACACATACTAAATTCTGGAAAACACTACTGCAAACCGAGAAATATCAAAGTATCAGCAATACAGCCAACTCGTTGGATTCTATCATTAACAACAACAAAACCGTATATCGTTTGCTGGAGGACCGTCCTGTAATGGTGTCAGCTCATATGACCACCGCCTATGATTATGACATGCTCTTTACTGTTGACCTGCTAAAGGCTTCCAAGGTGGTTTTTTTAAGAGATTTTGCCATACAAATTCTCAAACTGTATGGCTATGATTTCGTGAAACTGGAATACAATGAAAACCAGCTTATAGAGATTATAAATAAAGACGATGGCAATTCATTTTACCTTAGCTTTATTGAAAACATAATGGTGATTTCATACAGTCAGGAGGTAATAAAAAAAGCCCTGGATCAGGATGCTGAAAAATCATTACTGCAAGAAGGAGCTTTTCTTAAAGCCCGTAATAATATCAGCAATATAGGTCTGCTGCGTTTTTACTTTAATTATAATAAATTAGAGGATTTCATCAGGGGTTACCAGGATCCGGATGATTACAAGGCATTGATCGAAAGCATGGCATCAGCGGGTTTCACTGCTTTTGATTTGGATGTAACAGAGAACACTCTGCTGTTGGAAGGGCATACATCATACCGGGACAGCATATCGCCGTTTATGAAGACTGCAAAGCAAGTTAGCGCGGCAAAACCGGAAGCATTCAAACTTGTGCCCATGGAGGCGGTTTTTTACCTGTCATTTGCATTTAAAGATTTTGAGGAAGTTTATAAAACACTTCATCAAAGCTATAAAAAGCGTGATTCTGTTAAATATGCTTCCTTTGAAAAAAGCATAAACCAAATAAACAGGGTATTAAATACCGATATGGAAGAGCATCTTACTTCGTGGATTGGTAATGAAATCGCTTTACTAAAGCTTCAGCCCGGGCAGAAAACCAGTATCCGCAATGCAGTTATTTGTATCCATGCCGGTGATATAAATGAGGCCCGGCAGTCATTGGATAATCTGAATGAAAAGGTAAAAAAGAACCTGCCCGCCGGCTTTGATGTAAAAAATTATCTTGGATATGATATCCATTATCTTAACATCAGTGGTGTTTTTCGATTTCTTTTCAGTGACCTGTTGTCAAGGATCGACAAGCCGTACTTCACGTATATAGGCGATTATGTTATATTTAGTAATGACATCAGTAATATCTACAGCATGGTAGATGCTTACCTCAAAGAACAAACACTGCTGTTTGATGATGAATACATGGACTTTGTATCTCAAATCAACAGCCGCTCTCCCCTTTCGGTTTACATACAAACCCCCAATGCCCTGAATTTGCTTTATGCCCACGCCAATCCCAGCACCAAAGAAAAGATTTCAGAAAATATTGACGTGATAGCTTCTTTTTCCAGGATTGGCATTCAGTTTAATCCGGGTAGCGAAACCATCGAAACTAATATAATAGTTGATCATGACGTGAATGCCATGTATAAAACCATGCTGCGGGAGCTGGAGTCAGAGGCCACTGACTTATACAGCACGTATCTCCAAAGGAAGGACTTTGCCTTTGAAATTCCTGAAGAGCACGAGAAAAACAGCACTTTTACAACGCTTTATTATGCAGATTCAGTAACAGTTAAAGCCAGGGGTAAACTCAGGCGCGGCCGTTTGCACGAACAATGGAGATTATTTTATCCGGGTGGAAATATAAAAGCCATACTGCCATATGATAAGGGCAAAGTAGATGGCAGGGCCTTTTTTTATTATGACGCTGAGGGTCAGCCGTTGCTGTGTGAAGCTGAATTTGATAATGATGAACTTGAAGGCAGCTATAAAGAATATTACAAAAACGGAAAATTAAAAGCTGAACTTCAGTTTGATAATAATGAAGAAGATGGCGAGGTAAAGTTTTATTATCTTAACGGGAACCTCCAAATAGAAGGAGAATACAGAAAAGGAAGTAAAAAAGGCAGCTGGAAATACTATGCTCCTGACGGGGAATTGTATGACAGAAAGCATTGGAGAAGATCGAAAAACAGGGATAAATGATTAAGGTAGATAAAACTATTGAGAAGCATTTACCGAAAACCCGGCTGGGGATAATTACGGCAAATGTTCTGGTAGGCCCTGCCACGGAAGAACTACGTTCAAAAGTATATGCGACTGCAGAAATGTGGAAAGCTTCGGATTTTGAAACCCTAAGGTCTCATTCTGTAATGTCTGATCTGCGCAAAGCCTATAAATTACTTGGTGCTGATCCAAACCGGTACCGCCCTGCCTCTGATTCGCTTATCCGAAGAGTAATTAAGGGAAATGAGCTGTACAGTATTAATAATGTGGTTGACATAATCAACATGATATCCCTGAAAACCGCCTACTCCACCGGAGGATTTGATGCAGCTAAAACAGGCCAGGAAATCATTCTGACGAAGGCTCCCTCCGGAATTGAATTTGAAGGGATCGGCCGTGGTCCTGTCAATATTGAAAACCTTCCTGTTTTAAAGGATGAACGGGGTTACTTTGGTACTCCCACAACGGATTCTTACCGCACCATGATAGACGATAATACTTCTGATATTCTACTGGTTTACTATGATTTTTTCAGCAACGCTGCATTAAGTTCTGCTCTGGATCATACTGTTGGATACCTGAAGAAGTATGCCGCGGCAAAAAATACCCGGACATTAATACAGTAGTTATCAAAAGAAGTCACCCGTACTGGTAGATTCCTTTGTACATCTGCACGTTAATTTTCAACAATTAGTGATATTTCAAATAGCTTTATTATTTTTACAACCGAAACCTAAAATCAAAAGAAATGAAGAAAAGTTTACACATGTTGTTTTTCACATGTTTGGTTCTGGCAACAATTTCAGCCACAGCACAGCCCACCCTGACAGGTGCAGGGGTTAACCCATACATTGGCGCGACATTCACTACCAATAACTGCGATTATGTGAATGAAGGCAATGCTGGTGCCAATCAAACCTGGGATCTTAGCTCTATGACTATAACAAATAGCAACCAGATAACCATTAAATCACCTTCCAACACCCCGAATGGCAGCAGCTTTCCCAATGCAAACCTGGCCTGGACAGGCGCAGGAGGCAGTGGTGAAACAGGTTATTACAATGGTAGCTCATCATCTCTGGAATTCCATGGAATGGATGTTCCGGGAACTGTTACTATTTCTTATAATGATCCGGAAGACCTGTTGCGTTTTCCATTCACCTACAATGATACTTACACCGATACCTGGGGGGCATCATTTACGGGAAGTGGAATGACATTTCACCGGGAGGGTACTTCCACGATTACGGCTGACGGTTATGGTACGCTTATCACTCCAGAAGGAACATTCAATAATGTTTTGAGAGTTCACATCAATCAGGTTTATCAGGATTCCGCCAATATCGCAGGCAGTCCTTACATCCTGAATTATAATGCTGATACGTATATCTGGTATAAAGAAGGCTATCACTCTCATCTTGCCAGTACCTATTCACTTAGCAGTACTGCAGGCCCGCAGACCTATTCATCTTACAGCAGTAATCCTCCGGTTTCCACAGAGGAGATAAATGCTGAAATCAAATGTAAGATATATCCCAATCCTGCTGATAAAATCGTGAATATCACAACATCCATATCTCAGGAGGATGTTGAGCTAAGATTATTCAATGCTCTTGGACAGGAAGTAAATGCACCTGCTGCAATTAATGGCTCATCCATTCAGCTGGATGTTGCAGAGCTGCATGAAGGATTATACTTTCTTCAATTAATAAATGATGATAAACTCATTTCCACCCGGAGACTTATGGTAAAGCATTAGTTTTTTTAAAAAAAAAGAATATAAAAAACCGGCACCTATAGAAGTGCCGGTTTTTTTATCTATTATCTGGATACTGGCATATTAACCATTTCCTTAAGCTCTTACCATCCCAACAACCAGGCAAATACAAGTGGTGCCACGATAGTAGCATCAGATTCTATGATAAATTTAGGTGTGTCCATATCCAGTTTTCCCCAGGTTATCTTTTCATTGGGAACTGCTCCTGAATAGGAGCCATAACTGGTGGTAGAATCGCTGATCTGGCAGAAATAACTCCAGAATGGCGTATCAGTTTCTTCCATATCCTGATACAGCATGGGCACAACGCAAATAGGAAAATCGCCGGCTATACCGCCACCTATCTGGAAAAAACCAATGCCGTTTTCAGCGGAGTTATCCCGATACCAGTTGGCCAGCATAGTCATATATTCTATACCTGATTTTACCGTTGAGGGCTTCAGCTCACCTTTCAGGCAATATGATGCAAAGATATTACCCATGGTGGAGTCTTCCCAGCCCGGAACCACTATGGGCAGGTTTTTTTCTGCCGCTGCTATCATCCATGAGTTCTTCGGATCTATCTCATATTCATCTTTCAGCACACCTGAGTTCAACATACGATACATAAACTCATGAGGTAACAGCCTCTCTCCTTTTTCATCAGCATCTTTCCAAATTCTGAAAATATGTTTCTGCAGCTTCCTGAAAGCTTCTTCTTCAGGGATACAGGTGTCCGTAACACGGTTCAGACCCTTTTCCAGCAACTCCCATTCCTGCCGCGGTGAAAGGTCGCGATAATGCGGCACACGGCAATAATGAGAATGTGCCACCAGATTCATTATATCCTCTTCCAGGTTGGCTCCGGTGCAGGAAATAATATGAACCTTATCCTGCCTGATCATTTCAGCGAGCGACCGGCCCAGCTCAGCAGTGCTCATGGCACCTGCCAGGGTAATCATCATTTTATTACCTTCTGACAACTGATCTTCATAAGCTTGTGCTGCATCCAATAAAGCAGCAGCATTGAAATGCCGGTAATGTTCCAGCATAAATTTACTAACAGCCCCTTTATTCTTCATCATAAGCGAATTTATAGGATAATAATTTGTAATACAGTTGTGCTGCAAGCATGTCGGCAGCTTTATGGTGTTTATCCGGGGCAAGCTCCACAATGTCAAAACCTGCTATGTTTTTATACCGGAACACCATCTTCAGATAATTCAATACCTGGTACCATGACATGCCACCAGGTTCAGGAGTTCCGGTGGCAGGCATAACAGACGGATCAAATACATCAAGATCAATACTCACATATACTTTTTCACTCATCAGGTCCAGGGAATCGATCATCCACTGATCGTGAAGCGCTATATCAGCAGCAAAAAAACACCTGTCCGGTTCTAAATATTCCAGCTCTGAGGAATCCATACTGCGCACTCCCACCTGGATCAGATTTGCTTTCTGTGAAGCTGCATGCATAGCACAGGCATGATTATACGGACTGTTGTTGTATGATTTACGTAGATCAGAATGAGCATCAAGCTGCAGGATGGTCAGCCCGGGATATTTCTCGTAATAGGCCTGCATAATGCCAATACTGATGCTGTGTTCGCCACCGAGAAATGTGAGAAAATGTTTTTCTTTCAGAAGTTCTGATGTGTGCTTATAAACAGCATTATACATCTCTTCAGGAGTTGTAAAGCCTTTTATTTCAGGGAGAATATGAATGCCTTTCCTGAATACCTCCAGCCCGGTTTCGATATCATAAAGCTCCATGTTTTTGGCGGCTTCCAGCAGGGCGTCAGGCCCTTTATCGGCTCCCTTGCCCCAGGTGCTGGTCCCGTCCCAGGGGATCGCCTGCAGCCATATGGCTGCTGTTTCCCTGTTCGTGTATTTTTCTTCTATTCCGGCAAAAGTTGTCATCTGTTTAAATTTGATTTTAAAGGTACCCCGACATTTATGAAGGGAACTTGCATGCAATGGTTTAAGCCTTGTCACTCCGTTATGTCCGCCTGAGGCGGATCATGCCGGTTTCATGACTTCTGTTTGTATCCGAGTATATTAAACATTTCCTGCACCGATTGTTCTTCCCTGTAAACGTAATCCACAAAGTTTCCTTTTTCATCCCTGTCGATAATCACATGCTTTGGTGCCGGGATAAGGCAGTGTTTAATCCCCCCGTATCCACTGATAGAATCCTGGTAAGCACCGGTATGAAAAAAGCCAAGATAAAGCGGCTCTTCCTCATCTTCAGAATATTTCGGCAGGAGAATTTCCTGATTCAGGTCTTCAGAATTGTAATAATCAGAACTGTCGCAACTTATACCTCCGATATTCACCCGGTGATATTCATGATCCCATTTGTTTACCGGAAGAAGAATAAATTTTTCATGTATTGACCAGGCATCGGGTATGGTATTCATCAGACTGTTATTTACGATATACCAAAGCTCGGCATCATTCTGCTGCTTTTGCTCCAACACCTTGAAAATAATGGCTCCCGACTCTCCCACAGTATATCGCCCAAACTCTGTATATAGATGAGGCTGAGGTATGTTTTCTTTTAAACAGGCTTCACGGATATTTACGATAATCTCTTTGATCATATATTCATAATCATACTCAAAACCAAGATGATTTTTGATTGGAAACCCACCTCCAAGGTTTAGGGAATCAAGGGTGTCGCATTTTTTCCTAAGCTCGGTGTAAAGCTTTACCGCCCGCTGAAATTCCCCCCAGTAATATAAAGTGTCTTTTATGCCGGAATCCACGAAAAAATGAAACATTTTCAGTTCCACCTTCTCATTGTTCAAGATGTTCTTTTCAAAAAAATCCATCATTTCAGTGTGCCTGATACCAAAGCGTGATGTATAGTATGACGACTGCGCCTGCTCATTAACAGCCATCCTCACTCCAATTTTAATTTTCCGTGATGATTCCAGCCTGGTGATTCGCTTCAACTCTTCCCTGCTGTCAAGTATTATAATTGAGTTATTGAAGCCAGCTTTCTGCAAATCAATGATTTTTTGGAGATAATCATCGGTTTTATAGCCATTGTGAATTACCACGCGGTCATCTTTAATTTTGCCATCCCGGTGAAGACTCAATATCAGATCAATATCAAATGATGATGATGTTTCCAGGTTCACATTATGCTTCAATGCTTCAATGATCACGTGGTGGAAATGATTGCACTTTGTACAGTAACAGAAATTATAGGTTCCCTGGTAATTATTGTTTTTAATGGCACGGTTAAACAGATTTCGCGCCTTCTTTATCTGTTCCCCTATCTTTGGAAGGTAGATAAAGCGAAAAGGGGTTCCGTGTTTTTCGATGAGATACTTTAGTGAAACCCCGTGAAAGGTGAGATTTCCATTTATCAGATCAAAACCTTTTTGCGGAAAATAAAAGCTTTGTTCAATCAGATCAAAATAAGTATTCTTCATTATTTAATTGCTTCTAAATGTTTAATAATCAGTTTAGGTAAATGTACAACTGCAGAATCAATGCATATTATTATCTTATGCAAATTTAGTGTAGTTTTCATAAGGATTATAATTTTTTTGATTTTGATAAACAAGATTGCAAAAATTTGTATTTCAAATTAAAAATTGGTATTTTTAAAAAATATTTGTGAACAGCTAAACCTTTTGTCAGGTATTGCATCACATGAATGTAATCATACATAGTAATATTTGTTTTTATGAAAAAGTATTTATTCTTATCCGTTATTTTATTATCTCTGATCATCAGTGCATTTGAATTCAAACCGGCTACTTCTGATGATTGGGAAAAAGTAAACAGCTTTAAAGGAGTTGATATATTTCAGAAGAAAGCGGTAAAAAGAGGAAAAGACTTTGCCCACGAGTATATTTTGTTCCGATATGAAAATACCACCAGCCAGGTAGTGGAGATTTCATGGAAACTAAATATATGGTATGGAGAGAATTGCCGTTCGTGCAAACTGCCTTCACCGGGTGAATATGACCTGAACCTAAATCTGAAGCCGGGTGAAACGATTACAGGAACAACAGATGACACTGATAAAAGACTTCGATTGTATTCCTGCAACCTGAAAAAAGACAGTAGCTCAAAGCTAACTAAAATAGAATTCAAAAACATCCGGTAAGATAAAACAAGCATGCTACGCTTCTGGCCTACTGATGTATGCAAGTTTACCGCATAAATGACGTGTACGTTATGATTAATTGCAAAATCATGAAATCAAAATCCATATTTGCCGTCCTTATTGTCTTCCTTTTGTGTGTTGGCAATGTCAATGGCCAGTTGATAATCAATAAGAATATCAGTGTACCAAATCTGGTAAAGAACGTTCTGATTGGGAATGGAGTGAGTGTGTCTAACATCACTTATTCCGGCAACCCAAATGCCTTCGGAAAATTCACCAATGGTTCGTTAACCACGATAAACCTCAACTCAGGCTTGATTATGTCCACGGGAGATGTGGATGATGCCCCGGGGCCTAACAGTTCCTCCAGTATTTCTACCACCAACAACACAGGCAGCGATCCACAACTTCAGGCTCTCATTCCGGGTTTCACAGTGAATGATGCAGCAGTTATAGAATTTGATTTTGTACCCATCGGTGATACGTTGCGTTTCAAATATGTGTTCGGATCAGATGAATATCCTGAATTCGTCAATTCAAGCTATAATGACGTTTTTGGTTTCTTCGTAAGCGGCCCCAACCCTGCCGGTGGACAATACGTGCACGAAAATATAGCATTGATTCCGGGCACCAACCTTCCGGTTACTATTGACAATGTAAATGATGTTAATTACAGTGCCTACTATTATAATAACACGGGAGGATTAAGCATCGAGTATGACGGACACACAGTTGTACTCACCGCGGAAGTGGTTGTTACGCCCTGCATGACCTATCATTTTAAAATTGCCATAGGTGATGCAGGTGACAGTGCCTATGATTCAGGTGTATTTCTTGAAGAAGGAAGTTTTTCAACCGATGCCGTAGAAATCAAAACTGATTATTCTGTGCCTGGTGCCGGGAAAATGGCTGTGGAAGGCTGCAATGAAATTATCGTTTCAGCCAATCTTAACCAGATCAAACCCAAGCCTTATGTGGTTCATATTGACACCATGTGGGGTACTGCTACAAATGGAGTTGACTTCCCGATGGTGCCCGACAGTATTGTAATCCCGCCTGCTCATCTCACCGGTGAGTTGGTAATTGCTCCTATTGCCGACCAGATTCCTGAAGGCATAGAGTATTTTTACATGGTTATTCAAACTTCCGTATGCAATGTGGACACTGTAGTGGTACCCATCGTGGATTATACTCCGGTGGAACTGACTACTTCACCCGACACTCTGGTGTGTGAAGATTCATTGATATTGCAGGTAAAACCGCAGTTCGGCCACCCGCCGTATAGCTACAGCTGGTCGCCATCCACTGCTCTCAACAACCCTTCTGTTGCCAATCCTATGGCTTATCCGCAACAAACAACTAATTTTGAAGTTACAGTTACTGATACAACCGGTTGCCCGCCTGTAAAAGACACCATCAAGGTAACGGTGAGCCCTAAACCATCCGTTGGTTTCATGCCCAACCCTACCAGTGGTTGTGAAATACTGGACGTCAGTTTTACAGATATGAGTTCCTCCAATGTAAGCAAGTATCTTTGGCGTTTTGGAGATGGAAGCACAAGCACATCCCAGAATCCGAATCATAGTTACAGCGCAGGCAACTACGCAGTTACTCTTCTGACGGAAACTGCTGACGGTTGTAAAGACAGTCTTTATATCCCGGACATCATCAATGTCCATCAACAGCCGGTAGCTGACTTCAGTGCCAATCCCAAGATTGTAACAGTGGATAATCCTACTATAGATTTCACCGACCTTACAAACGGAAGTATGTTTTGGTTCTGGGATTTCGGTGATCCGGGCACCAGCAGTGATACCTCAGCCACCCAAAATCCCACTTATTCCTATACCAGTGAAGGCAGCTATATGGTTATGCTGATCGCATACAACGATAAAGGCTGTGCAGATACGGTCTATAAGGAAGTAAGGGTTATCGTGGATAAGATCAAAATACCAAATGTGATAACACCCAATGGCGACGGACATAATGAAACACTTGTAATTGAGAACATAGAGAAACTTGCCCATTCCAGGCTGATCATATACAATCGCTGGGGTAAGAAAATATATGAGCAGGAAAACTACCGCAACAACTGGAATGCTGCAGGCTGTGCAGATGGCACCTACTATTACATCCTGGAATATGAAACGCTTCTGGACAAACAACATACCTCCGGTAGTATCACAGTGCTGAGAGAATAAGCCTGACAGATTAGTGTTTTTTGAAATGTATTGAAGATGATGCACACCTGATTCACCGTAGAGTCCATATGTCATTTTTGGTTTTCAATCAATTGCCGGAATTAACTTCGTGAAAGCTTTCACCACTGTGATTGGTCCATTAGTTGAATTGCCGGTACTCATCGCTCAGGTAAAACCTGCCCACAGATTTCAAGAAACGGTACTTTGAAAAACTGCATAAGGGAGTTTATTCAGGTTCCTGAGCATCTTGCTTTGCCTGCCCGGGTTGTTCCAGCAAAACACGGCTTCTGGGCAGGCTGTCAGGAAAATTCTTTTGCAGAAATTCAATCAACTTTTCACGAATATACACCTGGAGGTCCCAGGCTGTAGGTGAATTCCGTGCACTTACCAGCGCCCTGAGTTCCATTGCCTTTTCTGAAGCATTAACCACCTGCAATACATTCACCTGCTTATCCCACAGCCTGGAGTTTTCCAGCAGGCGTGTAAGCTCTTCCCTCAAGGCATCCACTGAAACTGTGTAGTCGGTGTATAGATAAACGGTGCCGATAATTTCTGCAGACGAGCGTGTCCAGTTCTGGAAGGGCTTTTCAATGAAATAGGTAGAAGGGACTACCAGGCGGCGCTTATCCCATATCCTGACTACAACATAAGTGAGTGTGATCTCTTCAATCCTGCCCCACTCCCCTTCCACAATCACGGCATCATCAATCCGCACTGGCTGAGTAATGGCAATCTGCAAACCTGCCAGAACAGACCCAATCATCTTCTGAGCTGCCAGACCAATAATAAGACCGGCCACTCCAGCTGAGGCAAACAGGCTAACACCATACTTTTTCAACTCATCAAAGGATAGCAAAATAATACTCAGCGATAAGATGATCACAAGTATAATCAGTACACGTTCAAGGATATTTATCTGTGTATGCACCTTGCGCGACTTGAGGTTATCCTCGCGCGTAACATCATAATGCCTGAGAAAGCGATTTTTGAAAAACCTGATGACTTTGATTACAAACCAGGTTACGAAAGTCACTATAAGCATAAAAGAAACAGCTATCCCTGCCTCTCTCAGCTTAACACCTATAGCATCAGTGGATTTGAGATATATGTTTAAAGCCAGAAAAAGAATCAGAAACATTCCGGGTAACAAACAATGCCTTAGTAATTTCATAAGTCTATATTTTGATTTTATCCCGTACAAAAGGATGGAGTACGTCACAACTCCCAAATTAAATTACTCACTCCATAACTTTTATTAGTCATGTTAATGTGGGTTCTGCCTGAGGCAGATCATTTATGTTTTATAACCTTAACTAATGGTTCCCATTTATCATAAAAAACAACCACTGATCATGTAATTGTTCATAAGATATTATGCCATATTGGCATTTAAGAAACTTTTTTGCGTCACATTGGCATCTATCAGGTAAATACAGCCTTTTTTAAAAAAAGGAGCCCATCATATAAACAATGAGATATTCAGCTTGTTTCATCATTTAAGGACCGGATGAATACTCCGGTTGGCATGTACTTTGAGAAATGCATATAGAAACTAAATTTTTGAAACTAAACAAAAAAAAAGGAGGGTAAAATTATGCCATTAATGAGAATGCATGATCGCAACTTCCCAAGCAAATCCAGCTTTTTTGACCGATTTTTTAATGATGATCTGCTGGATTGGGACACTAAGAACTTTGCAGGAACAGATTCAAACCTTCCTGCTGTGAATGTAAAAGAAAATGATGATGAATTCAGGATTGAAGTGGCCGCACCAGGTATGAAGAAAGAGGATTTCAACGTGAAGCTGGAAAATGACAGACTGACCATTTCTTCCGAAAAAGAAGAAAAGAAAGAAGAAAAAGATAAAGATGAGGAATATACTCGTCGTGAATTCAGTTACACTTCTTTCCAGCGCTCGTTTACCGTACCTGAAAAACTGGTTCAAACTGAAAAAATTAAGGCCAGCTACAAAGATGGTATTTTAAATGTGGTACTTCCCAAACAGGAAGAAGCCAAACCAAAACCGGCACGGAAAATCGATATATTGTAGTCCAGTCCTGAAAACTCATGAAATTAAAGCCCCGCGTACCAATGCGGGGCTTTTTTTATTTGTTCCAAATTAAAATATCAATTGCTGTTAATAAATATGAAATTATTTCTTTGAAATTATAGTTTTTGTTTGCAAATTTGAAGGTTATATAAAAACATACTTATAAGATATTTGCAAGACCAGGCTTATGGATAGACAATTGCAGTTGCAATATTGCAGACAGTGTAAAAACAGAAGAACCGATTACCGCCGGGGGATGTTATGCGGCCTTACCGGCGAGAAGGCTACCTTCAAAGACACTTGCCCGGACTTTATAAAGGACGAAACCATCACTGAGCGTCAAGCGTCTGTTTACAACCAGAAAAAAGAAACCGTGAGCGTGAATGAAATTAAAAACAGGCTTTCGGAAGAAGTTCTGCAGAATTACCGTTTCCAACAAAATATGTATGCAGGAACGCTTGCTGCTACCATAGCGGGTCTTGCAGGAGCATTAATCTGGGCGCTTATCACAGTCAACACCGGTTTTCAAATTGGATATATGGCTGTTGGCATTGGTGTTATGGTAGGTTTTGGCATGCGACTTTTGGGCAAGGGAGTGGACCGGATTTACGGCATCGCCGGGGGAATCATAGCACTGCTCAGTTGTGTACTGGGCAACACCCTTAGCATATATGCCAGTGTAGCACACGAGATGGAGATTGGCTATCAGTTGGCCTTTGGAATACTGGACTACAGCCAAGTGCCAAAGGCATTAGTCAATACATTTCACTTTGTGGATATAATTTTTTACGGTCTTGCCATTGTCACCGGATACCAGCTATCATTCAGACATCTCTCTAAAAAGGATTTCACACAACAAATCTGACACGGACAAGGTGATGGGTTTTACTAAAGAAATCTGTTAACCACTGCATTTATCAGCGGCCTGGAGGTTGGCATTTTAAGATAATCGTCAAATACACCTTCTTTCACCTTCTGCAAATCATTTTGATTACCGGAGCCCAATTGAGCGATCAATGGAACCTGGGGTTGAATTTTTCTGATCTGCCCAGCCAGATAGAATACACTGGAGTCTGGCAGTTCCATGTCCATTAAAATAAGATCGTGCTTCAGTACACCGGCAAAGCGCTGTGCTTCCTCTGAAGTCCTAGCCCAGCAGAAATTGGCATCCAACCCCTTCAGCATCTCTCTTAAATACCGGAAATTATCGTTTGAATGACTTATGATTAATATTACAGCCGGTTTGTCTTGCTTATTATCGCTGGTAACCGCAGCGCTGGCCTCATTGATCTCTCCTTCCTTCAAATCAAGCATAGGCAGCTTGAGAATAAAAGTACTTCCCTCGCCATACACTGATCTTACAGATACAGTTCCTCCCATATTTTCAGCCAGATTGCGTGATATGGATAATCCCAGCCCGGTGCCACTCTTTGATGACCGGTATTTCAGGTCAACCTGCCTGAAGCGCTCAAAGATCAGCTCCTGCTGATCATCAGGAATTCCAATGCCAGTATCATGAACCATGAACACTATTACCTCCTCATGTCTGATAACCTCAAGAGTTACGCTGCCTTTATCAGTAAACTTGAAGGCATTGCTGAAGAAATTCATCAGGATTTGCCTTATCCTGATTTTATCTGCTTTCCAGCTTATATGCCTTAGGTTCCGATCAATTTTGGCATAAAAAGCTATATGATCTTTCTTTTGCCGTTTTCTTTCCTGAAGCAGTCCCATCTTAAGGTCAGCAAGAAAATCAGAGAGATTGACCGTATCGTAATTCAGATGCATAGATCCTGCCTCAAGCTTTGAGATATCAATGATATCATCAATTATCCTCAACAGATCCTGTCCTCTTTCCAAAATAAGGTTAATATACTGCGATCTCCGGTTTTCCGGCAATGAATTATTCTTTAGCAATTCTGAAAATCCCAGTATCGCATTCATGGGCGAACGGATTTCGTGTGACATATTCGCCAAAAAAGATGACTTGAGCATATCATTTTCCTCAGCCTTTTCCTTGGCTCTTTTCATGGCCTGTTCGGCTTCTTTGATGGGTGTTACATCTGCGAATACAGCGTGCACTTTAACGGGTTTACCCTGCATGTCCTGTTCGCTATGTCCGGTAAGTATTACATTAAGAGTGCGTCCCTTTTTTGTTTTCAGTTTCAGGAGAAAATGATCCAGGCGATATTGCTTTTTCAGTATAGTCAGGAATTTATCCCTAGTCGTCTTTTCTTCATCCGCCCAAAACCAGTCAAATGCTTTCCCGATGACCTCCTGCTTGCGATACCCCATTACCTCAAGCCATTTGCTGTTTACCATCATCAGCTTTCCGTTGGTATCCATCAGTTGATAGCTTTCAGGAAGATTCATATAAAAGTTCCGGTAATATTTTTCCCGCCTTCTCAGGGCTGTAACCGCATCCCTCCGGTTGATGGCCATGGCTATTTGGTGCGCCATCAATTCCAGGGCTTTCATATCATCCTGCGTATAAAAACGTTCCTGGTCATAATTCTGAAGAATAACCACACCCTTGTTACCATGGATCAGTCTCAGCGGTACTCCCATCCACTGCCGGCCTTTGCGTCCATAAAGATTAATCCGGTCTTTACCAGCAAGTTCTATTACCTCTTTATCAGAAAACAAAACCGGCTTCTGATCCGCGATAACTTTATAACTGAGTGTCCTGCGAACATCATCCACGCTCACCAGGTCATTAATAAGTATTTCATCCGAGCTAAATAGAATGTGCAATTTATTTGCCGGTTCATCATACTGCAAGACCGAAAAATTATCAGCTATCATTACCGCAGAAATGTACTGACGTATTCTCTCAAAATAGGCCTGGTTATCAAATTCTATTTCCTCCATTGAGAGTTCCGCTATATTACCCACGGCCTGTTGCAGTTGTTCTGCATATTTACGCTGTGTAATATCAATCATAATACCTTCAATATATTCGATATTACCAGTTTTATTTTCCCAGGCATTTCCCTGCTCAAAAATCCATGATATCTTATTATCTTTCCTGATAATTCTGTACTCCACTTGAAATTGCCGGTGTGTCCGGATGGCATTATCCACTTTCAAATGCACAATGCTTCTGTCTTCAGGGAATATCAGCTGGGAAAAAGACTTTTTTTTATTGTGAAGAATATCCTCAGGCTGATAGCCTGTAACTGAAGCAAATGTCTGACTAAGGAAAAGCATAGTCCAGTGGCGGTCATATTTGCACCTGAAGGCAATGCCTGGAAGGTTATTCAAGAAACCCATTAATTTGCGCCGGCTTTCCTTGAGTTCTCTTTCAATATTTTCAGCCGGGCTAATATTACTCAAGCTAATAAAGATCACTTGCTCGTCTTTGGCCAGCAAAAAACCTACCCGTCTGATCTCCTTGTTTTTACTGATAATCCTTCCCTGATAAGCAACGGGCTGGTCCCTGTCGGTCGCCCCGGCTAAATTGATGACCTCCTGCCTTTGCCCCGGATCAAGCAAATCAACAAAACGCATTGTTTTTAGTTCCGGCAATGAATATCCGCAAACCTTCAAAGCCCTGTTGTTGGCATAAAGGATATGAAGATCATATCCGGTGAGTATTAAGGGTACTCCGGTTTTCTCAGAAAACCGGGCCAGACTGTCTTCCATGAGTATATGTTTAGGCAGATCGTTTACAAATAAAATTTATTTCAGTTAAAATAGCAAATCCTTACCCGGAATTATACGTTAACGCTGCCGGCAGCAAATATAGCAACGCTGCGCGACTGGAATCAGTTTATGCTGTTTTTGCCTAAAAAAACTTCTTTAGGCAGTTTTCAAGTTTGGAACGCAAAATGGGCTTTTCAATATAATCATCAGCTCCCACTTTTTTACTTTCTATTCTGTTTTCATTGCTCGTATAGGCGGTTTGAATGATCACAGGAATATCAGGACAAATCTGCTTGATCCTCTTTGTAGCCTCCAGGCCGTTCATTATTGGCATATTAATATCCATCAATATGGCATCTGGCTTTTGTCTTTTAAGATATTCCAAAGCTTCAAGCCCGTTCCAGGCATGAATTACATTCGCTCCAAGTTTCTGCAAAATTTTCATTAGCAAAACATAATTCACTTCCACATCCTCTACTACCATGATGTTCTTACCACTTAAAAATCCTTTATTCATATCCCGCATCTGGCTTTTAAGTTCTACTCCGTCATATTTTTTTAATCTCCTTTTTCTATGGGGAACAGAAAAATAAAAAACACTTCCATTGTCGAAACTGCTCTCCACCCATATCTTTCCCCCGTGTTGCTCAACAAACTCTCTGCTGATAAGCAACCCTAAACCGGTTCCTTTTTCCTTTTTTGTACCCGGACGCTTAAAATCCTTACCCGGTGAGAAAAGCTTCTCAGTCATGCTGATATTCATGCCGATGCCAGAATCTGATACACTGATTATTGTTTCTGAAGGATTCTTCTTTGCTTTTACAATAACCTCGGAACCAGGATAGCTGTATTTCACCGCATTGGAAACAAGATTACGCAGCACCGTTTGAAGTTTATTGGTGTCGCCATACACCACAATATCCTCAGCCACCTGGTTCTTTAAATCAATCTGCTTAAGATCAGCATTTTTATTCAGAAGTGAATAAACCTGCCTGGTGAGCTCATGTATGTTCACTTCTTCTTCCCTGTGGTCTGTACGTCCGAGCTGTGAGCGTGTCCATATCAGCAGGTTTTCCAGCAGGCTGAATCCTTCTCTGGAGGTTTCATACAGATTTTGATAAATTTCCTGACGGTCCTGATCATTCAATACGGTGCCCTTGCTGAGAATTGATGACAGACCAATGAGTGAATTAAAAGGTGACTTCAGATCATGGGCAATTATGGAAAAGAATTTGTTTTTGGTTTCAATGTTTTCTTTAAGCTGTTCTTCATTCTTTTTACGCAGAATGGACATCGATATCTGTTCCGACACAAATTCCAGTATCTTCAAATCATCTTCGCTATAAGTATTTTCATATTTGTAATCCTGTACCACAATCACTCCGATACTCTTTCCCTTCACTATCATGGGCACTCCCACCCATACTTTGGCGGCACCACCTTTAATCTTAATTTTATTACTTTCAACTAATTGTTTAATCTGCCTTTCTTTCAAAAAATAAGAACGTTTCTCATTAACCACAAGCGATGAAATGGTATTTTCTGCCGAGTAAGCCGTAAACTGATCATACGCATCAGTCATAAATGGCAATGAGAACTCATTACGATCCTCATCATATAAAGCAATCATGAAATTTTCAACCGTGAGGATTTCCGACAAATGCTCACGTGTTTCTTGCAGCAATACCGAAAGCTTTTCATCCTGATTAAGGGTTTGTGAAATTTTGTAGATAGTTTCCCGTACACGGAGGTTTTTTATTTCTGCAGTTATATCCTGAAAGTTCCAGATGATTTGTGATTTTTTCACATCATCATCTTTTACCACCAGTTTGCCATTAAACTTAAGAATTATCTCTTTTCCATTCCGGTGCATAAAGGTCATTTGCTCATTACTGACAATCCCATCTTTAAGAATCCTCTGTTCCTGAGCGCGCAGATATTCCACTTTTTCTTTATCCGGAAGTATCTCAAAATGCCTGTTTAACATTTCATCCCTGTCATATCCAAAGATTTTACTAACCTGATGGTTTATTTTCCTGATGATTCCTTCTGAATCAGTCATCATGATACCCGTCAGGCTGTTTTCAAATATATCCTGCAACTCATTTACAGTGTTGTGAAGGTATCTTTCTGTTTCCCTGGTTTTTGTGATATCATTGATGCTGACAACAACTGAATCAACTTCTTCATTATCCATTATCACAGGATGGAATGAAAGCGTAAAGAATAACACCCTGCCACCGCCTTCCACGGAGAGTTCCCTGCAGACTTTCTGTCCGTTCAGGGCTTTGTCAAGATCTTTTTGAATAGTATCATGCTTTCCCGGAATTATCAATTTTGTAAAATGCAGGCCGGCGTCAATATTACTTATTTTTAGTGCATCAGGAAGGGCGGCTGCTTTAGGATTCCAGGCTTTAATATAACCCTGCCTGTCAATCAGGACATAAGCGGCGTTAGTACTGCCCAATAATGTATTAAGGTTGGCTTTCGACCGTTCCAGGTGTTTAAGGTTTTTTTGGCTTTCAGAAACATCAACAGCCATTCCCTCTATAAATTTCACTTCTCCATCAGCCTCTTTCTCAGCGCGTGCCGTAATCTCAAGGTATCTAACTTCCTTATCTGAATTGTAAATCTTCAGAGTGGTTTTCTTAAAATCATCATAGTTTCTGAGCATATCAAGCATTTCTTTTCTATTCTCCTGGTTCGCATAAAAATCTATGATGTTGATATCTTTCTCCATTAGCTCATCCTGCGATTTGAATCCAAGGTAGTTAAGCAGGTAACGGTTCATATAAATTATTCTTCCTGAAGCTGATGTTCTAAAAATCCCGGTATAGAGCTGATTAAAGACTTCATGTAGTCTTCGTATCTCTTCTCTTGCACGTGATTGGTTTTTTTGTAGCTCATCCAGTAACCTGAAGCTGCCAACACTGCCAAGCAATTCACCATCATTGTTGCTAAAGGGCATCGAAAAAATCTCCACATCACGTTCCTGTTGATTTTTATCTAAAATTTTCAATTCCATTACACGTTTCAGAAAAACCTTCTGATCAGACACCGGCTTTTCTTTCCTGAAAAGGTTCAAACCAGTCAGCCTCTGCTTTTCCATTTCAGGCATAAAATCAGTAACTGCACGGCCTGTTATCTCATCCCGGCTATAGCCCAATACATCTTTACTCACATAGAGAAAGGCAAGATCGTTGTTAAGAATCCATGATACTTCTGCAAAATGATGAGATAAATATTCGAAAATTTCCTGATCCAGTGCTGAATAATCGGAAACCTCGCCACCGGAACTGAAAGCTTTTTCAATATGTCTGTACGTCATACAATTGTTATTTCTCCTGAAGGCTTTTTTATATGATCCGGTCTTAAAAGGTTTTACCGCTTTTATCTCTAAATCCTTAAAGGCAACCTCTAAAAATCAACTTTGGGAACAATCCGCTTTAGGGGATTTATGGGTAATATGGCTTTTTAGACTGGGACCTCCGTATCAAATTGCTAATTTACGATAAAGATAATAAAGCAGGCAACAATTTCACCGTTTTTTATGCCTTCAGCTATAATGCTGCTTAGTGTGATAAAACCTTTTCCGGCCAAAAAAAAGGTGTGCACAACGGGCACACCTTCATACTTAAAGAAATAACAGGCTTATTTTTCAGGGTTCATCACAGATTCCACTACATTTTGTTTTTTCATTTTAGCAGCCATTTTCTGGATGTCTTCAGTAGTGATACTGTTCACTAATTCATTATAATTCTCATTTATAACAGGAGCCTCACCATAAAGGGCATAATCTTTCAGCATTGATGACCACATATGATTTTTCTCCAGGTTTTCAGTATGTTTTTTCAGCAGGTGCTGCCTAGCTTTATCAACAGCAGTTTCATCAGGGCCATTTTTAGCCACTTTTGTCACTTCATCATGGATTACCTTAACAAAATCATTTACTCTTTCAGGATCACAATCGAAGTTGATCATCATGGTGTAATACTGTTGTGGCTCGCGATCGATATTTCCGCCTATGCTCACACCGTATGTTCCACCCATATCTTCCCGGATGATTTCTGTATATTTCAGGTCAAGTACATGAGTGAGTATTTCCATTTTGATCTTATTTTCCAGGGAATAATTTTCCTCACCGTGATAGGCTACACTAACTGTACTTTTCGGTATTTCCATTTTATAAATATAATGCTTTTTAATATAACCTTCCGGATGTTTCACTTCCAGATCGCGGTATTCTTCTTTTTCTGCAGCCGGGAGACTGCCAATATAAACAGCCGACAGTTTTTTCAAAGCATCAACATTAATATTACCAACCATAACAAAGGTAAAGTCGCCGGCGCCTGCAAATCTTTCCTGGAAAAGCTGAATTGAGCGCTCATAATTAATTTCATCAATTTTATCCATGGTCATGGGTTCATAATACGGGTGATAGTTATAATAAGCGTTCATAAAAGTATCACGGGCCACCGCACGCGGGTTGGAATACTTTCTTTCCAAAGAGGAACGCTGACGTTTGGCAAAGGAGTTAAAAGCATTTTCATCTTTATTAAGACTGGTAAAATACAAATTGATCATTTGCATAGCTTCCTCCAGGTCATCAGGAGAAGTATTTCCATAAAATCCTTCATAATACGTGGATACATAGGGATTGATATTGATCACTTTTCCGCTAAGCTTCTTATCAAGTTGTGTGGCAGAGAATTCACCAAGGCCACTGGCATTTACCAGTGAGGCTGCATATTGAGCATTTAGTTTATCTTCCACCGGATACAGGGAAGCTCCACCAGGTGAAACTGCATAAATTCTCACCTCATCTTCTTTAAATTTGGTTGGTTTAACCACAAAACGGGCACCATTGCTAAACTTCCATTCATAAATGCCCAGCTCCTTATTCGCTGATTCGTTTATAATCTTTGCTGCTTCCGGCTTTTCTGCCATCAGAGGAATATCAAGTGCATCATCCTCATAGGATGAGGTTTTCATCTGGCTGGATTCCTTCACCATTGCAACCAGTTCCTCTTCTGAGGGCAGCTCCACATCTTCGGGTGCAGAAACTGCCACCACAATGTTTTTGTCAGTTATAAAAGAAGCAGCCAGCTTATTAACATCATCAAGAGAAATACCAGGAAGATATTTTTTTGCCATCTTATGCTCAAATTCAGGTCCTGCAGCCGGATCGTTTGTAAGGAAGTTACCCATAAACATTCTCACGATGTCACGGTTTTCGCGCTTGTCTTTTTCCTTCAGACTTTTTTCAAAATGGCGCATCAGGTCGGTTTTGGCTCTTTCCATTTCGCCTGTTGTAAAACCATGTTGCTTCATACGCTGTACTTCCTCCAAATAAGCTTCAAAGCCTTTAACCGGCTCGGAAGGGTTGGCAGCTATTATGCCCATAAAAGCATCTTTTGTTCTAACCGGGCTGGCGTAAAAAGCATAACCGTAAATAAACGGCGGATTATCACTTTGGCGAAGTTCATTCAAGCGGTTGATCATCATAGTGGTGATCAGGTTGTTCTTCATCGAGTTGTAATAATATGTCATATCCTTGTCAGCAGGAGCTATTGCTTTATGCTTGTAATAGAACTGCCAGGTTACCCCTGAAGCTTCTTTGTCTGTAGCTATACTGACTCTTATATCGTCATGATCAGGAACTTCGAATTCAGGGCGTTGGCGAGGATTTTCCTTCACAGGGATGTCAGAAAACACTTTTTTGATTTTTGCTTCCATTTGTTCGGCATCCACATCACCCACCACAATAACTGCCTGCAGATCGGGGCGGTACCAGTCGCGATAAAAGCTCTTCAGTAATTCATAATCACAATTATCAATCACATCGAGCTTTCCGATAATATTTCTTTCAGCATAGCGGCTACCTTCCCAGATCACCTGCTGGTGAAGGTCCCTCATCCTGAAATCAGCAGAGCGCCGGGTTCTCCATTCCTCGTGGATAACGCCACGTTCCTTGTCAATTTCTTCATGATCGTAACTGACATTGGCAGCCCAGTCTTTTAATACCAGCAAGGATGAATCCACCAGCCCGGCCTTATCAACCGGTACACCGGAAAGCATATAAGCTGTAACATCATGACTGGTGAATGCATTTACATTATGACCAAACTTCACTCCGTTGCGCTCCATAAATTCCAGAATAGCTTTATCAGGAAAATGCTTTGTGCCGTTGAAAGCCATATGTTCACAAAAATGAGCAACGCCATTCTGATCTTCATCTTCCAGTACAGCTCCCACATCGTTAACCAGATAAAACTCGGCTCGGTCGGTGGAGGTTTCGTTATGATAAACATAGTATGTAAGCCCGTTTTCCAGCTTACCTTTAATTACCCGCGGACTAAGCGGGATTTCGCCTGAGGGGCCATGCTGAGCAATAGCAGGAGCCAGCATGATCAGGCTTAGAAATAAACTTAATGTTACTTTGGAAATCTTCATAGGTGTTGTTTTTGTACAAGTGCTGAAAGTGGTAAAACCATGCCATCTTTTATTATTACTTGTTTTTCAGATTATATAACTGATCTATTTTTTTCCTGATGTTCGGTTTAGCACATTTTTGTCCGTTAACGAACAATAAACAATAACTATACCTTCTACATGCATAAATATATATTTTTTCAATAATCTTTATGATTTCTTATACGCAATGAATATGAATATTCACTCTGAGGATTAAAGAATGCTCCTAAAGTAATCGATTGGTCTTTAAAGAATAATAGCGGCACGCATAAATTACCCTGCCGCTATTATTGTTACTTACTACCCTGATTTAAGCAGCTACAATATAAGATCATCAATCTCTGGCACTACTTTCAAGCGGTGGTTCTTTTTCGCCAGAATCAGGAGTTATAAAGTCGCGTACAAGGTTTACGCGCTTAAAGTCTCTATATTGATAAATATTCATCCAGCTATTCTGCCACGCATTGGTTTCCCACTTCCTGAAATAAAAGCGGTTGTGCATAGTAAACACATCCATGCGGTTCATGCAATACTCAAAGCTGGTTCCGTAATTAAACAGCGCCTTCATGAAATAATATCCAACGTCAAATCCCTTAAATGCGGCGCGATGCGGCCAGGTTTTATATTCATCCGTGAATTTCCGGATAAACCCTTTCACACGGACGTCGTCATATTCTACCAGGAAATCAGTAAAGGATGTATAATTCAAATTATCCAGATAACGGCTTTCTATGCTGCGGTACTGCTCCCAGGTATTTGAACCAAACACAGTGATGTCATAATCCTCTCTTTTACCGTTCAGTAAGGTTAGAAGACGGTTTATTCTGGCTTCGCCCTTATGCATGCTGAAAACAACATTATGTTCGCCTTTCTTCAGTTTTGAGATAACCCCTCCATATCCTTCCTTGTCATAATCAATACTGTGCCATGGATAAACAGTATCGGTTATACCGTATTTTCTGGCAAGCAGTTTGTGAACGGTCTTATTCAGCTGTGCTTGTTTTTCCGTAGAAGAATAAACAAAAATAATATTGGCATTCCTGTATTGTTCAGCAGCAAAATCAACAATACGATCAATTTGGTAATTAACCGGCGGATGCAGTTTAATCAGGTGCGGGTTTCCAATCACTGCATCCATTTCATAAGCAACCGGTGAAACCACATTAATAGACAACGGCCTTGCAGCATCAGCAACAATCTGCACCAGCCCGGGCTTAAACGGACCAATGATCAAGTCAAAGGTTCTGAATTCATCTTTTCTGATCAGGTCTTTTACAACAGCTGCATCGCCTTTAGTGTCATACACAAAAACATCTGCTCTTAAGCCTTGTTTTTCAAGCGAATCAAGAGCTAACTTAAAGCCTTCATAGAAATGGATATAGGAAAATGCCTTAAATTCCTGCTCGGGCCAGCCTTTTCCTTCCCCTTCGTAATCTTTCAGCTTAATTGCTCCGGCATGATCAAGGAACAGGGGCATATAAAGCGCTACCCTGTATGATCTTTTTATGTTCATGCTGTCGCATCTTTTTACCAGGCTGTCCTTTCCACTGATAAACAGCAACGAGTCCTTCTCCTGTTCCGCGGGTAGAAATACAGTTGATTCTCCATCAGCGGCCTTGTCCACAGGGATTTTCAGTACCTGCCCGGCTTTTAATTCATCCGCCAGCTGAGGATTGTAATGCCTGAGCGTTTCTATATTGATGGAATAGCGGACGGACAAACTGTAAAGAGTTTCTCCTGCTTCTACCTTATGTTTTAGAAAACCGTTTTTCCCGCTTTCAGCTAAAGACTTTTTTTCAATCGTGGTTGTCAGTGGGCGTGGCAGCTTTATCACGTCTCCTGCTTTCAGGCCTTCCGCCACGCGCGGATTCATTCTAATGATATCATCCACTGAAATATCATGATCCACAGCTATTCTGTAAAGCGTTTCACCCGGCTGCACTTCGTACAGTATGATGGTATCATTATCTTGTGTTTGCCCCCTGACAGGCTCACCGGCGGCAAGTTCCACAGGTACCTTAACCTCCTGTCCTGGCGACAAAATATCAACGATTTCCGGATTGAGGTCTTTGATGGCTTCAGGCCTCACATTATATTTCCGGGCAATAGAATAGAGTGTTTCTCCTTTTTCCACCCTGTGTATGCTGACCTTGCTCTCTGCAGCTTCAGTGCTTTCTGTTTCCCGGGATTCCTTAGCAGCGGCTTCGCCTTCCTGCTGGTGCTTCTGCTCTCTTTCAACCAGCCAAACCGGGATTTTAAGCATCTGAGAGGGTTTAATTAGATCTTTGGCATCCGGATTAAATTTATAAATCTCATCAGGAGTAATATTGTATGCTTTGGATATTGAATAGACCGTTTGCCCTGGTTTGATCTCATGGATATAATATTTTCTACCATCAATCACCTCAATTACCTGTGATCTGCTGACATCCACTTCCTGAGCTCTGAGCTGTATACCAGTCAGAACCAGAAAGAAAAACAGAATACTTATTTTAACCAGCCTATTCCCACTCAATGGTTGCCGGTGGCTTTGAACTAATATCATAAACAACCCTGTTAACACCTTTTACTTTATTAATTATCTCACTTGATATTTTTGCCAGGAACTCATAAGGTAAATGCATCCAGTCGGCAGTCATTCCATCGGTGGAAGTAACAGCCCGCAGGGCAACCACATTTTCATATGTTCTTTCATCCCCCATAACTCCAACCGATTGCACTGGCAGCAGTATTGCACCTGCCTGCCATACTTCATCATACAATCCTGAATTTTTAAGGCCTTCAATAAATAAATGATCCACTTCCTGCAATACTCTTACCTTCTCAGGCGTAATATCTCCAAGTATCCTTATTGCCAGGCCAGGGCCCGGGAACGGATGACGCCCCATTATAGTTTCCTTGATCCCCAACGTGCGCCCCACTTTCCTCACTTCATCTTTAAACAATGCCTTGAGCGGCTCCACCACCTGCAGATTCATTTTTTCGGGCAGGCCACCAACATTGTGATGCGACTTAATGGTAGCAGAAGGCCCTTTTACAGAGACTGATTCGATTACATCAGGATATATAGTTCCCTGAGCCAGCCATTTAACATCCTTAATGGCATGCGCTTCTTCATCAAAAACATCAATAAAAATCTTACCTATAGCTTTGCGCTTTAGTTCCGGGTCGGTGATACCTTTCAGCTCATCATAGAAACGGTTGCGGGCGTCCACACCTTTTACGTTCAAGCCCATATCCTTATATGACTCAAGTACAGTGATAAATTCGTTTTTTCTAAGCAACCCATTATCTACAAATATGCAATAAAGGTTTCTTCCAATGGCCTGGTGTAATAACATAGCTGCCACAGATGAATCAACGCCGCCGGAAAGGCCAAGCACTACCCTGTCGTTTCCCAGCTGCCTTTTAAGGATGTCAACAGTATCTTCAATAAAGGATTTCGGAGTCCAGCTTTGATCTGCACCACAGATATCTACCACGAAGTTTTTCAGCAGATGCTTGCCATCAACTGAATGATATACTTCCGGATGAAACTGAATACCATAGGTTTTCTCTCCTTCTATTTCAAAACCCGCCACTTTCACATCAGGTGTACTGGCAATTACCCGGAACGTTTCCGGAAGTTTATCAATGGTATCGCCATGCGACATCCAAACCTGGCTATTCTGGCTGACATTTTTCAATAAAGGATGACTGGCGTTAAAATTGCTAAGGTTAGCACGGCCATATTCCCTTATTTCCGATGCCATAACACGGCCACCGTTGTGCTGTGCTAAATATTGTGCCCCATAGCAAACAGCCAGTACCGGATACTTTTCCCTTATCCCTTCAAGATTCACACGTGGGGAGCCTTCATCTCTAACAGAAAAAGGACTTCCTGACAGGATTATCCCTTTCACCGAGTCATCCAGTAACGGAATATCGTTAAAAGGATGAATTTCGCAGTACACATTTAATTCTCTCACTCTCCTGGCTATCAATTGAGTGTATTGTGAGCCAAAATCTACAATGATGATCGTTTCTTCCATTTTGCAAATATAACCAAATGACGCTATTTAACTGCTATTGTCTGCAACAGCTTATCTTATTGTGAATTCTGTTTTATAAACCGTGGTATTTCCGCGCTTATCCGCTACTGCCAATACCAATTCATGCTTACCCGCGCTAACACGATCATCAATTTCATATACCAGGCGGTTCTGCCTGGGATAATATTTAAACAGCACCCATTTACCGTCAATTTCTCCCCTGTAATAATCCACACCACTAAAATCATCACTTACCCTGAAGGCAATAGTTTCCGTGGCACTGATTGTCTTTCCCTCATAAATATTCAAAGGCCTAACCACCGGTTTAACTGTATCAGCCATAACCACATACCTTCCCATTTCGCGGGTTTTTGCGGTAAGCCAACCGTTATTCCAGTATCCACCTTCCTCATGCTTCCGGCCGCGCTCATCAATTCGCACCAACAATAATTTATTTTTCAGGCCATTGTGTACCGGTCGATCTACTTTTACAGATACCGTTCCATATTTATGCATAGGCACCAGTTCGTTATGCAGCTTGTGTATTTTCGAATAACCCCATGAAGGCATATCAGAAACACTATAGGTAAAATCAAGTGTATCATATAAAACGCCTGCCGGAACTGAGAACTTCACTCCTTCCGAAGAAAAATAATTATCTTGGTTGTAGTGAAACAACTTACCTTTTAGTTCATTCTTTTGCAATGGAGGCTCTACGCCTTTTAAGGAAAACTGAGCAACGCTCAGATTTCCGGCCAGATCTTCAACCTCTATGCGGATAACCTTAGTTTGCCCGGGTTCAAAAGATAACAGCCCTTTATCTTTTACGGCTATCATGCTCAGCCTGTTTCCCGGTTTCAGGTAGCTCTGGTAATACATATGCCTGTCACGCTGATAGCTGGCATAATCGATCATTGCATTCATGTAGCGCGTTTCAGCAAAGCTGAAGCGATCAGCTATGAACTCCCAGAACTTCACACTATCTGCAAACATGGTAACACGGTATGGGCCGTTGTGATTGGGAGCGCCGGTTAATTTATCATAGGTTTGCACGCCTATGGCTATGTTTCCTGACACTTCCACCCTTGATGTGTTTGGCTTTATATTTACGCCGCTTTTAAAAACGTACAACGACTGGGGATTTTTCCTCCCGTTGATGGCTGCATTCTCTCCTACCGGGTAAAATCTTATGCGCTGAAGCATTGGCGGGATATTATCCTCCACCTCATAGCCATAATGCAAGGCATTTGCAGGCTTCTGGCTGATGGCATCACGGATCTCGAAATGCAGGTGGGGCCCTTCTGAACTGCCGGAATTACCACTATACCCAATCATTTCCCCTTTTTTTACCGGGTAAGCATTTCTTTCAGGATAAAACTCAACACTAAACGATTCTTTGCTGTATTGCCGGTTTTTAACAACTTCTGCAATAGACCCGGCGAACCGGTCGAGATGAGCATACACTGAAGTATGACCACTGGGATGTGTTATATAAAGAGCATGACCGAAGCCATAGGCTCCCACCAATACCCGGCTCACCCAGCCGTCAGCAATAGCATAGATGGGATGTCCACTGGTGCCGCGGGTTTTTATATCAATCCCCGAATGAAAATGATTCCCGCGCAGCTCCGCAAAAGTACCCGACAGCAACATGTCAAAACCCATCGGCGATCGGAAATCAGTATCTTGTGCAATGCTGATCTTCAGAATAAATATAAGCAGTATATAAGAAAAAATTCTTTTTTTCATGATGCATTAATTTTAGCAAATTTGCAGTGTTTAAAAATACAAAAATGTGGCAGCTTGAAGTTGTTATCCACAAAACCTTATTAACAACTGCCGGGAACATCCAAATATTCTATCTTTGCCGACCGTAAAAAAATATTACTTATGAGTAAAATCCACCATATTTCCATCGCAGAACTAAGCTTTGAGAAAATTGCCAGACTTTTGAATGAAGATTATAATCTGGCTTTGTCCAAGGAATCTGAAGCGCTTATCAATAAATGCAGGAATTACCTGGATAAAAAAATGGAAAGAAGCAAAGAACCTGTTTATGGTGTCAACACCGGATTCGGATCGCTTTGTAATCTTAGTATTTCTTCAGATCAGCTGGAGCAGTTACAGGAAAACCTGGTAAAATCGCATGCCTGCGGTTCAGGAGAACCTGTTCCGAGGATTATAGTAAAGCTGATGCTTTTATTGAAGATACACGCCCTGTCATATGGAAATTCAGGAGTTCAGCTAAAGACAGTAGAACGGCTAATTGATCTTTATAATCATAATATCCTGCCCGTGATTTACCAGCTTGGATCACTCGGTGCCAGCGGCGATCTTGCTCCTCTGGCTCATCTCTCACTGCCTTTGCTGGGCGAAGGTGAAGTATATTACAAGGGCAGGAAAACACCAACCGCTGAAGTTTTTAAGGAGTTTGGCTGGGAACCGATACGTCTTCAATCGAAGGAAGGACTTGCTCTGCTTAATGGCACCCAGTTTATGAGCGCTTTTGGCGTTTACCTGTGCCTGCGGGTATTCAAACTGTCAAAACTGGCTGATGTAACAGGGGCAATTTCATTGGATGCTTTTGACGGGCGCATAGAGCCTTTTCATCCAAATATTCAGACCATCCGGCCGCATGCAGGCCAGATAAGAACAGCCAAAAGAATCAGGAATATACTCAAAGGCAGTGAATTGATTAAGCGAACTAAAAAACACGTTCAGGATCCCTATTCCTTCCGTACTATTCCGCAGGTGCATGGTGCTTCAAAGGATTCCATCAATTATGCAGCTAAGGTTATCCTCACCGAGATTAATTCAGTAACCGATAATCCCACTATCTTTCCGGATGAAGACCTGATCATTTCTGCCGGAAACTTTCATGGACAACCACTGGCACTTGCTCTGGATAATATGGCTATTGCCATGGCTGAACTTGGTAACATCGCTGAACGACGTACTTATCAACTGCTCAGCGGTAACCGTGACCTGCCCGCATTTTTGGTAGCAAAACCAGGACTCAACAGCGGTTTTATGATCCCGCAATATACTGCAGCGTCCATTGTGAGCCAGAACAAGCAACTGGCTTCCCCGGCCTCAGTGGATTCCATTGAATCATCACAGGGCCAGGAAGACCATGTTAGCATGGGTGCCAACGCGGCTACCAAAGCCTTCAGAGTGCTGGAAAACCTGGAAAAAATTCTGGCTATTGAGCTTTTCAATGCTGCCCAGGCTCTTGAGTTCAGGCGACCTGCTAAATCTTCACCTTTTATCGAAGATTTTGTAAAGCAATATCGTGAATACGTTCCCTTTATAGATCAGGATCAGGTGATGTATAAGCACATTGATAATTCAGTGAAATTCCTGCAACAGGTGAAACTTGACATCCCGGATGAGGGTATTTTCAAATATCCGTTTAAAAATGATTTAAGGCCGTTGATGCTTTAAGACGGCCCGCTTTCTTTTTTATCCTGCAAAAGCATCATCGTAAGGTGATGCTTTCGTATTTTTACAACATCTAACTTCCAAACAAATCCATCATGAAAAAAAATTTACTTGTCCTTATTGCTATTTTGCCCCTTTTGCTTCAGTCGGCGACTACTGAAAAGGAAATCATATCAAAGATTGATCAGGTAACTGTTTTTACTGATCAGGCACAGATAACACGTACAGCAAATGTGCAACTATCTGCCGGCGAATATTTGCTCCGGTTCAAGGGTTTGTCACCTTATGTGAATGGCCAATCGGTAAGAATTAAAGGCGATGGCAAGCTTAAGATAATGTCGCTGAGGTATCAGAAAAACCCGGCAAAGAAAATTGAATATCCTGAAAAAGTCCAAAATATCAGAGACCGAATTGAAAAGGCAGAGCAACAGATTGAAGAGCAACAAACCTGGATCAATGTACTGAATGAGGATGAAAGATATATTATGACAAATTCAGATATGATCAATGAACACGTTTTGGCTAAGCCCGAAGATATCAGGAATATGCATGACTATTTCAGAAACAGGCTTCAGAAGATCCGGTTTGAAAAGCTTCGCAGAAACAGGACAGTCAATGAACTCAGGGATTCGGTCAACAACATGCAATCTCGCATTAACTCACTAAACAGCAAAGTGCAGGACCCTTCAGGTGAAGTATTGGTTGAGGTGTCGGTAAATTCTTATACCACTGCGGAATTCCAACTCACATTCCTGGTCAAAAATGCAGGATGGTATCCCGGATATGATGTCAGGGTGGAGAAGACCAACGAACCGGTTGAATTAACTTATAAGGCCAATATATTCCAAAACACAGGTATCGCATGGGAGAATGTAACGCTTCAATTATCAAATGCCAGCCCCCGTGTGTCAGGTGTAATGCCTGAACTAACCCCATATTTTATTAGTCCGGGCAGAAGTACACAAAGAAATGACAGATTCAGTAATCCCGGAGAGCCATATAATGCTGCCGTCAGGCACGTTAGTGGCTACACCAGGGACGCACAAACCGGTGAACCTCTGCCCTATGTTAGCATTCGGGCAGGTGCCAGCGAAACTACTACTTCCGATGCCAACGGGTATTATTCCATTGCAATTCCGCAAAATGCGCGTTATCTGGAGTTTTCATATGTTGGATACAACAGACTTAATCTTAACGTATCATCAAGCAGGATGAATGTATTTATGTCGCCTTCCACTGCAAGCCTTGAGTCTGTTCAGGTTTTGCATGAAACACCAAAAGGCTCCCGGGGAAAACATCAATCTGATGCGGAGGCATTTAAAACACCGGAAGCTACTGTGGAAAAGCAACCTACAAGTGTGAGATTTAATCTCAACGGACGTCATAATATTGACAACTCGGGTAAAGCAAAAACCATTGTATTTCAAACACTGGAAATTCCTGCCACCTATGAATACCAGTGTGTGCCCTTGTTGGATGAACATGCTTACCTTTATGCGCGTGTTTATGGCTGGGAAGACCTTAATCTAATATCCGGTCAGGCTAACATTTATTTTGAGAATACTCTGATTGGAAACACCTCGCTTAATATCAATCAGATGGCCGATACCCTTTTGTTTTCACTGGGTCAGGATCAGAATATCACTGTCCATCATACAAAACTTAAGGATTTTAGTAAGAAGCAAATACTGGGCAGTAACATTAAAGTGAGCAGAAAATACAAGCTCAGTATCCGCAATAATAAAGCAGAAGATGTTGAACTTAAGGTCTTTGATCAGGTTCCCGTTTCCAGGGTAAAAGATGTGGAAGTGGATATAGAAGAATTGTCCGGTGGGAAATTAAATGAATCCAATGGAATAGTACAGTGGAACATCACGGTAAACAGCAAAAACACGGAAGAACTTGAATTGGGATATCAGGTGAAATATCCTAAATCACTGAACCTGCACATACGATAATTTCGCCTGATACATGAACAAGCTCCGCCAGTTTTCCCGTACATTTATGAAGAAACGGCTAAACAAAGAATTGCCTTTGGAAGTTATATAGTTGAGATGCAGAAAAGAAATACTTTTCTGTTCAAAATATTCAAAAAAGTAATAGGAGAATGGAAGAAAACACGCTTCTTAAACAGTTCCATACAAGAATGACTGAGTTTAAACAATCCACTCAGCACTTCGAAGAGGAAAGAGACATAGAAGACGTAAGATTGCTACGTGTTGTGATTAAAAAACTGTGGGCTTTATTGACGTTCACCGAACAGCTAACCAATAAAGAATTCAAAAAGAAACAGCACTGGGAATTGTTGAAACCGGTTTTTAAGCGTGCAGGAAAACTGCGGGACATTCATGTTAACCGGGAAAAGGCAATGGAAAAAAGGCCTTATTGCGCCAAACCGTATAGTGTTTTACTGGAAAGCCGTGAAAAAAAGGAAGAAAGGAAATTAAACCTTATCATTGATGATCTTGATTTCAACAAACTGGATGAATTGAATAACAATCTGGTCAACATGCTTGAAAAGTACACGGATGATGAAATACTTGAGGCTGCAAATCAGTATGTAGAGCGAAAGCTTACAAAAGTCAAAAAGCTTAGAAATGAAGCGGGCAGTGACAAGAAACTGATCAGTATCCGCAAACACCTGCAGGCCATGGCTGAGCTGCTTAAGCTAAAGCAGGATATCAAAGATGATGAACAGGTAAAAAGCCTGCACCAGCGTATCAAACGCATCAACAACCTGTTGGGCGACTGGCACGACCTGTACAGGATCATGTACTCCATTAGTAAGCACCGCCAGAAAAAGAAAGCACGAAAGTATATTGACTGCCTCGTGGAGCTGCACGAAGTATTCAAGCTCAAAGCTGAAGAAAAACGGGCCATTGTCAGGAAACAACTCATGCAGCGCCTGGAAATGGGCATGTGATCAACAGTCAGTGGTTGGATTCCAGGCTCCGGCTGTAGATCACAAAAGCCTGATTGAAACTTGCAACCTGAAATTATGCATCCCGCATAGAATACTTTCTGATTACTTTCTGTCACTTAAGCACTCCCTCAGCTATACCCTTTATCATCCTGCTGATTTCATGGTTTTTGTCATATTCAGTCACAGTTTGCCGTTGGATCATAGCATCCAAAAAGACCCTGTTATAGGGAATTCTGGCTATTATCTCCAGGTCATTATCTGAGCAATACCTGGCTGTTTCTTCAGCCATTTCATAGTTTATATCATATTTATTAATAATCACCCTGGCAGGTATCCTAAAATGACGGCTGAGCTCATGCACACGCTTAAGGTCCTGCAAGCCCGACATACTGGGTTCTGTGACTATGAGTGCCAGGTCAGCACCGGTTAATGAGGAAATAACCGGACAACCCACACCCGGAGGGCCGTCCACAAGTATGAGCTCTGCATTTGTATGACCGGCTTTCCGCCTGGCTTTCTCGCGTAGCAGTGAAATGAGTTTGCCGGATAATTCTTCACCTGCCCCCAGGCTGGCATGTAGCATGGGGCCATACCGTGTATCTGACTCAAACCACTTGCTTTCAAACGACTGAATAACTCCCACGGCTCCTGCAGGGCAACTGTGGTAGCAAAGGCGGCATCCTTCACAGCTAAAATTATTCACTGTAAACATGCCGTTTCTTTCAGTAATAGCATCAAAGCGGCACAGCGAAGCGCACTTTCCACAAACAATACACTTATCCTGATTTATCTCTGCAGTGTAACCTCCGGGAAAGTCATGAACAGCCTTGATATCGGGATCCATAAGCAGGTACAGGTTGGAAGCATCCACATCGCAATCGGCTAATACAGGTTTATTAAGAACACTTGCCAGGGCAGCTGTAATACTGGTTTTTCCTGTTCCTCCTTTTCCGCTGATTACAGTTAGCTGCTTCATATTACCAACTCCTTTCCTGCCACTTCCACCACTCTGTGGAATAACTTTTCAAATTCTTTCCTGTAATAATAGTTTCTTGATGTTATGAGATTACCTTTGGAATATATCTCCGCCAGCTTTCTGTTGTATGGTATTTCCAAAAGTACAGGCAGATTTTCTTTTTTAAGAAAATTTCTTAGTTCGAGGTTCTCGCCCATGCTTCGATTGATCACCACTCCTGCCGGTTTGTTCAGTGCCTTCACCGTTTCAGCCATTAATTTCAGATCTGATAAACCAAAAGGAGTGGGCTCTGCCACCAGCAGCACAAAATCCGTGTCATGGATAGTTTCCACTACCGGGCAGGAGGTACCCGGAGGAGCATCTAAAATTATCACTCCCTGCCGGCTACGAACCAGCGCTTTTACCTCTTTGATTACCGGCACAGCGAAAGGAACACCGATTTTCAGCCTGCCTTCTGCCACAAATTCCCTTCCTGATGACCAATAGAACAGCTGTCCCAGCTCCTTCTCGTATTCCTCTATAGCACTGTGAGGACAAACCCAGGAGCAAGCCCCACAGCTTTTGCACAAATCAGGCATTACTTCAATGTGGGTCAGCGGTTTGATAAACATAATTGCGTTAAATGCGCAGATATCCGCGCACTTGCCGCAAAAATTACATTTACGCTCATTAATACGCGGGATCAAAGAGTTAACTCTCGATTTATCAGCCAGCGGTTTTCTCAAAAAAATATTGGCATTGGGTTCTTCCACATCGCAATCGGCCAGTGCTAATGGCACCTCTGTGATCTGTCTGATCGTTTCATACAGATTCACAGCAACAGTAGTTTTGCCGGTACCCCCTTTACCACTGGCCACCGCGATTGTCAGTCTCTGCTGCATGAAAGTTTATTACTTTAATGGTCACATTTGTTGGATCCTGTAACCAGTTCATTATTTATCAATTCAGCCACCACCTGTCTGGCAGGTTTACTGTCCACTCCCATATGCACTTTAATGCCGTGCATCTTGAAAATATCCTGAGCTTTCTGCCCCATTCCGCCGGCAATAACTTCCGACACCCCGAGCTGCTGTAACCAGCGGGGATAAATACCTGGCTGATGTGCGGGAGGTTCCAGAAAATCTTCCTGAACTACTTTATTGTCCTCCACAGTGAGGACAGCGAATTTTTGACAATGTCCAAAATGCGGACATAGGTCACCATTGATTGTAGGTACTGCAATCTTTCTCATTGTTTACGTTTTAATAAATTACCATCTGTTCCTGTGTCTTCGTGCAGGTCTTCCCCCTCGGAATCCCCGGGCCAGTCCACGGCCATAACGCGGGCGAATATCATCCTGTTTTTCTTCCATTAGTTCTTCCCGGCTCAAGTTTTTGTTGCGCGGATTGCATAATCCTGCTCTGCGGCCAGTCATGGCACCCTGGCCTTCCGGTCCTGTTCGATCGAAATTAGGCATAACAATTAGTTTTTAAATTAATACTAGTTTTTAACTTTCTCAATCAGGGAATTCATGTCATCTCCCTGGGCTTTTAGCGTTACCATTTCTATATTAGCGGCTTCGAGTACATTCCTGGCTTTGGGGCCATAATCACCGGATATCACTTTAGATACTCCATGGTTAATAAGAAACTCTGCTGCAGCCGGCCCTGCTCCCCCAGGATTATCTTTTCCCGGATTATCCATAAAATGAGTTAGTCCGTTAGCCGGATCATACATCAGGAAATAATTGCACCTGCCAAATCTTGGATCCATTTGGCTTTTCATATCAGCTTCTTCAGCACTTATGGCAATCAATCCTTTCGATTTACCGTGATTAAGAGGGTTGTCAGCACCAGCTTTATGCTTGCGCCCAATTCCTTTCCCTGCTCCGGCAGGGCCGTGTTGATAATTTCTTGGCATAATGTCAGCTTTTATTGGTTTTAATGAATTCCTGCAGTGTTATTTTTGTGTTGGAATAATGTATCCTAAGCCCCAGTACATCCAGGGCAGTCTTTACTTTAATACCAAATCTACCAGCATATACATGCTTTACATGCTGATCCGACAAAAAAGCGGCCACCATCACTCCTTTTGCTGCAGGCACTGTTCTATATGGATTTTCAATGATCCTGATTTTACTTTGATTATCCAGTATGGCAAAAAAAGGAGCTTTCCCAAAGTGGGTTGCCAGCAAACTATGCTCACTTTTGCTTTTTATGGCGACAGCTTTACTCATAATATCTCTTCAAAGGTTGACCACATTTATGGCAATTTGTTTCCCTGCACGGCTTCCCGCTTTTCTTTGGATGAACCTCCCCACAGTATGCACAGATACATTTTCCATGTCCTGGTTGATCAGCAATTTTGTTTACGTGATGGATTTCCCCGCTTCCACAGATAGAACAGCTTTTTGTATCGGATTTACTGGTTTTATATACTGAATGGCACTCTTCACAGCGAAACCAGTCATCCTCAAAAAGTACATTTCCTCCTTCTATCAGTAGCGACCGGCTTTCATTCAGTGCAACAGCTATCTTTTTCAATGCACGATCGTAAATACGGGTAAAAGTAGGTCTTGAAATGTCCATTTTCTGAGCCGCTTCTACCTGCGAAAGCTTCTCGTAGTCTGCCAGCCGTAAAGCTTCATATTCTTCATAAAGCATTTTCACAGGCATATCATTGCCGGCAGATATGCCATAAGGCTTGAATCCTCTTACTGCCGGCGGCTCCATCATGCGACGCTTTCTTCGTGGTCGTGACATAAAAAAGTTTTTTTTGCAAATTTAATGAACATTTGTTCATATGTCAAGTCCAATTGGTTTGTTTTTTCAATATGAAGCAAACTAAGCTTTTTAATTGTTTAACAGCAAAATGACACCTGTCCTTCCAGTTATAAGAAAAAATATCCCAAATGTGGAATCGAACCAATTGTAAGGAATCAGGCAATGCACGATATTCTTTAAAATCATTTTAAATAACGAACATGGTACATGTTTTGACATATACCAAACCTTATAAAAACCGGCTAATCAATCCTGTATTGATTTTGTTAAACATCACTATATGAAATCTTATTTACTTAGTATTTTTTGTTCTGTTTTAGTAATTCCATTTAGCATAACTTCAGTACAGGGACAGGCCCAGGGATATGGCTATTATATTGAAATAACGATTAACAGCAGTCAGGTTTCGGGAGTTTCACATACAAACTTTCCCGTACTCATTGATGTAAGTAACAATGATTTGGCAACTACTTTTAGCGGTGGATTTGTGGAAAACAATAATGGTTATGATATTATTTTCACCAATAGTTCAAACAGCACTACCTACGACCATCAGCTGGAGTCTTATGATGGTGCCTCAGGGCGGGTTGTTGCCTGGGTAAGAATCCCTTCTCTTTCCGGCAGTACCAATACCACCTTCAGATTGTATTTCGGGAATCCCGCAATAAACACCGATCAGTCTGTAAGCAGTGTATGGGACAGTTATTTCATGGCCGTATGGCATATGAACGGCTCAGTGGATGATGGCACATCCAATAATAACAACGGCAGCATACATGACAGTCCTGCTTCCACCACTGGCAAAATTGGCGGAGCCTACAATTTTGATGGAAACAATGACTATATAACCGTTGCTCACAGCAGTAGCCTGGATATAACGGGCAACGCTGTTACACTGGAAGCCTGGGTGAAAGCGCCCGTTCCTAATGATGAAGATTCACCATTTATTATGAAAAGCCCGGGCACTAACAGCGAGCGTTATATGCTTGGTATAGACGGCAATGCCACAAACAACAACATAAACAACAGGGTTACCACAGATCACAATAACAGCACGCATTACAGGGATGATTTAGCACAAATCACCAATGACACCTGGACACATGTGGTTTTTACCTATGACGCAAACCTGGGATCTGATCAGAAAAAAATATACGTTAACGGAAGTCTCGCAGCCACAGCTGCCGCCACCGGTAATATTCTCAGCACCACGGCTGACCTGCAGATTGCAAAAAGGAACAATTCCCGCTATTTTGAAGGAATACTGGACGAATTACGTGTAAGTAATATTGCCCGTGATGCAAACTGGATTTCCACCCAGTATAATAATCAAAATAGTCCATCGACCTTTTACTCCACCGGGCCGGTAGAAACGGCAGGTGGAGGTTCACCCCCAACCTATGCCCTCACAGGTTATTCCGATTCCTGCATCATCACCTTTGACCATACCAAAGTAAGCGGCTCCTCTCCACTGAGCAACTTTCCGGTTTACCTGGATATTACGCTTGACACCCTGAGAACTATTCCCAATGGCGGCTCTGTTGTAAATTCAAATGGATACGATATCGCATTCAGTAATATAAATAACTCCATGGCGCTGGATTTTGAATTAATCGACTATGATCCAACTACCGGAAACTACAAAGCATGGGTAAAAATCCCCTCACTCGCTCCTTCCATTGATACTGAGATTCAGATATTTTGGGGCAAATCCGGATTAAATACTGATCCTTCCACCACTAACACCTGGGACAATGATTATTTAAGTGTTTGGCATTTTGATGACGGAACAGCTGATGCCATCAATAACAATAACGGCATCAATCAGGGCAGTACGCAAATTTCCGGCTTGCTGTCTAACGCCCGAAGTTTCAACGACAACAATGACGGTGATGATTATATTGATGTTGGAAATTTTAATGTATCAGGCTCAGCGCTCACCATATCTGGTTGGTTTAAAGCTGATGATTTTGATACAGATGACGGGCGATTGATATCCAAGGCTGACGGGACCAGTACCGGCGATCACTGGTTTATGCTTAGCACCATCAACCACAGCGGCATAAAATTACGCTTCCGTCTGAAAACAGGCACCAACACAACCGAATTAAAGGCGAGCAGCGGAACACTTACAGCCGGAAACTGGTACTATGCCAATGCTGTGTATGATGGCAGTAATATGATCCTTTACCTGAACGATTCACAGGTGGGAATCACATCAAAATCAGGAAGCATAGCCACCAATAGCAATAAAGACGTTTTTATTGGCAACAATCCGCCTAATGGCAATAACCGTCCGTTTGACGGACTTATTGATGAGATGAGGATATCTCAGGCCGCACGTTCGCCCCAATGGGTCATTACTGAATATAACAACCAAAGTGATCCCTCCTCATTCTACAGCCTTGGTTGTGAGGATAGTGATCCGGGAAGTTCAGCCTGCGGGCAAAAAATTGAATTTGTGGGAACCGGTGCAAAAAACCAGCCATCCACTACGCTCAATATCCCTAATACTGCTACCGTAGATTATATACAAGTGGAGTCGGTTTTCAAAGGCGGTGTACCTTCTTCAGTTACATTTAGCACTGCCAGCCAGTCCATTACTGATCACACTGCAGAATATGCTGTTAACGGTGGGTCTGACAAGGGAAGCATGAGTGAAGTACTTGATGCTGCTTCATCGGTAACCATTACCCCTGCTGACAATACATCACATGTACAGTCGTCAGCAGCCTATGTTTACCGTTCGGACCCTTCCATTCTGGTGAATACGTTCATGGACAACACTAAGGTTTACCTGTATCAGAACTCCTACACTAAGACCTTCACCATTAATTCAAGTTCTGTTTCAAGAAACATCGTAATTACCATCCCGGTTGCAGAGCTGAATGCTGACAGCCGGAATGTTGAGATAACGGCCACAGCAGGAAGTGTTTCCAAAACCGTATCAGCATATGACCAAAACATGGGGGAATCACTAAGACTGTTTGTAATTACCCTTGAAGATGTTCCCGGAAGTGTTACTTCCCTCACCGTTCTTGTCTCTTCACCTGTCTCTAACGGTGATTCTTTTGTTGCCGGTAATATACTGGTAGATGTACCCTGCGATGGTGCACAAGGACCTGAAGCTGTTAACGATTCCAACGCCACTAAAGTTGATACCGAAGTTGATATTAACGTACTTGGAAATGACTCTGACCCTGACAATAATCTGGACTACTCTTCAGTTACAACTACTGGCTTAACACCTCCTGCACACGGAACCATTACCGGCATAAACTCTTCCACGGGTGTTATATCTTACCTTCCTGATCCCGGATATATTGGCAGGGATACATTTGAATACATGGTATATGATCAGACAGGTATCGCTGATGCGGCTTTTGTATTTATAGATGTTACCGTATGCGGTACCGGTTATGTAAGCAGCGGCAATTCAGGGTATGCACAATCGGTGTATTCAAATAATGGTGTGGCCAACGCCTCAGAAGCACTTAATGCCCCCGATGAAACGGCAGCTAATGTGTATGAAGATTCGGATGACTTTATTCTTGATCTGGGCACCATTATTCCTTCTGGTAATCATATTTATATCACCTGGAAAGTGAAATCCGGAGCATCCGGAACCGCCATTATGAATGTTTATGCAGGCACAAATCCTGCTTCTTTGTCAACACAATCATGGCCTTCTTATGATAACCCGGACCACTTCACCACTTCAAGCATTACTTTAAATACCAACGCTCAATACATTAAAATAGGGAAAGGTGACGGTAGCGGTGGAACATACAGTGTAATCGATTTTGATGTGGACGCTGTGCAATATGCCTGGGGTGATGCCTGCCTCATTGATTCGGACGGTGATAATGTGGCCGATATCTATGACATCGATGATGATAATGATGGTATTATTGACGTTACCGAGGGGCAGGGTGTTGACCCTGGTGCAGATGCCGATGGTGATGGTATTCCGAATTATATGGATGCAGATTTCAACGGCTTTGTGGATGCTAATATGGATGGAGTGCATGATGGTTTTGATCTAGATATGGACGGTATCCCTAACCATCTGGACAATGACAGCGACAATGATGGCATAAAGGACAACATTGAAGGACAGCCAACTTTGCAATATACAGCTCCGGTATATACTGACACAGACGGTGACGGCCTGCTTGATATCTACGATCAGGATACATACAATGGCAGCGAAAACAGCGATGGAATAACACCCTACAATGCTGATCATCCCTCAGATGCTGATCCGGATTATCTGGATAATGATGCTGACAATGACGGAACAGCAGACTGGGCTGAAGCTTTTGATTCCAACAAGGATGGCGATCCATTCCCCGAACTGGAAATCCTGGCTGACAATTTCTTTACCCGAAGCGGAGGTCTAACCTATTATGATAACAACAAAGATGATAACAATAATGGCATTGCAGACTGGATGGAACCCTGCGGCACTAAGGCTTCAGGCACACCTGCTTTTCTTGATCCTGCTTGCAGTGAATATTTTGATACCGATGGTGATGGTATCGTGGATTTGCTGGATCCTGACAATTTTGGAAAAGAGCTTGAACAACATGAAATACCAGATGGCCATCTGGATAAGACTTTTAGGGATAATACCGTGGACGCTGGCGACCCCTTTCCGGTGGAACTGTTGAGCTTCAAAGGAACTGTCGAAGAAAATAAGATCACTTTGAAATGGATCACAGCTTCAGAAGTGAATAATGATTATTTTATAGTGGAAAAATCTATTGATAGTGAACGATTTAAACTTTTAGATAAAGTAACTGCCAATGGATACTCAAACCAGCCTGTGGAATACAGTCTTACCGATCATCAACCGGTGAGTGGAATAAACTATTACCGGCTTAGCCAGACTGATTTCGATGGCACCACCGAACAAAAAAGTGTGATAGCAGTCAATTATAAGAACAAGGAACTAAATGTAAACTACTGGTACCAGGAGGATAACACCCTGAAGCTGAAGCTCACATCAGAATCAGAATTAAATATGCAGGTGAATGCTTATAATATACAGGGAAAGCTTATAAATTCCAGTAACCACGACATTGCTGAAGGGACTTCGGTTGTTTCATTAAATACATCAGATCTGGCCAGCGGGATTTATATCCTGTTTTTGGTTTCAAACAGAAAGAGCATTATCCTTAAAATTAACCTGCAGTAGAGGTTACAGGGATAATTTAAAGGCCGCCTGCCCCCCTGCAGGTGGCTCTTTTTTTTTCGAAACTACATTCCCTGCTTTTTGTTATTTTTGAGATTTAATCAGAAATAATAATTTGCAAATCCTGATAATAATATGAAGAAGCTACTAATCACCTGTATTGCAGCGCTATTGGCGCTGCCGTTGTTTAGCCAGGAAAGCACGCGTCTGCTACGTTTTCCTGATATTTATAAGGACAAAATCGTTTTTTCCTATGCCGGCGACTTATACCTGGTAGGCAGAAACGGAGGAACAGCGCGAAAGATCACCAGTGATGAAGGTTATGAGATGTTCGCTCGTTTCTCTCCTGATGGCAAACAATTAGCCTTTACCGGCCAGTACGACGGCAATACAGAGGTTTACCTGATGCCTGCCGAAGGAGGAGAACCTGAAAGGCTAACCTACACGGCTACCCTGATGCGTGATGATGTTTCCGACCGCATGGGCCCTAACAATATCGTGATGGACTGGAAACCGGACGGCAAGCATATCATTTATCGTTCACGAAAACAATCCTTCAACGATTTTGTAGGACAGCTTTTCTCTGTGTCGGTGGATGGAGGCCTTAGTGAACAAATTCCGCTGCCCAGGGGTGGATTTTTGTCTTTTAATGAAGATGGCAGCAAGATGGCCTACAATCGCGTTTTTAGAGAATTTCGTACCTGGAAATATTACAAAGGCGGAATGGCTGATGATATCTGGATATATGACTTCAAAACCAAAGAAACCACCAGCATAACCGACAATAAGGCTCAGGATATCATCCCCATGTGGCATGGCAACAAAATCTATTTTATTTCCGACAGGGACAGAATCATGAACCTGTTTTCCTATGACCTGCAAACCAAAGAAACCACTAAGCTTACCAACTTCAGGAAGTATGATATCAAGTTTCCGTCTATCGGGAAAGATGCCATAGTTTTTGAAAATGGTGGCTTTATTTACCGGTTTGATCTCGATACTCAAAAAGCTGTTAAGCTGGATATTTATATCAATGATGATAAAGATAACGGACGCGAGCAATGGGTGGATGCATCCAAATACATCAACTCGGCTTCTGTATCTCCTGATGGTAAACGGGTGGTTTTCGGCGCCCGCGGCGAAGTATTCACCGTACCGGCCAGTGAAGGCATTACCAGAAACCTGACGCAAAGCTCAGGTGCTCATGACCGCAATGCAGTGTGGTCTCCTGACGGAAAATATATCGCTTATCTTTCCGATAAAAACGGCGAGTATGAATTATATATCGTAGCTCAGGATGGTACTGAAGAGGCTGTGCAATTAACCGACAAGGCTGACACCTATAAATTTAAAATGGTCTGGTCGCCGGATAGCAGGAAACTGTTGTGGAACGATAAAAAGATGCGCCTGCGCTATGTCGATATTCACAGTAAGAAAATCACTGAAGTGGCACAATCAAAATTATGGGAAATCAACAGCTTCGACTGGTCGCCTGACAGTAAATGGATCGCTTATGATGATCAGTCGGAAAACAGGATGTCTCAAATATTTCTGTACAGCACGGAATCCGGTGAAACACATGAACTAACGGACAACTGGTATAATTCATCAGGTCCTGAATTCAGTGAAGATGGCAAGTACCTGTATTTCGTGTCAAAACGCTCATTTAACCCCATCTACAGCGAAACTGAATGGAATCATGCTTACCGTGATATGTCCAAAATCTTCCTGATCACGCTGGCAGCAGACAGTAAGTCTCCTTTTGCCACTGAAAATGATGAGGTTAAAATACAAAAAGAAGAAGATAAGGCCGAAAAGGATGATAAAAGCACGGAAGATATCAGCGTGAAGGTTGATATTAAAGGCATTAAAGAGCGAATTGCAGCTTTTCCGGTAACTGCATCCAATTACTGGAATCTTCAGGCATCCGGAAATAAACTTTACTATAATGAGAAAGCTTTTGGTGATAAGAATCATAAACTGAAAATGTTTGATCTGAAGGAGAAAAAGGAAAAGACACTGGGCGAAAAGCTCGGTTTTCAAATTGCTGCTAACGGAAAGAAAATGCTGGTTAAACACGGGAACAGTTACGCGGTGATTGATCTGCCTTCATCAGACATCAAGCTTCAGGATAAGCTTGAACTGAACAACATGAAAACACTAGTTAATAAGCGAAAAGAGTGGAAGCAAATCTATGATGAAAGCTGGCGGCAAATGCGTGATTTCTTTTATGATCCTGGTATGCATGGCCTGGACTGGGATAAGGTTCACGAGAAGTACGCTCCACTGGTTGAACATGCCAGGCATCGCAATGATCTGAATTACATTATAGGTGAAATGATCGGTGAGCTGAATGTGGGCCATGCTTATGTTGGTGGCGGCGACAAGGAAAAAATTGACAGAGTTTTCACAGGACTGCTTGGGGCGGAATTCAAAAAAGATGAATCCGGATACTTCAAAATTACAAAGTTGCTCAAAGGTGAAAACTGGCGATCAAACTACCGCTCACCGCTTACAGATATCGGTGTGGATCTGCATGAAGGCGATTACATACTGGCTGTGAATGGCAACTCACTCAAGGATGTGGATAATATCTACACAGCACTGCTGCATACAGCCGGCGAAGCTGTCGAACTGCAGGTAAACAGTGATGCAAAAGCCGAAGGTAGCCGCAAAGTAATTGTAAAACCCATTAAGGATGAGTCAAAGCTCTATTACTTTAACTGGGTGAGAAAGAATATTAAACAGGTAAATGAAGCTACCAATGGGCAGGTAGGTTATATTCACGTGCCAAACATGATCACGGAAGGTCTGAATGAGTTTGTGAAGTATTTCTATCCGCAGTTGAATAAAAAGGCACTTATTATAGACGATCGCGGCAATGGTGGTGGCAATGTTTCTCCCATGCTCATCGAACGGCTCAGAAGAGAGGTAACGCGTGCTAATATGGCCAGAAATGTACAGATTCCCGGACAGACACCACGTCAGATGTTGCGGGGACCTAAAGTATTGCTGGTGAATCAGTATTCAGCCTCAGACGGGGACCTGTTTCCCTATTCCTTCAAAAAGCACAATATGGGTATAGTAATCGGCACACGCACCTGGGGAGGCGTGGTAGGCATCCGCGGCTCTCTGCCATTTATTGACGGGGGCTCTCTGCAAAAACCTGAATTTGCCTCCTATTCTGCTGAGGAACCCAAATGGATAATAGAAGGCTTTGGCGTGGAACCGGATATAACAGTGAGAAATGATCCTGCTAAAGAATATGCCGGCCAGGACCAGCAACTGGAAAAAGCCATAGAAGTTATAATGGAGCAACTGCAGGAATATAAAGAGCTCCCGGAAATCCCGGACTTTCCCGATAAAACAAAATAATCCCCATAAAGGCGGCCTTTTTTGGCGGCCTTTTTTTTAGCACTTGAAATTACTGCGCTAACATCTTATTTTTGGTAAAATATATTTAGAGATATGGCATACGAAAATCTTTCCAAAGATGAACTGATAACCGAATTGAAGTCACGCGACAGAATTATACAGGCATTACATGAAGACATCGAGAAATTTACGGACCTAAACTTTAACTGGGCCGGAAACCTTGGTCACTGGTACTGGGATGTCAAAAATAATGTGGTAACCTTTAATCATAAGAAAGTCACCACTTTAGGATACACAGCTGATGAAATACCGGATAATACCGGTTACGAGTTTTTCACCAACTTGCTACATCCTGATGACTATCCCGGCGTTATGCAAAACATGCGTGATCATATGAGTGGAAAAACAGAGGTGTATGAAGTAGAGTACAGGATAAAAAGCAAGGACGGCCAGTGGAAGCACTATTATGACAGAGGAAAGATCACGAAACGGGATAAGGATGGTAAGCCTTTATTTCTTGCAGGGATAGTTTTTGATATATCCGCACAAAAAAATCTGGAAGAAAATCAGAGAGAACTGATAAGCCACTTGTCGGAAGAACTGAAAATCAAGCAACGGTTGTTTTCCACCATCTTCCATGACCTGCGATCACCAGTTAGTAATATAGTTTCCATAGGAAGCCTGATGAAGGAATCGCTTGAGAACAATGTGGCTGTTGACCAAAGGAAACTTACCGGGCTGATCGTTGATTCATCTCAAAAAGCACTCAATGTCACGGAGGAAATGGTTGAATTCATTAGAGCTGAGGTGAATCCGGCTGATCAAATGCATGAAACAGAACTGCATAAAGTCATCCAGGATTGTATGGCAGAGATAAAAGAAAACAGTGATAAAAAGCAGATTGGAATGCATAATGAGGTGGATGAAAATATCCGCATATATTCAAGTGAGCCGGTAATACGCATAGCTGTGAGGAATTTTTTATCAAATGCGGTCAAATTTAGCTATCCGGGAGCTAAGATCAGGGTATTTTTTCGTGATAATGAGCTGAACATTGCAGATAAAGGAAGGGGAATACCACAACAGCGGATGAACTCACTATTTGAGGGTTCGGAAGCGAAATCGCTGGGCACTGCAGGGGAGAAAGGCAGTGGAATTGGTTTAATGCTGGTGAAGGATCTTCTGGATAAAATAAATGTGGGATTTGCCCTCCAAAGCACCCCCGGGCAGGGCACTACAGTTAAAATGAATTTTAATCCGAAACAGGTAAGAAAAATAGCTGAGGTATAATGAAAGGCAGAAATATTCTGGTTACAGGAGCAACAGGAAATGTGGGAATGGCTGTAATAAGCCACCTGCAACAACTTAAAAAAGACATAAACATAATAGCAGGTGTCAGGAATATTGAAAAAGATAAATCCAGGCTAAGAGTGTTCGACAATTTGCTTTTAAGGAAATTTGACATTGAGGACGCTTCGTGTTTTGACGAAGCCCTGGATGGCATTGATGCTGTTTTTCTGCTGCGCCCGCCGCAAATAGCAGATGTGGAGCAGTATTTCCGTCCACTGGTGGGCAAAATAAAGGAAAAAGGCATTGAGCAACTGGTTTTTCTTTCGGTTCAGGGAGCCGGGAAAAGCACCTTTATCCCGCACAACAGAATTGAAAATCTGATAGTTGAATACAATATCAATCACATTTTCGTCAGGCCGGGTTATTTTATGCAAAACCTCACCACTACCCTGTCCGAAGATATCAAAAAGAAGAAAAAAATTATTTTACCTGCCGGTAAAGCTAAGTTCAACTGGATTGATGTGGATAATATCGGGGAGGCATCAGCCCTGCTCATCGCTAATTTTGAAAAGCACACCAATCAGGCATATGATATCACAGGTTATGAGAATGAAAATTTTCATAAAGTAGCGGCTTTAATTCAGGAGATCACAGGGAAAAAAGTAAGCTATAAAAATACCAACCCTTTCCGGTTTTATCAGATTAAAAGAAAGGAAGGCCACAATAAGGGACTGATCTTTGTTATGATCATGCTCCACTTCCTTCAAAGGTATCAGAAGGAACCGCCAGTTTCTGATGTTTATGAAAAGCTCACCGGTAAAAACCCCACTACCCTGCGGGAATTCATCCATAAGCACAGGGATAAGTTTTGATTATTTACTGGAAATATCGAACAATACAGAATGAAGGCAGCCAAAAAAAATTTAGCGGGGTTAAAGATTCTGTTTCACCGGGGCTGCTGCCACTGATTTGCTGAATCACTGCTCAGTGTTTAAATTTCCCTTTCACATCCTCCATTACAAGATACAGGCAGGGAACTATTAGCAGTATGATTGAGGTAGCGAAGATGATTCCAAAACCCAGTGAAATAGCCATGGGTATAAGATATGTAGCCTGCCGGGAAGTTTCCAGAATTATAGGTGATAATCCGCCAAATGTGGTCAATGTAGTTAGTATAATCGGCCGAAACCTTCTAATCCCGGCTTGTTGAATGGCATTAAAAACGCTTTGGTCTTTCCGTTTCCTGTTGGCATAGTCAACCATGATCAGGGAGTCATTCACTACCACACCAGAAAGTGCGATCACCCCCATCAGGCTGATCAGAGAAAGATCATGTCCCAGCAGTACATGCCCGATCACAGCACCCACTATTCCAAATGGGATTGCCAGCAGCACGATAAGGGGCTGGGTATAGCTGTTAAATGCCAATGCCAGCAGGGCATAGATCACGATCATAGCCATGGCAAAGCCTCCCCACAGGGCGCCTGTGGATTCTCTCATTTCCGCCTGGCTTCCTTCAAAGCTCCATGTAATTCCTGGATAATCAGCCCTTAGTTGGGGTAGCACTTCTGTTTTTATTGACTCAAGCACTCTTGTAACCGCATTGGCAGGCTCCACATCCATTCCCACGGTGATAACTCTCCTGCCATCTCGGCGGTGAATGCTTGTATAAGCTTCGCCCCTGTTCACTTCTACTACATCAAGCAGCGGTACTTCCACCCCTGCAGGTGTTTGAATCACCAGGTCTTCGAGGTTATAGATGTCGCGGCGCTCCTCCAGAGGAAGCTTCACCCTCACTTCTATCTCATTGTTTTCCCGGAGCTGTCTCATAGCCAGTGAGCCGTAGAATGCAGCACGTACCTGCCGGCCCACATCCTGTGGAGTCAACCCAAGGCTGCGTCCTTCCGGCAACAGCTTGAAATCCAGCTGTGTTTTTCCCTTGTTATAATTATCACTGACATCGCGAGTAGCTTCAAATTCTTCCACACGCTCAAAAAAAGCCTGGCTGGCACGTTCCAGCTCTTCAATATCATTATGACTAAGGTCCACACTAATATCTTGCTGCCAGCCACCAGGGCCGCGTTCAGCTTCAAAAGTGATCTGATCCACTCCTTCAATATCCCCAATTTCATCCCGCCATAGTTCTATCACCTCCTGAGCTGTCATGTCACGTTCATCCGGTGGTTTCATCACAATTTCCACATCTATAAAATTCTGACCTCTCACATTCGTCTTTATTCCCTCTGCAACTTCATATAAGTTATGCTCCTCAAACATCCTACGTGTAGATGCAGTGATCTCAGCAGCTACTTCTGCAGCCTGCACGGGCGTAGTACTCACCGGTAGCCTTACCCCTGCTTCAATTTCATCCGCGGCAACTTCAGGCATCATAATAATTCCCATATGATCGCTGTAGGCATATCCGCCTATGATCACCAGCAGCGCTATTGCTGCACTAAGTACAATATACCGGTGTTTCAGCGACTTCTCCAGTAAAGGCTTGTAATGCTTATGCACGAAACTGTTGAATTTTTTGGCAAAAGCCTGTTGCCATCGCACCGGATATTTCATGATCATGCCTGGGGCAGAATCAGATGCATGCGCAAGATGGGCGGGCAAAATAAATAAAGCTTCCAGCAGGGAAATCACCAAAATAGCAATAACAACTGCTGGCAGAGGCCACCAGAACTTGCCCGTGGTACCCGGAATAAACAATAGCGGTATAAATGCTATAATGTTTGTTAGAATACTAAAAACTACCGGTTTTCCTATATGACGAGTACCCTGTATGGCAGATTCCAACTTTCCCATACCCTGCTGCCGGTATTCATAAATATTTTCACCTACCACTATGGCATCATCCACCACAATGCCGAGAACAACCAGAAACCCAAACATAGAAATCATGTTGATACTGACTCCCACCATAGGCAAAACCGTTAGCCCTCCTATAAATGATATTACCATTCCCATCATTACCCAAAAGGCAAGCTTGTATTCCAGGAATAGCGCCAGAATTACAAGCACGATTACTATGGCCATGATACCATTTTCAGTGAGTAATGATAATCTTTCGGAATAATCCTCGGCACGGTTGCTGTCTATACGGTAATTTACCCCCGGCGGAAGTGATTTACTATAGTCTTCCAACACCTGATGTACCTTATCAGCTATTTCCAGTGGTGACTGATCACCTATGCGGTATATCTGCAGTTCCACTGAAGGCTGCCGGTTAAATTGCCCGTGAAAACCTGTTTCTTCAAAACCATCGGTGATTTCAGCCAGCTCATTAAGCTTAACTGTAGCACCTGATGCTGAAGTAAGAACATCAATATCTGCGAATTCCTCCGCCCATTGCTTTCTTTCCTTCATTCTGAGCAGGATTTCCCCTGATTTGGTTTCTACGGCACCTGCCGGGATGTCCTCACTCGACTGCACGATCAAGCTGGCAACCTCCGGCAGGGTGATATTGTATTCACGTAGCTTATCGCGGGATATCTCAACGTGTGTTACATATTCGGGTATATTGCCCAATTCCACCTGCGTAATCCCATTTTCACTCAGTAAGCGGTCACGAAGTCCTTCGGCAAGTTTTCTTAATGTCCAGATATCTGTATTGCCGTAGAGGCCGATTTCCATCACGTCGCGTTGCCTGGCTTGCAGTCTTACCTCCGGCTCTTCAATGTCATCAGGAAAAGTACGAATACGGTTCACTGCCTGGTCAATATCCTGGAATGTCCTCATCCGGTTTGTATTAGACACCAGCTCTATCATCACACTACCGGAACCTTCCTGGGCAGTGGATGTGACTTCTTTAATGCCCTGCACTCCCCTGATGGCCTCCTCCACAGGCATCAGGATGCCTTTTTCAACCTCGGCGGGTGAAGCACCCGGGTAAACCACCGACACCTCCACCATATCAAGTTGAAATTGAGGAAACACCTCTTTCTGAATATGGATAGCTGTCCAGATACCCCCACCAATCAAAATAATCATCAACAGGTTAGCCGCGATAGACTTACTGGCCATGTAGGCAATCGGGCCTTTTTTTATATAATCCTTTGACGGGTCAGACATTAACGCATTCCCTCCCCGTTTTTATTCTCAGTTGTATCAGTTCTGGCTGTATCCAGGCGTAGTTTTGCACCTTCTGCTACTACCGATAGATTTGTTGTAATCAGGCTATCTCCGTCATTTATGCCTGATGATATATAAGCATAACGGGCATCGCGAAAGGTAATATCCACATTCCTGATTTGAAGTTTCGATTTGGTCATAACCCATACAGTCTCATCCTTTCTGATATAATCACGGCTAATCCTGACAACATTATTTATTTTTTTCCCCTGAACAATTGTTTGCACAAAGGCCCCTATTATTAGAGGTGGTACTTCCTGGCTGGAGTGATATCCCAGAGGATCAGGCACCGCCACCAAAAGTCTGGCCATGCGGGTTTCTTCCTCCAGAGTACCAATCAATTTATAGATATAGCCTGTGCGAAATTCGCCTTTTTCCCAGGCCGTTCGATTTATTATTTTCACTTCAGAACCATATTTCTCATCTTCTCCGGGCAATTCAATCCATTTCATTTTCGAAAGCGGTACAGTAACCTCCACCCAGTATTCATCTGTACCTACCAGCCTGCCCAAATCCTGTCCGGGAGCAACCTGTGAGCCCACATTCACATAACGGCTAAGGATGTGTGCATCAAAGGGAGCTTTAATTGCCGTTCGTTTAAGATCCAGCTCAGCACGTTTCACAGCTGCTTCAGCAAATTTCACCCTTGCTTCAGCTGACTCAAGTTGCGGCTGGCGCAAAATCAGAGAGCGGTTTTTTTGAGATATAGAAGTATCCTCAAGTAAACGAAAATCCTGCTCAGCCACGTTCTGCCGTCCCATTTCTATTTTCAATTCAGCCCGTCCCTGTCCTAACTCACTTAGCCTTTGCTGTAGCATGTTCTCATAATCAGCGGGATCAATACGCAACAACAGCTTTCCCTTCCGGATATGGCCGCCAGGAACAAAAGCATCAGAAATAGCAGTAACCTGCCCGCTTACGCGTGGACTCAGAGTAATATCCCGGGAAGGTGTCACCCGCCCCACTGCTTTAATTTCAGGAACATAATCACCTAAATCAACCTTTATAATATTCACCAACATAGCAGTTTTACGGGTTGCACCCTGTTTTTCTGCTTTCGGTTCAGTAGAGAAAATTATTATTATAATCGCTGCAGCTATTGCCAGTATCAGCAGGCTAATGAGTGCGGTGCGTTTTGTTTTACCTGATATCCTTTTTACCATAGTTTTCATTTTCTGGATTCTTATCCCATTGCGCTTCATAACTACCCGCCAGTGCCCGGTATAGTGCCACCCTGTACTCCACGAGTACAAGCCTGCCACTGATCAGTTGTCTTTGTAAGCGTTGTAGGTCTTCCAGGGATGTTAGCACGTCCAGGTAGTTGCTCATACCATTGAAATATTCCAGGCGAAGCTGTTGATATGATTTCCTGGCAAGTGCAAGTTGATCTTCCAGGCTTTCCAGCTGTTGCTTATGCTTCTGTTCTCTAATAAGAGCATTCTCCACTTCTTTTAGCGCCAGCAGCACAGTTTGTGAATAATCATACAGGTATTGATATTTCACCGCTTGTGCACGGTCCACTTCAGCGCTTAGCCGTCCTCCATAAAACAAAGGAGCCATTATTCCGGCAGTAAAAGTGCGTATCCAGGTTTCGAAAAGATTTTGCGGATTCGCAGCAGTTGTAGCCAGCGAGGCCGATATACTAAACCGTGGATACTGGTTGCTAATGGCGGAAGCTAAATCCCTGTCGGTTGCTTTTAGCAGGTTGAAAGCACTGATCACATCCGGGCGTCTTTGCAGTAGCTCTGCTGGCAGGCCTGTTTGTGGCAGCTCTGGGAGTTCTGGTAGCGACAATGTGTCGGATACTGTTTGCCGCTGTGGCGGATAGCCACATAATACAGCAAGCTGATGTTTCAGCACTTGCATTTGCATTTCAGCATCAAACAATTGTTGACGGGTGGCTTCATAAAGTTGCTCCTGCCTTAATACATCCACAGCCCGCAATAATCCACTTGCGAGGCGGTCTTTCATCAGTGAGAGCATCTTTTTGTTCACCTCCAGTTGTTGCTGCAACAGCCGGGCCTGTTTTCGTATGGCAGCCAGTTGATAACGGGTCCTTACGACCTCGGCTGAAAGCGTGATTGCAGCTGCCTGGTAATCAAAAAGTGAAGCTTCAGCCCGGTATTTTTCAGCCTCGATTCCTGATCGTAAGCGCCCCCATAAGTCAATCTCATAACTGGCACTCAACCCCAGCTCCACCGTTTCATTCTGAAAGAAATAAGATTCCGGTTCTCTAATCTCACCCTGGGCATAAGCCTCAAGATCAGGAAAAAGAGAAGCCGATTCCCGGTCAACAACAGCCCTGGCTGCCTGCAGCCGGTACCAGGCTGAACCAAGGCTAAAATTAGATGATAGTGCAGTATCCACCAGCTGGTTTATTTCGGGATCATTAAAGCTTGTCCACCAACGGTTTTTTAATACCTCCGTTCCACTTCGCGAAAAAGTTTCCAGGGTATCAATATTTATTGTCGATACCTGCACCTGCCTGGAACATGAAGGCGTAAAAAGCACGGAAGAAAGCAGGATCAGCAGCATCCACAAATGCAGCAAAGTTTTATTTCTGATATTTCTGAGTTTTATCGTGTTCATTCCTGAAGATGTCTTCGGATTATTTCCCCTTAATGATAACACATCAACAAAATAAGATGTATGCCTGTTCAAAAACAGTATTGAGCATGAAACGGCTGAAATGGCATACAGGGTCCTGATATTGCAGCTCTTACTATTGAATCTGTATATAAAACAAGACACAGAGGAAAGAGAAAATGATTAAAAGCTAAATATAAGTTTTTATCCCGCGGCCGGGCGAAGGCGGAAATCCCCGCACCTTTTCAGGCATAGTGGCTGCGTGGTGGCAACAGCGACCACAGGAAGCTCGTTGTCCACCACATGCAGCCACTGCCTTAAAAGGTGCGGGATTGCAGACGAAGACCGTTAAGCCGCCCAAAAAAAAAATCCCTGAAAGTGCCAAATCATGCGGATTTGCTTGCTTTACCATTGAATATCCTTATTTTTGCTGTAAATATTACCTGAAACCTAAGCCATATGAAAATTAAGAGCAATATTGCCATCAGTGAAAACGGTTTCCTGTTTGATCCTGCTACCGGTGAGTCATTTTCCACCAACCAGACCGGCCGCGAAATCATTGAGCTGATGAAACAGGGGAAAACAGAGGAGCAGATCAGGCAGGCTGTCATGGAAAAATTTGACGTGGATGCTCAGACTTTTGAGCGCTATTACCTGGATTTTGTCAGCATGCTCAAACAATATCAAATTGTGACAGAATGAGCAAAATGAAGCTGAATATAGCGGTTTCGGGTCTGAACAATATTGACAACCCCGGACCGGGAGTGCCGGTAATCAGAGCCATCAAAGACTCCCCTGATATCGAGGCAAGGATAATCGGCCTGGCTTATGAAAACCTGGAGCCCGGAGCTTATATGGAAGGGGTGACTGATAAAACCTACAAAGTCCCCTATCCTTCTGAAGGCAGTGATGCGCTGCTCGCCCGTATCAAATACATCCACGAAAGGGAGAAACTTGACCTGCTGATCCCGAATTTTGATGCTGAGTTGTTCTCTTTTATGAAAGCGGGAAAGCTGTTTCATAAACTTGGAATCAAAACATTTTTGCCTACCATCCTTCAGTTTGAAGAACGCCAAAAATCGAACCTGCCCTCCTTTGGAAAAAAATATGATGTAAATGTTCCTGACAGCGAAGCGGTAACCGACTACCGCAGCATGAGCGATTTTATCCAACGCACAGGTTATCCGGTGATGATTAAAGGACGGTTTTATGATGCGTATATTGCTTCCAGTGAGATGCAGGCGCAGGTTTACTTCAGTAAGCTAAGTGCCAAATGGGGCCTGCCGGTTATCGTGCAGCAGTTTGTTAGCGGCACTGAGGTGAACGTGATTGCCCTGGGCGATGGTGAAGGCAACACCATAGCTGCCGTGCCCATGCGAAAGCAGTACATCACAGATAAAGGCAAAGCCTGGGGCGGCATTACACTGGATGCTCCTGATATGCTGGAACTAACAAATAAAATCATCAGACAGACGAAATGGCGCGGGGGCATGGAACTGGAACTGATCCGCACTCCTGACAACAAGCTGTATCTGATTGAAATAAACCCCCGCATACCGGCCTGGGTTTACCTGGCAGTGGGTGCCGGCCAGAACATACCGGAAGCGCTGGTGAAACTGGCCATGGGCGAGAAATTAAAGCCATACACCCAATATGAGGCTGGTAAAATGTTTATCCGGTATTCCTATGACCTGATTACCGACATTTCACAATTTGAAAAAATATCAACACGCTACGAGCTGTAAAATCATTTCCTATGGAGAAACAGAAATTCGAACGACCCGTAATAAAAAGAATCACGGCAGGTATGCCGGATAAGTACGGACTAAAAAATAAGTTGAAGCCTGTGACAGAGATTGACCAGGTAGCTGTTACTGATATTATGAAACAATACGGTAGTCCCGTTTATGTGCTTTCAGAAAAAACGATCCGTGAGACTTATCATGAAGCTTACAGGGCTTTTTCCACAAGATATCCAAAAGTGCAGTTTAGCTGGTCGTATAAAACCAATTACCTGGATGCTGTGTGCAGGGTATATCATCAGGAAGGCTCCTGGGCCGAGGTAGTATCAGGTTTTGAATATGAAAAAGCACTTGCCAATGGTGTGGAAGGAAGCCGCATAATCTTCAACGGTCCTGATAAGTCTGAAGACGACCTGCGCCGGGCCGTGAACAATGATTCGCTGATCCATATTGATCATTTCGATGAGCTCTACATGCTCAACAGCCTGAGTGATGAGACGGGGAAAAAGCCAAAGGTGGCGATCAGGGTGAATATGGACACGGGTATTTATCCCATGTGGGATCGGTTCGGATTCAATTATGAGAACGGTGAAGCCTGGGACGCGCTTAACCGGATTATAGTTGGCAAAAAGATGAAGCTGATTGGCCTGCACACGCATATTGGCACCTATATGATGACTGCCGGGGCTTACCGTGTAGCTGCCGGCAAGCTGGCTGACCTGGCTGTCAGGCTCAGGGAAAAATACGATCTGATGATCAAATATATTGATATGGGCGGCGGCTTTGCATCCAAAAACACCCTGAAAGGGGCTTATCTCTCCGGTGCCGATACCACTCCCTCCTGGGATGACTATGCTGAGGCCATTACTTCAGCTCTTATAAGTTCGGATATCAAACCCGATGAGTTGCCGGCCCTGTTCCTTGAGACCGGCCGGTCGCTTATTGATGATGCCGGCTACATCCTGGGCACTGTGCTCGCCAATAAGCGCCTGTCGTCAGGGCGCCGTGCCACTATTTTAGACATCGGTGTCAATAACCTGTTCACCTCTTTCTGGTATGAGCATGAACTACATCCTGGTGTGGAAACCTCTGAACATATGGAGGAATCCAATATTTATGGCCCCTTGTGTATGAACATTGATGTGATCAGGGAAAACATGCTGTTTCCTTTGCTTAAGAAAGGCGATCCGGTGGTGATCAGGCGTATCGGGGCTTATAATATGACACAATGGCTGCAGTTTATTACCTACCGCCCAAATGTGGTAATGATTGATACTGATGAAAATATTCACCTTATTCGAAAGGCGGAAACACTGGATACTTTCAAGCGGCAGGAAATGATACCTGATCATCTAAAAAAGGAAAAATAAAACCCGCGGGATCATGCAGAAAAGGCAGGATATCAGGCTTTTTTTCAGAGGAATCACCAACAGTTATTCTCAGATATTTTTCTCTGACAGTATATTTTTTGCTGTTACTTTGATGGTGGTGAGCTTTTTTGATATCTATGCCGGACTGGCCGGGCTGATATCTGTATTGCTCACAAACCTGCTGGCCTGGTGGATAGGTTTCGACAGGCACAAGATTGCCAGAGGCTATTACGGCTTCAACAGCTTTCTGGTAGGTACAGGCCTGGGTCTGTACTTCGCTCCCGGTCCTGAATTTTACGGGCTGCTGGTTTTCACAGCCATTCTCACACTGATCATATCCGTTACTACCGAAGGAGTAGTTGGAAAATACAGCCTGCCCAACCTAAGTCTGCCCTTCGTGTTTTCGCTCTGGCTGGCAATGCTGGCCACCCGCTCCTTTGATGCGCTGGGCATCAGCGAGCGCTGGATATATTCACTCAACGACCTGTACGCCATCGGCGGAAAGCAACTGGTGGAAATCTACGAGTGGTGGAACAATATCCCTCTGCCCAAAAGCCTGAAAACATATTTCTATTCATTGGGTGCTATCGTTTTCCAGTATAACCTGCTTAGCGGTATCCTCATAGCCACCGGACTGCTGATCTATTCGCGTATAGCCTTCACACTGTCGGTAATGGGCTTTGCCACGGCTTACCTTTTCTACTCCCTTATCGGAATTCCCATCACAGAAACCGCCTACAGCTATATCGGTTTCAACTACATTTTGACGGCCATTGCCATAGGGGGATATTTTTTAGTACCCTCTTTCCGGACCTATCTATGGGTGGTGCTTATTATCCCGGTGGTAGCCATATTCACCATTAGCTTTAGCTCCCTGCTTGGTGTGTTCAACCTTCCGGCTTATGCCCTTCCGTTTAATATTGCAGTGTTGATGTTTTTATATACACTGAAGTTCAGGGCAAACAAACTTGATAAGCTACAGGAGGTAATCATCCAACAAAACAAACCCGAAAGAAATCTTTACAGCTTTAAAAATCACCAGAACCGCTTCAGGAAAGCACCAGTTATTGATATCCTGCTTCCATTCCATGGCAAATGGCTGGTGACTCAAGGCTATGAAGGCGATTTTACTCATAAGAATGAGTGGAAACATGCCCTGGATTTTGAGATTAGTGATGACAACGGCAAAACGTTTCGTGGCGAGGGAAATGTCGTGGAGGATTATTACTGCTATGGCAAAAACGTTCTGGCACCTGCCGCAGGCATCATTGAAGAGGTGGCCGACGGAATACCCGATAACCTGGTAGGACAGGAAAACTATGACGACAACTGGGGAAATACCATCATCATCAGGCATGGTGATTATATCTACTCCAAGCTCAGCCACCTGAAGCAAGGCAGCATACAGGTTAAAAAAGGCGAACGCGTTACCACCGGACAGGTACTGGCAAAAACAGGAAATTCAGGACGCTCACCTGTTCCCCATCTGCATTTTCAGATGCAGGCCACTCCTTACATCGGCTCCAGAACCATCGACTATCCACTGGCTTCCTACATCAAAAAAAACCACAAGGATAAATTACGCTGCTTTACTGTGCCCGAAAAAGGTGAGCTGGTCGAGAATATCAATCCGGCGGAAGCTCTTAAAAAAGCGTTTTACCTCGTGCCAGGCAAACGGATGGAATTTACAGAAACAACAGATAAACAAGAAAAAACGCATCGCTGGGATACCTATCAGGATATCTATGGTAGGTCCTGTATATACTGCAAAGAAACAAACTCCACGGCCTACTACCGGTACAATGAGCGCCTGCTGGTATTTGAGCATTTTAACGGCGACAGAAATTCGGCACTCTATCATTTTTATCTGGCGGCTTACAGAATACAAACCGGTATTTATGAAGGACTGAAGATTACAGATCAGTACCCGGTGAATACACTCTTTAGACGGTCACCACTGCTTTTCATGCAGGATTTCGCTGCCCCCTTTGTCATTTTCCTGAAAACCCGTTATGTAATGAAGTATGTTAAAGCCAGGGAAGACTTTTTAAATACGGAAGTAGTACTGGAATCAAAAGCACTTGCAGCTTTGGGAAAGAAAGTGCTTAATATAACACATTACCGCTTCATTGTTAACGATAAGGGATTAAAACACTTTGAGATAAGTTCAGGTAAAACCAAAAGAATACTGATATGCACAAACAACTGATATTTATACTTACCGGTATAATGATTTCTGTGGCTGCATCCGGACAGAAGAATATGAGCCAGACGGAAGACCTTACCTACAGGCTTTATCAGCAAAAGGAATGGAAAAAGCTGGTGGAAGTGGCAGAGGAAGCATTGGACAACGGGATAGAGTTTTATTATCTTAACTACAGGCTTGGTATTGCATATTATGAACTCGACAAATACCGCAAGGCCATTCCGCATTTTCGCAAGCTACTTCAGGATGATTCTACTAATCTTACTATACAGGAATATCTTTACTATTGCTATGTTTTGTCCGCACGGGAAGCAGATGCCTGGCTATTGAGCAAGTCAATGGACAAACAACTAAAAAATAAGTTGGATGTACCGGATATTAAACCGCTCCTTTATAGTGATATCAGCTCTAATTTTGCAGAAATAATGGATAAGTCCATAGCCTCTGTCAGCCATATTCGTTCAAAAATCCCTGAAGATGAAATGGGATACCAGTACATCACCACAGCCTATACTACCATTACGGCTTCAATGGCCCACCAGTTATTTCCGCGTATTTCCGCTAATTACAAAATAACCGGTTTGTATAAGGATAACTATTACGCCACCCGCGATTACCTGAGTATAAGCCAGCAGCAAAGTGGCTTCTTTACTGATCCGGAAGAAAGTGTAGAGCAAAGCCAGTATTACCTGGATTTGAATTATCTGATCGCTCATGGTCTTACGATAACCGCCGCACTACACTATGTTGATACAAAATTTGAGCTGGATGGTATTGATGATATTGGGTCTGCTAACGCGGAAAGAACAAAAGAGTGGATCAGGAGCAGCGGAGGAATATATTACCTGGGTATTGAAAAGGAGGCAGGAAATTTCACTCTTGCACTGGGTGGTTCTTATGGCAACCTGGAAGATGGCGAGCAACTGCAGCAGGAGCTATCGCTGGCCTGGTATCCACTTTCCAATCTTGACTTATACACGGTGAGCATGATCTCACATCAAAGCCGCCAGGGTCGCTCGAAGCACAGCGGCTGGATTGCATATCAAAAAGCGGGAGTTTCAATGTTTAAGCAGTTATTCTGGCTGGAGCTCTATGCCATGAAAGGTGAGATCAGGAATTTAGCCCTGAATAAAGCTTCAGTGATCTATAATCCCGGTGATATGATCACGGGTGAATATGGTATTAATTTCATGCTGCCCTTTTTTGACGATAATACCATATTTAGCTTAAGCTATTCAATAAATACCTATCAAAGCTGGTTTCGTAATTTCGCAGGAGAAAAGGTTGCGGAGCCGGTGACATATTCACATTTTTTAATAAACAGTTCAATAAGATGGAACTTCTGAAAAAAAACACAGTTTTATTCCTGGCTGTATTCTTATCAGCCGCGCTGCAGGCCCAGTCCACCAGCGAAATACTTGACGCATTCAAAACAAGCTATGAACAGGAAAATAGAGGCGAATACAATGCAGCCATTTCCACCATGAAAAAGGTGATTGGCAATGATTCTTATGAAATTAACCTCAGGCTTGGCTGGTTGTCGTACAAGGCAGGAAAATTCAGCGAATCAAAGGCTTACTATTCCCGGGCCATCGAACTGAAACCCTATGCTGTGGAGGCCCGGTTCGGTATTGTGTATCCGGCTTCAGCACAGGGCAAGTGGGATGAGGTGATCACGCATTATGAAAAGATACTGGAGATAATGCCAAATAATACCGAAGCGCACTACAATCTGGGTTCCATCCTTTATGGAAGGAAGCAATATCAAAAAGCAGCGAAACACTTTGAAAAGGTGATCAATCTGTTTCCATTTGATTATGATACCCTGTTGATGCTGGCCTGGACCAAATACCATTTGCAGGACTACGGCAAAGCCACTGTATTATTCAACAAGGTGCTCATGTATAATCCCGCTGATGAATCAGCCCTGGAAGGTTTGGAGTTGATGAAGTGAGTAAGGTGTTGGGTTGAGACTGTGCAATCCGTCGGCTAAAGCCGACGGTAAAGGATATGCTGAAACAATAAGGTTGAAGCGGGCGGGTGATTCAGATAACGGGGCTAAAGCACCTTAAGGGAGTGTGGGACTGCGTAATCCGTCGGATAAAGCCTACGGTAAAGGATAGGCTGAAATAATAAGGCTGAAGCCGGCGGGAAAGGGTACTCATCTTCAGAGCTATACCAGCTGTCTGGTTTTTAGGGGGATATCTTTTACCGTTCCGCTTTAGCGAACGGATGAAGAAACTCCCACCACTCTTAAAAAAACCTTTGGATATTTTTTTATTTTATTGTAAAAATCTTTATCTTTATAAGATCATCACAATATGCTTTTTATGTCTTATGTAACAATATGGCTTCACTGTGTCTGGACAACAAAAAAACGCCTAAAACTTATTCCTCATGAGAAACGTCCGATAATTCTTGAGCATGTAAGAGGCTATGCGGCAAAAAATAATATAATGTTGGATTATATAAACCTGCATAAAGACCATGTTCATTCGATTATTAATCTTGGAAAAACCCAAAATATTGCTGAAATACTGCGGCAATTAAAGGGCGAATGCTCCTACTGGATAAATAAACACAGAATTCTAAATCACAGGTTTCACTGGCAGGATGATTATTTTGTGGTTTCAGTTAGTCCATCAAGTTTAAATTCAGTAAGATCTTATATTAAAAATCAGGATGAGCATCATAAAAAGATGACAAGTGCTGAGGAGTTAGCCTGGTTTTTAAGGGAGTGTGGTTTTGAAAGGTTTACTGATTCAGATAACGGGGCTAAAGCCCCTTAAGGGGGTGGGAGACTGCGTAATCCGTCGGCTAAAGCCGACGGTAAAGGATAGGCTGAAACAATACGGATGAAGCGGGTGGGAAAGGATACGCTGAAATAATAAGGCTGAAGCGGGTGGGTGATTCAGATAACGGGG
>CAYZDA010000005.1:6576-80558 GCA_964477095.1 uncultured Bacteroidales bacterium | reverse complement strand
ACTACTTTATCTCCGGTGTTTATTTGTTTGCAATAAATCCTGTGATTTCTACCTTTGCTTTGCTTGAACAAGCGTATTTCCCATAAATTGTCGTAACCAGATAGTTTATCATAGGCATCACGGTTTTCAATCCCTAATTTCAATTGTTCTATCCTATGTCTAAACTTTTCGCTAAGCTTTGTATCATTAGCAAGTAGAGCATATATTTCATCTGCGTTCTCTGAGTCAATATAGATGTTTCTATTTCCTTGTTCTGCTATTTGTTCGCAATTCCGCCTCACAAAATTAAGCTATAGGTTAATTGCATGCAAGTTTATTAACAAAAACATGCATAAATTTGTTTATAATCTCAAAGTTAAGACTTTTTACGCAACTTTTCATAGCTCTACCAAATTTCGGTTTAAAAATACTCAAGGAGGGCAGTAAATCAGAAATTCAAATTATAGCTGCTTGTGAATCCTTTGGGGCTGAAACTCCAAACCCCTCTGTGCTCTCTGTGCCTCTGTGGTGAAATTTCCTGATGCCTAACACCTAACAGGCAATTCATTTTAAATTTGTTCCTTTTGCCTTTACGATCTACTAATCCCTAATCCCCCCATTGTTCCCGAAAAAAGGATATTATCATCTGAAAAGAATTGAAAGACAAAAAAGTATGGCTTTATTCCAAAATCCTATATCATCAACTTCCGGGGAGTGAAAACCTGAGGGAAGTCCCTTGCTTAAATCATTCGGCTCTCGATGAGCCGGAGGATTTACCATTAAAAGTGAACGGGACCGATTCACTTAAACAACCATCGGTAAAAAGGTCACCTTCGGTCGTTCCTTGCTGATGCAATATTATGAATATAAATGAGTATATTTGAATACTGAATTAAAATGGTCCATTTATTAGCGATAAAAAAATAATGGATAAACCCTAAATAATTTAACCATGAAACAACTTCATTTCTATATATTATTTCTGATTTTCTTAACGGGATGTATTACTATAAATCCGATTTATCACGAGAAAGACCTAATCGAAGTGCCCTATCTGACTGGGAAATGGGGATATCTTAATAATCAGGATTCAACAAATTACTGGACATTAATTAAAATCGGTAATAAAAAATATTTAGCTCAAGAATATATTAATCAAAGAGAACAACAAAGTTATATTGCTCATTTTATCAAACTAAAAGGGCAAATATTTGCTGATTTCGAACATATTGAGGTTGAGGGGCATTTCATCTCTAAAGTGGAACTTAACAAAAAAGATTCAACATGTAGTTTCTCGTTATTCAACTCGGACTATTTGGTAAAACTAGAAAAAGAAAACAAGATTGAATTATCCTATAAAACTGTAGTCGACAGGTCCAGTGATTATAACATGGGAACCTCATATTACATTTCTGAATCCACAGACAGGCTTCAGGAATTACTAATTGAATATTCAGATAATCAATCGGTATTTGATGATGAACGTAAATTAACATTGAAACGTATGGATAAATAATTCTTCCTCAGCCGAATTTGTAATCCGGCTTATCCGCTTCTGACCTCCTCAAAAGAATAATTAAAATCCCTTTAAAGGAAAAATCAATGTATTTTTTTGCTTTTTTCTTGACGCGTCTCTTCTCTATAAACCACAAAGACACAAAAGGACACAGAGAAAGTAAGATACCAACCCCCTCTGTGCTCTCTGTGCCCTCTGTGGTGAAATTTACAGGCTTTTGATTTCTAACAGGAAATTCTCCTCTAAACTAATGCCTTTTTACAGAGGATTAATCCAGAAATGTTTTAGCGTCTTTTTCAAAAATAAGCTCAGCAACTCTACCTGATTCTTCTGAATCCAATACTTCAATTAATGAATTCCTCTTTATAGATTCCCACAGTTGATGCTCCTGGCTATTAATCTTTTTTGGCTCATCTGAGATAAGAAAGAAGTCGTTTTCTTTCAAAGATTTGTTGTATTCACTCGTTAGTGTTGATATTAAAGCGAAGTAATGACTAATACTCTTATCAAGCGTTGCATGAGACTTGCAAAAATCCAAATGCTTAGCACCTACTAAGGAGCCATTTAATCCAATACAATCCAACTCGTATTGAAAATATATTGAAGGATTTTTTTCTCTGGAAAATTTATAAAAAGTATGCACTTTTTCCTTAACAGGCTGAATTAGTTTTTCCCTCACTATCTTTTGCGAACGACTGAAACCTGATGGTTCTATTGCCTCTTTTTCCGCTATTTTTTCATCAAAAACAAGCTCTATTAACTTTCCAAATTTATCATCATCAATATCATCATCAACATGATAAGCAGCTGAAAACTGAATTAATCCCTGGGAATAACGCTTTAGATGATCGAAATATGAGACTTCAAAAAACTTCTCTTCTTTAACAAACAACTCTGAATCTACTATCTTTTCATTCTTTTCATTTATTTCGTCTAAGCTGTTTTTTAACTGTTTTATTAATCCATCAATATTCACTGGTTTTCCGTCTAACAGCCGGGATGCAATTCTTTTCTTTCTATCTGAAAAATAGTAAAGAAGCTTATTTCCGTTGTAAAGAATTAAACCTAAGGCAACTGTATCGCCAGAGAGATTATTAGGTGCAAGCTTTATTATGGAGTAAAATGTTTTCATTGGTTCAATCTGTATATAAATTCATTAAAGACTTTTTTAGTGCGTTCTCTATCAAATAAGAATTCCTTTATATTAGCTACAGATTCATCAGGTATATTTGTAAAAGTTTGTAATTGAACAATATAATTGTCAAAAAGTTGCTTACACTTATTAACGCAAAAATAGTAATAATGTTTCTCATTTTTGATAAAAGCTTTATCAATATTCGTGTACTTTTTTAATAACCTTCCAAATTCGGAAACCAACAAATGTTCGTTAGCAATCGGATAAAACTCACTGGCATTTAAGTCTTCATATTTTAAAGTACTAAAAATAAATGCATGATCAATTGGAATAATTCTGTATTTGTCATTTTCGCTACTTAATAACAAATTATAATTGCTCGGTTTACGATCATCATTTTCAATCCAAATATCAAAAAGGGCAATTCTAAAGAATTCGATTGGGTTAATTATCTTATTGTAGAATGTTTTCTTAGAATAAAAAACAAAATCATTCAATTCTATAACTGGCTCAATATAAGAAGACCCAAAGGCAAAGCTTTCATAAAAATAAGGCTTGTGATTAATAGTCAACTCTTTTGACTTTAGCAACTTGTTGTTAAAATATACCATTTTAAAATCAGGTACAGGCAAATTCCAGTTTCTAAGAAAGAAAGCAGCAAGAGCTTCATTAATTAAGGTCAAGGGTGGATCGTGTCCTTTACTGTTCTTTGCTATGTACTTTCGGAAATCTGATCCAACAATCAACAGTGGACTGTGTCCATCAGTATGAATTTCCTTTTTTATTACTATTGCTTTTATGCTTTCTATTGTCATTGCTAATAAAGATATCGTTCATCCATTTTAAGCTGATTGTTTTTTTGTTCATATCCATGGAAGAACTACACACTAATATTATCAAGATATTTCTTACGTAACTACTTTAATCATTCCAAAGGTAAAATAATTTTGAAAATAAGTATTTGCATACATTTAGGAGCAACAACTGTTTTTGAATTTAATAAATAAAAAACAGGACCTTTGCCTACCATCACCCGTATGAGTCCCGGTGCTGACGTAGAAATTCCGCAGCAGGATAATGGCGTTGGCTGGCGGGCAGGTACAACCGTTTACGGTCATACTGCCGCAGGCTGTGCGCCGGGCTGCTGTCCATTACAGCCGGATTTACCAGCACACGATAATCCTCTGTCACGGTGAAATACCCATGATCAAAAGCACGGTGAAAAGTTGGACTCAGCGCTATCCCATTGCGAACCGAATCATTGAAACTCTCCGAAAAGGGAATGATATGACAGGCGTCGAGTAAAGGCTGCTTGTAGCTAATTCTTAATCCGGTAACCGCACACTGGTTGTTATAGGCGTGTTTAACAGCCTTGCTGAAACTCGCACTGCGTGCCATCACAAACTCTTCCCTGGCATCCGTATGCTGCTCCTCAATTTCCCGACGAACACGGCGTGCATAGTTCTCCTCCGGCTCATTGAGCATCTGTGACATTACCGACTTCGACCAGCTTGATTCTGCCAGAGGCTCCCGGTCCAATCCGAAATACTTCTTTAAAATGGCTAGCTTCAGCTCCTCCCGTTTCACAGGATTCATCATGATGGCATAGAGTTCATCCGACAGCCGGGCATACATGACCGTTTCCCTCAAAGCCTTGAAGCTCTTAATGGATTTGCTTTTAGTAGCCGGCACATTTATTCCGGGGTAAGTAACCAGCTCCCAGAACTTTCCCTTTTCATTTTTCAGATGATAAAACGGTAGCGAAATATTCGGTACATGAGGTGTATGTACCAATGATTTCCATTGATCATAAAAATGAAGCAGCAACTCCTCCGACAAGCGCAGCCTGTTACCACGCACTTCATCCATCTCAAAAGCCTTAGCCACTGCCAGCAACAATACCGGCTTATGCGGTGCCGGACCGTATCTGGTCACACCAAGCTTTAAATTCAGAATATGGTCGATGGTGGAGTTCATTAAAATGGATTAGGGATGTGAGCCAAATTTACCAACATAATTCACAGCTTCCAAATGCAATGTATGGTCAAGACGTCCGCTTGTAGTAAACAGTTTTGGACTTTTACGCATTTGGAATACGCGATATAAATGAAAATGCTGGTCTTTTTCCCTGGAAAACTCCAGTTCATTTCTGGAAACGTACACTGGAGTTACTTTTCCCAATTTTGTAGATTTTACTTCGATATAGCGGTCAGTCCCGTTCATATTCCTGGAAAGAATATCAAATCCGGCACCATCACCTTTATCTCTGGAAACCCATTCCACCGAATCAGCCAGATTATCTTTGCCTGCCATTTGCAATCGCCATTTCTCATATTTCATTACCAGCTCCTCACCTGCCATACCCGTTTTTTGATTGGCCTGTTCTGCAGCCAGAAAATCAACCTTTCTGATTTTTCTTTGGTATGCTACGCTTGGCTCAGCAGCTATTGAATCAGTGGGAGGTGTATCTATCCAGGTATTAAAATTAATTGATTGTTCCGGAATAATAATATCTGTCTTGGCAAATGACTCAAATTCCTGGTCTAAGCCCAGATGATTGTCCAGATGATCCAACACCGCAATCTCCATGTCGCGCTGAAAATTCTTATAAGGCTTATATCCCAGAATAAATGGCCGCCCGTATTTTATAAGCACTGCAGATATATTCATATGCTTACGCTCAATGGAACCCGCAGAGCGAGGTATTTGCTGCATCAAGGCCCGCCTGTGCAAAGCCTTATTGTAAGGCTCATTGCGCAACTCCGCCAACAACATAGAAAAGTAGTCGGCAATGATTAATTGGAGTTCATATGGAGTCCAGGGTGGGTTCATAATAAATTACTTGCAATCTTATTTCTAATACTTTCTAATCGATAATGATTTCCATGATAACTAAAATCTCTTGCAAAATAATCCCAATCAAATCTTTCATCTTCCTTTATTTTATCTATTGGTGCTGCCAAATAAAAGTCCTTGAATGCATTTACAGCTGTTGATCGTTGCATAGGGAAATAATATGCAACTAAGTTTGAAAACAAATTATTTAAGGAGTTCCCTCGAATAGGCTCAATCATTTGAAGGTCGCCATAAACACACTTCTGAGACTCACAATAACAATTGCATAAATACCATCGAACTTTTTTTTCGGATTTATTTCGATTAATCTTACTTGTCCGAATGTATAAATCCTCTAATAAGACAGCATCAAAAATGAATTCTTTATCTTTATTTTCTGATGTTTTCTTTGATAAGCCTACCCTAAAATAAAATCTCTCGCCTTTATCGTATAATTTGAATATCTTGAATCCATCTTTGTCGGAATATCTATTTTTCAATGAATAAATTTTTTGTTCAGAGTCCAGTATTTGCTCATCCAAAAAAAGTTCATCCTTTTCTTCAAACTGTCCATCATCACCGAGTAAATTAAACTCACCACCCCGTTTTAAGAATATCCGTTTTCCTGTTTCTTTATTAACTAAATGACCATGCTTGTAAATAACGTTAAAGTTTTTCATGAAAATATTTCTTTTGTTTGCTTTTCTTAATTGTACTATGTAAATCTTATTTAACAGGCGCCTTATCATAATCTCCCTGTGGCTTATAAAGCCATAGCACTATTCCCTTTTTGTTGTTAAACGTTTTAAAATAGTTATTTTGGCTAAAATTCACACCAAGTTTATATTTAGAACACTCATCTTTAAAATGCTTTAGGATGCCAAATTTGCATATTTCGTTTTTTGATGCCTGGCACTGTTTTGGCATCGCGAATAATCCATTTTGACCTTTCTCATCAGAAAGCCACTTAAAATATTTTTCACCTAATTCATAGGATAAACGCACAATACCAGTAAATATATCAGTCAATTGCAATATGGGATATTTACTAGAGTCTAATTCACATTGCTCTTTAATAAAGGGGAAACGAAATTTGTATATAACCCCAAATAACGTTTCCTGATTTGTATTGTATTTTTTATCAAGATTAGTTCTTTCAATGTACTTTACAACATCATTTTTCCAATCTATAGCTGAGAATTCATCAGGATAAAAATCCCAATTATCTATCCCATACCAATCTGATTTGGTTCTTTTCAAAATGTGATAATACATGCGTTTCATATTTTCAATATCGTCACGATTTTTCACATTGTGTCTCTGATCTTGCTTGTCCCAAATAATAACATGGATTTTAATTTTTTTCTGCATGCAAAACTTCAAGCCAAGCGAAACAAAAGATTTAACAGCATTTAGTGTTGAACTATGACCTTTTACCTTTGCAAATTTTAATTCAATTTTGGAATATTTATCTAATATTGATTTTAGTTTTTCATTTAGTGTTTTTGCATTTATTTTTGAACCAGAGACTACGCCAATAGCACCAAATCGGCTATTCCCAATATAGCCAGATTCGTCACTAAATATTAAATGGCTTTCATTGCTCATCTCAGCTCTTTTTTCTTATTCAGCCTCATTTTCTGCTGCAACATTCATTGCACCATCCGGTTTAGCGGGCTTCTTCGATGCTCACCTTATCACTCAAAATCATAAGTATTAACCAACTAAAATAACATAATTTCCTGGAAAATCAGGCTAATTGTTTTAGTGCATACCTTATATGCCAGGCCAGGCGATCGAGAGATGATTTAGCCTGGTAACTAATGAAACTATCAAAAAATATAGGTAATGGTCTCTTCTTTTGATAGTGTAGTCCGGCAATCAAGTCTGAATGAACAGCCTCAATTACTGGAGTGCCATGTATTTCGTTTAGTTCTGGATTATCAGCCTTGTATCCCATCCAGATACCTTCATTCTTTATGCGGTTTTGTTCTATGCCAAAAAACATTCTTGCTTTAGCATTAAAAACAACAATAATCTTTGGGTTTATCTCTTCTATTATGTGTTGGGTTATTTTTAGTTGTTCCACCAAAAAACGGACACCCAATGATTGTTTTAAGAACGTATCCAATATTTTGCTGTCTGTTTCTTTAAAATAAAACATATCAGTAAATGTCCAACTTGCACCAACTTGTTTGGCCAACTGATTGTAACGACCATAAAAATTAGGTAAATCGATTACAGCTTGATCCAGATTATATGAAAAAGAACCCCCTTTCTCTGTTTTCCCTGCAGGATTTAACCCAATAAATAATAAATCAGCCTTTTCTATTTCCGGAAAAGTATAACCACGATTGATGTATGTTTTCAGGAAGTCGTTGTTTTGATAATCCGGATTACTCCAAATAAGGTCAAGTTGTTCGAGGTATTTTTTTAACATGACTTTTTTATTGCAAGTTTTATTTTGTATGGTATTTATCATTAGGCTTTTGTTGCAAAAAACTGTGGATATCTCATCACATGCTTTTGATATCCTCGAATGTCTTTAACATAAGCAATGGAATACTCCAGAAAAAACGCTAATCGCTTTTTTGAAAACAATGAAGTTGACAATCTGTTTGTTGGCGTATCATGAGATTTATTTGTAAGAAACTCTGGGTTATGCTTAATAATAGTTAGATTATTATCTTTTAAAATGTAATCTTCCAACTGATCATTTTCATGTTCTAAAATTCCCGAAAAATCTTTAGGCTTTTCCTCCCGGAAATAATTAAAAACTGGCCTGCCATAAGCTGTTGAGGAATAAAAAGCTCCTTGTAATGGCCTAACTGCTTCATTATCATATTCCATATTATTTGAAAAAACCATCAACTGCGTGATATTCACAAATTGCCTGAACTTCCTATTCTTAAATCTCTTTTCAATTCTGTTGTGCTCTGCAATTACACCTTCTCTATTGTTTGGTTTTTTGACCTCCAGAAACACTAAAGGCATTCCATTAATCAAAAGTACAATATCAGGCCTAAATCCCTCATCCTCATTTTTATAAGTCAACTCAGTGACTACATTAAATGTATTATTTTCAAAATCCTCAAAATCAATCAACTTTATTCCAGAGCGCTTAATAATCCTTTCATAAAAGGCTTTTCCCAAGTCTTCATTTTCCAAAAGCAATTTTATTTCCTGATATATTTTATCAATATCCAAATCATCGTTGTCTGGATTTATTCGCTCAATACTCTCTCGAAAAATATCAGTAAATACATTTGTTTCCTTATCCCACTTTTGCTCTTTCAGAGAAAGGTATTGATACCCTAATCTTGTTAAATGAATTAAAGCTGGTATTTTTACTCTTGAATCTTCGTTGAATTTCATAGAATACAATTGTTATTTCCTCACTCATTCGTTCCCAAAAAGTATATGGCTTGTAGTGGCAGCATGTTTTTGGTTTCATCATCAAACTTGTTGTAATGCTCTTGCCATAGCGTAATAAAACGCTGGAAGTTTATCAGTTCGATATGCTTATGTGATTCACGTGCTGATTTTTCTGCTTCTGAAGTATATCTACCAGAAGTAACAAATAATCCAACATCACCGGAGCGGCTTAACAAACCGAGCAACTGGCGGATATCATCAACAGCAATAGAGGCATCAGGCCTGTGCTTAACCTGCACTTTAATTCTTGGCTCCCTGGTTCCTAGCGGATCACCATAAGCAATAATATCAATACCTCCATCTTTTCCCCGAGAAGCTACGTGCGGAGTATAATAGCCCATAGCACGCAATAGCGCTGCCACCATATCCTGAAATTCATAGGGATTTTTTGAAGCCAAATGATTTCTGATACCTGCAATGGCTTCTTCTTCATATTTATCAAGGTTAGCCTGCTGGCTTTGGTTGTCGGCACCTTCCACATCCTTTTCCTTATCCTGCCTGGCTTTCCATTTTTTATAAGCCTGCTGCGCCTTCTCCAGTAATTTTTCAGGGCCTAAATCGATTGCCTTCTCGCCTTCATCAGTCAAATACCAAACGCCTTTGCTTTTTCTTAAAAAACCGGCCTTAGCACAATCAATGGTGTAAAAATGCAGAATAGACTCCCATCTGATGTAGCCTGTCTTTTCATAGCGCTCCTTCTCCCAGTCTGAGAATTCAACCGTTTCCCTAACCTTATCAATCACCTCACTTCCTGTCATCTCACCGCCATTTTCCTTAAGGATTTTCATTGCCGCATAGACGGTTTTTTGCGCAACTTCTTTGGATTTGGAGGGTCTTCTTGCCATGGTTTAGGTTGTTTTAGTTTTGAAGCCTAAAAATACAACTTCTTAACAATCCCACAATACTTATAAGCAAAATTGCAGCAAGTGGCTTTCCGGTTAAGGTCACAAATTGTGACCTTAGAGAATCCCATTCATCTTTTTGTTAGTTCAAATAAAAAATCTTTGGGGAATCTATCTATATTTCTTCTGACTTATTGTTTCAATACCTTGTTTTCAACACTATACAATTCTGCCAGGTCAAAATCCACCATCACCTGCATTCCGCGGATGCGATAGATTTTATTCGTTATGAGTGATTCTGTAGGTTGTAGTTCATCCATAGCTTTTGCTTGTTGTTGAGGTCACAAATTGTGACCTCAGAGTTTATTCCAGGCTTTTAATTGCAGCATAAACAATTTATTATGCAACTTATAAAGATTTTGAAATCCCTTTTGTAAAAGTTTATTCTTTCATTCGAGACATAAATATACAACATCTCACCGGACTGTAAGCACTAATTAATAAAAACATTCAATACAGGGAAAAATAATAATGTGACTGGGGTTGTTTCATATTTTTGGTTTTTCCCGTAAAGACACGATAAATTGCGTCGCTACAAATTACATATTCAATAAGAATACATGTACTTCTGGTGCATTTCCGGTGTCTAAATAAATAAACCCGTCAAAGATGTTATTTATGAAACGAGCATGATGGCCTTAAACACACAAGAAAATGATTAAAGTTAAGCTATTGCATGCGAGTTCCCCCGCATAAATGACGGGGTAAACATAACACCTATTTAATCAAATTTAATCATATGAAAAAGATAATTTATCTCCCATTGCTTTTGACCATTTTTTGTTGGTCTTCACTTCAGGGGCAGCAACCCGGAATGTTTTCAGATCCGAAAGACGTTTATAAAAACGAGCTTTGTGAAACAGAATACGTCTATGCTTTTGATGTAGAAAACGATGGCGATCAGGATGCATTAGTCCTTAGCTATGATCAAATCGCCTGGTTTGAAAATGACGGTAACGGGAACTTCAGTTCAAAGAATTCTGTAATGAAGAATATCAAAGAGGGCCGTGATATCTGCACGGCAGACCTAAATGGAAACGGATATGAGGATATCATATACGCCTCTAATAAAGACGAAACAATCGCCTGGTTTGAAAATGATGGCAGCGGGAACTTTTCGAATCAAAATGTTCTTACATCCACTGCGAAATTTGCTAAAACAGTTGAAGCTGCTGACCTGGATGGTGATGGTGATCAGGATATTGTTTATGGATCTACAAGTTATGGAGTAATTGCCTGGTTTGAAAATGACGGTAGCGGCAATTTCGCAAGCCAGCAAATAATTTCAGATTCTGCAAATGCCTACAGCATAAAAATAACCGATATTAATGAGGATGGATTTCCTGACATCGTTTCTACAGCAAACTGGGATCGGATTGTCTGGTTTGAAAATGACGGAAACGGCAATTTTGCAAATAAACAAGTTATTGACATATTGGATTACTCTCCAAAACATATTTACACTGCGGATTTAAATAATGATGGTCACGTAGATTTGCTTTCTTCCGGACACCAATATGTACATCAAATTAACTGGTATCAAAATGATGGAAACGGTAATTTTTCAGGACAGAAATATATTGATTCCACCAGAGCAGCAAAAATGACTGTAGCCGATATGAATAATGACAGTCTTCCTGATGTCATTACCGGCAGGTATTGGTATGAAAATACAGGTGCCGGTACATTTAGCAACAAAAAAATACTGTCAAATATTCCATCCGGGTTTTCTTTCCCTGCTGATCTAAATAACGACGGACACATGGATGCGCTTCATGGCAATGGGCATGGCTTAGGATGGATCCAAAACCAGGGAAACAGTAATTTTGATCAATATAAAGTGATACAAAACTCCATAAAGGGGTTAAGGTCTTTGCATTATGATGACCTTAATAATGATGGTTATCAGGATATTATATCCGGTTCACTTATAGACAATAAAGTTGCATGGCACGAAAACAAAGGCAATGGTAATTTTACAATGCATGTCGTTGCCGTAAAAGAATCTGATGGAGTTTATTCTGTTAATACATGCGACATGAATGGCAATAACCATCCCGATATCATTGTATCATCTATTAATGATGGTAAAGTCATTTGGTATCCCAATGACGGAAGCGGAAACTTTGGTAATTACCATGTAATTGACTCAACTGCAAGAGGAGCAAGACAGGTTTTAATCTCCGATATGAACGATGATAGTTTGCCGGATGTAATCGTAGTGGCAGAGTGGAGTGAGCACGTGTTTTTATATGAAAATAACGGTAATGGAAACTTTTCTCCACCCATAGAAATTACTGACAGCATTTATAACCTGGAAACTGCTGCTATTGCTGATATAAATGCTGACGGACATAAAGATGTGGTTGCAGCTGCATGGGATAGCATAATGTGGTATCGCAATGACGGGAGTGGAAATTATATTTCTGAAGGCACCATAATCAATGGATATTCTGCTAGTTATAAAATTGAAGATGAACTTATAGCCAGGGATATCAATGGCGACAATTACCCGGACATTGTAACTCCTAATGTTAATGGAACAGGCTATTATGAAAATAACGGAAACGGAACATTTACTTTTCAGGATTTAGGCTATAATTACAAAAATTCTCCAATTGTAGCAGTTGAAGACATTGATAATGATGGTGATTACGATATTATTACCGACTGGTACTGTTATATCAACGATGGAAATGGTAACTTCCCGGAGGTTTATCCAATATCTGCAGATAATTACATATCCGAATTATCCCTGAATATTGTCGATCTGAATAATGACAGCCTCCCGGATATTGTACGTGGATATGATAACTTTCCCACAAGCAAAATACTATGGCTTGAAAATCAAATATCGACGAGCATCAAATCAATTGAGGATAAATCCGGTATTAATACTTATCCCAACCCAACAAAAGGAAAACTACATATAACCAGCAAAGATGAAAAGATCAACCAAATAGAGATATATACTATAACCGGAAGGTTAATATCAAAAACCGGTGAAATTAATTCCCGCGAATATGTTCATGATATGACAGGTTTACCCAAAGGAGCCTATATAATTCAGATTCATTTGGATCATACTATACAAGAAACGAAAATCATAAAAGAATAGATGTAAATTTGTCCCGTGTCTGCCCATAATGTCCGATTTCTGCCCCGCATTCTGCGGGGCTCGTTTTTTAACACAGTTCATCCCGATGTTCCAATCGGAATTCCTGAAACAGGAAAAAAATAAAATACAGGCCGCGGATTTTGTTGGTATTGTATTTTTGGAATCCGTTGCCGTTGCTGCACCCGTGCCCGTGCCCGTAGAGACGCAAAATTTTGCGTCTCTACATGGCGTCCCAAATTGCACCCTGCGTTACATTCCAGGGTGGGTTCCATATTGCGCCCCACGTTGCAACCGACGTTTCGTTCATCGTTTTATCCTGTATTGCATTTACCGATTTTTTTTATCATTTCGCCCATCATCCGGTTTGTCAATGATAATTAGCCCATGTACATGATTAGGCATAACCATATGCATATGCACATCTAATTTTACAAATGGAAAATGTTTTGGTATTTACAGCTGCTCCACGTTTTGGGGTGTGATAATGAGGTGTTTGAAATTTTCTAAGAGGAAATTATTTGTCATTTGTTTTTTTTCTTTCAGTGCTTTTACCATCTTATCGAAATCGCTTTCAATCTTTTGGGTTTTATTAAATTTATCATATTCCTGTAAAGCTTTCTGTTCAACCAGTTTCGCCGATATTTGTCCTTTTCCATCCAATACTTTGTATTCGTTAAAATCCAGGAATTTATTCACACTGCCGGCAAATTGTTCCATGGTAAATGTATTCCGGTTTTCAATAATGCGTTCGATATAGTCAAAAAAAGCACCCACGGCACGTTCCAGTTTTTTTATATCGTCTTCTCTTAAATAGTTTTTGGCAATGGTAGTGTCTGATTTAAGTATGCGTCCTTCGGGAGCCGACTTCCATGTAGTAAGTCCCATAAATTCTTTTCGGGCATCGGCTTTTTTGTAAATGAGTTCGGCAGCCGTTTGCCCGTGTATGGCAAAATGAAATTTGTTCTGTATCGTAGCATAAAAATCCCGTGTAACCTCGGATTTTGGGTGCGGTTTATCAGGAAAAATCGGAAACGTGGTAGCATCCAGCTGGAATGGCATCAGCTACCTGCGCAGTCGCCCGGCACACTACAATGATGCTAAAAGCCCCTCACAACTCAACCAACGCGGGCGAATGGCAACAGCCGTAGCATTTGTCAAAGTCATACTGCCCTTTGCCAGATATGGTTATCGGCGAATTCCGCCTGGGAAATCTGCTTACAGCCAGTTCATGAAAAGTATCATGAAAAATGGTATTAAGGGCAAAAAACCAAATCTTAGTATTGATTATGAGCATGCATTAATTAGTCATGGTGACCTCACAGTAGCGGAGAATGGAAATGCGACGATCAATAATTCCGGGCTTATAACGGTTAGCTGGGACGATAATTCAGGCATTGGCTCTGCAAAGAAGACGGATATTGCCATGGTACTGGCTTTTAATCCCACAAAGCAGGAAGCTGCCTGGAACATCAAAGGCCAAAAACGTGATAGCTGCAGCACCGAACTACTCATCCCTGAGCATTTTGCTGGCGATGAGCTTCATGTGTATCTGGCCTTTTCAAAAGCCAATCGTTCGGATACTTCCGACAGTGTGTATCTGGGAACAATCAATATGGGGTAAAAACGCAAAAAACCCCGCCAAAGCGGGGTTCATGGGATTTAGTCAGGCAATTTCACCGGCTTTCGCCAGTGTACTATCTCTTTATATAGGGGCTTTTCCACGGCTTATTTTGCCGGAGCCGGGATCCTCTTATTTTCCAAATTCAGGCTAAAGATAAAGATTTTTTTACCTTTTGTAAAGCCCAAAGGTGTATAATTTTTTCTTTATTATTCGTTAACACCAATGAAACGGCTGGCATTGAGGTGATTCTTAATGAATTTTTTTTTGACATTTTTATTCTTTCAAAGATTTCAGATACGTGAACAGGTAAATATTCCGCCATCGAATGTATGATCAAACGCCAAACCAGAGGGCTGCGGTGTCCTGAATATTAACTGTAACCGTGAATTTTCAGTGCGAAACAACACGGATCATTTAGCGCAATTCGTGCTGAGAAATATCACCCCTGAATCATGTATAACAATTGCAGGATTCAATAGCACATCCTCACTCTATATAAAGAATTTACGGTACTTCTCCTCATCATCGCCAAAGACATCAGTCTTGTTTTCACGAATAAGATAAGTGCTTCTTTCACCCTGAATGGCAGAGAAGTACACATCATAAATGGTGTTGCGATAACCCGTCATCTGCATATGTACCAGGTCAGAACAGGCGGGTGAGGTTAGGTCTTTGTGGCACACCGGACAGTAAAAGCGGACTCTTTCTCCTTCCTCCACCTTAAACTCCTCATGCAGGTTAATTTCAAAATTTCCTATTTCAGGATGTAAAAGGATCAGCCCCCTGCTGCCGTCATGCTTCTCGCAGGTAGTAACAATATAGTCGCAGACATTAAGAAAGCTTTTGCAGTGTGGACAGAGAAATTGGTTCATGGTTAATAGTGTTTTAAGTTGTTTAAAATACAATATCCTGCTCCGCCAGTCAAGAATATTGATAATAAAACAATTAATTAAATAGAAAGTTTCACCCGGTACTTAAAGCATGGATTAGTAAAATGACTGAAAATCATTAAAGGGAGGCCTTATTGCCGCGGGTTCAAAATTAGAGCTGCCGCCGTTTGATATCAGGGCTATGTTTAATTTTGCTCAAGCTGTCCGGTGTTGCTGAGTTTGCCTGGCGACACTACATACCATAAGCCTGTGGCGGAAACCATCACAGTAATCAGGTAAAAACTAAGGCTGAGCGCCACAGCTGCGTGCACATCTATTCCGAATAATCCCGAACCATACAGAAATGTCAGTTCTCTGGCTCCTGCACCCCCTATGGTGAAGGGAATGGCGGCAGCCAGTGAGGATATCAAAAACAAAAACAGATAGGAAAGGATCATCTGCTGCTGATCCATGGACTGCAGTATGGCGAAAGCACACAGGAGCTGAACGGCCTGTACGCCAAGGGACAGCAGTAAAACCCTGTTAAAAATACTTTTAAAAAGAGAAAAGAACCGCCGGATCGTGTACCGGGCAATAAAATAGCCGGGTATAATGAGCAATGGCAACAGCTGCCAGTAATCCGGCAGGGGTAAGCCCGGCAATACAAGCATGAGAGCCGCCAGTGCTGAAAGAGCAAGCAGACCCGAAATCCTGTCAAGTAGCACTGCTGAGATGATATGTTTTGTTTGCGATTGAAACCTTTGCTTGAGGAAATACACCTTATAACCATCCCCTCCTATACCGCCCGGGAGAAAAAGATTATAGAACATTCCCAGCAGGTAAAGCCGGATGTTTTGTTTTCCAGACAGGTGTACACCCACGGCATCAAAAAAAAGATTCAAACGCACAGCCGCCACCAGCTTTGAGAAGGCAAACAGCAGCACTGCCGCGGGAAGCCACAACCAGTTGGCCTGCCGGTAAACGGCCATCACTTCATCAAAGGATATCTTTGAAAACACCACATATAATGCAGCTGCTGATATCACGATCTTCAGCAGTTGCTTAATCCTGTTGCTCCACCTGCCTGCCATCTATATATTTCTTCCTGATCTGATAAGGTTTTTTCTGCTGCGATTCGTAATATACCCTGATCAGCAGTTCGGCCATCACTCCTATTGTAATCAACTGTATGCCGGCCAGCAACAGAATGACGCCCAGCAATAGCAGGGGTTTTCCCCAGATGTCATGCCCCAGTATCTTCAAAAACAGCAGATAGAAATTAATGACCATACCAATAGCCAGGAGGATTATTCCACTGCTACCAAACAGGTGCATGGGTTTCTGCATATGCTTTTTAAAGAACACCATCAGGATAAGATCACTGATCACTTTAAAAGTACGGTTGATGCCATATTTGGATTTTCCGAACTGCCGGGCATGGTGCTTCACCTTCATTTGCCCCAGGCGCGCACCTTCCAGGCTTGCCAGCACAGGGATAAAGCGGTGCAGCTCACCGTAAAGTCCTAAATTTTTGGCCAGCCGGCTACGGAATACTTTCAGCGTGCAGCCATAATCCTCCATGCGTACCCTGGTGCTGCTACGGATGATCATATTGGCAATTTTGCTGGGTATCTTACGCAGGAAAACGCCATCCTGCCGGTTTTGCCGGATACCTGCCACCAGGTCCAGGTCTTCCTGCTTCAATTTATCAAGCATGGCAGGTATATCTGAGGGATCATTTTGCAGGTCTCCATCCAGCGTAACGATATAATCGCCGGTGGCTTCGGCTATGCCTGCTGCCATGGCACTACTCTGTCCGTAATTTTTCATCAGCTCTATTAGCTTCAAATCAGGTCCTGCCACAGCATTGATCTCCGCCACTGTGCCATCCGTGGAACCATCATCCACATAGATGATCTCAAATTCATAGCTCTTCAGATCATGCCTGATTTTTTCCACTAAAGGCCTGATGTTTTCCTTTTCATTATAGACGATAACGACTATAGACAGTCTTTCCATCATACGGTTATTTCACAGGTCAAAAGTACAAATTAATCTGTGAACAGTATCATGAAGCATTTCTTAAGAAAAACACCGGTAAGTGCGTTGCTGCATGCTGGGATGATATTTCAGTTTTGACAGCGCTCAAACAGCAACACCGTGATGCTGTCAGGGATAATACCAGGGGCTGCTCCTGCATGCACATCCACACAAAAATGTTGCAAAAGATACATGTGCGAAAAACCTGCCGGAAGAGACATCAGCGTGAAAGCTTAGTGGCTCCGGCAGTGTGGAAAAAGATAAAAATGAAAGGTAAAGCACTGCCCGCAAGCAATACCACGCTTTTACAGATCACGTTGCAGTCTTTAAAGACGCGCAGGGGATTTGCTCATAGCTGCCTGATATTTGAATAATAGTGCTAAACAATGCCATACCCTTACATGTTCAGCTATCCTGAAGTTTGGGGATATCATTTATGAGATCCTGCAATTTCAACAATTATAAACCAGTATAAACAGCTTACGGGCAATAAAGCCAAAGCTTTACTGTTAATTAATTAACAACAGTCGAAAATTACGCAATACCTTTGTATATTCGCCGTTTTGAACAATTCCCCTTAGGGATAAAAATATAAATTATGACACAGGCATTACAGGAATTTATAAATAGAATAGAGCTGTTCAAAGGACTGGACAGAGCAGAAAAGCAAATGGTTATTGACCATATGCAGAACAGGGTGTATAAAAAGGGAGAAACCTTATTTGAACAAAACACCCAGCGGGAATATATTTACCTGATATATGACGGGGAGGTAGAACTGGTAAAGGTGGCCTCTCAGGGAAAGGAGCAGCGCCTGACCATGTTCAGCCGGCTTGACTTTCTGGGTGAAGGGTCTTTAAGTGATGATGCTCCTCATTCCACCACGGCGCGCGCCATGCAGGACAGTAAGATATTTACAATCCACCGGAATTTTTTCAAGCAAAATGGAGAAATTGCCCTTAAGATATTTTCTAATGTAACCAGGGTAATCTCACGCCGGATGCGCCATTCCAACGAAAGGGCCATGCATGTGGTGGCGCAGTATGAATCAGGACGTACACGTACCGAGCATGACCTGCTGGGATACCGTGAGGTGCCCGATGAGTATTACTATGGCATACAGACGCTGCGTGCAATGGAGAACTTTAACATCACCGGGGTTACCCTTAACTTTTTCCCTGATCTGATTGAAGGACTGGCGATGGTGAAAATGGCAGCAGCCCAGACCAATTACGAACTTGGCCTGCTCACCCCTTCCCTGCGTGATGCGATTATGCGGGCCTGCAACGAACTGCGTAACGGAAAGTATCATAATCATTTCACCGTGGACATGATACAGGGTGGCGCGGGTACTTCAACCAATATGAATGCCAACGAGGTGATTGCTAACCGTGCCTTGCAGATACTGGGATATGAAAAAGGAGAATATGAGCACTGTCATCCCAATAATCATGTAAACCTTTCCCAGTCTACCAATGATGCCTACCCTACGGCAGTGAAGCTGGCCCTGTATAACAGTAATGAAAAGCTGGTTCAGGTGCTGGAAAAGATCATAGAGACCTTTCATTATAAAGGCAGGGAGTTTGGCCACATAATTAAAATGGGCCGTACACAGCTGCAGGATGCCGTACCTATGACACTGGGACAGACCTTTGAAGCTTTTGCAGATACGCTGCAGGAAGAAATTGACAGGCTGAAGCAGAATGCTGAACTGTTTCTGGAGGTGAACATGGGTGCTACTGCTATCGGTACAGGTATTAATTCCGATCCTGAATATGCGGAAAAGGTGATTAAAAACATGCGCGATATTACCGGTCTGGATGTAAATAATGCTGAAAATCTGGTGGAAGCTACCTCAGACACCGGTGATTTTGTTATGTATTCTTCAGCCTTAAAGCGCCTGGCGGTTAAGTTGTCGAAGATATCCAATGACCTTCGCCTGCTGTCTTCAGGGCCACGCACAGGCCTTAATGAGATCAACCTGCCTCCTATGCAGCCGGGTTCTTCTATCATGCCTGGCAAGGTTAATCCGGTTATCCCCGAGGTGGTCAACCAGATCGCTTTTAAGGTGATCGGTAACGACCTGACCGTGACCATGGCTGCTGAGGCCGGACAACTGGAACTGAATGTGATGGAACCTGTCATTGTTCAGAGCATCTTTGAGTCTATCGAGATGCTGAAAAATGGCATGAATACACTTAATCACCGTTGCATTAAAGATATCACTGCTAACGAAGCGCATTGCCGTGAGCAGGTGCACAATTCCATCGGACTGGTTACGGCTCTCAATCCATTGCTGGGCTATGAGCTTTCCACTAAGGTAGCCAAGCAGGCACTGAAGGAAAACCGTAGTGTGTATGACCTGGTTCTGGAACAGGGATTGATTTCCAGAGAAGAACTGGATAATGTGCTTAAGCCTGAAAATATGATAAAACCAAGAAAGCTTAGATAAGATCACAGCCTGAATAACAACAAATAAGAAAAGCGCAGAAATTCCAACTGCGCTTTTTTTATATGCCCAGGAAATAACAGGATTGTCTGACTATATCCCGGGCATTTTTATAAGGAAACAACTCTGTGAAAGTATAACAACCACCACGGTTTTAAAAGCACGAGACAGTATACGGCGGGAATGGCTCAGGGAAAGGTATGGCAGTGGCTTGGCGCCCGGGGCATGACCAAATATTTCACGGGCCGGTGCCTTATCTGTCAGTGCTGAGGAGCAGCAAACCCCCTAATTGCGCAGGTTTTTCATGCTAATTATCTCTTAATTCATTCGCATTGGAAATTCACAAAATTAGCGGATATGTTTATTTTGTGAGACTGTTAGTTGTTTCACCGGAGCCCGCTAACATGTGCTTACTATTCCCCAAAATACCCTTTAATCATATCATTAAACCAGACAGGGATACGGGTTGGGCGGTCAGTTTCTTTGGATACAAATGCCAGGGTGGTTTCCCCTTTATTCAATAGTTCTTTATTCTGATTATAAATTTCATATTCAAATTTCATCCTGGCTGTGGGAGCTTCCCGCACCATGGTTTTGATGGTAAGCAGATCATCATAACGCGCAGGTTTATAATAGCGGCAATTCATGGAGTGTACCGGCATGATCACTCCTTTTTGTTCCATTATCCTGTAGCTGGTTCCCAGTTCGCGCATGGCATCAGTACGCCCTACTTCATAATAGGTGGCATAATTGCCGTAATAGACAAAACCCATCTGATCAACATCAGCATAGCGAACCCGGATTTGAGTGTATGATATGAACATATGCTGTTAGTTATTTATAATGGCCATCCCAATGCAGCTGCTTTGCCAATCAGGATTAATTGCTAAATTTGCGCAATATTACAAAAATCAGCAAATCTAAAACTATCACCATGGATATATTTGAGAAGATAAACCGGGATATGGGACCTTTGGGAAGGTATTCGAAAGATGCTCACGGCTATTATATTTTTCCTGAGCTGGAAGGACCAATCGGTAACCGGATGAAGTTTAAAGGAAAGGAAAAAATTGTCTGGAGTGTCAACAATTACCTTGGGCTGGCCAATCATCCTGATGTGCGCAAGGCAGATGCCGACGCTGCAAAGGAATACGGCATGGCTTATCCGATGGGAGCACGAGCGATGTCCGGTCAAACTAAATACCACGAACAACTGGAACAGGAACTGGCAGCCTTTGTACACAAAAAAGCTGCTTACCTGCTCAATTATGGTTACCAGGGCATTGTTTCCATTATCGACTCACTGGTCGACCGTCAGGATGTGATCGTATATGATTCCGAATCACACGCCTGTATTCTTGACGGTATGCGCCTGCATATAGGTAAACGCTTTGTATATCCGCACAACAATATTGAAAAGCTGGAGAAACAGCTTGAACGTGCAGCCCGCATCACTGAGCAAACCGGAGGTGGTATCCTGGTGATCACCGAAGGGGTGTTTGGAATGGCCGGTGATCTTGGACATCTTGACAAGATCGTTCCGCTGAAGAAGAAATATAACTTCCGCCTGCTGGTGGATGATGCACACGGATTTGGTACCATGGGCGAAACAGGTGCCGGAGTAGGTGAGCATTACGGCGTGCAGGATGAAATCGACCTTTACTTTAGTACGTTTGCCAAAGCCATGGCCGGTATCGGTGCCTTTGTCGCTTCAAACAATGAGCGCGTTATCACTTATCTGATGTATAATATGCGATCACAGATTTTTGCCAAATCGCTGCCCATGCCTATGGTAATAGGTGCACTCAAGCGATTGGACATGCTCAGAAGCCAGCCGGAACACAAGCAAAAGCTCTGGAATAATGTACATAAACTGCAGAACGGATTGCGCAGGAACGGCTTTGACCTGGGCGTTACCGAATCATGCGTTACCCCCGTATTCCTGAAAGGGACATTGGCGGAAGCAACGCATATCACCTACGATCTGAGGGAGAACTTTAATATCTTTACTTCTATCGTGGTTTACCCTGTAGTGCCCAAGGGTGTGATCATGTTGCGACTAATCCCCACAGCCGGTCACACAGAAGAAGACATCAACATAACCATCGATGCCTTCTCGAAAGTGAAAAGCAAGCTGGAAAACAAAGAATACCTGCAGGAGGAATTCGCAGCTATCCCTGAATAAACGGTTTTATAATAATATCAAAAGCTGTTTTTCGCGATGAAAAACAGCTTTTTTTTATACCCTCCAACACCCGTCTGCTCCGGAAAAAGAGGTTTCTGCAGATAATTTCTATCAAAAAAATCATAATAGTGTTTGTGTATTTGAACATTGTTATATATATTTACAGCGTTAAATTTATATAACAGTGTTCAAATACACCTGTAAAACTGATAATAAATAAGCGATATGAAGAACAAAGATATTCAGGAGCAACGAATGAAAGGTTATTTCATCCAGGCGACCAAAGAAATTATAAAAGCAGAAGGCCTGAAAGCAGTTAGTGTACGTAGTGTGGCTGAAAAGGCAGGATATTCCTACACCACTATGTATCATTATTTTAAAGACATCAAAGAGCTTTTGTTTTATTGTGTAAAAGATTTTCAGCAAGAAATAGAAGAATTTGTTTCCGGCAAGAGAGATGGCGAAAAAGATGCCGTCACACAGCTACATACGGTCAGCCATGCCTGGGTGGACTATTTTGTGCAATACCCGGGAATTTTTGAGCTATTCTACCTGGAGTTACTCAGTGACCTGAGTCAGAAAAGAGAAACACTTGATATATTAGTGGGTTCCTTCGATGAAGCAATTTCTAAGGACTGGGAGCGCCTTAAAAATGAAAATACTATAAAGGAGGAAAAATACACTCAACTAAAACAGCAGTTAAAATTTGTGTTAACGGGGTGCTTGTTGTTTTACCTAAACCGGCATACACCCCACTCCTATCAGGACTTTAAAAAATCGATATCCTGGCAGTTGGACCTGCTCATATGAAACGAATATAACCATCAGGTAATTTTTGACCTTAGCTGACAGCCTGAAAAATCATTGTTAGTGAGTTTGCACCAGACAGCCCATATATTCACAGAATTTACTAACGGCCGGCAATAGCTGCACGGAAATTCAGGCCAACTCATGAGTTTTTGTTTTTATTATCCTTATTTTTCCCTTTATCTGATTCCACAGATAAATCCTCATCACTACCTTGTTTTTGCGCATTCTCTTCCTCTTCCTCTTCCTCTACTTCTATATTTCTTCTATCCTTTTCTTTTTCTTCATCGCTTTTTTGCGCCCTGTCAATTTTATCTTTTGCCCTGTCTTCTGTTGCGTCAATTTTATCCTCCACTTTTTTAATACGGTCTTTATTATCCTTTTTCTTGAGTTTGGCCAGCAGCTTATCCATGCCGGGAATGAAGGGAGCGAGCAAAAACAGACCTGCGGCCACCAGTATATAGCCCAGAGGAATAAACGGGATCATCATAAAAACTGCACCGGCAGCAAGACTGATGCCCCCAAGAACAGGCCGCAAATATTTAACATAATCGGGATCGATTTTACGCATATTACCTATTGATTGATATATCATAATAACGCAGCACTGCCGGATTAGTTCAGTAACATACAGCATCATATTTTATTCAAAGAAATTATTCTGCGGACAAATAAATCAGTACTGAAAGAGATGAATTGTGGCTCCTTTAAGGATTTTCAGCCATTAAAAGTAAAAATAAGCAATTACTTTTGTGGTTTGAATGTGATTTTTAACTACTTTTGCGGCTCATTTTTAATAATATCAAATGCTTACATTTAATGCATTGGGCTTATCGCCCAATTTGCTGAAGGGAATTGAAGAGCTGGGATTTACGAAGCCGACACCGATACAGGAAAAAGTTATACCTGCCATTTTCACCTCCACATCAGATTTAACAGGACTTGCACAAACAGGAACCGGCAAAACAGCTGCCTTTGGGCTGCCACTGCTCGACCTCACCGATACAGCTGAAAAGCATGTTCAGACCTTGATACTCGCTCCTACCCGCGAGCTATGTGTACAAATCACCAAAGACCTGCAAACATATGCCCGCTATATGGAGCGCATCAGTATTGTACCGGTGTATGGCGGAGCAAGTATGGACACACAGATCCGCGCGCTGAAGAAAGGTGCGCAGATTATTGTAGCCACACCTGGCCGTATGATTGACCTCATAAAAAGAAAAGCTGCCGATATCCGCTCCATACGCACACTGGTGCTTGATGAAGCCGACGAAATGCTTAATATGGGATTTCGCGAAGAGCTTGATGAAATACTGAAAACCACACCGGCTGAAAAGCGAACGCTGTTGTTTTCGGCTACCATGTCCACGGAAGTTGCCCGTATCTCGAAGAAATACCTGAATAATCCTGAACAGATTACCATTGGAAAACAAAATTCAGGTGCCAATAACATCCGGCATATCTATTACCAGGTGCATGCTCGTGATCGCTACCTGGCACTGAAACGCATCGCAGATATAAACCCTGATATTTACGGCATCGTATTTTGCCGCACCCGGATGGAAACCAAGGAAGTGGCCGATAAGCTTATCCAGGATGGCTATAATGCCGACGCCCTGCATGGCGACCTTTCACAGGCCCAGAGAGATCATGTTATGAAGCGTTTCCGTGAACGTTCCCTGCAAATGCTCGTGGCTACAGATGTGGCTGCACGCGGAATTGATGTAAACGACATCAGCCATGTGATCAATTACAACCTGCCGGATGAGCTGGAGGTATATACCCACCGCAGCGGACGAACAGGACGTGCGGAAAAGTCAGGGATTTCCATTTCACTGATCAACTTCAGGGAAAAGCACAAGATCCGGCAGATAGAAAAAATAACCGGCAAGAAATGTGAGCAGTTACAGGTTCCTTCAGGCGAAGAGATTTGCAGCAAGCAGCTTTTTAATATGATTGACCGGATGGAAAAGGCAGAGGTGGATGAAGATAAGATCGCGCCTTTCATGGAAGCGGTGAATAAAAAGCTGGCCTGGATGAGCAAGGAGGAAATTATTAAGCATTTCGTATCCATGGAGTTTAACCGGTTTCTGGAATACTACAAGAATGCTCCTGATCTGAATAAAACAGCTCAAGAGGGTAGCATGAGTAAAAACTCCAGAGATAAAAACGGTAAAGGCCGCAGAAAGATCCGTGAATCAGGCGACTTTTCCCGTTTCTTCATCAACGTGGGTAAAAAAGACGGACTGATGGCCAAAAAGATTATCGGGCTGGTGAATGATCACACCAGAAACCGTGATATCGCCATCGGTGAGATCGACCTGAAAGACAGTTTTTCCTTTTTTGAAGTAGATGCCCAACATGCTGAACAGGTTAAAAATGTATTAAGCGGCCAGTCATTTAATGGCAGGAAAATGTCAGTGGAATTTGCAGAAGCCAGAAAAGAAGGCAGAAATGAAGGTAAAAAAGGCAAAAAACGCCGTAAGAAGTAAAAAGAAGAAAGAGCATTACGCTATGCACCGCGAATTGCGCTGATTATTTTAGCGGTGATTCGCGTTTTAATTCGCGGTATTAGCGGTTCTTTAATTCCGGTGGTTTACGAAGATCTTTTTTCTCGCTCTGCTTTTTCTTTTCTTCCAGTCGCTTTTCATTCAATCCGGCCGGAGGCCTGGTTTTCTTACGTTTTTTCACAGGCTTAAGTCCTTTGGCCAGTGTTTCATAGAATTTATTCACAGCGTTAGCCCGGTTCGCCTGTTGGGAGCGGGATTCCTGTGAAGTAATGATTAAATCACCGCTTTGTGTGATCATGTTCTGAAGCCGCTGCTTTAGCAGCTCCTTCTCCTCCTCTATCAGCACTTCTGAATTGTCGATATTAAATCGCAGCTCCACTTTTGTGCTCGTCTTATTCACATGCTGCCCGCCGGGCCCGCTGCTGCGAACTGCTTTTATCTCAAATTCCCGGTCAAAATCCCTGTCTGTTAATGATGTCATCTTAATCCGCCTTTTTTAATAATACAAAGGTATGAGAAGATTGCCGATTGATAAAATCAACGCTGAGAATTTAGCTTCCGTCTGTGGATGGATAATTTACTTGCCCGTTGATTAATTATTCATGAGCTGCCGGGCCGGCAAAATGGTGAAGGTAACCTTCCGTTGAGGCGGACGTTTCATATTTCCACATCCGGAGTTCTTTATGACGAATGATTTCCGGATGTTCCTTTTTTATCATTTTCCATTTGTTTGGCAGCAGGATTCTGTTTGCGGTCGTAGATTACATAAGCTATAAAAATGGCCAGTGACACCACCGATGTCCACAGCAGACCTGTTTCCAGGCGTTGGTTGTTTTCGCCGAAATAAGCCATCAAAACCGCCAGTGGTGTTATTCCTGCCAGGGTAGCTCCGATAAATTTCCAGTATCCCATCCGAAGAATACCACCCACAAAACTAATGGCATCATTGGAAAGCATGGGTGCCAGCCGCGTAATTATTACTGCCCATATCCCGTACCGGTTCACATAAAACTCCAGTTTTTTCTTTTTTTTATGGCCTATTAATCGATTAATAGTAAGTTGTCCGAGAAAACGGCCTACGGCATAGCCCACACTGGAAGCCACAAAAATAGCGGTGATGGCAATGAGCGTTCCCCAAATGGGGCCATAGGCAAGGATAGCCACAAGCATCAGCAAGGGCGAGGGGATAATAATTAAAAACATCTGTAGTGTCATGGCCAGAATTATTATAAGAGGCCCCCAGAATTGCAGGCTGCCCACCCATCCTGAGATGCGATCCTTGTTTCCGCTGGTTAGTATCTCGTATGAATCACTTAAAAAAGAATGCACAGCAGGGATGGTAAAATAGGAAACTACTAATCCGGCAATGATTAAGCCGCTGATGATCAGTGGCCATTTGCTGCGTTCCTGCTCCTCTCCGTTGTTATCTTTTTCTTCATTCATCTATTTATAATTTTATTTTTCCCGTTCCCGATTACTTGTGGATGAGCTTGCCATGACACTTCCAGATTCCTGTTGCATACTCAATACCTTTATATGATCATGCCCGTGTAAATTATGCCTGAGGCGGATCGTGACCCGGTTATTATTTATATAAGACATATGGATATCCTATCAACAACAGCGAAAGATTAATGTTAAACTTTTGCTGCGTATTTGCGGGTTTTTTTTCATGAGGTAAATAAGAGCCGCGCAGCTGGAAATGACTTTTGTATCTTTGCAAAAATAAAAGTGAGCTTGTATGCGTATTGATATAATAACCATATTTCCTGAAATGTTTGAAGGCCCATTCAGCCATTCCATCATCAAGCGGGCCAAAGAAAAGCAATTGGTTGATATTCAGTTTCACAACCCCAGGAATCATCCTGTTAATAAATACGGCAGCACAGATGATTACCCTTATGGCGGGGGCGCGGGTATGGTAATGCGCATAGAACCGGTGGCCGCTATCCTTGATCCTTTACTGGAAGAGCGGCACTATGATGAAATAATTTATACCACACCCGATGGCATTCCTTTTAATCAGCCGGAGGCCAACAGGCTTTCTACTTTTGAAAATATCGTTATCCTTTGCGGGCATTATAAAGGAATTGACCAGCGCATTCGCGATATATACGTCAGCAGGGAAATCTCAGTTGGTGATTATGTGCTTTCAGGTGGAGAGCTGGCCGCTGCAGTATTCACAGATGCCATTGTAAGGCTTATTCCGGGTGTGCTGGGGAATGAAACCTCCGCCCTGTCCGATTCTTTTCAGGACGGCCTGCTCGCGCCTCCTGTTTACACTAAACCATTGGAATATAAAGGGCATAGGGTGCCGGATATATTGCTTTCCGGTAATCATAAAAAAATAGAAGAATGGCGGCAGGAGCAGTCGGAAAAAAGGACCCGGGAAAGAAGACCCGACCTGCTGTAATACTGCCTTTTTCTTTGATTAAAGATGTGATTTTACTTGCAATTTGCATAGCAATATATTACCTTTGCCGTGATACAAATCACTTTTCTGATTAAAATTTAAGCAATGAGCATCTTTAGTCGTAATATCAAGTTGTTGAGAAAAAGAAGGAAACGCACCCAGGATGATGTGGCAGTGGCCTTGAATATGAAGCGATCCACCCTGTCGGGCTACGAAAATGAAGTAGCACAGCCAGGCCTGGAAACTCTGATTTCTTTCTCGAAATATTTTAATGTGGCCATAGATACCCTGCTAAAGGTTGACCTGAGCAAGCTGCAGGAGAGTCAGCTTTCACAGATTGAGCGGGGTTATGATACCTTTATTACCGGCAGCCAGATCCGCGTACTGGCCACCACGGTTGATCAGCACAACAATGAAAACATCGAGCTGATAAACGAAAAGGCTAAAGCCGGTTACCGCACAGGATATGCTGATCCGGAATACCTGAAGGTGTTACCCACCTTCCAGATGCCCTTTTTGTCGAAAGAACGGAAATACCGTACCTTCCAGATAAGCGGCGATTCTATGCTCCCTATCCCCCATGGCTCCTGGATCACAGGTGAATTTGTGCAAAACTGGCAGCATATCCGCTCTCAGCATCCGTATATTATACTCACTATGGAGGATGGCGTGGTTTTTAAGGTGGTGGAAAATAATCTGAAACAACGGCAGCAACTCAGGCTGTATTCACTAAATCCGCTATACGAGCCATATGACATAGATGCCAAAGATATAAGAGAAGTCTGGAAGTTCGTGCATTATATTAGTTCCGAAGTGCCCGAACCCAATACGCCCAAAGAACAGATTATAGATGCTGTGAAAAAGCTGGAACGCGATGTAAAAGCGATACAAACGAAGCTGGATATATGAAAAAAACTTCATAAAATCCAATTAACCTGCAATTAATATCCATAGATTTAAGCTAGATCATGGCGGTTCTTCAGTCACCCTCTTCCAGCTCAAAAACGTCTTCCACAGATAAATTGAAATAGCGTGTAATTTTCATGGCCAGCACGGCAGATGGCACGTACCTACCCCTTTCTATGCTGTGGATTGTCTGCCGGGAAACACCAACAGCTTTTGCAAGGTCGGATTGAGAAATCTCAATACTTGCCCTTTGTACACGCACATTATTTTTCACGATAACAATACAATAAAAAGAAGAATAAAGAATGTAACAGCAATGTATATTATATAAAATCCTGAATTTTTTCTGATAGAATCTCCAAAATTGGACTTATCGTCCACCCAACCTGGATATAAATAAAGCCTAAGGTAAAATACCAACAGATAAATAATATTTGCCATAGTTACAAAGATTAGTATGTCAACAGGCTTCAGCAGTAAGCTAGAATGAGGATTTAATATACCTGTAAATGCAAATGCCAGCATACTGCCGCTTAAAAGGCTGAACGCTATATAAAAGGAATGTCCTCTTATGGCTTTTACACGTTCATCTTCTATCTTTTCTTCACTTCCCCATATCCCAGTGAAGCCAACTAGCAAAAAAACCATCAACAACAACTCCAAATCTATACCCCAATTCAGAATATTCTTTGGAAAGTTCAAAAAGTGTTGGGTTATGAGAAAAATTAAACTTACCAGGGACAATCCAACTACATATGGTTTTACCTTGTATGACATCAATGGGGCAAAAGGGACTTTCATAAAAATAATTTTAAGTCACAAATGTAAATTTTACTTTACAAATTTACAAGTTTGTTTTACATACTTTGCTATTTCTTTCTTGATTTAATACAGTTATTTACACAGCATAGTATAAATACTGCCGATAAGCGGATTGCTTTCATCAGCAACACAGGCTACATGATTAAAATAAATCAGCAAAATTATGGTGTATAGCAGGGACTTATCACTAAAGGTGATAGAAAAAGGAAGCCAACCATCATTTCACTATGGCTTTTTGACTTTCCTCACAAAAAAAGGCCCTCGCGGGCCTTTAGCTTTTGGGTCAGTAAGGGGGCTTAATTTTCCCTCAATACATATTCATCATATTCCAGTTCAAAGCGCAGTTTATGTTTAGACTCCTCCAGGGCAAGGCTTTGGAAAAGCTCCTTCATCTCCTGGTTGGGCGCCCTGTCAGCCAGATCGGAATACAGGCGGAAGGCGGATTTCTCCTTCTTCATGGCTACAATCAGTGCCTGCTCATAATCCATATCAGCATGCGGCTCCACATCCGTCTGGTAATCGGCGATCTTCAGATCCGTAATATTATTTTCCGCCACCACATATAACCCTTCTTTGCGGATACGTGCAAGCCGGGCTTTATGTCCTATCTCCTCCTGTGCAAAGCTTTCAAAGACCTTTTTCATGTCTTCATTTTTAGAGTTCTCTGCCAGGATGGTGTAAAAGTCCACCGCTTTTTGTTCTTCATTCATCGCGAACTGAAGAATGTCGTCTATAGTTCTGAATTCTTTCATAGTATAATGGTTTGAGATTATTAACTAAGCTTTTCGTTAAACTCTTCTTCAAAGCGCTTCATCAGGTAGTCACAGCCGAAGTTAAACATTTTCAGAGTATCCTCCTTCCCATTGACCAGGAAGGGGATATTCCTGCCATCCTCTGATGTTGGCAACAGGCTGACAGCTTCCATAAAAGCATCATGTACTTCTTCGATACTGTTTAATCCGAAGGCTTTATGAAGCTCAACCAGTTGCCTGATATTATCATGTTCAACTCCGGGTGTCAAAAGATCGTATTTTTCAAATGTCTGGATTTTTTTCCCGGCATTTGTAAAGCTGCCACCGGTTTCGTGTGGCAGAGACGCTGGCATGACCAGGTCAGCCATTTCAGCAGTTTCTGTAAGGAAATAATCCTGAACCATGAGGAAACCGGTATTATCCAGCCAGGCTTTCACTTCATCTTTATCAATGGCACAGCCCAGCGGGTCTTCGCCAAAAACAAACAGGTTTTTGATATTACCCTCTTCCAGTTGTTTATCAAGCGGCTCACCAATATCACCCGGCAGGTCATCCACTTTCCAGAGCGAAGCCATTTTATCATTCAGCACCTGATTCTCTCCCACTGGCAATGTGCCAACACCAAACTCCTGCCCTATGCCCATATCAAGTAATCCCTGGCTGTTGTTTTTCTCTCTCAGACTGATCAGCCCCATGGCTGTTTTGCCCAGTTTGCCGGTAAGCAGCATCAGGTTGCGAACCTCTGCCATGGCATTAGCCGGAAGGTGCTTTTCTTCAGTGATCATCACAGCCTGAAGTTCCTTATTGAATTCCGCAACAAATGCCTGCAATTGTTCACGGCTTACACCGGAATTCTCCAGAAGTTCATTAAAGTCTTCCTTCATCAATTCCTCTTTGTATTTGTGGAAATCCACGGTGCGGTCATTCACAAACATCTCATTCACCAGGTTATTTTCCACTATGAAATAGTTGGCGGCTCTGATAAAATGGTAGTAATACTTCACTTTCAGTAGCTCATCCACCTTGCGTTCCATATCACTTTTCTGCTGTTTGGTGATAAGCTTCACAGGAGTTCCGGCGTTACGGGCCTTATTGACCATGAAGCCGGCAACAGCATGATCATGGTGAAGCTCGGCACCCAGCAGCCAGATCTTACCAGCTTCTCTGATCTCCTGGAAAGGTACATTCATCCAGGTATCAAAGTGGTATCCTTTTCCCCTTCCCAGATAGTGGAAACTGTCAACATTGTTGGTTTTAACACCGGCACGTGCCAGCTTCTGGATCATAAACATTTCTTCATTGCTCAGCCTTGCCCCGGCAAAGAAGGCATTCTCATTTCTACCGGCATCTTTTATTTTTCCAGTAATTAAGCTGTAGGCTTCATCAAAAGAAATTTCCACAAATTCACCGTCTTTTTTCAATAAAGGTTTGGTGATCCTTGACCGGTCATTCAGATAGTGATAGCCAAATTTGGGAAAGCGACAGATGCTTCCATACTTATTCACCAGTCCTTCCTCCTTGCCGGTGGTCTTCATTACAAATCCCGATTTATGGTGATGAGTAATCTCACAGCCCACTGAGCAATAGTTACAAATAAGGTCAATGGGTTCGGTTTTCACGGGCCCGGGTTTAAAAGGCACATTCTCAGTGATGGCTCCTGTAGGGCATGCAGATATACACATACCGCAGCTTTCGCAATTGGTATCGATGAGGCTGTCGCCCATGGCCGGAGCCACATAAGTGTCAAAACCACGGTTTATCAATCCCAGTGCATTGGCACCCACAACTTCGCTGCATATTCTGATGCAACGTGAGCAAAGCACGCATTTGTTATTATCAATCTCAACAAACGGATGATCAAACTTCACCTGATATTCTTTAAACCCGCCTTTGTATTTATCCTGCTCGGCCCGGTATGTTGTACTGTATTTTTGCAGATCACAATCAAAAAAGGCCACACATCCGCATTCCAGACAGCGTGAGGTTTCCTGCTCTACCTCTTCTACACTTTGGTATCCCAGTTCTACTTCATCAAAATTAGCACGCTTGTCAGCATCCAGCACAGGCATTTCATAACGCACCTGCTGCCGGTATCTCCCGGCATAATCATCAGCCACCTGTGGCTTAAAATTATCTTTTCTGCTCACAAATTCCTTCACAGGCATAGAAAACTCCTCTCCGTTAAGGAATTGCTCCACACTTCGGGAGGCGATTTTGGCCTGGTTAATCGCTTCAATCACAGTAGCCGGACCAGTAACTCCGTCACCGGCTGCAAAAATATGAGGTATGCCTGTTTGCAGAGTTTTCGGATCAGCATCTAAATCACCCCAGCGGTTTAGTTTAAGTTCGCCTTTTTCAGCATGCTCATTAATGTCATCAATAAAATCGGCCTGTGTTTTCTGACCGATTGCGGCCAGCACGTAGTCCACTTCCAGTTCAAATTGTGATCCTTCAACAGGTATTGGCCGACGGCGGCCTGAAGCATCCGGTTCGCCCAGTTCCATCCGGATAAGGGTCATGGATTTTACCTTTCCGTTTTCATCCTTATTTACCTTCACCGGGTTTGTCAACAGCATATAGCTGATGCCTTCCTGTTTTGATTCATGGATTTCGATCGGGTTAGCCGGCATCTGCTCTTCGGCACGGCGATATATTAGATACACCTCATCCGACTTGCAGCGTTTGGCCGTACGGCAACAGTCCATGGCAGTATTCCCGCCACCGACAACAGCTACTTTCTTACCACTAAAATCATACTTCTGGCCTGTCTGCTCCATATTCCGCAGGAAATCGATACCGGAATAAACACCTTCGGCATCTTCCCCTTCGCAGCCCAGCAGCGTTCCGCGCTGCGAACCAATAGTCAGGATCAGAGCATCATAATTTTCTTTCAGTTCGGAATACTTCAGGTTACCACCCAGTTTCTTTCTGTAGAAAATTTTGGCACCAAGTTCGGTGATGGTGCTGACTTCCTTGTCGAGCACATCATTGGGCAGGCGGTATTCGGGTATTCCATAGCGCAGCCATCCGCCGGGATGGTCATTGGCTTCGTATATATCGCATTGGTATCCTTTTGGTTGCAGGAAATAGGCAGCTGACAGCCCGCCAGGTCCGGCTCCTATTATTGCCACCCGCTTACCATTAAATGGCTGCTTAACGGGCTTGTAGTGGTTGTGGGATTCCAGCAGGTCTTTATCAGCGGCATATCTTTTCAGATAATCTATGCCCACGGGAGCTCCTTCATTGAGCAGATTCCGGCGGCAGACCGCTTCACACGGGCGAACACAAACGCGTCCGCAAACAGCAGGCAACGGATTTGTTTCCTTGATTAATGCCACTGCATCATGATAAAGGCCTTTTTCCACCAGTGAAATATAGCCCTGCACATCTACTCCGGCAGGACATTCCTGGGTGCAAGGTGCCATACAATCAGCATAATGATTGGAAACAAGCAAGTCCAATGCTGCTTTTCGTGCACTATGCACTTGTTCATTATCTGTATTGATCCTCATGCCTTCATTGATCCGGGTGGAGCAACTGGGTTGCATGCCCTTCATGCCTTCCACTTCCACCACGCAAACATAGCAGGAGGAATAAGGTTCCAGGCGCGGATCGTAACACAAGGTAGGTATTTCTATTCCTTTGCGGCGGGCCAGTTCCAGTATGGTTTCTCCCTGGTAGCCCGTTTCGCGTTTTCCGTTTAATATGACGTTCAAAGTATCGCTCATTGTTCTTGATTTTTCAGTTCATAAATTTAATTAATGTACTGCAACAGCATCAAATTTGCACCGGTTGTAGCAGTCGCCACAGCGGATACAGATGTCCTGATCAATGACATGCACCTGTTTTTTCTCGCCTGTTATGGCATCCACAGGACATTTAATAGCGCAAACCCTGCAACCCGTACAATTGTCCGGATCTATTTCATAGGTAAGCAGCTTTTTACAACTTTGAGCAGGACATTTTTTCTGATTGATGTGAGCTTCGTATTCGTCACGGAAATATTTTATGGTTGTGAGTACAGGATTGGGAGCCGTTTGCCCCAGTCCGCACAGGGAATTATCCTTAATCTGGTATGCCAGTTCTTCCAGCTTTTCAATGTCACCTTCCTCTCCTTCACCTTCTGTGATACGTGTAAGGATTTCAAGCATTCGTTTAGTACCCACACGGCAGAAGGTACATTTTCCGCAGGATTCCACCTGGGTAAAATCCAGGAAGAACCGGGCCATGTCCACCATACAGGTGGTTTCATCCATTACCACCATACCTCCAGAGCCCATTATGGCACCCGTGGCATTTACAGAATCGTAATCAACTTTTGTATCTGCCAGATAAGCAGGGATGCAGCCTCCGGAGGGGCCACCGAGCTGGACAGCTTTAAATTCCTTATTCTTCTGAATTCCACCGCCAAGTTTAAATATAATATCCTTAATTGTAATGCCCATGGGCACTTCCACAAGGCCGCCGTTATTGATCTTACCGGTGAGTGCAAAAACCTTTGTTCCCTTGCTCTTTTCAGTTCCGTATGAAGCAAATTTTTCAGCGCCGTTCAGTATGATCCAGGGTACATTGGCAAAGGTTTCCACATTGTTGATATTGGAAGGTTTTTTCCACAATCCTGAAGCGGCGGGAAAAGGCGGACGCTTTCGAGGCATACCGCGCTTGCCTTCAATGGAGGCCATCAGGGCGGTTTCTTCACCACAAACAAAGGCACCGGCGCCTTCTTTCACAAAAATATCAAAATTAAAACCTTCTTTTCCGAAGATATTTTCTCCCAGGTAGCCTTTTTCGCGTGCCTGGTCAATAGCAATATTCAGCCGTTTTATGGCAAGCGGATATTCAGCGCGGCAATAGATCACGCCCTGAGAAGCTTTAATGGCATATCCGGCTATGATCATACCTTCCAGTACAGCGTGAGGATCACCTTCCAGCAGTGAACGGTCCATAAAAGCTCCGGGATCGCCTTCATCGGCATTGCAGATCACGAATTTCTCATCCGAGACATTCTGAAGAGCAAACCTCCATTTGAGCCCGGCAGGGAAACCGCCGCCACCGCGGCCTCTCAGACCTGAATTAATTATTTCCTCCACTACTTTTTCGGCTGTGGTATCATTATCCAACAGTTTTTTAACGGCTTTATAGGCTCCACGTTCTTCTGCTTCCTGCAGTGATTCCGGGTCCATATATCCGCAATTTCGCAGGGCAATTTTCACCTGCCCCTCCATATATTGCGCGTCTTTGGTCTCGAAAAGATCGGAAAGCACCACATAATCCTTAACCGGATTTGATTGGGCAATGTGCTCTTCCATGATCTGTACAGCCTTTTTCTCATCTACACCACCGTACATATAATACCCTGTTTCATCTTCCACTTCCACCAGCGGCTCATTGTAGCACATGCCAACGCAGGAGGTTTTTCGAAGATCAATATCAAGGTTTTCCGCCTCTTTCAGGGCCTGTATCTTTTTATATACCTTGTCAGCACCAGCCGCGATTCCGCAACTGCCAAGGCCTACTGTAACTTTCTTTTTCATAATCGGGAGTTTTGATTGACAAAATGAAATGGTTTACCCTCCGTTTTTTTGCTCCTTAAGCCTGATGTCTTTGATCACCCTGACAGCTTTATTGCCGTCAAGTTTACCATAGGTTTCTTCTCCTATCATCATTACAGGAGCCAGCGAGCAGCAGCCAAGACAGGCTACAGATTCCAGGGTAAACAGCCGGTCTTCGGTAGTACCCCCATCGGGTACACCAAGTGCTTCTGCCAATGCATCGGTAATGCCGCCGGCATTCTGTACATGACAGGCCGTACCATGGCACACTTTGATGATATGCCTGCCTACGGGCTGCAGGCGAAACTGGGCATAAAAGGTTGCCACTCCATACATTTCATTTAGCTCCAGACCGGTTTCGCGGGATATTTTCAGAAAAGCATTCCGGGGAAGGAAGCCATAAAGTTCCTGGGTCCCCTGAAGTAAAGGAATCAGATTACCACGCCGGTTCTTGTATTTACTGATCAAATCATCCAGAAGGGATAAATCGATTTCCGGCTCAGCAACCTTTACTTCTTCGTTTTTTACAGGCATTCGTTCAACTCTCATATAGCTTGGGTTTTTGACAGCCGAAAATTAGAAAATGTTTCCCTCATATTAAAACAAATAAGCAATTTATATTTTTTATAAATAAGAATGTAACACCATAAGATTTTCCCATACCGCACAAGGCGGCAGCATTTTCCACCACGAACTGCACTAATTAATTCGCGTTGATTGGCGTTATAAATCCGCGAAATTGGCGGTTCCCACCAAGACACAGAGATCACAGAGGAAGTGAGTTCAGGCACAAACTCTAAGATAAAAAATGCCAAAACTTCTGCAGGAACACACAAAAGCCCAGTGGTACCAAAATCAATCTGCTATCAAACATCAGTCGTGCTTAGCCTTCAGTACGAGGCAGCCTTCGCTAAGGTGGTGAAAGTCTATCCCGTTGGTATCTGCAAAATCTTTCCACTTTTTAAGGTTCCAGGATGGAACGCTGGCTGTAAGGATAATGTGATGCGGATATTTATCTCTGAGGCATACCTCCGGAACTGCACGGTAATGATTCACCAGCAGGTAATCAGGCGGATATTTCAGGGTGGTATTTGCATTATCCAGTATATAAAACAGGCGGCCGTTCCACATCAAACAATTCTGATAATAGGCCACATAATCATTCTTTTGCCTGACCGTATCCTCCAGTTCAATAAGAGCAGGCATTTTAAGTCCTTTGCTGATCCAGTTTTCCAGCATATTGTATTCTATAAACTTTTCATTTCTTCTGCTAACGCTATCCAACAGCACTACATGATCCCAACCGTGGATCATTTCCATAGCAATACCTCTTCCGGCATCATAGATCACAAACTCTTCCTGCCCTGACCTCCTGCTGGTCGCATTAAGAAAGGTGAGACTGAGCAAAAAAAGGCTGAGAAATGAAATAACCAGGGCGTTGCGGTTTGCGTTGATCAGCCAAAGGTAGATCAGGATTACTGACAGATAAACCAGTAGTATTTGTAAGGCGGTGAGATTGAGAAAATCAAGAGCTGAAGAAGGCAGGCTTTCAATAAGCAGTACGGAATTATTCAAAAACCAGATGAGACCCCAAAGTACTTTGGAGAACAACCAGGCTGCCGGATGAAAAAAAGAGCTGATAAAAAAAAGAATTCCGGCATAGATAATAAAACTCGACAATGGGATCACAATCAGGTTTGTGATAAGAAAATAGACTGGGAATATGTGAAAATAGTGAATGGCCAGGGGAAAAGTTCCCAGTTGAGCAGCTATGGAAACAGTGGTAATTGCCCAGATTCTGTCAATGATTTTATTGCGTGGCAGCCACATTCTGTAGAATACAGGCTGAAAGGCCACTATGGAAAGCACGGCAAGATAGGAAAGCTGAAACCCTATTTGGGAAATGATCAGCGGGTCGATAATCAGCAGGACAAAAGCAGATGCTGCCAGTGAATTATATACGCTCGTGGGCCTGCGGATCGTTTTGCCAATCACTACGAACGACACCATAGCGGAAGCGCGCAAAACAGAGGGTTCCAGTCCGGTGAGTGCTGCATAAAACCAGATCAAAACAATAATAAGTACTGCCCTGGTATACGGACCTCTCTTGCGATGATTAAGAAATCTGAGCAATTGCTCCAGTATCAGGAAGATTACTCCCACATGCAGTCCGGATACACAGAGGATGTGCATGGCACCCACGGCAGCAAAATCAGATCGCAGGCGCGGATCCATGGTATTATCCTGCCCAAGCAGTATGGCTGCTGCTATGGAGAATTCAGCTCCATCGAACCCGTGGCTCTCAAGGCTATTCAACAGCTTTTTGCGCAGGCGAAAAACAAGGCCACGCAGGTCTTTTACCTGATATCCTTCAAGTTGTTGTACAAAATCCGTTTGCACATAAGCCTGATACAATATTCCATTACGTTCAAGAAACTTCCGGTAATCGAATTGGTCAGGGTTTGTGGGTTTCGGCGGGCGCTGCCATTTTGCCCACACTACCAGGCGGTTGCCGTACGTTATGTTATCCGCCAGCGTGCTGTCTTTTTCCAGGTAAAGAATAGCACGCTCCGGCTTTATCATGGCGCTGTCGCTCATCAGCACTTTAACCAGTATCTTATAGGAATTCTCTTTCTCCACTGGAGATTCGAGGGTTTCCACCAGCCATTTCTGTTTGCGTCTAAATTTGTGTAAATCTGACTGCCTGATGTTTTCCAGTTCCACCTGAACCAGTGTAAGGCCCAGGAAAAATGAAAGGATAAGAGCAAAAGCACCATGAACCCAGCGATAATTATAAGTTTTCACAAACATACTAAAGCCCAGGGCCAGGAGAAGCATGGCAATCAGGATAAGGCCAAAAGCGGTATTCCAGCGCTGTAGTTCATGGATTCCGGCAATGATCCCGGCCATAAAAGGTAGCAGCAGCCTGAACAGTGGAAACTGGTTCCAGGTATTTCGCCTGCGGGCTTTCATAAACTAAAATTAAAAAAAATAAAAAGACAGGCAAAAAAAACTTTATCTTTTTTTTCATAAGAATCGGCAGGAAATGAGCTTATTAATCAGAGAAGCTAGAAATTCGACTTTTTCTGCTCCTGCCGGAATTCTTCCAGCAGGTAGGGTAATTCATGATAATTGACAATTCTGACATTTCGGTAATAGAAGTGGATGATATCGCGGTAGGAATATCCCAGATGCGCCATCTTTATGGCACCCTCCTGGCACATCCCCACTCCGTGCCCAAATCCTTTGCCGGTGAAAATTACCTTATCACCCTCTTCCCTGATCTCAAAGAAGGTGGATTTCAGGCCCAGATCATTCCTGACGGTTTTCAGCGGAATATCAACAGCCAGATTTACCCTCCTGTTTTTTTGGCTAAACATCAGCACGCTGTCGCGTTCGCCGTTATTTTCCGGTTTATAATTAAATCTTTGTTCGAGGTAATTCAGCCACTGATCGCGGGGTAACTCATGGGTCCAGTGTGCATGTGGCATATCACAACAAAAGGTATCCCTTATTGATTTCAGATATGGTGTAGCTATGCTCCACACATCTTCGGAATTAATGGTTTGCCCGCCACAATTGGAGTGGAAGGAAGCTGAAATCATCTGTTTGTTTTCATTCACGACCACCTCGCCCGAGGTGCGCATGGTTGCGAGCAGAATGTCGCTATTCACACATTTTCCTTTATAAACCTGGCAGTGCACAGCATCACACAGGTTGAATCCTTCACCGAGGTGTTTGCGGTAGTTGTTGAGTGCATATGTACGGCAGGTAATAGCCTGCACCTGGTAAAATTCAACATCTTTGGAGCTTCCGCCTCCTTCCGATTGCACCACTCCGGCCACATAATGCTCCAGCCCTACATGGTTGATCATTCTGAGAAAACCTGCTTTGGCAGTAATTCTGATATCATCATCATATACTCTTTCCTCCATCAGCGTATTGCCGGGATTTATTCTAAAGCTGTTCATAAAGCCCTCACCTCTGAAAGCAACGGCATGGTAATCTCCCAGCAAGGTATCATTTCTGAACACCAGCACCCGGTTGTTATCAGCCTTAATGTGCAGCCCTGTACCCGGCATATAATGTCCCAGATGATCGTAATCTCCCTTAAGCCGGTATTTTCCTGAAGCTGATTCCAGATCAACAGCTGTTATACTGCTTTGATGGTAAATGGCAATATTCAACTCCACTGCAGCAGCTGTTGTAAAGCAGGTGATCAGGATAATATTTAGCAGAAGCCTTGCCAGCATATCAGTTCTCTCTTTCCGGGCAAAGATAAATAAATTGGATAAAGAGGTGAGTTACTATTGGTAATAACAACAGTGGTAATTCCGGGTGATGTGCCGGTTTCATTAACAGTCATGGCAGTTTGCAAAATCCGTTCACTTTGAGGCGGTTTTATCGCAGGGGCATATATTGTGAGTATTCCTGAAGTATTTGATCTTTTACTGCCGGCATATGCCGTTGGCATGGAGATTAGTATGCCCTTAAGGTCCAGGTTTTGATTTAGGTATGCGATCTGTTGTCATGGATGCTCAGCAAGCGGTAAATCCGAGGCCTACCTGCTTACCGGCATTGCTCGCTAAGCCTGAAAATGAATAACTCTGATGGTTTAAGGCGAATACTGCGGCAGGGCGAAGGCCGGCAGCCTTTGACACGCGGCTTTTAGCTGCAGTGCTGTGGCAGAGCGGAGCGTAAGCGAGCTCCTGTCCACAGCATACTGCAGCTTAAAGCGGCGGGTTAAAGCTATAGGCCGTAGCCCGCAGCCGCCCAAATAAAAACCTTCAGGATAATTATTGATTTGTGCTTCAGGGTGTCCGTTTTCTCCGTACGGGCGGCATGATATCTTATACGTGCCTTTGCGGTATTGCAGTTTGCAAGCGAACGCCCGGTATTAATCGCATATCACTTATTTACTTTCTTTTTGCTTTTCAGCACCCAGTACAGGCCCTTAAGACCAGGGCGGATTTCGCCGGCAGTAAGCAGCACCAGTATTTTTTCGGTGTAGGCTATCACTCCCCAGCCTAAAGCGATGAAGTAAAGCCAGGGCAGGAACTGCCAGACAAACAGCACAAAAAAGAAAACTCCCTGCAGGTATCCTGCGGCCACAGCGGAATACAGATGTAAGCCGGGTATTTTCCCAAAGCGAGCGAAGGCCACCAGATAGCTTAGCAGAAATACGCCCAAAAAGAGGTACAGCATCCAGGCATGCGGACTTATAACATCCCATTTAAAAGCAAATACCCCAAAGAGTGCAAGTATGTATGTTCCTATATCCGCCAGGTTGTCGAGTGCAGCACCAAAGCGGGTAACGAGGTTAAATGCGCGGGCAATAAAGCCATCTACTATATCGGTTACCAGGTTTATACTAATAAGGATTACAAACCAGTGCTCATTGCCATATATGCCGAGCAGCAGAATTACCGGGAATGTGATCAGCCGGTATGAGCTTATGAGATTAGGGAGATTAAGGATATTTTCATCTTTATAGTAGAGCTCCATAACATATTTGTTTACAGTACAATAATCATTACAAGCACCACACTCATGGGGATCAGCAGGTTATCCATACCTTTAATGCTCAGCATTTCTGACAGGGTACCGGCCAGGGAAATGATCAGCGCACTGGCAAACAGCTCCAGGTTTAGTTGCTGCTGCCTGAAATAGAGAGCTAATATACTGATCAGGAATCCTGACAGGAAAAAGGCGGCAGAGCCCAGCCAGGTTTTGTCAAGGGTTTTCCAGGGCAGCCTGATTTTGTGGTTGTATTTTTGAAGATTGATACCCAGGATTCCCGCAGCCGGATCGCTGATAGCCAAAATAAGCATCGGCAGAATAAACAACAATGAATTATTAAGTTTTTGAGAGATCAGGAAGGTGAGATAAATAGCCACAGGCAACATATAGCTACCCAGAGATTTACGGTCGATATCATGGATCGATTTCAGATAGGTGTGATTTCTGCTGATGAATAGAACCAGGAAAAACACCACAGCCAGAAACAACACATACCAATGGTCATTAAACAGGTATGGAAATGTGATGGTGGAAAGAGTGGCTGTGAAATGGGCAAACTTTCTGGTGACTTCGCCTTTCAGGGCCAGCCGGCGGTAAACAATTTCGTTGAAAGCCAACAGGGCTCCAAAGCCAATAAGAAAAAAAACGGTAAGTCCTATTTGTGTCCCCATATCAAACAATTTTTTATTACATCATATTACTCCGGTGATTTTCAGTACAGCAACCAACGCTCCTCCTGCAATAAGGCTGTCGAAACGGTCGAGAAAACCGCCATGGCCGGGCAGTAAACTACTGAAGTCTTTTACATCATATTTGCGTTTATATAATGAAGCCGCCATGTCACCGCCAAAAGCAGCTATCAGCACTGCAAGCGCCAATAATATGGTGGTATTCACATCCAGATCAATAACAACCCTTAGAAAAACAGAGCTGACTAAGGTGAGTAAAATTCCTCCGATAAGGCCCTCCACGGTTTTCCCGGGGCTGATACCAGGCGCCAGCCTGTGCTTTCCGGCCAGTTGTCCGCTGATTTGGCTAAATGCATCAAAAATGGAAAGCAGCAAAAAAGTAAACAGCGTGATTTTCTGGCCCAGCATGGTAAAACTGATAAAAAATCCGGACAGAAGCACATATATGATCATAGCAAGAACAAAGAAACCTTTCTGTTGTTTTCCCGAGCTAATAAATAACCTTAGCATCTCGCCCGCTCCCACCAGCACGATAAGTATCCCCAGATAAGCAAAAAGCACCGGAAAATAAGCTAAGGTGAGAAAAATCACATTGATGATTACAAAATAGGTGATGAATTTCAACCAGTTTTCACGCGATTGTTGCCAGTCTTTTTTTCTGTTGATAAAATAAAAACCAATTCCTCCCAGTATGAAATATGCAAGAATAAAAAGATATATCTTCAGCATACACTATCCTTGAGTTTGTTTTTCCCTATTATTAAATCCGGGTTAATTTAATATTAAGACCATCCCGATTGCGAAGATAACAAACGCAAATGTATTTTTGATTGCAGAATTAGATTTTTTTAGATTTAACCCGGCCAGCAGCAAAGGTCCCGAAATCGCACCTATCAGAGAACCAGCAGTAAGTAAGCTTACCAGCGTAAGATCAATTTTTCCTATTAAAGCATGACTGCCAACCGCAATGGAGGTATTGATCAGGGCCACAAACATGGAGGTACCTGCAATGGTTTGCAGGGGAAGCCTCATGGCAAACAGCCCGGCCAGTACCGGCATAGTTCCGCTGCTGCCGAAGGTGCCACTTAACAGTCCTCCTGCAAATCCGTTTATACTTCCTCCACCAGGGCGCTTCAGATTACTGCGTAAAGGTTCATGACCGGAAGTTTTATCTTTTTTTGGATATCCGTTGAAAAATATCACTGCTGAAAGAATGATCGTATAAAAGCCAAAACCAATCTTTAACTGCTCTTCACTCAGGCTTTGGGTGATAAATACACCTGCAATAACCCCTGCAATAGCTGCCGAGCCGAAGATCAGGGCGAGGCGAAAGTTAATATTGCCACGCCGGTAATGCCCTATGGTTCCTGTGATACACACCGGCAGAGTGGCAACCAGCGAAGTAGCAACGGCAATTTGTGGCGGGATTTTAAACAATAATATCAACGCAAGGGGGAACAGAAAACCACCTCCGCTTCCGGTCATGGTAGCCAGCGCCCCGATAATCAGACCAGCCAGAGGCAACAAAAGATATAATGACTCAACGGATGACCAGAATATCATAGATTTTATTTGATTAAGCAAAGCCGGTGCGAGGGAACACCCTCACATGGATGGTTTAAAAATCCAAAGATAGGAAAAAGATATAACTACCTGTGAATCGCTGATCAGTCAAACAAACCGGAGCTGCTGCCTATCCTTTAAATTTAAAGGAAAAGCTTACACGGTGATAGGTTAGAGAAATTAAAGCCGGATTGGCATTTACATTACTCAGGCCCCAGGAGTAACGTAATTCGGGGGAAATGCTTAAAAAACCAAACACTTTTTCAAGCCCAAATCCAATATCCGCAGCCAGGTTTTTACCTGCCGGATATTGAGCGGAGTAGTTCCTGTCTATATCCATGGGCCACATAAGTGAGGGGCCGATAAGAATATACGGTCTGAAAGCTGAGGTGCTGAACCTGTATATTCCATGGATCATAAAATCAGCAGAGAGCCCGAAAACATCGTAGGGCAGTTCATGAGTTCCTGAAAGCACTTTACTGTCATTGAGCGAGAAACCAAAGGCGGAGTTGATCAGCATCCTGTCATTTAGCACATATTCCACCATCATGTCCATTTGAAAACCAATGTCGTTGTGGATCATCATGTTTTCGGAAAGCCCTTTATTACTTTGCAACAGGGAATGATTTATTCCCAAAGAAAATCCTGCTCTCACTTTTTCAGTAGTTCCGTGTGGTTTTTGCGCCATCAGCAAAGTATTCAGGCCTATTGTCATTAGTAGAAGGAGGGCTCTATGCATTTTTCAGAAGTTTAAAATATCAACATTCCGTTTCTAACGGCAAAAGGATGTACAGGTTACATGAATAGTTAATAAATTAGAAAGCACATTAATTTTTTTATCTGGAAATCCACTGGCAGGCTGCATCAATGGTGCTAAAGGGCCTGACCTCAAATTCCTTTACCTCTTCGCGCATTAAAACAGGAACAATAATATCTTTAGGTCTTTCAGTAACTATGGCAATTCTTTTCCCTATAAACGCTTCAGGATGATTGCCGTAGTATTTCACTATCTTTTCTGCTGCTTCCGGCCCCATGTCCATTTCAGCCTGAAGATAATTCAAAACAATTCCTTTAATATTTTCCGGCATTTGATTATTTTCCAAAAGCAGATCCCAGGTTTTCACTACATCTTCAAAAGTAATTTTCCCAAAATACTCTTTGAAAAAGATATTTTTCTCATCATCAATCCAGCTGGAGTATTTAGGATTAGTATTCATTACATTCCCCCTGCATTTTGTAGCATCAAATATACAACTTAAAAAGATAAACTCATCTAAATATAACGATTTATGAGCGTAAATGCAAGAAACAATTTGTTATCAGCCATTGTTTGGGGGAAAATCATTAAAACTGCCGAATCATTTGTTGGATATCCATAAGCCAATTTAAAAAAGGACACTAAAAAAAAGCGGCAGTTCTCTTTGCATGTCTTAAAAAACAATACATTTGCCGCTGCAATAAAAAAATTAACCGGATTAGTGTTTGGTGAATGGAAAAATACACGTATATTTGCACTCATTTTTAAGCGAACCGGATAAATACGAAAGCGATGAATAAGCAGGATCTGATCAAGTATGTTGAAGATACTTATGTAGAAAAGAAAGAACTCCCCGAATTTAATGCGGGAGATACTATTGCTATTGATTACTCTATCAGGGAAGGAAGTAAGGAAAGAACCCAGACGTTCCAGGGAACCGTGATACAGGTAAAAGGAACAGGTGAAAAGAAGACCTTTACTGTAAGGAAGATTTCTTCAGGAGTAGGTGTGGAAAGAATATTCCCGGTTAATTCACCTTTCATCCAGCAGATCAAAGTGCTGAAAAGAGGAAAAGTTCGCCGCAAAAGGATTTTTTACTTCCGCGAACTGCGTGGTAAGAAAGCCAGGATTGCTGAAAAGCGATAGATGTTATTATAAGATACTTGAAGCCGGCAGCCACTGCCGGTTTTTTTTTGTTTGAATTTCCCGGTAGCTTTTTTTTAAAAAAACCACTTTCCGGGCTTATCGTTTCCGGGCCCAACAAAAAAAAACGCAACCGTGATAGCTGCGTTTCTTTTATAATCTTTCAGAAATGATTAGTGCTTTGTGTTCTCGTCATGCACGTGGCCATGATCAATTTCTTCCCTGCTTGCTTCGCGGATATCTTTTACTTTACCGCTGAAATGAATATCCTGCCCGGCCAACGGATGATTAAAGTCCATGTTTACCACATCATCTTTAATTTCAACCACTTTTCCCTGCAATACATTTCCACTTTCATCCTTCATGGGGATATAGTTATCCTTTACAAGGATATCTTCCATAATTTCTCCCTTTTCATTTTTAAAGACATCTTTGGGCAGATCCACAACCATATCCTCGCGGCGTTGTCCGTATGCTTCGTCACTTTTCAAACCAAATGCAAAGCTATCTCCCTTTTCTTTACCCTGTAGTTTGTCTTCAAATTTTTCAAGTAAGTTTCCGTGTCCGAATAAGAAGGTGAGTGGTTGTTCTTCTTCTGTTTTTTCAACCACCGGTCCGTTTTCATCGTTCAGTTTTAGTTCGAAGTCGATAGCTACAACTTTATTTTTTTCAATACTCATAATTAATATGTTATGTTAGATAATGTTTTGAATCGCCAAAGTAAACAAATAACAGGCACATAGCCATAGAAATCAGGAACTTTTTTTGAATTGGTCCAGAAACTGCAGTCTTTGCATAACCGGTGGATGTGAATAATATACTGCAACGTATGCAGGATGAGGATGCAGGTTTGAGAGATTATCTGCTGACAATTTCTTAAGAGCCGTTTGCAATGCTTCCGCTGAATAACGTTTTCCGGCAAATTCATCAGCCTGATATTCAAACTTTCTCGACAGTTTATTCATCAGCAATCCAAGCAGGAAATTCACAGGGGTGAACAATAATCCAAAGGCCACCATGCCCATATGAAAGCTTGCTTTTGCGGCTCCCAGTGCACCGGCCATCAGCTCACTACCGGCAAATAATCCCAGCAGGTACAGAAATATCCCTGTTTGAACAATGGCCAGTCCTGCATTAATCAATGTATGTTTCTTTTTATAGTGGCCTATCTCATGTGCCAGCACTGCCACCAGTTCTTCCTTGCTGTGGTTTTCGATTAGTGTGTCAAACAACACTATTCTTTTCTTCGGGCCCAGTCCGCTGAAATAAGCATTCGACTTTGAAGAGCGTTTAGAGCCGTCAATAACGAAGATATTATCCAGTTTGAATCCCTGATCCCGGGCAAATTGTTCTATTTCTTCACGCAGCGGGCCGTCTTCCAATGGTGTTTGCTTGTTGAATAGCGGTACGATAAGCGTAGAATAAAACATGGTGAAAAAGATGGTAAATGCGCTGACTACCACCCAGGCAATCAGCCAGAAATATTCTCCGGCAGCGAGATATATCCACAGGATAACAGCCAGCAGTCCGCCGCCGATTACAGCACCCAGCAACCAGCCCTTTAGCTTATCCAGGAAAAAGGTTTTCAGCGTCATTTTGTTGAAGCCAAATTTCTCTTCTATCACAAAAGTGCTATACAATGAAAAAGGTGTCATCAGTATGTCAGCAACCAGTGCTATGCTTCCAAAAAACAGCAGTGCCAGTAAAATCTCATCTGAGGTATATTGTCTCCAGAAAGCATCCAGCCAGGCAAAACCTTCCTGCCATAAAATCAGCAGAATAATCACGAAGGATAAAGTGGAAAGCAGTATGCCAAAACGATCTTTCGCCTGCTTGTACCGCTGTGATTTCTGGTATTTTTCTTCATCATAGAAGCCGCGGAAACGCTCTGGTATTCCACTTTCCACCCTGGATGAATTGAGCATATCCAATATACGTTCCACTACAAAATCCGCTATAATAACAGCTATGATGATATAAAAAACAGTCTGTTCCATTAAAAAAGAAATTATTTAATTCCGGTTTACAAGGCTCCGTTAACTTTCCTCACGATCCATTCCACAGTAAGCAAACTAATCAGGATGATCAGCAACCAGTGTATCCTGATCCATTCCATATATTCTTTCACATTATAAACTACAGGCTTCATCTGCGACTCTTCAACAATTTGGGGAATCTCATCCAGCTGCCTTGCATTGAGCACCTTTCCATTATGTTCATTTGCGAGCCTGTATAGCAAATGATGGTTAGCAGTGGTATTCATGCTTTCAAGATTAACATCTTCCACTACGAATTTCCCACTTTTATCAAATGTTTCCGCACCGAGCTGAGTTGTGGCATTATAGCGGTATACCCCGGGTTTCTGTTGCCCGGCATTTAATGTATAAGCCTCCCCTTTTCTGCTCATTACATAGGGAAACTCCCTGCCTTCTTCATTGGTGATCAGAAGGTTTACTTCAGGCTCATTCACCGGCTCATAGCTCTGATTATAAAGTTCAGCATCAATCACTACATCTTCAAATTCTGAAAAGCGCGATGAAGCTTTCACTCTGAATCGGCTTTTATCCTCACTGGCCACCAGATACTTCACACTTTTTCTGATCAGCTCGTCCACTAATTCATGATCATTGTTTTCCACATAATTATAGAGCCTCCACCGCCAAAGCCCCTCCCCCAGGGTAATTCCAGTTTTCTGGCCGTCCGCCCCTGAAAATGCCCACAAAGGTGCTGAGGTGGTGACATTACCGATGCGCCGGTAAACCAGTATTTTCGACTCATCAGGTACGGAGTATTTCCCGAACATGCTTTGTAGCGGCGGAAAAGTTGAGAGTAATCCCTGTTCATCTTCCGGTATGCTGAATAGCGTATATTTGTCATTAAGCACACCTTTTACATCTTCAGGCTTCCCTCCTGCCTGTATTTTAATATCTTTGATATAATTATTCAGATAATTATAGCTGCTGCCATGGCCGGTAATAAACCAAACAGGTATATTGTTAGATTTCAGCTGTTCCAGTATTTTCAGTGAACGGTTTCCCTCCGGAAGGCTATGCATGATCACAAGATTAAAAGCGTGTGCCTTTTGGTTAAATTCATCGAGCACTGCCGTTTCCGTTTCATAATTCGGATTTGTACCGATGGCACGGCCGATTGCTGCCATGTCAGGATGAGGACGCCGCCCCAGAATCAGAATGCGCTGTTTGGTTTCCAGCACCTCTATAAATACCCTGCGGCTGTTATTAAACAGGTTTTCTTCACCCTCCAGCCCCGAAACGCTAATACGGAACTCCTGCATCCCTTTTTCTTTAGCTTCAAACTCGAAATCAAAGCTTTGAGTGTAATTATCTGAATCAATAGTAAAAGGCCTGCTCTCAGCAAGTTTATCATTGCGGTACACATTAAGTCTTGCATTTTGCCCTGAAGCATTGGAGGCGGCAACATCCACCTGCACTGGAAATAAATTGTCTTTATAGGCGATATCATTATTTCTCACAGCAGCCAGCCGTATATCAGTAGTGGTGATGGTATCACCCAGGGCTACCGCATGAATGGGAAAGGTCATTTCCCGTGCCAGGTAATAAGGATCTACTCCCTGGTTTACGATACCATCGGTAGCTACAAACACTGCACCAAGGTTCCGGTTTTCATAGGTGTTGTTGATGTAGGTCAATACAGCACCCATATCGGTATATTGGTCATCATATTTCTTTGAGAGGCCCTGCTTCACTTCTTCCCCGAAAGAAAGCACATCTGTGCGGTATTCACCCTGAAGGCTTGTAATAACACCTTCCAGCTGCTCCAGGTAGCCGGTTTGCAGATATGAAGAATCATCAGAAAGGCTGATTGATGAAGAGAAATCCTGTGCAATAACAATGACAGGTTTTTGACTTACATGGCTTTGTTTTTTTACCAGTGGCGACAATAATAAAAAAGCAGTAAAGCTTACCAAAAGAAAACGTGTTGCCATTAATAAAATCCTCACCGGGCGGCTGAAGTCATTATGCCGTTCATGATAGTAGAGAATTCCGGCATATATGACTCCTGCCAACAGGCAAAGCGGAATAAACCAGGGTGAATATTGTAGGATCAGATCTGTCTTTTCCATATGTTGCAATTGAATCGCAAAGATAAGGATACTTGGCGAATCTGCATTTAGATGAATTATCCGGAATTTTCTTTGCTATTTGACTGTTTATATGCTTAGTTTTGCCTAATAACATCGCGGGGAAACAAAGTACCTGACATGGCAACAGTTATCCTTATCAGATTTTGTACAGGCCCGTCTGTAAAAAAGGATTTTCAGGATGAAAAGTGATTCATTAAATAATCTTAAAGAAGAATTCAGAAAAATTATCGAAAGCAGCGACAATTATAAAGATGAGGATATTCTTAACAGGCTACACGAATCTGCCACTGATGCTTTGCATGATCTGGTCAGCGTACAGCATAATATGCATGAACGCGTAAAAGAACTTAGCTGCCTGCATTCGCTCAGTGAACTGATCAACATACACGGGAATGATAAAGATGAAGTTTTTAAGCAGGCAGTTAACCTGATTGCTGCTGCATGGCACTATCCTGAAATTACCTGTGCAAGGATCAGTACTGGCAAAAAGAGCTTTACTTCGGAGAATTTCAGGGAAACAGAGTGGCGGCAGTCTGCTGATATTTTTCAGAATGACAAGTCCGTAGGAAAGATAGAGGTTTTCTTTTTAGAAGAAAAGCCTGAGCTTGATGAAGGGCCATTCCTGGAAGAAGAACGAAAGCTCATAAATACTATTTCACTAAGGCTATCACATTTTCTCGAGCGCCATCACTTAACAGGCGAAATAGAAAAGCATCAGCGATATTTAAGCATCATGCTAAAATCCATTGGTGATGCAGTAATCGCTACAGATAAAACCGGCAGGGTAACCGAAATGAATGAGATCGCTGAAAAACTCACCGGATGGAGTTCAGCTGAAGCCATAGGAAAAGATCTGGAACAGGTATTCAGGATTTTTAATGCTATAACGGGGGATAAAACCGAAAATCCGATTGCCAGGGTATTAAAAACCGGTAACATCGTAGGACTGGCAAATCATACCAAGCTTATATCAAAATCAGGAGTGGAATACCATATAGCGGATTCGGGTGCGCCCATAAAAGATGAGAAGGGAAAAATATATGGCGTGGTACTGGTTTTCCGTGATGTAACCGACGAGTATCGCCAGCAACAATATATACGCGAAAGTGAACAGCAAATGGACAGGGCGCAGAAGATAGGTAACATGGGTAGCTGGGTGTTTGATTTCAATAAAGGAACGGTGAAGGTGTCGCAACAGTCATGCAAGATTTACGGCCTTAATCATCAGAAAACGTACACCATAAAAGAACTTCAGAAAATTCCCCTCAAAAAATACCGCGAAGCTTTGGACCTTGAAATGGAAAACCTGATAAAAAACAACAGCAGCTATGATATCGAATTCCAGATCAGACGCCCCACTGATAATAAGATTATTGACATTCATTCCATGGCGGAATATAATCCGGTAACAAATCAGGCTACAGGAATCATAAGGGATATAAGCAGGGAAAAAGAAATAAACTGTAAGCTTACCCGGCAGTCAAAAGCCATGGAAAATGCCATGGACGGAATAGCTATTCTGGATTCTGATCATAAATATATTTACATGAACCAGGCACATGCTAACATATATGGATATAACACTCCAGAGGAATTAGTGGGCGCTTCATGGAAAAAATTATACAAGGATGAACATTTAAAAAAATTTCAGGCCATAATGCCTGAACTGTTGCAGTTAAAAAAGTGGCGTGGCGAGGCCACCGGATTAAAAAAAGACGGCAGCACATTTTATCAGGATGTATCCTTGAGCCTGCTGGAGGACGAAAGCCTCATTTGCATAGTACGGGACATCACCGTACAAAAAGAAAACCTGGCCCGTATAGATTCCCAAAAGCACCGTTTGACATCCATTATTGAAGGGACCAGCACCGGAACCTGGGAATGGAATATCCAAACCGGTGAAACCATTTGTAATGAACAATGGGCAAAAATGATCGGCTACACCCTTGATGAGTTATCCCCTGCTACCTTTGATACCTGGGCAAAATTAACTCACCCTGAAGACCTGAAGAAATCGAAAAAACTACTTCAAGCCAACCTGAACGGTGAAACCCAAAATTATTTCTCTGAAATTCGAATGAGGCATAAAGAAGGACACTGGGTATGGATAATCAGCAAGGGGAAAATGACAGTTACCACCAGCGACGGTAAACCACTGTGGATGTATGGAACCCACCAGGATATCACAGATATTAAAGAAGCTGAGGCAAAGCTCAGGGAAAGTGAAGAGCGCTTCAGGCTGATATTTGACGGGGTAAAAAATATCGCGGTTCAGGGATACGACAGATATGGGAATGTTTGCTTCTGGAACCAGGCCAATAAGGCTGTTTATGGATACACACCCGGGGAAGCAGAAGGTAAAAATGTATTTGATCTGGTGATTCCACCTGAAGAAGACAAAGCTCTTCGCGATATTTTCACCAGCGCCTTTCAAAACAAAGAGCAGATTCCTTCCGGCGAATACACCATGAAGCGGAAAGATGGCTCCCGCGTACCGGTTTATTCCAACTTCATACTGGTAAACGTAATGGGAAAATATGAAGAATTGTATCGCATTGATATTGATCTAACCGAAAAAAATAAAACAAAAAACGAACTGATCACAGCCAAGGAAAAAGCAGAGGAGTCCGATCGCTTAAAGTCTGCTTTTCTTGCCAATATGAGTCATGAAATCCGCACACCAATGAATGGTATTCTTGGCTTTACCAATCTGCTTCAGGAGTCAGCTTTCGAAAGGGACAGGATGCTGGAGTACCTGAGCATCATTGAAAGAAGTGGTGAGCGAATGCTGAATACCATCAATGACCTTATAGACATTTCAAAAATAGAATCCGGGGCAGTAACAGTTAGCAGGGAGCAGCTAAATGTGAATTCACTTATGTATGAACTTTATAGTTTTTTCCGTCCTGAAGCCGTCCAAAAAGGACTGGAACTGATTATAGAGAAGAGCCTCCCTGAAGAAGAAGCTATCATTGAAACAGACCGCAAAAAACTATCTTCCGTGATTACCAATCTGATCAAAAACGCCCTAAAATATACTGATCAGGGACGGATTAAGATAAGGTGGGAACGAAAAGCTGATGAGCTTGTGGTTACTATATCCGATACAGGCATTGGCATCCCGGACTCACGCAAGCATGCTATTTTCGAACGCTTTGTCCAGGCCGACCTTGAAGACCGGGAAGTCCGTGAAGGCTCTGGCCTGGGCCTGGCCATAACCAAATCATACGTGGAAATGCTGAAAGGAAATATTGACTTTTCTTCTTCAGAAGGAAAAGGCTCTGTGTTCTGGTTCAGTATTCCGCTGAAGCAAACAGAAGTAAAAACAGAACTGAGCGGTCCATTGAATAAAGAACCGCAACTGCAAGACCTACTGAAGGAATCCACTGTGCTTATCGTGGAAGACGAAGAAATTTCCGAGCTGTACCTCACTGAACTTCTCAGCGGTAAATGCAGGGAAATACTGCATAGCTGCGACGGACTTCACGCCCTTGAACTGGTAAAGTCGAAAAGCGACATCGACATCATTCTTTTGGATATTAAATTACCGGGCATGAACGGCTTTGAGCTTGCAACCAGGATCAGACACTTCAACCGGGATGTACTGATCATTGCTCAATCGGCCTATGCCCATGAAGGGATCAAGCAAAAAGCACTGGATGCCTGCTGTGACGACTACATTTCAAAGCCAATCAGGAAACAGGCCCTGCTTGACATACTAAAAAAACATCTCTAAGCTTAAAACCACGGTCAGCCGGTTTCTGCCTGAATTTCAAAATCAGTTTGCCGGTATCCGTCATTGCAGCATTATCTGCAGCACTTACCCCGGGTGCTGCTTTTATGGCTTATTATGAACAAATCCAGCTGCTAAACGTCAAATATATAACTATTGTAACTTTACGAAAGTATCTTTTAAAATCCGCAAGCTTAATGATATGGATAAAACTAAGCTCAATGAATACGAAAAAAAACGCGACTTTAAAAAAACTACTGAACCCAGCGGCGGTAAAAAAAAGAAATCCAATAAGCCCCGCTTCGTGATCCAGAAACACGATGCTTCCAACCTGCACTACGACTTCCGGCTGGAAATAGATGGCGTACTGAAATCATGGGCTATCCCTAAGGGCCCTTCCACTGACCCTTCTGATAAAAGAATGGCTGTGAATACCGAAGACCATCCGCTGGAATATGCCGATTTTGAAGGCACTATTCCAGAAGATGAATATGGAGGCGGAACAGTGATCGTATGGGACGGCGGAACATATAAAAACCTGCGTGCTGACAAAGAGGGTGACTCCATGAGCATGGAGGCATCATTTGATGATGGCAAGGTGGAAGTGTGGCTGGAAGGTAAAAAACTCAGGGGCGGTTATGTACTGATCAAAACCGGCAAAAACTGGCTTTTCAAAAAAATGAAAGATGATGAAGCTGATGCCCGCAGAAATCCGCTGAGCACTGAACCAAAATCCATCCTTTCAGGCAAAACCATTGAAGAAATCCGTAAGGCCATGGAAGAAAAAAAATAATCAAACCCTGACGAAAATCATGACCAATATATTTGACACGATTCCTGAGAAAGTCAGCAAGCAAATAAATAAGGTGAAACAACCTTCCTGGACTGGCCCAATGCTCGCCACTCTCACGCATGACACGTTTTCCAAAAAAGGCTGGATTTTCGAACGTAAACTGGATGGTGAACGCTGTTTATCATTCAAAAAGAACAGTGAGGTGAAGCTGGTGTCGCGCAATAAGAAAAAGAAAAATCATCAGTATCCGGAAATAGCCCAAGCTCTGGAAAAACAGGATCATGACTTTATTGTGGATGGTGAAGTGGTTGCTTTCGACGGCAATGTTAGTTCATTCTCCAAATTGCAGCCACGCATGCAAAGCAAAGCTCCCGATCAGGATGTGGCGGTGTACTATTACATATTCGACATTATACATTTAAACGGTTACGAGCTTTCAAAGCTTCCGCTTAAGCACCGCAAGTCATTACTTAAAAAAAGCATTGATTTCTCATCAAAGCACCTGCGCTTTACAGAACACCGTGATGAAAAAGGTGAAGATTTTCTTAAGGAAGCCTGTAAAAAAGGCTGGGAAGGTCTTATCGCAAAGGATGCCGAAAGCCAGTACAGCCATAAGCGCTCGAAAAGCTGGTTGAAGTTTAAATGTGAAAACAGCCAGGAGTTGGTGATCTGTGGCTATACGGCACCGCAGGGAGAACGTGATTATTTTGGCGCGCTCATCGTTGGATTTTACCAGGATGGTAAACTAAAGCATGCTGGTAAAGTGGGAACAGGCTATAATGAGGAAACACTGAAAATGCTGCATGATAAAATGAAAATGCTGAAACGCAAAACCCCACCTTTTGATAATGAAAAACCGGATTACAAAGATGTCACCTGGCTCACACCCCGGCTGGTTGGAGAGTTCCGTTTTACGGAATGGACCAGTGACAATAAACTCAGGCATCCCTCCTATCTTGGGCTGCGGGATGACAAGGATGCCAAAGATGTAACCAAAGAAACACCTCATCATGACAAAAATGAAGGCTAACGGACATAGCATTGAGATTTCCAATCCGGATAAACAAATGTTCCCGGATGACAACATCAGCAAAAAAGAGCTGGCGGAATATTATTCACAAATGGCCGAACACATCATACCCCTTACGACAGACCGGCCCATGATGATTCATCGCTATCCTGACGGCATTAACGGCAATAATTTTTATCAGAAGCAAACCGCTGATTACTTCCCCGGCTGGCTGAAGGAAATCAAAGTGAGAGTAAAAAAAGCAGGCGAAGACAGCCAGCAGATGCTTAATTGCGACTCGGAAGCAGCTCTCATTTATATTGCCAACCAGGCCTGCATCACCCCGCATATCTGGCTGAGCAAAAAGAACAAACTGGATTATCCTGACAAAATGATCTATGACCTGGATCCTCCCGAAAACGGATTCAAACTGGTGCAACAGGCAGCAAAGGATTTCAAAAAGCTGTTTGATGAGCTGGAACTACACTGCTATGTAATGACTACCGGATCCAGGGGTATGCATGTGGTGCTTCCGCTGGATCAAACAGCTGACTTTGATCAAACGCGGCAGTTTGCCAGGGATGCAGCCAATCTGCTCGCTGACACAAAACCTGATGATTACACGGTGGAAACACTCAAGAAAAAACGCAAAGGAAGATTGTTTCTGGACTATCTTAGAAATGCTTACGGGCAAACCTCCGTGGTACCTTATGCGTTGCGCCCCATTAAGGGTGCACCTGTGGCTACTCCTCTTTCCTGGAATGAAACCGGCAAAAGCGCTCTCAACGCGCAAAGCTATAAATACAGCAATATCTTCCAGAGAATATCCCGCAAGGAAAATCCCTGGAAAGATTTTAATCAGAAAAAGAACAACCTGGATAAAGCAAGAAAAAAACTGGATGAACTCATAAAAAAACAAGAAAATGCCTGAACTACCTGACGTGGAAATATTCCGGCAGCATGCTGAAAAACATGCACTGAATAAAAAAATTGAATCTGTGGACTATGAGGATGCCCAACAGGTACTTAAATCCTCAAAACAGCTCATCAGCCGCAGCCTGAATGGTAATGTATTTACCCAAACCCTGAGAAACGGCAAGCATATATTGATGAAAATCAGCAATAATAAATGGCTGGCCATGCACTTTGGGATGACAGGATACCTCGAAACTTCTGAAAAAAACAAACCGAAACCAAAATACACAAAATTGAGTGTGGACTTTGGAAACCACCGCTTAAATTATATATCCAAAAGGAAGCTGGGAGCACTGGAAATAACCGGCAGCCCGGCTGAATACAGTAAGACTCATAATCTGGGAAAAGATGCATTGGAATGTAGCCGTGATGAATTCAGCCGGGCCTTTAAAAACAAGCGAGGAGGCATTAAAAATGCCCTGATGGATCAGAGCGCTGTGGCTGGTATTGGCAATATTTATTCCGATGAAATATTGTTTCAGGAAAAAATACATCCGAAGCAAAAGATTGAAAAATTAACTGACAAAAGCTTTAATTCTTTGTTCAATACTACGAAGAGGGTTATGAAGATGGCAATTAAAAAGGATGCACAACCCTCACAACTACCGGCATCCTATCTGTTGCCAAACCGTGAGGAAGGCAGAGACTGTCCGCGATGTGGCGGTAGTATTAAAAAGATCAGAGTAAACGGCAGGGGTTGTTTTATATGTCCTTCCTGCCAGACACAACCCGGTTACTGAAGATCAATACCAAAATGAGCACGAAATAAGACATACAAACTAAGAACAAATTAAAAATTTGATTAACTATGAACAAGAACTATCAAGGCACTGATTATATGGATATGATCAGGGAAAACACAGGCGAAGAGATCAACCGAAGGATCGACCGCTATATCGAAGACAACATTCGGTATTATGCCACGCAAGCGGAAGACATTATCACAGGCCGCATCAACACACTGGAAAAGGAATGGGATGTACAGAAGCTGGTACAGGCCATCGACTCCGGAATCGGGCTGGGCAGTATCCTGCTTGGTGTGCTGGGATCAAAAAAATGGTGGTTTGTAACCACACTGGCCGCTGCTTCCTCAGGTATGAGTGCTGTTAAGGGCTGGTCGCCCTGCACTATGGCCCTCAGAAGAATGGGCTTTAGAACAAGGCAGGAAATCGACCGTGAAAAATATGCCCTAAAGGCTTTAAGAGGCGACTTCAATGAGCTCACAAAACACGAACCCGACAAAGTTGATGAACGCATCAAAGCTGCTATTGAAGCCACCAAAACATTGTAAAATACTCACTGTTGCCGGGATGATTCCCGGCATCAGCACTTGTATCAAACACTACTGTCATGAACATAAACTTTATTGGCTGCTTGCTGATGATCATGCCTGTGCTCACTTCATGCCAGGATAATGATAACAACGGCAATCAGAATATTGATCTGATTGAACTTCCATCCGGCTTCCATATCGAAGTTTACGTGGAAGACATTCCCAATGCACGTGCTATGGTGCTTGCCGATGACGGAACACTCTTTGTCGGCTCCAGGTCGGCCGGTAAAATATATGCCGTTACTGCCGGTGAGCGGGAAGTGATTGTGTTGGACGAAAACATTAGTTCACCCGCCGGCGTGGATATTTATCAGGGTGATCTGTATGTGTCAGCGGTATCCAGAATACTTAAATACCCGGATATTCTGAACCATCTGGATGATCCGCCTGAACCCGTAGTGATAACAGATCAGTATCCCGATGAGGCTGCTCACGGCTGGAAATTCATCAAATTCGGACCCGATGATAAACTGTATGTTCCTGTTGGTGCGCCATGCAATATCTGCCTGAGCCAGGACAGCATCTTTGCTTCCATCACAAGGATTAATCCCGATGGCAGCAATATGGAGATTATCGCACATGGTGTAAGAAATACAGTAGGATTCGACTGGCATCCTCAAACCGGTGTGTTGTGGTTTACTGAAAACGGCCGAGACCATATGGGCGATCATAAGCCACCGGATGAGATCAATAAGCTCACTGCCACCGGACAGCACTTCGGCTATCCGTATGTACATGGCGACAGCATTACAGATCCACAGTTTTGGCAAAAAAGACCAAAGGATTTTAAATGGAAGAAACCTGAAGTGAAGCTGGAGGCACATGTAGCTGCACTGGGCATGAGATTTTACACTGCTGATATGTTTCCGCAGAAATATCACAACGGTATCTTCTTTGCCGAACACGGTTCCTGGAATCGCAGCAGTAAGATTGGTTACCGCGTGATGTTTGTACCTGTTAACAATGGTGCAGCAGGGGATAAAGAAGTGTTTGCTTCGGGCTGGCTGCAAGGAGAAGAAGCCTGGGGGCGCCCGGTGGATGTAGAGATCATGAGCGACGGGTCATTACTGGTGTCCGATGATCATGCCGGAAAAATCTACCGGATCTATCAGCAGTAAATAACAAAAACACCACATATATTCCTAAGAATACTTTATTCTGAAGAAGAAAAGAAGCAGCAGCAAACATGAAACAGGCGCCACCAGTAAAGGGCGGGGAATAAGGCGTGGCACGGATAAAAGCCATTAAAAAGATTAACAGCTTTATTCCGGATGGTGGTGCAGAAACAAGCCTGTAACATCATATATGAAAACGGTGTCTGTTTTACCAAACTAATGGCAGAATTGTAATAAAACATCAAAGCATAATGCGATGACAAATAACAAAAAGCATGATAATCATAAGCGGGGGAAAGAAGCTCCAAGGCCAAAATATATTCCCCTGAAAGGCTGGAAACAAATTGCTAAAAGAATCAAGAACAGTTTGGGTAAGAATCATGTGCGGGTGATTTCAGCAGGTGTGGCTTTCTTCTTTTTCATGTCGCTGTTCCCCATAATGGCTGCTCTGGTATCAATTTACGGTCTGGTAACTGATATGACACAAATACAGGAACAGATCTCCATGCTGACCAATATTCTTCCTGCTGATGCGCAAAAGATATTATCCGATTTCCTTACAAACCTTGTAGGAAAATCGCAGGAAGCACTGAGTTTCAGCCTGATATTTTCATCAATTATAACACTTTTCTTAGCCAATCGCGGAACAGTAGCCTTGTTTGAAGGGATTAACATCGTGTATAATGAACCCAATAAAAGAAATATCTTTCAAAAATTCGGAGTCACCCTGCTGTTTACCATAGGCGGGATCATAGCTATTATTATCGGACTGGTGTTGGTAGCCGGTATTCCCGCTGTGGTTGACTGGTTGCCTTTGTCAGAAACCCTGCATGATATAGTCGTGTGGCTGCGGTGGCCGCTGATAGCTGTGGGCATCATGCTTTTTCTGGGCTTTACCTACAAAATAGCTCCACAACGCAAATCCCCCCGCATTCCCTGGGTGAGCTGGGGAGCCGTTATCTCCACCCTGTTGTGGCTGGGAGGATCCATATTATTTTCCATCTATATCAATAACTTCACCAACTTTGACAATACCTACGGCAGCTTTGCAGCCATCATCATATTGATGCTATGGTTCTTCCTCACATCTTTCGTGATCATGCTCGGAGCAGTAATCAATACCGAACTGGAGCATCAAACCCGCAGGGATACCACTGTGGGCGACGAAAAGCCCATGGGTAAGCGTGGGGCATTCTTTGCTGATCATGTAGCCGGCGAATACAGCGAAAAGCAAGCCAAAGAATACACAAAAAAGAAAGCCGAAAAGCGGGATAAAGATCAGAAGAAAAACAAGGAAGATTAACGGAGGAAATAGCACTGCACTTAAATAAGCCGCGGGCCAACCGTTACCTGCCCGCCGTTTGTCAAAAACAAAAACCAGACAGGCATTGAAACCCGTCTGGTTATATCACAGGGAACAATCCCTGATGAAGACAATACTATTGTGAGGACTATCAGTTTTCCAAACTGGCATCCATGGAAATCTCCACCCCCTGCTTGAGAGCTTTGGACACCGGGCAATTTTCCTTGGCCTCATTGGCGATCTCCATAAATTTGTCCTCTTCAATATCTTTCACCTTTCCTTTGGTTGTCAGATGGATTTTGGTGATGGCAAAGCCACCCTCCACCTTTTCAATGGTAGCTTCGGCTTTGGTATTTACCTGCTCAGGCTCAAAACCTGATTCTGCCAGGGCATGAGAAAAAGCCATGGAAAAACAGCCGGCATGTGCCGCGGCGATCAGTTCCTCCGGGCTACTCCCCTCTCCGCCTTCAAAACGTGACCTGGCAGAGAATTTACCTTCCCAGGCACCCTCTCCCACGTTCATGGTTCCACTTCCTTTTGGCAGATTGCCTTTCCATACAGCTGATGATTTGTGTTTACTCATAGTTTCAGTTTTTTAAATGTGTGCTTACATCTTCAAACAAGTTAAGCGGGGAAAAGTTAGATAACAGTCCGGCGCAGCTTCCCTTCTGAAAAAATGATTTAATCAGGGCGGCCCGCCTGCCGGCGGTCGGTCTGCGGCTGCAAGCCGGCATCATTTCAGCGTGCTGCTGCAACCCGTGGACAGGAGCTCCTGTTGTCGCTCTGCCACCGGGGCAGCAGCATCGCTTCAATTGCTGCCGGGCTTTCCGCCTCCGCCCTGCCGCACTCACCGCTGGCGTTGCAGGCTGATACCATTAGTACGGTTAGGTTCCAATTATCACCTGTGCTGTATATCCCCATTCTCAGCTCAGCCATTACATCACGTTTTGCTTATCTTCCCATTCTAAGCTTTCACATTTGTTCGTTCAATACCCGAATTAACTTATGAGTTTCCGGTAAAAAGGTGAACGCAACCAAAAAGTATTTCCGCAACAATACTTCGGGCGACACTATGCTGAAAGCTGAACATTATGCTGCTTTTAAAGCTGACAGCACGCTCAGGTATTCTACAGTTTCTCAGCCGTTTGAATTCGAAACTATCCAATCAAAGTGAGACGGCAATTATCTTCAACCTTCTAAATAATGCGAAATGTTTTTCGGATTAGTCTCAGGCTTAATACAAACAAAACTGAATTGAATTTCAGGCCTTAATCAAACATCATATTGTTTAAATTGTTATAAAGATTAGCTCAATACTTTCTTCAATAAAGTAATGTCAGACAAATAAAAGGATCAAATCATATAATGACAAACAATGCAACAGAAGAAATATCTTCTTTCACAGAATTCATTCAAAACTTCAAACAAACTTTAAAAAGCGTCTTTCACGAAAGGCATGATATAAAAGAATTTATCCAGCAACGCGGTTTTCCGGCTATCGTATTGCGGGATATTATGGCTACCAATCCATTTTCGGTAGCTATCCCCAAACAGTATGGAGGCCGTGGAGCTAAAACAAAAGAAGTTTTGGGTATATTAGATGCAGCATCTTATGAATCACTGCCCTTATCCTTAATGTTTGGAATCAATATCGGGCTTTTTCTGGGACCGGTAAACAAATATGCCAGGGAAGCAATTAAGACTGATGTCTTCCGGCGCTTTCTGAAGCATCAGAATATGGGCGGGCTTATGATCACCGAACCAGGATATGGCAGTGATGCGCTGAACATGCAGACATTCAATGAAAAAAAAGGATCCAAATATCACATCAAAGGTGTAAAACACTGGCAGGGATTAACCGGAATAGCCGACTACTGGCTGATGACCTCCCGCGAAAAACTGCCCGGAGGAGAGCTAAACCGTGATATTGATTTTTTCATTACCGACTCGCAGCAGCCTGAACAAATCATCAAGGTAGAAGAACTGTATAATAATATAGGGCTGTATCCTATTCCTTACGGCAAAAACAGAATTGATATCCATGTACCTGAGGAGCAAAAGCTACAACCTGAAAGCACAGGACTGAAGCTGATCATGGACCTGCTGCACCGTAGCCGTTTTCAGTTTCCCGGTATGGCTGTTGGCTTTATCCGAAGGTTGATGGATGATGCTGTTGCGCATACACAACAACGAATCATACGCGGCAGGCCCCTTATTGACCTGGATCAGGTAAAGCAGCAGCTGGCACGCATACAAACTGCTTTTACGGTAAGCTCTGCCATGTGTTCACGCAGTACTGAAGCCAGCGGCATAGAGCACGACCTATCCGGCAAAACTGTGGAAGCCAACACCATGAAAGCCTATGTTACTGAATTAATGCAGGAATCCGCACAGATACTAACCCAGCTCTATGGTGCCAACGGCTATAAGGTTGAAAGCATCGCCTCACGCGGGATCATCGATTCCAGGCCTTTTATGGTATTTGAAGGTTCCAATGAAATGCTTTACACCCAGATTGCCGAAATGCTGCTGAAGCAAATGCGCCGCAAAAAACTTACAAATCTTGCTGAATATTTGAAAGATTACGAATTAACACAGCTTACTGCAACTCATTTTAAATCCCTGATCAATTTTAATGTGGAAGAGAAAATACCCCAGCGCAAACAAGTATTACTTGGAAAAACAATCAGCCGTATTGTAGCAGCAGATTATGTGGCCGCACTGGCCCATAAAGGCTTCCGCCAGGATTTAACAAACAGCAGTATTGATATGATCAGACTGGAAATTGCTACACTGCTAAGCGCTTATCAACATAGCACTCAAACGCTTCCCGTTGAAAACTACAACGATAACAGCTCCTGGACTGACTTCTCATAGCCGGGAGTTTCAGCTGCTTACGGTAGCCTATCCTCCCTTGCATATCTTCTTAAATATAATCGTCCAACTAAGAGCATTCTTTTTAGTATAATATGATCTATTTCCTAATTTTGAAGAGCAAAATACCTCAATAATATAGCTCTTCACATCTGTCTTTTATTGGGTCTTTTCACCTACGGGTCTGTAACCTGTAAACCTGCCTTTTAAAAGACAAGTTATGGGCCAATAATGAAGTAATATGGCAGAAAACCACGTTTTCCAATGCATTAAAAAAAACAGAGAATGGTTAAAATTGAAAAGATTACTGAAAATAAAAAGCGATTCCTCGACTTATTGTTGCTGGCTGACGAGCAGGAAGATATGATCGACAAATATTTACCGGACGGAGACTTATTTGCTTTATATGACGGTGATCTGAAAAGTGTTTGCGTTGTGGCAGCCGTAAACAATGAAACCTGCGAGTTAAAAAACATAGCGACCTTTGAAAAATATCAGGGGCTGGGTTATGGAAGAGCTTTGATAAAATTCATTTCTGATCTCTACAAAACCGACTACAAAACAATGCTTGTGGGCACAGGGGAAACACCTGCAATACTGTCGTTTTATGAAAGTTGTGGGTTCAAACTGTCACAGCGGGTAAAAAATTTCTTTACAGACAATTACGACCACCCCATGTTTGAAGGCGACATCCAACTTATTGATATGATTTATCTTGAAAAGGATTTGCAATTGGCCACCGGCAAGCAGGAAAACGCACAGTAATTTCCTTACGACATTAGTGGCAAAACATAAAACACGATTTAACCAACAATAAATAATCATGAGAGTAGCATTTTTAATAATTGTTTTGTTTCATGGCCTGATCCACCTGTTGGGATTTATAAAAGGCTTTGATATAAAAGAAGTAAAGGAGCTTACTCTGCCAATAACAAAACCAATGGCATCGCTCTGGCTGGCAGCAGCCGTTTTTATTATTACGTTTGGAATATTACACATTCTCAATTCAAAATATGCCTGGTTGGCCGGTCTTGTGGCTGTGGTAATTTCCCAAACGCTTATCATTCTTTTCTGGCAGGATGCCAAATTCGGTGCTTTACCCAATTTGCTGATCTTAGTGGTGGTACTGATTTCATTCGGACACTTTAATTTTCAGAGAATGGTTCAGCAGGAAACCAGCCATTTATTAACTCAGAATAAGAAAGCAACAAGCAAGCTTATCACTGAAAACGACATTGAAACCTTACCAGAACCTGTGAAAAACTGGCTTCGCAACTCTGGTGTCATGGGACAGGCATTTATCAGCATGGGTAAAGTGACTCAGAAAGCCGAAATGAAATTGAAACCTGAACAGAAAGAATGGATGGCTGCCAGGGCTGTACAATATACAACAATTGACAGGCCTGCTTTTATCTGGACGGTAGATGTTAAAATGAATAGCCTGCTATATGCAGTTGGCAGAGATAAGTTTGAAAACGGCAAAGGTAGTATGTTGATTAAGATGAACGCATTGATGAATGTTGTAAATGAAAAAGGCGACAAACTGGATGAAGGAACCTTACAGCGTTACCTGGGAGAAATGGTTTGGTTTCCTTCCCTGGCGCTAAGTCCATACATCAGTTGGAAACAAATAGACAATAATAAGGCAAAAGCTACAATGACCTATAAAGGCACCACAGGAAGCGGCATATTTCATTTTAATGCCGATGGAGATGTCGTCAGGTTTTCTGCTTTACGCTACAAGGGAAATGCAGCAAACGCAAAAAGACACGACTGGAGAATGGACATTACCGGCTACAGATCATTTGAAGGTATTAAGGTCCCCTATGAAATGAAATCAACCTGGAAACTTGATAAAGGCGACTGGACCTGGTTGAAATTAGAAGTAACCGATATAAAATATAACAGGAATGCCCGTACCTAAACCGTGGGCAGCTTGCGAAGTCTTTACCGGGCAACATGAATAAAAAATCATATTTTTGTATCCATAATGTATCTAACAATAAAATCAACAGTGAATTAATGGAAAATTTCTCCAATTCGATAGTACTTCCACAAAAACTGCCGGAAATTGACAAGACAACATTCAATCCGCTTGACAAAAAACAATTAAACATAACTTACATCCGGTCAGCAATTGTATATTTTGTGATGACTGCTGCTTATGTTGCCTTTCTGTTTATTTCAGGTGAAAATATTCCTAAAACTGTGAGTATTATTATCATTTCAATTCTCACTGCCCTTGTTGTTTTATCAGTAACATTTAGCATTTTAGCATTTCCCCGTAAGGGTTACCTGATCCGTGAAAAGGATATTTCATTCCAAAGAGGTCTGATTATTTACAAACTAACCACTGTTCCGTTTAACCGGATTCAGCATGTTGAAGTAATTCAGGGATTTCTTCCCGGGCTATTTAAACTATCTGCTGTGAAAATATACACGGCAGGAGGAAGCTCCAGCGACTTATTCATATCCGGCTTACCGGAAGAGGTGGCTAAAAGCCTGAAAGCTTTCTTGTCTGAAAGAATAAGCGAGTATAAAAGTAATTCTTAAATTAGGGTCATCATAGCCTGCAGGGCATTTACAGAAGATTATTAAAATGGATATAAGTACACCAACGCGCCAATCACTAAAAGGACTGGTACTCATTTTTCTTCAATCCGTTCGCAAGTTTATTCAAATGGTCTGGGCTTTAATTTTAGTATTGTTTGTTCAGAAAAATGTATTTAACAACAGCCAGATATTCCTAATAGCGGGATTGATCATATTAACCCTTCTAATCATTCATTCCATTCTCTATTATTCAACCTTTTACTTTTACATAAAAGATGGAGAGTTTATCCTAAAAAAAGGATATTTGCGTAGAAAAGTGCTTTCTATTCCCATTGAACGCATTCAGAGTGTGAACACCAAACAACATCTTATTCAACAGATATTGGATGTTGTTACCCTCGAAATCGATACTGCAGGTTCATCAGGCAAAGAGCTTAAAATACATGCCCTAAATATATCATTTGCCAATGCTTTAAGTGAGATATTAGCCGGTAAAAAAACAGAAGCACACAGGTCAGAAGAGCAGCTTGAAACCTCGACATCAAATTTGGAAAAGTTGGTTTTAAGACTAAACCCGCTTGATTTATTAAAGATTGGAATTAGTCAGAACCACTTGCTTACCGCCCTGATTGTTATCGGTTTCGCCTTTCAGATTTTCGATAATATTCAAGACATTTTCAAGGAACAGGCTGACCGTTACTCAAATGAATTTTTAAATTATATGTCGGGTTCAGGCTTATCCATAATCATTTTTATGATACTGTTTTTTCTGATTTTGGTGATCCTGATTTCTCTTATACTCACCCTGGTGAAATATTTCGACTTCAAATTACTAAAAAGGGAAAATGCTTACCGTGTTGTAGCTGGAATCATCAATAAACGAAATGTGGTATTGCAACACAGTAAAATTCAGCAATTAAACTGGGTAAATGATCCCTTGAAAAGGTTATTCGGGATATATAAAGTGATATTTAAACAAGCAGTAAGTAAACAATCCAAAAATGAGCAGGTAGTTGATGCTCCGGGTTGTTTAAAGGAACATTTAGTACTTCTGAAGTCGGATTTATTCGGGGAAGACCAATTCTCTGAATCAACAAAAATCAATTCGAATCCATACTACTTCCAACGACTATGGACTTTTACAGGCTGGTTGCCCATATTATTGGCAAGCCCGTTATTGTTTAATAACTGGATTTTCTGGCTGATAGCAGGTCTGTGGCTTTTAGCCACTGCCGGGTATAGTTTCCTGAAACTCAAAAAAAGCTATTTCAAAATAGTCAATGAGCAAATCCAGGTTTCTTCCGGCGCCATATCGCACAAATGGAAGCAAATGGAATTATTCAAAATTCAAGCCGTGGAATTCAAACAATCCTTTTTTCAAAAACGCAAATCACTTGCCAGCTTAGAAATTATGAATGCTTCCGGCTCTATTAATATTCCATTCATTGATCAGGATCTGGCTAAACATATCTACGATTACCTGCTGTATCACACGGAAACCTCAGAAAAAAGCTGGATGTAATATTGAGAGAACTGATAAGCAATAAAAAAGTAACGCACTGGCAATATAAATACTGTATTTTTGCAGGGAAGAAAAAAGCATTCTAAGTCGTATTAAGATTGTAGATTGCACCAAATCCACAGATTAATATCCACCAATAAAAACACACGCAAATGAAAACGATTAAAATTTTAAGCATTGCAGCAATGATTGTTGTATTCTTTGGATGCAACTCCAGCCAGCAGGATACCAATGCTACTGCTGAAGCAGACAATGAAACAACAACCGAACAAGTGAATGACAGGGATGCAGAAGCAAACAAGGAAGAGCAGGAAGTGATAACAACAAAGGCTAAGTTCCAGTACATGATTGCCAATACGGCAGGTACTTCCTATGTTTTCAAAACTCCTGAAGTTGATGAATTACAGCTTTTCCCTGGTGAAAATCTGAAAGGAATGGAGTTCGCTAACAGCTTGCAGCCCGGCAATACGGATCACGAATACTACGGGAAAGAGTTTGAGATCAAATACGTGGAGCGCCCTACTGAAACACCGGGCGGTATGGTTGACAGAAAGTTCCTGCTGGAAGTAAAGTAAATATCAGATAACCACTGCACAATTTTCTTCAAAGTTTTTTTAGCGTAAACCACCATTAGCCGGTGCCGGTCTTCCGCTAATGGTGGTTTGGCATATCATATATCTTCAAGTTGCACACATCAGCTATGATAATAACGGCAGACTGCTTAGGGAGGAATTTTTTCCTGACGATTATAAAGATTGGTATGACTATTCCTATGATAGCAATGGAAACCTGATTGTAAAAACATGGTCAGACAATGATGAAGGGATCCTGGAAAAAGCTTCTTATGTGTACACTGATAACATACTGACTCAAGAGGTTTGGGAAAATTATGCTGATGGAAATCTGGAGGGTAAAGTAATATATACCTACGTAAAAGGCAATGTGGCTAAGATTGTTGAGTCCGGAGAATCAGGAGAGATTGAAGCGACCTGGTCTTATCAATATAAATATGACTCCAGGAGCAACTGGATTGAGCAAATAGTAACTGCTGATACAGTGGATAAAGAGGAGATATTTATTATTGAAAGAAAAATTGAATATTATCAATAAACGGAGTCTTTCAAGTAAAGAAACTCTTATAAGCAATCTAAAGCATCGCGATTGATAAAACATTTGATTTGAATCCATTGAGCTGCCCTTCCATCTTGCTTATACACTGAATTACTTCAGTCTATCAACTCAACTTATAAAGGAAAAGCCGGCACACGCACAAAGGAAAATTTTTGTTTTCTTTGTCAGATTTTAGAGTATATTGCAATTAAACCGCTAACTGAATAATCAGAGAGCTGCCAATCAACAGCTTGCAGGGCAGAATCTGATTATTAAATTGCAGGATTGAACATTGCCTGGATATACTGTTTGTTAAAGGTAAAATTGAGCCCACTCCGAAAACTATGGATAGACAAAAAGAATGTTTAATCTGTACAGACAGGCCAGGAAGAGAAACTGATTTTCAATGTTTTCCCTTTAGGGATTCAAGGCAATAGACATTGAAAATCAATCATATGAACTTTTCGGAGTGGCCACAAAATTGAAGCATTATAATAATAGACTGAAGATGGAAAAACTGTTAACATCAAATTTAAAGCTTGGAATTATCGCGGGAGGTCAGCTGGGAAAAATGTTGATTCAGGAAGCGAGCAAATGGGATATAAAATCCTATGTGTTAGACAATGATGAAAATTGTCCGGCAGGAAGTGTTGCAACGCATTTCATTAAAGGGCACCACACAGATTATGATGCGGTTTATGAATTCGGGAAAAAAGTGGATATCCTCACCTACGAGATAGAATCGATTAACTCTGAAGCATTAAAAAAACTCAAATCGGAAGGGCTGAAGATCTTACCTGATCCTGAAATACTGGAACTAATACAGGACAAAGGACTGCAGAAAGAATTCTACAGGAAGAACGGAATTCCCACTTCTGATTTTGAATTTTATGAATCAAAAGAAGCAATTTTAACCGCAGTTGATAGCGGTGAAATAAAATTTCCCTTTGTGCAGAAGCTGAGAAAAGGCGGCTATGACGGACGGGGTGTAGCAGTTATCAATGAAAAAAATGATCTGGACAAATTGCTCCCTGGTGATTCTTTAATTGAAGACAAGGTTGACATTGAGAAGGAATTGTCGGTAATTGCAGCCAGAAACGGGAATGGTGACATCAGGTGCTTTCCTGTGGTGGAGATGGTGTTTGATCCCAGGGCAAACCTGGTGGATAAATTGATCTGCCCGTCATTGATCAGTGCAGAGCAATCTGAAAAAGCACTGAACATTGCGAGTAAAATCATCGGGTTACTCAACATGGAAGGCCTGCTGGCTATTGAGTTCTTCACGGATAAACACGGCGAAGTGGTGGTTAACGAAATGGCTCCCCGGCCACATAACAGTGGCCATCACACCATTGAGAGCATAGTGACCTCGCAGTATGAGCAGCATTTGCGGGCTATACTTAACCTCCCGCTTGGCAGTACAAAATTAAAACTCCCTGCAGTTATGATTAATGTACTGGGAGAAGAAAACCATGAGGGACCGGTCTTTTATGAAGGATTATCTGAAGTTATGGCTATCGAGGGCGTTAAAATCCATCTTTATGGGAAAACGATCACCCGGCCGTTCAGAAAAATGGGACATATCACCATTTTGTCTTCATCACTGGAAGGCGCACTAAAAAAAGCCGATGAAGTAAAACAATACATTAAAGTAAAGTCATGGAAAAAAAGTTAGTAAACATCGTAATGGGATCAGATTCTGATTTACCTGTTATGAAGCAGGCTGCAGAAATGCTTGAGCAATTTGGAGTTAGTTATGAAATGGACATTGTTTCTGCACACCGCACACCCGAAAAGCTATACGAATTTGCTTCCAATGCTCATAACAAAGGCGTGGAGGTAATAATAGCAGGCGCAGGCGGAGCGGCACATTTGCCTGGTATGATAGCGGCGATGTCACCCTTACCTGTGATTGGCGTGCCTGTGAAATCAAGCAATTCCATTGATGGATGGGATTCCGTACTTTCTATTTTGCAAATGCCTGGTGGAGTACCTGTTGCCACTGTGGCACTAAACGGAGCCAAAAATGCCGGTATCCTGGCAGCACAAATTGTATCTGCACAGGATAAATCCATACGCGACAGAATAATACAATATAAGCAGGAATTAAAAGAACAGGTGATTGCTAAATCAAATAAGCTGAAAAAATAAATGAATATCAGGAAATATTTAACTGTCCTGGCGGCATTTGTCATTATGCTTTGCCTTGGCAGTGTATATGCCTGGAGTATAATAGCATCAAAATTAATTGATAATTATAGTTTTTCAGCCTCCCAGGCTCAGATTATCTTTGGAAGCATTATAGCCATTTTTCCCGTAACCATGATCTTTGTGGGCCGGATGCGGGATAAAATAAAAGCAAGGTATTTAGGATACATTTCAGCAGCATTGTTTTTCGCGGGAAACCTCATTGCCAGCTATTCCCAGGGCAGCTTCACGGTCATATTGCTGGGTATCGGTATTATAGCTGGTATAGCAACAGGTTTTGGATACTGGGTGGCACTCACCACCTCAGTGCAATGGTTTCCGGAGAAAAAAGGTCTTATTACCGGCATAACATCGGCTGGTTTTGGCCTGGGTGCAGTGGTTATGGCTGATATATCCGAACTCATCCTATTGAGCGGAAAAGATGTATTGCAATTATTTGCCATCATTGGAATATCCTATGGCCTGGTCATATTTTTGTTTTCTAACCTGGTTAGCCAAAAGCCCACAGAACCTGAAACGAAAAAAATACGCCTTATAGAATACCTTGGACATACTGTGTTCAAAAAGCTGTTTACTGGAATATTCCTGGGAACATTTGCAGGATTATTGATCATCGGTAACCTGAAAATCATAGGTGCCCAGGGGAATGTCTCACCCCATCAACTGGTGCTGGGGGTGTCACTGTTTGCAGTGGCAAACTTTTCAGGCCGGATATCATGGGGTTTTATTGCCGATTACACAGGAGCCAACTTTAGTATATTTCTGGCTTTGCTGGTTCAGTCTCTGGCTATACTGTCGCTGAATTTTGTTACATTAACCGATGCTTCCTATATGTTGCTTGCCTTCCTGACAGGTTTTGGTTTTGGAGGCAATTTTGTGCTTTTTGCTAAAGAAACCGCTCATGTGTTCGGACTGAATAATCTGGGAATAATTTATCCCTATGTATTTTTAGGATATGCCATAGCAGGGATTGCCGGTCCGTTTGCAGGAGGCCTGCTTTATGACATTAGCGGTGACTATTATTCAGCTATACTGATATCCTTCTTTATGAGTCTTGCAGGAAGTTTATTATTCCTGCATCAATACATTAAAAACAAAAACACTTCATCGACACATAATACCTCTGATTGAATGAATAAAAAGCAGACAGGCTTAATAGCATATAAATACACGCTGGTAATTATAATCCTGATAGCCATTGCATACAGGGGCGGAAGGGATTTTATATTTCAAAAGCAGAAGACCGGTGAAGTTTCCGTTTCTTTAGAAGATATACAGGAAATTTATCCTGCGGCAGCGGAATATAGCCCTAACCGGCACGGAGTCCTGGAGGTATCTAACAGCAGAGGCGAACTGCTGGGAATGGCACTGCTGTCGTCCAGGTATTCCCGGCAGTATGGCTATGCGGGTTATGTTCCTCTTTTGATAGGCGTTAATGAAAATTTAACCATTACTAAAATAGCTTTATTGCCCAATAATGAAACCAAAGATTATACACGGGCTGTTTACAGTGAAGAATTCATTGGTAAGTGGCAGGGTGTTAGTCTTAAAGAAGCGGCAGAGCTTCCCGTTGACGCTGTATCCGGCGCTACACATACGAGTGAGGCAGTGATAGCCGGCGTAAGACACACAGCATCTGCCGTGATGGAATCGGATGCAGCCGCAATCAAAGAAGCAGGCGCCTGGACAATAATAAAGGACATACTGTTTCTGTTGCTGTTGTTGTTATCGCTGGTATTCGCGTTCAAAAAAGGAACAGCCGTTTACCGCAGCCTGTATTTGATCATGGTCGTGGTCATTATGGGGCTTATCCTCAACAAGGCACTGTCTGTATTGCTGTTGCACGGATGGTTGCAGAATGGCTTTTCGTGGCAGGCAAACTGGCAAACGGTAGCCGTATTTCTCATAGCACTGCTCGTTTCATCCATAGGTAAACGTCAGTTTTACTGCAATTACCTGTGTCCGATGGGAGCACTACAAGAGTTGACTAATCGCTTTTCGCCACTTAAAAAGAAAGTATTACCCACACGTTTTAAAGGCATATCTGCAAGAGAGATATACCTGGTACTGATTACAGGAGCACTGGTACTGGGCTTCACTCCTGAATTATCCCATCTGGAACCTTTCTTATTCTTCTCCTTCCGGATAGCCGGTATGGGGCTGATCATTTTCGGAATAATCGTTATATTGTTATCCTTATTTTTCACCAGGCCCTGGTGTTCGCTTTGCCCCACAGGCTGTTTCCTGGATACGGTATCCCATAAAAAAGTTAAACACACTAAATCCTCTTCCTGATCATGCAAAAATCTCATTTTTTAAATATTGTTCTTGCCATCGCGGTTTTGGTGCTGGTCATTCAGTTAAGCAACAAAAGTGACAAAACCGTCAAGCAAAAGCCTGTGCAAACCGTTACATCATCCGATTCTGTTGTAGCAACGCCGGATACGGTGGTTCATACATTCGAGAAAAAATCACTGGGCATAAGAAGCGAGGTATATCCCAAACCGGCCTTTGTTATTGGCTCCTACGATTCAGCGGGCAATCCGAATATCATGACTGCAGCCTGGGCGGGCATTTGCAATTCCGATCCATTAAGCATAGCCGTTTCCATGCGTCCGGCCACCTATTCCTGGGGCAATGTAACGCATTCGAAAGCATTTACGGTAAACGTTCCCTCCTCGGAAATGGCGCGTTATGTGGATTATGCCGGACGTTATTCGGGTAAAGATGTGGACAAATTCAAAGAAACCGGCCTCACCCCTGTGAAATCAGAGCTTGTCAACGCTCCTTATGTGAAGGAATTCCCCATTGTTATCGAGTGTGAGCTACGGGAGTATCATGATCTGGGCTCTCACCGGCAGTTTATCGGTAAGGTAGTGGATGTGAAGGTTGACAGGGCTGTTTTAAACGCGGATGATCGCGTGGAGGTGAATTTGCTGAATCCATTGATCTATGGGAATGGCCAATATTTTGAAACAGGCCGGCTGATAGCCAAAACCGGCGCCTCTTTGGATAAAATTGATGGCGAACCCTTTGTTCCTGATTATAGCCGTGGCTATAACAACAAAGCCCTGGAGGTAATTCATAACAGGAAGAGTGTGCGCCACTTCACTGATCAGCCGGTATCAAAGGATCAGCTGGAAACATTAGTAAGGGCAGGCATGGCAGCACCTACTGCCGTCAACAGGCAGCCATGGGCTTTTTATGTGATTACCGCCCGGGAAACCCTGGATGCGCTTGGTGAGCAATTGCCCTATGCCAAAATGCTGTTCCAGGCGCAGGCTGCTATCGTGGTTTGTGGTGATATGGAGAAGGCCGGCAATCTGAAAGACAAAGGATACTGGGTTCAGGACTGCTCGGCAGCCACGGAAAACATATTGCTTGCCGCCGAAAGCATTGGCCTGGGTGCCGTATGGACCGCCTCCTACCCTTACAACGACAGGACTAAAGCTGTGATCCGGGAGCTTGACCTACCGGAGAATCATATACCCCTGAATGTTATCCCAATTGGCTATCCTACCGGGGAAGACAAACCAAAAGACAAGTGGAAACCCGGGAATGTCTTTTGGAGGTAGAACTGGCTGAGGTTTGAGGTTTGAGGTTCTGTAATCGTAGAGGTTATATAAACAAGTCTAAGTCTGTGATTGTTTGATTGTTTGTCCCGATAGCTAGCTATCGGGAGGTTGGTTGGTTGATTCCCCGCCGTCACGCTATCGCGTTATGGCGGGACTACCCGCCCCGCCGTCACGCTGTCGCGTTATGGCGGGGCAAGGAGGTACAGCGCTGTGTTTCTTACTGTTCACCCCA
>CAYZDA010000005.1:0-6476 GCA_964477095.1 uncultured Bacteroidales bacterium | reverse complement strand
GGAGGTACAGCGCTGTGTTTCTTACTGTTCACCCCATATAATCACGAAGTAAATATTTCATTAGGGCCAATTTACCTAATGCCTACTGCTTATTGCCTACTGCCTACTGAATGCTACCTAAACCCTTCTGAGTATAAGGTTTATGGTTCTGCACCCCCGCCCCATCGCTCTGTCGCATCATTATGGGGCTTCTTTTCTTATGAACTTCAGCTCGGGTAAAATTATGCGAAATTCTTTATCCAAATCTTCTTTGTACCAATATAATACATAGTTCACCTTTGCTTCTGCAAGCCTATAGCCTTTATTATCATAATCAATTATCTTATCCTTAAAATTCTTTGAGAACTTCACAAGGGAATTGCCATTAATGTCAGAACAACCATCATTTGAAACTGTAAGGCTGTCACCACTTTTAATACCTGAGATCAGATATTGTCGTGACATAAAAAAGTCCAACCATATATCTTTATGCGTGAGGTGTATAACTACTAAACCCGATGGTTTATATTGAAAATTATCTTTCGTTCGCCGTATATTCTGGCAGGACAGATTGTCAAGATAATTTCCATTCAAATGAATCACCAGATTTTGTTTAGCTCTGGTCATGCCTACATACAATTCTCGTTTCTTTGAATCGTTATCAGGATTGTAATTATTGAGAAGCAAAAAAACATTATCAAATTCCTTACCCTTTGCCTTATGAATTGTTGAAACAAAAATTGTTTCACCGTTTGTACTGATAAAATCTTCCAGCTTCGATTCCCTTACAAACACCTCAAAATCTGATTTATGTTTCCTTTTGGGGTTACTTAACTCAAAATCCTTGATCAGATTTATGCAAATATCTATTTTTGAACTATTCTTATAATTATTCCACAATTTCCGTTTTGCCGATTTCCAGTTTTCATTTGTAATTTTACAAATAACTTCGCTAAGCTTTAATTGTTCAATAAAATATCGTACTTCTAAAACATTATACAAACTAAACCCATCGTTCGTTTGAATGAGTTTGGCATGCAACCCCTGATGAAGTAATAACCCTGTAATTTGCAAGGCTTCAGAATTGGTGTGTGTCAGGATACAGCTTGTCCCGGTTAAATCAGACCTGGAAACATCAGTAACAACAGGTTCAATTAAGTTTGAGCATGAATACTTGATAATCCTAAGCAACCCATTTTCATTTGAATGGGGCACTATCGGTGTCTCCTTCAATCGTTTATAGATACCTTGAGCAAACTGATTTGTAAACTCAACAAGGTTAGCTTTGCTGCGATAATTTTCAATAAGTTCTATTTTTTTCGCTTTTTGTTCTGTTATAAATTGTTCCAGATATTGAGAACTTGCACCTCTGAATTCATAGATATTCTGGTCATCATCGCCCACAGCTATTACCCTCATTTCATCATTATGCTCCATTAAAGCTTTTATCAACTCAAACTCATGTTTATCCATGTCCTGAGCTTCATCGATCACTAAAACAGTTTTAGTAATGCGATTAGCCTCAATGTCTTTATGATGGATTTTTTCTACTGTATTCTGAATAATGGTTTGCGACTTTTCAATCGTACCTACTTTACCCAGTAGATCGAAACAGTATGCATGAAAAGTTTTTATCTCAATGTTAGCGGCAGCATTCCCAATTAGTTCGAAAAGGCGTTTTTTAAATTCAGTTGCTGCAGCCCTGGAAAAGGTAACCATCAATAGTTGTTCATGTTTTACATCTTCCATTAAATATAAAGAAGCAAGTTTATGAACTAACACTCTGGTCTTTCCACTACCCGGCCCTGCTGCAACTGCAATATAAGGCGAGCTGTTATCCTTTATAATAGACAACTGTGAAGGAGATAGTTCTCCAAATAACTGCCTGAACTTTGCAGGTGTAATATTTCTTTTTATATCATTTTGCCTGCTGCCTTTGAAGTACTTATTGAGGAAAGAGGAATAGTTGAGCTGAAAATAGTCTTCAACAAACTGTAGCGCTTCTCTGTAATCATGAATCATTTTTTTTGCATATTCACCAACTATATGAATTTGCTGTACTTTATTCTCATAGAACTGATTCAGCTTTTCATAATCATCAGCTTTATACCGTTTTTTGTTATCTTTTTCAAGCCTCTCGATAGAAAGTTTGTTGTAAACAACGAGAAAGCCACCTTCTATCTTGATAGCGTCAATTCTGGACAAATAGAATAATGTATCTTCAATATCCTGAAGAGTGACGCTATACTTAAACAAAGCATTTTTGTTTTCATATTCCTTTTTTAATTCATGTACCGAGAACTCAACCAAAATTTGTTCTTTGTTCCTGTCTGATACTGATAAGTTTTTGTTGCTTTTCTGGTACAGGAAATCCACTATGAATCTGGCTAATTCGTGTCGTTTCTCCAGTTTTTCTTTTAGTTCAGATTTTGAATGGTTTGATAAAATGCTTAGATGGTTTTTCGAATAATCATGCTGTTTTCTTTTAAGCCAGTTTTTAATAGCCCAAAAGTTAATGATCGTTTTAAGTTTATTTGGCGATACATTAGCACAGCCATACTCTTCAGCCTCTTCATTTAGTTCTTTGATGTGAAAAGATTTTTCCTGCTCATCGACCTGAGACACTAAGAAGTTTTCAATTCTACTAAATGAGTTTAAAATATTCAGTGACCGGTTTTTGTTTTCCCCTTGTTTGATAAACGCTGTAAGGTCTTTGGTATCTGCTAATATTTTTTCTTCGCGCAACAAATTGACTACTCTAATTACATCCTCCTTTACAATTCCCAGATAGTCTGATATATAATCAATTCTTGATTCAGCATCTTCATCGGTTGCCTGTTTTCTACTTTTACTGGAAAACAGTTTTTTAATAATCCGAACGGCATGTTGCTTTTGCTTCTCGCTAAACTTTTCGGACCGGTTTATTTTTTCTATGGCTTCTTGTGCATTTTTCGAAAGGATACTATTGGCAAAAATCCGTGGCATATTTTGACCTCGCTTAAGATATCCTGCCTCCTCTAATGCTGCAATAGCAGTTGTTACTCTTGTTTCGATTCCCATCACAGAATCATTCCACCCGGCTTTACGGGCTATTTCCAATGCTGAATTTGAAACATTTGACCTTAAGCGGGTTATTTCCTTAATAGCCTTCCATATTTGCTGAATCTCTTTGATATTCAACTTAGTTTGATTTAGCAAAATAAAGTGCTTGCTTAAATCATCTTCATCGAAGAGCACATAACAATCCGCCGTTATCTTCTCATCCCTACCAGCTCTACCTGCTTCCTGCATATAGTTTTCAAGAGAATCTGATAATTCGTAATGAATAACCAATCCTACATCTTTTTTATCCACTCCCATTCCAAATGCAGATGTAGCCACCATAATATCCACTTCGCCACGGATAAAAGCATCCTGATTCTCCGATTTTTCTTGTTTATCCATTTTGCCATGATATGGCTTCGCTAAATATCCATCACTGGATAATCGTTCAGCAATTTTATATGCTCTTTGTGTGCGGGAAACATAAATTATGGCAGGACACCGTTTGCCATCAATCAGATTGCGTAATGTATCATACTTATCCTCTCCGTTATCTTTTGGGATTACTTTGTAGCTTAAATTCGTTCTTGTTGCTTTTGAGCTGAAGGTCTCTAATTGCAATGACAGTTTGTCCTTAAAATAATCTTTAATATCCTGAATTACTTTTTGTTTGGCTGTTGCTGTAAAGCATGATACAGGTATTCTATTTTCCAGGTTTTTCTTTTCCTGAAGTGATTTTATAAAATCGCCGATATAAAGATAATCAACCCTGAAGTCCTGTCCCCAGGCAGAAAAACAGTGTGCTTCATCAATTACAAAACGCACCACATTGCGGCCTAACAGTAAACGCTCAATCGACTTTGACCTAAGTGATTCAGGCGAAATATACAAAATAGAAGCAGCACCACTTTCAACTCTTTCAAAAGATTTTGCCCGCTCTATTGGGTCAAGCAGGCCGTTAATGGTTACAGCTTCTGTAATATTTCTATTTTCAAGATTATCAACCTGGTCTTTCATTAAAGATTGAAGTGGAGAAATAACCACAGTTAAACCTTTCACGCTTTCACCACTCATAAGGGCAGGTACCTGAAATGCTATTGATTTACCGCCTCCGGTAGGAAATACCCCCAAAATAGATTTATTTCTGATGGCTGCATTAACCGCTTCCTCTTGCAAAGCCTTACCACCGTATGTTCTGTAGGAATCGAATCCAAAATAATTCTTTAACCCAATTTTGGAATCAAGCGATTTATTACAGTATGAGCATCCTTCCAGGCATGGGTTATTTCTTAATAAATACATTACCCTTTCAACTTCAGGATAATTTTTAAGCACCCAGGGTGGAGTAACTGAGTACCTGTTGTTTGTATTTATTAATGCCAGGCAATAAGCTAACTCCTCTGGTGTATTGCGAACTAAATTTCCCAGGTCAACATTACTGCAAATTTTGTCAGCAAACAAACGTTCTATTAAAGTGAATAAGTCAGCACCCGAAGATACATATCCAACATAATTAAAAAATGATGAAAATTCTTTTTTATTAGATAACAGTGCGTAATATATCTGTTTTAGCCCGCCGTTTAATTCGTAAAAAACAGATACTTCATCATTAAACAGGTCTCGGGCTTTAATGGCATCATTTAATGGATTATTCAGCTCTTCTGTCTGCAGTTTGTCATCTTTTACCAGGGCATGATATGGCTTGTGTGGAAATAGAAGTGGAGATAAGAACAGTGTATCAACTACCTTGATTTTTGATAAGTCCTGATTGATCACTTTTTCTATAATTGGCAGGTCATGCCTGATAATGTTATGTCCACACAAGTAATCGTTTTGATTTACAAAAGTCCTAAGTGTTTCTGTTGAATTTGCATGAAACTGTGCTCCGTCCAGCGTAATTCCTCCGGCGTCGAGGAGCTTCCCCCCCTTAATATCAACTTCCAAATCTATAAATGCTATATTTTTCATTAAGCTTAATTCGAACCGTTACGCATATTTTGCAGAAAGCTGCTATAATTTTATATCCTTATTGAGCAATCATATCTTATTTTGAAGTTTATCAATCACGTTTTTTAACGTATCAATGTTTTCTGGGTTTTCTGTTTCAAGGTTTCCTCTCACATGACCGTTTTTCATTTCATTAATGAAACTGTTCTTTGCTTCTTGCTATTTTTGATTAATGCCCAAACTGTACACAACTACCGCTGATCAATAATGTCAATAACGTAAAGCATGCCAATAACTTCATTGTCACTTATCTTATATTTTGCCCAATTGGTTCATAAACAGAATACTTTATATATATCTGTGAGTTTTTCAAGTGGTCTTTTGGATAATTACGTTAGCAAATCTAATCCAACATTTTCACAAATCAAAAATTCAAACTACTTTTCTCCATATCTGTCTATTAATTTCTGTTTTCTGCTTTGCCAAGCATCCCGCACTGCAACAACCTCGCTGCTGTCATCCCAATCAAGGGTGAATTGGTTTTGATTTACTGTAAACATGAAGGTGACTTGTCCTATCCGGGCTATATCAACTTCAGCTATCAGATACCGCAGCCAATCACTATCAATAGTACCTCAAAACAAAGATTTTCAGGTGGGGTATAAACATCTCACTGGCCGGTCAGAGAATTCTGAACCGAGAGCATTTTTATTTACTTATAACTGACAATGAGCCAGATGTTAAAGTGAATTATGATTATCACTTTTAAACCGGGGAATATCTATCTCCGATAGATATTCATTTCTGTGTTTGGTGTTTCGAAAGCCTTCAACCACCTATTATATAGCTCCCTGACCATAAACAGCGAGACAAAACTACCTGTTTATAACCAGTCTGGCATAGTAAAAATAGTTATTTGAGTTTAACCTAAGAATATAAACACCGTTTTGAAGATGTGGCACAGAAATATAATTTTCACCTGCTTCCAGAAGCTCGCTAAAATGCAAAATGCCTTTTGCATCTATAAACTCTATATATGAATCCTCCTTAACTTTGATTCTGAAATTACCATTATTGGGGTTTGGATATATACTGATACTGTATTTTTCAGCACGGCCCACTGCAACATCATCAACCTGGTAACAGGCAGAGGTGTCAATGCAATTACCCTGATTTATTATTACTGCATAATGCCCGTTTATAGTAGCATTAAATAACGAGTCTGTTTCTCCATGGATTGCAGCAAACTGATCATCACAATCGACCCACTGGAAGCTTGCATTTTTTGCATGCGCAATAAGCGTTACTCCTTGTGCTGAAACGGAATCATCGACTTCAAAAACATCTAAAATCAACACAAAAATGGAATCACAGTTACTGCTACTCAGTAAGCTGTCATAATATATTCCCGCATTAGTAAAAGTCTTCGACCTCCAAAAGTAGCTTTCTCCTGAACAAATTTCATGGATAGTAGAATCAACAAATATTGGATTCACCTGAAGGTGCAG
>CAYZDA010000004.1:0-81625 GCA_964477095.1 uncultured Bacteroidales bacterium | reverse complement strand
AAATTTAATAAATGATTAATCTGTCCGGCTATGCATAATTTTATAAAGGACGTTTTATAAGTGTTAACGGTTTTAGCGTACGCTAAACTGTTATAGGAGAATTTTTATATTTTTGGCAGTCAAAATAATGATCAAAATCATGCCGATAATAGGATCAATAATAAAACGAGCCATTGAGCTGAAGGGTAAGACACCCTGGGATAACAACCGTTCACTTAACGGCACTACAGCACAAACCAAAGTGCTGAGGAAATTGCTTAAGAAGGCACAAAACACTTCTTTTGGTGACCATTATCATTTTGATAAAATTCTGAATAGCCCGGATATTGTTAAGTCATTTAAGAGCACAGTTCCAACCTTTGATTATTCCTCCATGCACAAGGAATGGTGGTACCGGTCGCAAAATGGAGAGCCTTATGTTAGCTGGCCTCAAAAAACCAGGTATTTTGCTCTCAGTTCGGGTACTTCGGATGCTTCAAGTAAATATATCCCGGTGACCAGCGATATGCTCAAAGCCATTAAAAAAACCAGTATCCGGCAGATTTTCACTCTTGCCAGATATAAGTTTCCGAAGCATTTCTATGAAAAGGGCATACTGATGCTGGGCGGCAGTACGCATCTCAATTATAACGGAACCTATTATGAAGGCGACCTTTCAGGGATTACAGCAGGGAATATCCCATTCTGGTTTCAGCATTTTTATAAACCCGGTAAGCGTATCGCCAGGGAAAGAGACTGGGAAACGAAGCTGGAAGAGATCATCAAGAATGCTCCAAAGTGGGATATCGGAATTATCGTGGGAGTACCTGCATGGCTGCAAATTCTGATGCAGCGTATCATCAAACGGTATAACCTTGATAATATTCATGACATATGGCCCAATCTGAATATTTATGTTCACGGAGGTGTTTCATTTGGGCCCTATGTAAAAGGATTTGAGAAGCTTCTTGGCAAGCCCATTACTTATATTGAAACATACCTGGCTTCAGAAGGCTTTATCGCGTATCAGGATCGCCCGGGCAGCAATGGCGGAATGCATATGGTTATAGACAACGGGCTTTTCTTTGAGTTTGTGCTCTTTAATGAGCAGAATTTTGATGAAAACGGCGTACTGGTTAACAGGTTTCCTGAAACCTATACCATTGATGAGGTAGAAGAAGGCAAAGAATATGCCTTGCTACTGACAACATGTTCTGGAGCTTATCGTTACCTGATTGGTGATATGATCAAGTTTACGGATAAAAGCCGCTATGAAATTGTTATAACCGGCCGCACAAAGCATTTCCTAAATTTGTGCGGCGAACATATGTCACAGGACAATATGAACAGAGCCGTTGAGCTTACCGAGCAGGATCTGAATGTGAGCATACCCGAATTTACGGTAGCAGGCATAGAATATGAGAATATGTTTGCCCATAAATGGTATATCGGTGCTGTTGAGCAGGTTGATCCTCGAAGGGTGAAAGAAACCATCGATAATCATCTCAAGCATCTGAATGATGATTACAGGGTGGAAAGAATTGCGGCAATCAAAGATATTTTTGTGGAAGTAATGCCCGATGATTACTTTTACGACTGGTTGAAAAAGCACGGTAAAGTTGGCGGGCAGCATAAATTTCCACGTGTATTAAAAGGCGAACAGCTTAAAGATTGGGAAGAATTCATCGCGAGTAAGAAATAAAGAATCAATTTACGGGGAATTATGGATCCATTCCTGCAGGGAATCTTATTTGGCTTGATGATAGCCATATCATTGGGCCCGGCCTTTTTCTCATTATTGCAGACCAGTGTAAGTTACGGGTTTAAGGCAGGGCTTTTTATGGCTGTGGGCATTACGGTTAGTGATATTTCGCTCATATTGCTAAGCTATATGGGTATCTCAAAGCTGATTAATAACCCGGACAACCAGTTGGTAGTGGGCATTATAGGCGGGCTGATCCTGCTCATTTTCGGGCTGGTTACCATTACACGTAAGCCGGTGAATAATATGAATAACGACCAACAGAATAATGCTGAGGTGCCGGTGGCAAAAACCTATAACCCCGTTACATTTTGCATTAAAGGGTTTTTTCTAAATATAGCAAATCCTTTTCTTATTATTTTCTGGATGGGGATAATGAGTTATGTGAGTGCTAATTATGGACTTGAAACACGAACTGTGATTACCTTTTTTTCAGGTACTCTGATTACCGTTTTTGGAACGGATCTTATCAAAAGCTTTGTTGGTAATAAAATAAAGAATTACCTGAATGATAAAGTACTTACCTGGTTTAACAGGATAGTTGGAATTATCTTGATGGCATCAGGTGCTGTATTGATTTCAAGGGTGCTGTATGAAATTTATCCTTTGTAATAATCAGCTTATGCAGAAGCCAAAAAAAGAACGTGATTTTCTTGATTTGCCGAAGCTTTCCGGAGGGAAAAAAGCTTTCAGGGAATTTATTGCCAAAAATATGCGTTATCCTGAAGAAGCACTAAAGCATCGCATTGAAGGCGATGTGCTCATTGCTTTTGAAGTGAATGATCTTGGAAAAGTAACTGCTGCAAAAGTTATTAAAGGGCCTGGATATGGATGTGATGAGGAAGCGGAGAGGCTCATTCGCCTGGTGCCGTTTAACAAAACCAGGAAACAGGGAGTAAGAGTAAAAAGTACCTTCAGAACAAAGATCAGGTTCGAACTACCTGCCCCAGGCGGCTTGTCATACCAATACACAACAAAGAAAAAAATTCCTGAGGAGAAGAAAGGACAAGCTCTCACATACACTTATACCATTAGAAAACAACAAAGCTGAATGCATTTCCGTTTTCTTTTATTAAAAAAAGAACCTATATTTACGCACCATGAATAAAACAATCAGGATTATTTTGTTTGTTGCGCTGATGCTGCCGGTCATGGCTTTTTTTTCATGTTATGATGAATTTAAAGGGCCTGCAGGTTATGCCAATTATTATTTTAATAACCAGTCAAACAAGGATGTTTATCTGAAGTACCTGCCCGTAGATGGAGATACCCTTCTCACGAGTATAATATATGCTGATAGCATGGTGATGTTCCACAATGATAAATTAACCGGAGAAAATCCATCTCCATCAACATCATTTCACTGGCTAAAAGTATACATAAAAGGGGATAGCATTGATGTATTATCCATGGAGCTGAATCCAATGGTTGATTCGATTTGGACGAAAGAGGAGATGACGGATTTCAGTATCGGGGAAAAAAACTGGTTTTTGGATTATCCATGAAAACAAATACCAAACCGATAAATAATATTATGAAATTTAAAAAATGGAGGCTTAAAAGCAAAAAAGCACTCATTACCGGTGCAACAAGGGGCATTGGCAGAGCCATAGCAGATGAATTCCTTAACCTTGGCGCGGAGGTATTCATCGTTGCCCGCAGCCGCGAAGACCTGGAGGCTTATGCCCGGGAGAAGGAAGCGGAAGGTTATCACGGACAGATTCATTACTACGTGTGTGACATCGCCAAAGAAAATTACCGCAGGAAGCTGGCTGGTGAAATCCATAAGCTTTGGGGCGGGCTGGATATCCTGGTGAATAATGCCGGAGTTAACAAGCGCAAGAAGTTTCGCGAGTACAATACCCAGGAGTATGATGAAATCGTAAAAACCAATATTCGTTCGGTTTATCATTTGTGTCAGATATTGACGCCAATTATGGAAAATCGCAAACATGCCAGCATAGTAAATATTTCATCAGTTGCCGGCTCCATGCACATCCGGACGGGAGTGGTTTATGCCGTTACCAAAGCAGCAATGAACCAGCTGACCAGGAATATCGCTGTGGAAATGGCTGCCTCCGGAATAAGAGTGAATGCAGTTGCACCCTGGTATACGAATACACCCATGGTTCAGCACCTGATGGCGGATGAGGAATACTACGAAAAGGTGATTAAGCGCACACCTCTGGGAAGAATAGCCGAACCTGAAGAAGTGGCCAGTCTGGTGGCATTTTTGTGTATGCCTGCGGCAAGTTTTATTACCGGGCAGGTGATAAACGTGGATGGCGGATTTTCAATTTACGGATTTTAGAAAAATAAACAGATGAGATAATTATACACTTGATTTTTTGGGAATGATCTTCTTTTAACTTATGAGACCCTCATGGTAATGGGTCTGTCTGGCTAATACTTTGCTTTAAAGTAAATTAGCTACTGTTATGCTGCTTTCTGGTTCAGCTTTTTTGTTTTGATAGCCAGTCTTTTATTTTCGTGAGAAACGTAAGTATATAAAAATACGGCTGGAATAAAAAAGTTGAAAACCTTAGGTGTGGTGATCAAGAAATATTATTATTTTTGTCATTGAAAACCAAAGGATATAAATTAAATGGAAGAGGACTTTGATCCCTTTAGTAAGATACTTCAAATTCAGGATACTCCCCTTTTTAATACATTTTCAGCCGAAGCTGTAATAGCATTATCCATCATGCTGGTTTTGGTTCTGTTCTCAGCTATGATATCAGGTTCTGAAACAGCATTTTTCTCCCTGGTACCACAAAAGTTACGTACAGAAAACGGAAGAAAAAACGTGGATAAAACGATTTTGGCCCTATTGGAAAAGCCCAGGAAATTACTGGCAACAATTATTATTGCCAATAATTTCATTAATGTGGGAATTATTATCATTGGGGTGTTTATTACGCAGCAGGTGTTTAACCTGGAAGTTAATCCACTGCTGGCTTTATTAGTTGAAGTGGTTGTGCTCACGGCCATACTTTTAATATTTGGGGAAATTATGCCAAAGGTATATGCTGCGCATGCTTCATACAAATTTGCTTGTTTTATGGCAAAACCACTGCTCATCCTCAAAAAGATATTCAGTCCTTTAAGCATGCTGCTGGTTTCTTCAACCAGTACTGTTGATAAGAGGATGAAGAAGCGGACTCATGATATTACCATGGACGATATTCAGAGTGTCATTGATCTTACCCGTGCTGAAAATCATACAGCTGAAGAAGATGAGGAGCATAAAATGCTTCAGGGAATTGCGCGTTTTGGTGACACGGAGGTAAGGGAGGTGATGAAATCCAGGGTAGATGTGGTTTCCATAGAGGAATCGGAAAACTATCACGAGGTTCTCAGGGTGATCAAGGAATCGGGCTATTCAAGAATTCCGGTTTACCGTGACAGTTTCGATAATATTCAGGGAGTGATCTACATAAAAGACTTCCTGGGCAGCCTCAATGAAGGGCCTGACTTTAGCTGGACTTCCTTGATCCGGCCGGCATTTTTTGTGCCTGAGAATAAGAAGATCAGTGATCTTTTGCTGGAATTTAAAGGTAAAAAAATTCATCTGGCGGTGGTAGTTGACGAATATGGAGGCACCTCAGGAATAGTTACCATGGAGGATGTAATAGAAGAGATTGTGGGTGAAATCGTGGATGAATTTGATACGGAAGAAGAACAGTTTTTCTATAAAAAGACGGGAAAAAACGAATATGTATTTGAAGGAAAAGTATCACTCAATGATTTCTGTAAAACAATAAAAGTAGATGACCGCATCTTTGAAGAGGAGAGGGGTGAAGCCGATACACTTGCTGGCTTTCTGCTGGAAAAACTTGGGCAGATACCCGAAAAGGGAACGGAAGTAGAACACGAAAACTTCACTTTTATCGTTCAGGAAGTCAGCGATAGAAGAATAACACGAATAATAGTGAGAATTGATGATGAAAATTAAAATTAGTTTGCTTTTTCTGATTATGGTGATGCTTTTTTCAGCCTGTGGAGAAGAAGAATACTATCCCCGGCCAAGGGGTTATTTCCGCATTCAAACGCCGGATAGGGAATACCAAAGACTCGACAGCAACCTGGTTTACTCCTTTGAATACCCGGTTTATGCTAAGCCGGAAAATGACCTGATCACCACCAGGCAACATAACTGGATGAATATTGCTTATCCTCAGTTCAAAGCTGCTGTGCATCTGAGCTACAAAAAAGTAGATAATAATCTTTCAACTTATATAGAAGATTCACACGAATTTGTAAATAAACACATTCCCAAGGCGAATGCCATTAGCACCAGAAAGTTTTTAAATGACAGTGTGAATGTGTATGGGTTGGTTTATGAGATAAAGGGGACAGGTGCTGCCACTCCCTTGCAGTTTTATCTAACCGACAGCACCCGGCATTTTGTTAGGGGAGCTCTTTATTTCGATACAAAACCCAATAATGACTCGCTTGCACCCGTAATTGATTTCCTCGAAAAGGATATTGATCATATGATTGAAACCTTCCGATGGAAGGAAAATTGATGCTAAATGATATTTATTCAATATTATTATTATAAATTTGTGGATTCCAAAAACAATTTGAAGTGGCAGACAGCATCGTAATAATACCAACCTACAACGAAAAGGAGAATATTGAAGGAATAATCCGGAAGGTTTTTTCTTTAGCAAAAGAATTTGATATTCTGATAGTTGAAGATAATTCCCCTGATGGTACAGCGGATATAGTCAAAAAGCTGATGAATGAATTCCCCAACCGGCTTTTTATTGAAGAGCGCAAAGGAAAACTTGGCCTTGGCACTGCATATATTCACGGCTTCAAATGGTCGCTGAAGCATGGCTATGAGTACATTTTTGAGATGGATGCCGATTTCAGCCACAATCCGGAAGATTTGCCACGCCTGTATAATGCATGTGCCAACCAAAACGCCGATATGGCCATAGGCTCCAGGTATATTACCGGGGTAAATGTGGTTAACTGGCCCATGGGGCGTGTTTTGATGTCGTATTTCGCTTCCAAATATGTGCAGTTTATTACCGGCCTGGATATTAAAGATACTACTGCCGGATTTAAATGCTATACTCGAAAAGTACTGGAAAATATTGATCTTGACAGGATCAGGTTTACAGGATATGCGTTTCAGATTGAAATGAAGTTTACTGCCAGCAAAATGGGCTATAATATCGTTGAAGTGCCTATAATTTTCACTGATCGTACCAGAGGCGAATCAAAGATGAACATGTCCATATTTAAAGAAGCAATATTCGGTGTTATCAACATGAAAATCAAAAGCCTGTTTAAAAAATATCCACAGGCAAAGTGATTTTATTCCGATCTCTTTTAAAAAATCAGAGGATTTTCCCGAACTTTATGACAGATTTGCTGTAAACAATGAATATATGAATGCAAATATACTCCTGAAAGATGTTGTTATCATTAATGAATACTCCAGCTATCCTGGCAGTGTCTTTATTGAGAACGGTAAAATAGCAAAGATTCTTCCCAAGGGAAGTCCGCTTTCCTATTATGAGCAGCAGGCAGAAGTTATCGAAGGCAATGGAAAATATCTCTTGCCAGGCATTATAGATGATCAGGTGCATTTTCGTGAACCAGGCCTGACCCATAAAGCTGATATCGAATCGGAGAGCAAAGCTGCAGTGGTGGGAGGGGTTACTTCCTTTATGGATATGCCTAATACCAACCCACAAACCATTACAACGGATCTGCTTGAAAAGAAATATGCCCTGGCTGAAGGACGCTCCTATGCCAATTATTCATTTTACCTGGGAGCAACAAATGATAATCTGGATGAAGTAAAAAAACTTGATCCCTCACGAAATTGCGGGATAAAGATATTTCTGGGGTCTTCAACCGGGAATATGTTGGTGGATGATCAGGACGCACTTGAGAGTATTTTTATTAATTCCCCGTCTATTATAACCACTCATTGCGAAGATGAGGAAACCATTAATAATAATCTGAAAAAGGCACAGGAAGAATACGGAGATAATATTCCTTTTAAGATGCATCCGGTAATCCGCAGCGAGCAAGCCTGTTTTCTATCCTCCTCGAAGGCCCGCGATCTTGCATTCAAAACCAGTGCAAAACTTCATATACTCCATATCAGTACCGAGAGGGAACTTGAGCTGTTTGAGCATGGGGAGGACCCTGCCAAAAAAAGGATTACAGCTGAAGTTTGTGTACATCATCTTTGGTTTAATGAAAATGATTATACAGAAAAGGGCAGCCTTATCAAATGGAATCCTGCTGTAAAAACAGAGCAGGACCGTATTGCATTATTACAGGCTATTCTTGATGACAGGATTGATATAATTGCCACAGATCATGCTCCGCACACACTTGAGGAAAAACAAAACAACTATATGAATGCTCCTTCGGGAGGACCCATGGTTCAACATTCCCTTCTTGTTATGCTGGAATTTTTTCACAGGGGGCTGTTGTCGCTTGAAAAGATCGTACAGAAAATGGCTAATAATCCCGCCAGGTTATTTAACATACACAAGCGGGGATATATCAAAGAAGGCTACTGGGCAGACCTTGTGTTGGTTGATCCTAATAAGCCCACAGAGGTAACTAAGGAATCACTTTATTATAAATGTGGCTGGTCACCACTGGAAGGATATACGTTTAAATCATCAGTAACCCACACTTTTGTCAATGGGAAATTAGTTGTGAAAGACGGTAAGATCATTGAAAAACCTGCCGGTATGAGACTTGCCTTTAACTATGAATAACTATGAATAACCTAAGAATAACCAGGGAATTTAGTTTTGAAATGGCGCATTTCCTGCCAGGATATAATGGTCCTTGCAGGAGTGTCCACGGTCATTCCTTCCGGCTGTTTGTAACAGTCTCGGGTGTGCCTTCCACCGAAGAAGGCGATTCGTCTTTTGGAATGGTCATGGATTTTCAGCAGCTTAAAAAGCTTGTAAATAAGGAAATAATTGATAAGTATGATCATGCTTTGATGGTTAAGAAGGGCTGCCTGGACAAAAAAGCCATGAAATATGACGGATTCGATAATGTCATTGAAGTGCCATATCAGCCAACCAGTGAAAAAATGATCGTAGCATTTGCTGAAATTCTGAAGCAAAAGCTTCCGGATAATGTTTCACTGTTCTCCCTTAAACTATATGAAACAGCTGCATCCGCTGTAGAGTGGTACAGGGATGATCAATGATTTCCTATTATAACCCTTATGGATCGAGGAATGATTTCAAATTTCATAGGTGTATGACCAAGGGATTCACCATCAGCCTCCAGCCATATTCTTGAAGGAGAGTCAATCGAAACACTTGAGGCACGCATGGTGGAAACAAAGGGTAGTTTCAGGTGTGTTCCCTTGTATAACTTCCGGAGGTGCATAATTACCGATATTTTTTTCATTTTGCTGATGATCGTAAGGTCAAAAAGACCATCATCAGGTATAGCATTTGGAACCTGCTTCATTCCTCCTCCGTTATACTGGCATATCCCTACATTCATACTAAACAGGTCGATATTGATAGTGTGCCGGGCATTATCCACAGATATCTGAGACTTATTATGCCTGTAACGGAAAAGACCCTGGGCAAGAGTGATAAGATACGACAGTGCATTTCCACGGCCTTTTTGTTTCAGAATATTCGTTTTTTTAGCTACCAGTGCGTCAAAACCTAAACCAGCAATATTGATAAAATAGCGTGTATTGGTGATATTTCCTTGCTGATACTCCACCGTTCCTGCATCCTGAAGAAGGGTGTTGCAATTTGCAATCACATCAATGGCCCTGGTGTAGTTGTGCGGAATATTAAACATCCTGCCCCAGTCGTTTCCTGTGCCTATTGTTATGGCTCCCAGGACAATATCTGAGGTGGGAGCCTCATCTTGAGTAAAAATACCGTTTACCACCTCATTAATAGTCCCATCGCCGCCCACGGCAATGAAATTCCTGTAACCTTCTTTAATACAGTCGCGAATCATAGAAATCAGATGGCCGTGATACTCAGAAAACCTGTAGCTGAATTGCAATCCCTTTTCTTCCAGTAACCTGTGAATTAAAGGCCAGTCTTTTCCTCCTTTTCCTGAGCCTGCATTGGGATTTATAACTACAAGCCATTTCTTTTCCATGGATAAATTTTAATAAACGGCAAAATTATAAACATTTCGGCAGTTTATTGGAAAAAGGTACAATTTGGATAGCATTTCGTTCATTATAGTAGTGATATTGTTTAATTTTGCAACAATCAATATGATCTCACATATAAAGAAAAAACTCAGGAAATTTATCATCCGGTATCATCTGAATGAGATGATAAAAGGAAGCATTATTGCCCTTACCGGACTCCTTGCGCTGTTTCTGCTTGTTGTGGCCGCGGAATACTTCGGTTATTTCAGCTCTGGAATCAGGAAGATACTCACTTTTACCTATCTGGCTTTTGCTGCTGTAGTTCTCTATCGATTTGTTTTCAGAGCATTACTTAAGATATACGGTGTATCAAAGCCTATGACTGATATGGAGGCCTCCCGCTATATCGGGAAATATATGCCTGAAGTTAGTGATAAACTTACAAACCTGCTGCAATTGAGCAGTATAAATGATTTTAAAGACTCAGAAAAGGATTTTCTCAATAAGGCAATTGAGCAGAAAGCTTCAGAATTAAGGCCTTTTAATTTCCCTTCAATAATTGATTTCAAAGTCAATAAAAAATACCTGAAATATCTTGCTGCACCGGCACTGGTGTTTTTTGCTTTGGCTCTTTCCTACCCCGGGGTGATTACTGAACCTGCCCGGAGGCTGGCCACCTACAATAGGGAATATGAAAAGCCACAGCCCTTTTACATACATCTTGAAAATGATAACCTGGAAGTTGTAGAAGGGGATAATCTTTCACTGGCAGTGAAAGTAACAGGCGACAAAGCGCCTGATAAACTGTATTATGAATCCGGTAATGAAAGATACAGGCTGAAGCAAAAGGATAACAGCACATATTCCCTTACTCTAAAAAACCTGAGAAGAGACAGGAAATTTGTCATCACGGACGGGATAATACAAAGCACAGAATACGGGATAACAGTGAGAAGAAAACCGGAAATTATTGGTTATGAAATCAGCCTTAATTATCCGGCTTACACTGATAAGCAGGATGAAAAAGTAGAAAATAACGGGGATCTGGTTGTTCCATGTGGAACAGAGATACAATGGTCCTTCAAAACCCGAAACACCCGCGAGGTGGATATTCTTTTCAATAAGGATGAAAAAGTAAGCCTGAAAGACAGGTTTACCACTACCAAAACAGCCCTGGAGGATTTTAACTACAGGCTGGTCACAAGAAATGAATTCGTCAGATCGGAAGATACCCTTGCCTTTACAGTGGATGTAACACCCGATCAGCATCCGGAAATTGAGCTTAGTGTAATTGATGATTCCAGTTCAACGGCTCGCACCTTTTTTAATGGCTTTATTGGTGATGATTATGGGTTCAGCAAAATGGTTTTTGCATGGAAACATAAAGAGAATGAGAAATATCATCAGGAAAGACTGAATGTGGAACACAACATTAGAAAACAGGCTTTTTATTTCTCTTTCCGTAAGGATACAATAGTGAAACCCGGTGATGAGATAGAGTATTTTTTCGAGATATGGGATAATGATCAGGTAAAAGGACCCAAATCTACACGTACCTCAATTCAGGTACTTAAAGAGCCTTCAGAAGAAGAAATAGAGGAAAAAATCAACGAACAGGCAAAAAATTTCAGGGAAACGGCGAAAAAGACTTCTTCAGAGATAAAAAAAATGAACGAAGAGTTTGATGAACTGAGGATGAAACTTATTAATAAAGAAAACCTTGACTGGGACGACAAAGAGGCTATCCGGCAGATGTTGGAGAAGTCGGACGAGCTGAGGCAACAAGTAGAAAAGCTTCAGAAAAACCTGGATGAGAAAAGCAAGCAGGAAGAAAAGCTGCGTGAAAAGCGGGAAGAGATACTGGAAAAGGAAAAAAGGCTTGAGGAGCTTATGGATAAGTTGTTTGATGAAGAGCTACTGAAGAAAATTGAAGAATTGAAAAAGCATCTTGAGAAAGAGAATAAGGACAAAATCCGGCAAAGCCTTGAGGAAATGAATCAGGAAAACATGGATCTGGAAAAGGAGCTTGAACGTAATCTGGAGTTGTTTAAAAGGCTGGAGGTGGAAAAAGAGCTGCAAGATGCAATCGATAAAATGCAGAAATTGAAAAACAAGCAGGAGGAGGCCATTGATTCACCAAAAAAAGAAAAGGCGCAAGAGCAGGAAAAGATAAACCGTGAATTTGATGATATAAGGAAAGATTTTGAAGAACTGAGAAATAAGGATAAAGATCTGGAAGATCCCATGGGCGTGGAAAATACCTCTGAAAAAGAAGAACAGGTGCAGCAGGAATTAGAGCAAGCCGGTGAAAAACTGCAACAGGGGAAAAACAAAAAGGGCACTCAAAACCAAAAGCAGGCTAAGCAGGAGATGCAGGAGCTTATTGATCAGTTGCAACAAATGCAGCAGCAGATGCAGCAGCAATCTGCAGGTGAAGATATGGGAGCCATCCGGGAATTACTTGAAAATATCGTGAGGCTGTCCGTGGAGCAGGAAAAGCTGATGGAGCAGTTCAGTGAAACTTCTAAAGATGACCCCCGGTTTGTGGATCTGATCAATGAACAGAAAGATATGAAAGAAGACCTGGGTAAAGTTAAAGATTCTCTGTATGCATTGAGTAAAAGACAGCTGATGATCCGGTCGTTTATTAATAAGGAGGTTAGCGATATAGACCGGAATATGGGAAAGGCCATGGAATCCATGCTTGCGCTAAATACGATCGGATATACCCGTCCGCGCGACCGGAATGAGGCTGTGAAAAGGCAGCAATATGTGATGAAGGGCTTAAATAATATTGCATTGATGCTTTCTGAGTCGCTTGAGCAGATGAAGCAACAGATGCGCAACCAGATGAAAAAGAGCGGAAATAAGTCATGTAATAACCCAAAGCAGGGGGAAGGAGGGACGAAATCCCTTCAGCAGATGCAAAATGAGCTTAACAAGATGCTTGACCAGATGAAAAATGATATGGAAGGAGGAAAAAAGCAGGGCAGTAATGGGCAGAGAGGAAAATCAGATAGCGAGAGATTTGCCCGTGCGGCAGCTAAACAACGTGAAATCCGGAAGCAACTGGAGGAACTACGCAAGGAAATGCAAAGTCAGGGAAACCCTGCGGAAAAATCAATAGGTGAAACCCTGGAGCAAATGGATGAAACCGAGGAAGATCTGGTGAATAAAATTCTGAATGAAAATATCATAAAACGGCAGCAGGAAATACTCAGCCGCTTGCTTGAACACGAAAAAGCGAAGCGTGAACAGGAATACGAGAAAAAGCGCAAAGCAGAGAAAGCAAAAAATGATAAAAGCAGTAACCCTGCGGAGTTTTTGGAGTATAAAAGGTTAAAAGAAAAAGAGGCAGAACTATTGAGAACGGTCCCACCTGAGCTGGCGCCATTCTATAAAAATAAACTGAATGAGTATTATATAAATTTAGGCAGATAAAATGGAGAGCAATATCACGCTGAGCAACGTGCAAAAAGAAATGTGGCGAATCGAGAAATTCGTGGAAGAGATCGCAGACGAATACAACATATTTAATAGTTATTACAGCAATATTCTGGTGAGCCTGGTTGAGATAGTGCAATCAGCAGAAGAAGAGGGAGTTAAAAGGGTTTCTTTTCTTCCTGAACGAAAGGGACTTGTATTTACCATAGAGGCTGACTTTAAAAATATGGAGAAGGACAGCAATGTAATCTTTCTGATTAACAAACTGGCAGATATTGTTGAAGTCAAAGAAAACCTTATCAAAATTACTTTTTCTATCCACAGCATGAACAAGGAATTATCTGCCAGGCGCCGTGATGCTTTTCATGAATATCTTAGTGGAATTAATGTGAGCGAGAAGGAAAACAATGAAATTTGAAATACTTTTCCATATCGAAGACGTAAACTTCGAATTAGAAAAGCCAGACAAGATTGAAAGCTGGTTGTCACAAACAGCCAGTGAAGAAGGCCATGAGGCCGGAGTTATAAATTATATATTTTGTTCTGACGAATATCTCCTCTCTCTAAATAAAGAATACCTGAAACATTTCGATTATACCGACGTTATTACGTTCCAGTACAATGAGCCTGCCGAGGCAATCGCAGGTGATTGTTTTATCAGCATTGACAGGGTGAAAGAGAATGCCGGACAATATAATGTTGGCTTCGCTGACGAGCTTAACAGAGTGCTTGTACACGGATTATTACACCTTTGTGGATACGGTGATAAATCCACAGCGGAAAGTGAGCTGATGAAACAGAAAGAAGATTATTATTTGGAGAAATATTAAAGGTTCCACGTGAAACATGAATGTTTTAGGAGAATATGATATTATCGTAGTTGGTGGAGGTCATGCCGGCTGTGAGGCAGCAGCAGCGGCAGCAAATCTTGGTGCCTCAACTTTGCTCATCAGTATGGATATGACCCGGTTTGCTCAAATGTCATGCAATCCGTCTATGGGTGGTGTGGCCAAAGGGCAGATCGTTAGAGAAATAGATGCGCTCGGTGGATATTCGGGAATAATAGCTGACAAATCTACCATACAATTCAGAATGCTGAACCGTTCGAAAGGACCGGCTATGTTGTCGCCGCGATCCCAAAACGACAGGATGCTGTTCAGCCTGTACTGGAGGGAAATGCTGGAAGCAACCAGTAAACTCCATTTCTGGTCGGATACAGTTAATGATGTCATCATAGACAACGGACAGATAAAGGGCGTAACTACTCAGCTTGGTCTTGAGATATATAGTAAAGCTGTTATTATTACAGCAGGAACTTTTCTCAATGGAAAGATATATATTGGAAAAAAGTCTTTAGGTGGAGGACGCCTGGGAGAAAGACCCTCGGTGGGATTAACCGGCAGCCTGATTAAGGCTGGTTTGCTATCAGACAGGATGAAAACCGGAACCTCAGTTAGAGTTGATGGACGTACTATTGACTATAGCAGGCTGATTAAGCAAGCAGGTGACGAAAAGCCCGGTAAATTTTCCTTCACCGCTACTGAGCCTGCAAAGGATCAACTCGACTGTCATCTGGCCTATACATCCCAGGAGGTGCATGATATTCTTAGAACCGGATTTAGCGATTCTCCAATGTTCGTTGGCCGCATAAGAGGTACCGGCCCCAGGTATTGTCCAAGTATTGAAGACAAAATCGATCGGTTTGCGGATAAGGACAGGCATCAGCTTTTTGTGGAACCGGAGGGGCGGGGTACTGTTGAAGTATATATCAACGGGTTTAGTTCTTCACTGCCGCTGGAAGTACAATATGAAGCGCTTAGAAAGATTGAGGGCTTTGAAAATGCAAAAATTTTCAGGCCTGGCTATGCTATAGAGTACGACTACTTCCCGCCTCAGCAACTTGATTATTCCCTCGAAACAAAAGCAGTTAAAGGACTGTATCTCGCCGGACAAATAATCGGTACCACAGGATATGAAGAAGCTGCTGCTCTCGGTATTATGGCGGGTATTAATGCAGTCAGGAAAATTGACGGAAAGGAAAAATTCATATTGAAGCGCTCCGAAGCTTACATCGGAGTGCTTATAGATGACCTTATTAATAAAGGCACGCAGGAGCCTTACCGGATGTTTACTTCCAGGGCTGAATACCGCATATTATTGCGACAGGATAATGCTGATCTGCGGCTCACAGAGAAATCATACAGGCTTGGACTGGCCAGCCGCGCAAGATATGACAGAGTGGTTGAAAAAAAGCAGAGAATTGAAAGAATCAGCAACTACTTCAGAAAAACGGGCATCAGTCCTGATCAGGTAAATGATTATCTGGAGAATATAGGAGAAGCGCCAATCAGGCAAAAGGTAAAAATTGAATCCATTTTGAAAAGGCCACGGGTTGAGATAGATGATTTCCGCAAAGCCGTTCATTTCTTTGATGATTATTATAAAAGAGAAGAAAATGATGATCAGGAAGCGCTGGAGGAAGCTGTTATCATGATAAAATACCAGGATTATATTGAAAAGGAAAGAGATATGGCATATAAAATGCAGAAAATGGAAAACATCACTATCCCGCCGCACCTGGATTTTATGAATATGAATGCCCTTTCCTATGAGGCACGCGAAAAGCTTAGGGATATAAAGCCTGAAAATATCGGACAGGCTTCAAGGATTAGTGGTGTTTCACCGGCTGATATTTCTGTACTTTTAATACATTTTGGACGAAAAATATAAGTTTCACGTGGAACATGTCATTATGGAAAATTTAAAACAGTGCCCGCTATGTGGTTCAGCAGAAAAGCAAAATTACTTAAGCCTGCAGGATTATTTTCTGAGCGGCGAAGATTTTCGCATTGAAAAATGCGACCAATGCGGATTTTTATTTACCAATCCCAGGCCTTATGCCGAAAAACTGGGAGATTATTATAAATCAGAAGAATATATTTCGCACAGCAATACCAGTAAAGACCTGATCAGCAGAATTTATAAAGCAGTACGCAGCTTTACGCTGAAACAGAAATACAGGGTGGTAAGCCGCAGAAAAGCAAAGGGTAAAATCCTTGATATTGGTAGCGGAACCGGTGAGCTGTTAAACTTTTTCAGGCACAAAGGCTGGCAGGTGCAGGGAATAGAGCCTGATGCTGATGCCAGAAATTTTGCACGTAATGAATACGACCTTCCTGTGGAAGATGAAGAATACCTGGATGAAATTCCCGGTAAATCCTTTGATGTTATCACAATGTGGCATGTACTGGAACATGTTCCTAATCTGAATGCAAGAATTGAAACACTGAGCAGGATATTAAAAGATGAAGGTATAATAGTGATAGCTGTGCCTAACCCGGAATCATATGATGCGAATTACTATGGAAAATTCTGGGCGGCTTTTGATGTTCCAAGACACCTTTATCATTTCAGAAAACAGGACATTAAAAACATCTTTGCAAAAAGAAATCTCCGTGTTGATAAAATATTACCAATGAAATTTGACTCATATTATGTTAGCTTGCTCAGTGAAAAATATAAGAGTGGTGGCAGCATGAAATATGTGAGCGCTTTTTTGACCGGATATAAATCCAACCGCAGGGCAAAAAAGAACATGGATTTTTCCAGCCTTATTTATATTTTGTCCCGGGAAAAGGAAGATTAATAATTTCCACAGCAAATATTCAAAAATAACAGAAAGGCTCATTTTTTTTTGATTTGAGGATGTAACCCCCTTTTCTGGTATGAGGTGCTGCTTTTTTTGAGAAACTGCCTCAAACAGGCCTTTATTTGAGGAGGCTGTGATGATCAGCTAATCAGCGATATAGAACATATTTCTTGTTATTATCCTATCTTTTCGTATTTTCGTTTCAGTATAAATATGGTTTTTGGAAAATATGCCGGAGTTTCGTTCGGTGATATTAGGGTAAGATGATTGCCTGTTAAAATATGAAAACAAATAACATGCGTAAAGCAATTATATATTTATTATTGTTCGTGCTCTTTCTGGGCGTTGAATTATTATCCGGTTATTATTTCAAAAGCCGCTTGTCAGAGGCAGAAATAATTGAGCAGGTTGATAAGTTTACATCTGAATCATTTAAATACCTTGATGAAACACTTCAGGATTTCGCAGCGATGGATTCAGCCATGCTCTTATCCTGCGTTCAGAATGAGGGAGAGGAACTTTACAGTACCAGGGAAACAGAGTTCCTGTTCTACAGAAATGGTAAGTTGGTATTATGGACTGACAACCGGATTCCGGTTCCTGCGTGGTACGATTCCACTGAATTTGATGGAAATTTCGAATTATTTGATAATGCCTACTGCCTGGTGCGAAAAATTAAAACAGATGATTATCACATTATCGGAATCACTGTGCTAAAAAACCGGTACCCTTATGAAAACGAAAATATCAGAAATGATTTCAATGAAAATCTTAACATACCAGCTGAAATAACCATAGCAGAGAAAGGGCAGGGAACGCCTCTGGAATACGGAGGGGAAGAGCTTTTTTATCTTCATATTCCTTCTGATCTGACGCTTTCAGAAGCACAAAATAAAATCCTGTTTATCCTTTTTGTGGCTGCACTTTTGTTTTTGTTTGCTTTCCTGTACCGTGCCCATAAATATCTGAACCCGTTCAGGCGCTTGCCGCAGCTTTTCGTTTTATTTTATGCGCTTGATATTATCATTATTCGCATTCTCATAGCTTACTTTAATTTCCCGGTGAGTGTGCATAATTCCATGTTATTTGACCCTTCGGTGCTGGCTTTTAATAAACTGTTTCCATCCATTGGGGATGTGTTTCTGAATGGTCTATGCCTGCTGGCAATTATGTATGCTGTATTTCGCGAGCTGCATTTCAGGCATAGGGGAACGAACGTGGTTTTTACCATGCTGATAAATATACTTATCTATTTCTTCCTGTTTTTATCGCTTGAGGCAATGCACTGGCTCATAAAAGGAATGGTGCTCGATTCCTCTGTAATGCTAAATCTCTACAAGATCTTTTCAGTAGATTTTTACACAATCATCGCTTTTCTTTCCCTTTCCATATTCATTACCTCCCTGTATCTGCTGCTTACAAAATTGCTGCGTTTCATCCGTAATCAAAGTATGTTTATTCATGCCTTATGGGCAATTCTGATAGCCTCAGGCCTATATCTGCTTCTATTTACCTTCACCGGCACTTTATCCTGGGCTGCATTTCTTGTGTATCTGGTTCTGCTTGGCTTATTCAGTTTTCAGAAATACTATATGAAATCCCTGGATACGGTTACATGTCTTATGATTAATGTACTGATTTTTGCGAGCCTTATTACTTACCTTTTCCAACATTACAATACCCGGAAGGAACAGGCGGAAAGGCAGGTTTCTGCAGTTAAAATCGCTTCGCGACAGGATCCGGTGGCCGAAAGTATGTTTCTGGATATAGAAGACAGGATTTATCGTGATGACACCCTGAACATTCTCCTGGAGCAAGAACCAATCGATGAAGATCTTGTAATTTCCTATGTGCTCTATAAATATTTTGATGGATACTGGGATAGATACAATTATCAGGCAACGCTCTGCTTTCCGCAGGACAGCCTCATCCTGAAACCTGACGATTTCAAGCAAAATTGTCGCGTTTTTTTCGAGGATATTATTAATAAAAGGGGACACTTCACCTTCAGCAATAACATGTTTTATCTTGATACTGATCCCTGGTTTTCAAATTATATTGCAAAATTTGAGTTCCCGGCTGATTCTGCTGCAAACCGGCCTCCGTTAAATCTCTACCTGGAAATGGAAGCCAAATATGCTCCCGAGGGCCTGGTTTATCCTGAAATGCTTGTAGGAGAAGACATGCAGCGATCGGAGCTCTTTTCTTCTGAATACAGCATGGCGAAATACAGAAAGGGAGAGTTAATAGCAGCCATAGGTAACTTCAACTATTTTATTAACCTCAATGATTATGATATTTCTAAAGATGACGAGAAGCATTTTTTCGAATACAAAGGCTTCAGCCATCTCTATTATCCGGTGAGTGATGATGAAATTATGATTGTAAGTAAATATGTGCCTGGTTTTTGGGAAACACTGGCCCCGTTTGCTTATGTGCTTATATTCCTCATGCTTTTTCTGCTGATCAATGTATTAATCATGAATCCGTTGCTGGTAAACCGGCTCAACAAAAACTTTAAAAGCCGCATTCAGTTTATTTTCTTCATCATCATTCTTGTTTCGTTTATTCTGATTGGGGTGTTATCCGTTATCTATTTGAAAAATCTGAATGAAAGAAAAAACACCAACCTGCTTAAGGAAAAATCCCATTCCATCCTGATTGAAGTGGAGCATAAGTTATCAGAATATCCTGAACTCGATTCGGCCATGTATCCCTATGTGAACGATCTGATGTTTAAGTTTGCGGCGGTTTTCTTTTCTGACATAAACATGTATGATACAGACGGGATGCTTATTGCTACCTCCCGGCCTGAAGTCTATGAAGAAGGCCTGGTATCGCAGCAGATTAACAGTGATCTGCTGCACACGATCAGGCAGCAGGAAAAAACCATTATCATCCATAAAGAGAAGCTGGGAGACCTGGAGTATTCCTCGGCCTATATGCCATTCAGAAACAATCGCAACGAGGTAATTGCCTATCTGAACCTTCCATACTTCGCCAGACAGAACGAAATGGAAAATGAGATCACCAATTTTCTCGCTACTTTTATCAATCTGTACGTTATATTGCTTGCACTTGCCTTATCCTTTGCCCTGCTCATAACCGGCTATATTACCCGCCCGCTTAATCTCATCAAGGATCAGATGCGTAAAGTTAAGCTGGGTGCTTCCAATGAGAAAATCCTTTGGCGCAAGCAGGATGAAATCGGAGAACTGGTGAATGAATATAATAAGATGATAGATGAGCTGGAACGAAGTGCCGATCTTTTGATGCGATCGCAAAGGGAATCAGCCTGGAGAGAAATGGCCAAGCAGGTGGCCCATGAAATTAAAAATCCACTTACTCCTATGAAGCTTAACATCCAGATGTTGCAGCGCTCATGGGATCAGAATTCGCCCGACTGGGAAAAGAAACTCAGGCGGGTTACCGATTCAGTGATAGAACAGATTGATAATCTGGCTGCCATAGCCTCGGAGTTTTCAGATTTTGCTAAAATGCCAATCTCAAAACCAGAGATAATTAATCTGGAAGACGTTATTAATCACTCCAGCGATCTTTACAGCAATTATGATCATGTTCGCATATCGTTCATGAATAATGCCTCGGATACCAGGGTTAAAGCTGACTACAAACAACTCATCCGCGTTTTCAATAATATCCTTGACAATGCTGTGCAGGCAATACCTAAAAACAAAAATGGCATGATCGCTATAGAGATCAATGAATGTGGCGACCGCCTTATCGTCACTGTGAAAGACAACGGTCCGGGGATACCGGTTGAAATGCAGAGCAAGATATTTTCGCCAAGCTTTACTACCAAAAGCAGTGGGATGGGCCTTGGCCTTACGATGGTAAAGAGCATCGTCAACAATGCAGGGGGCAGGATTTGGTTTGAATCAGTAGAAAACGAGGGAACCATTTTCTATGTGGAATTACCACAAATTAGCGAATAGCATGGAATTGAATTTGCTTACTTTTGCAGCATGAGTGCAAATCCGCTGAAACAACTGGCAGGACAGACAGCCATCTATGGTGTAAGCTCAGTGCTTGGGCGCGTGCTTAATTACTTGCTGGTGCCCATTCACACAGCAGTGTTTTTTCCTGAGCAGTATGGTGTGGTAACAGAAATCTATGCCTACACGGCTTTTTTGCTGGTTGTGCTCACCTATGGCATGGAAACCGCTTTTTTTCGATACAGCGAAAAAGCCGGAATATCACGCGATTCGGTGTATTCCACTATCATGGTGTCGGTATTATCCACTTCAGCACTTTTTATATTGCTGATCATTACATTTACTGGTGACCTTGCTGAGCTGATTCAACATGCGCAACACCCGGAGTATATTCTATACCTTTCTTTTATCGTGTCTTTTGATGCTGTTTCAGCCATCCCATTAGCCAGGCTGCGCGCAGAAGACCGCCCGGGAAGGTTTGCTGTGGTAAAACTCACCAATATCGGTGTAAATATAGGCGGTAACCTCTTCCTGCTCTTACTTTGTCCCTGGCTCATTAAAGCGGATATTCCGGTCGTAAGCGATTTTATATCACTCTTTCATCCAGGCAAGCCGGTTGTAGGACATATCTTCCTTGCTAATGTTATTGCCAGTGCCATCCAGGTGGTAATGCTGTTTCCTGAATTTTTTAAGATTAAGCGGGAGCTGAGCCTGAAACTGTGGCGAGAAATGATGGTTTATGCCCTGCCTCTGCTGATTTTTGGTCTGGCTGGGATTATGAACGAAACTCTTGACAGGTTGCTATTGAAATACATGCTCCCGGAAAATGAAGCCCTGAGGCAGGTGGGTATCTATGGAGCCTGCTATAAAATATCCATACTCATGGCCATTTTTATCCAGGCCTACCGGTATGCGGCAGAACCTTTTTTCTTTTCCAAAGCGCAGAATAAAGATGCCAAAGAAATGTATGCCATGATGATGAATTACTTTGTAATTGCTGGAGCAGTAATATTTTTGGGAACCATGCTTTACCTGGATATTATTATACATTTTATAGATGAGGAATACTGGACAGGAAGGGATGTCATTCCCATTCTGTTGATGGCCAATCTGTTTTTAGGTATTTTTTATAATCTTTCCATCTGGTATAAACTCACCAATAAAACACGTTTTGGAGCATACCTGTCCATTTTAGGTGCGCTTATCACAGTTGGGCTCAATATTTACTGGATACCACGGATTGGTTATTTAGGGTCGGCCTGGGCTACTTTTGCCTGCTACGGCACTATGATGGTGCTCTCCTATTTTATCGGAAGAAAATATTATCATGTAAAATACAAATTGCTACGGGCAGCTGCATATATATCATTGTCAGTAGTGCTTTATCTGGTGGCTGAAAAAGCTGCGATCAATAATCAGATACTGAAATGGACAGTACATTCCCTGTTTTTTGCAGGCTTTTTGCTTATGGTATTTTTCGCTGAACGGAAAGAGCTCAGGAATATAATCAAAAGCTGAGTTTTAAAGATCATGAATTGCTAACAAGGGAAGGGACAATTTTTTATATTTTTGCTTCCAATGAAAAATAAAAATGATGCAAGTACAGATTGTGAATAAGGGAAAAAACCCTTTGCCAAATTACGAAACAGAATTATCTGCAGGAATGGATTTACGGGCTAATCTGGATGAGCCGGTGATGTTAAAGCCTCTGGAGAGGGCACTTATTCCCACGGGTCTTCATATTGCGCTCCCCAAAGGGTTTGAGGCTCAGGTGCGCCCACGCAGTGGACTGGCAGTAAAGAAAGGAATTTCGGTGCTTAACAGCCCCGGAACCATCGACGCTGACTACAGGGGAGAAATAAAAGTTATCCTGGTGAACCTCTCCAATGAAGATTTTCAGATAAATCATGGTGAGAGAATTGCCCAGATGGTGATCTCGAAGCATGAGCAGGTGAGCTGGCAGGAAGCTGAAATTCTTGAAAAAACTGCCCGCGGAGAAGGCGGATTTGGAAGTACTGGTATTTAATTTGATATAATAGCGTATCCGGAATATTTTTTCAGCTTCAGGGCAGTTAAAAACATTATGCATGCAGCCAAATTGATATTTCTGCGGGTAAGGAACAGCTATCCACATTAACATAAAAAAAGTAATAAACAATGAAGATTATTGTACCGATGGCAGGAAAAGGTAAGCGGATGAGGCCGCATACCATTACTACACCCAAACCACTGATAAAAATTGCAGGAAAGCCGATCGTGCAGAGGCTGGTGGAAGACATCGTGAGTGTGACATCTGAAAAAGTGGACGAGATCGCTTTTGTAATAGGTGATTTTGGTGAAAAAGTAGAAAACAGCCTGATAAGTATTGCTGAACAACTGGGAGCCAAAGGAACTGTTTATTATCAGAAAGAAGCACTTGGAACAGCACATGCAGTGCTTTGTGCTGCTGATTCCATGGATGCACCCGTTGTGGTAGCGTTTGCCGATACATTGTTCAGAGCCGGCTTCCAAATGGATGTGCAAAAAGATGGCATTATCTGGACTCATCGTGTAAACGATCCATCATCTTTTGGCGTAGTTACCAAGAATGATGATGGAATTATCAACGGGTTCGTGGAAAAACCGGCTAAATTTGTTTCGGATGAAGCCATAATCGGGATCTACTATTTTCGCGATGGAAAATTTCTGCGTGAAGAACTCCAATACCTGGTTGACAATAACATAATTAAAGGAGGCGAATATCAGCTTACAGATGCACTCCAGAATATGATGCAAAAAGGAACAAGATTCTACACGGGTGCCGTTGAGGAGTGGCTTGATTGTGGCAATAAGGATGCTACCGTTTATACCAATCAGAGAATTCTTGAAACCAACCATATTGATCAACTTATTGCTGACTCTGTGGAAAAAGAAAACTCCATTATCGTTGAGCCATGTTACATCGGTAAAAATGTGAAGATCAAAAATTCTATTATTGGTCCTCATGTGTCCATCGGCTCGGAGTCAACCATAGAAAATTCCATAGTGACCAACAGTATCATACAATCAAATTCCGTGATCAAAAATGCTAATCTGGACAACTCTATGGTAGGAAATCACGTTAACTACATGGGCAGGGTTGCTGATGTAAGTATCGGAGATTTCACCCGCCTGTCTTAAAAAATAATTATGACCAGGATTCTGAAAATATCATTTGTATTTGTATTGGCTGCAGGGCTGTTGAGCGGGTGCAGCCTTTTACAAAAAGGCAGGGATGCTGAGCAGGCCGGTAAAGAAAAGAATGAAGCTCTTGATTACCAGGATAGCCTTGCTGTAACTGTTTCATTTATCGAAGCAAAAAAAGAAGCCTTGCTGGGAAATGATGAGCTGGCGGTAGAAAAATATAAAAAAGTGCTGGAAAGAAGCCCGCAACATGATGCCGCACTGTTTGAAATGTCGAGGATGATGGCTAAAACCGGAAGATACGATGAAGCGGTGAGCTATGCAGAGAAGGCAGCAGAATCCAATCCTGGCAACATTTGGTACAGGAAAATGCTGGTTGACCTTTACCAGAGAACCGGTAAACTGGAGGAATCACGCCACCAGCTTAGATGGCTGGTAGAAAACGATAAGGATGACCTGCAGTATTATCAGGATTGGTATAACCTGGAACGTTACCTGGAGAACTATAATGCAGCCCTTGACATCCTGCAGAAAATACAGGAAATAATTGGCGAGACAGAAGAACTGGTTTTGCGTGAGGTGCGGTTGCTTCAGGAAACCGGTGATTACAAGAAGGCAGCCGAAAAAGTGAATATGCTCCTAAAGAAAGACAGTACAAACCCGGAATATTTCAGAGAACTGATTGCCCTCTACAACCAGATTAATGAACCGCAAAAGGCTTTGGAGGCTATAAAACGCTTTAAGGAAACAGGAAATGATGAAGGCTGGGCCGACCTGATGCTTGCGGAACAACACAGAGCAAATGGGAACAACGAAAAATCCTATGAGGCACTGAAATCAGCCATCGGAAATGAAAACTTAAGTATTGATCCTAAGGTTCAGGTGCTTCTGTCGTATTATTCCATTTCGAATAGTACGGATTCCTTAAATAACCAGGCAAAGATCCTTTTGGAAGAGCTGGTGAAAGCTCATCCTGATGATCCGGTGTCATGGTCATTGAAAGGCGATTTCCTGATGCAGGATAAAAAATATGAAGAGGCGCTGAATGCATTTGAAAAAGTGATTTCACTCGACAGTACTCGTTATCCGGTATGGGAGCAGGTCATTAAGCTTCAGCTTCAGCTTAAAAAGAATGAAAATGCCATTGAAACAGCTGAAAGGGCTATAAATCTTTTCCCTGAACAGGGTGTAACCTACTTGTTGAAGGGCATGGGCCACTATCAGCAAAAGGAATATGCCAATGTGGTTGAAACCCTGGAAATGGGATTATACTTTGTGGCAGATGTGGACATGAAGGTAGATTTCTATTCTTATTTGGGGGATAGCTATTACAATATCCAAAAATATCAGGATGCATATCATGCTTATGAAAGGGCTCTGCAAATTGATCCTGATAATGCCTATGTGCTGAATAATTATGCATATTACCTGTCGCTCCGTGGGGAACAGCTGGAAAAGGCTGCTCGGATGAGCAAGAAGGTGGTGGATAAATATCCTTCAAATGCCACCTATCTTGATACTTATGGCTGGGTGCTTTTCAAACAGGAAAAATATCGTGAAGCTAAAAAAGCCCTTCAGAAAGCGGTGGAAAACAGTAATGAGAAAAGTGCTGAAATCCTGGAGCATTATGGCGATGTGCTGTTCATGACCGGGAAAGTTAAACAGGCAGTGGAGTATTGGAAGAAAGCTGCTGATGAGAAAACTAATAACTCTGATGAACTTCAGAAAAAAATAGAAAACGAAAATATCAATCCATAATATGATACGGACACTACCTGTAAAATACTTTATGCTATTACTGCTGAGTGTTTCCTTTTTGGCAGGCTGCAAAGCATGGAAGAAAACTCCAAAAGAAATGCCTGAAGAAGACGCAGAAATGAAAAAGGTTCAAACGCTGATTCAGAAATCGCATAATGCAAACCTGCAATATGAGTGGCTGAGTGGAAAAATTGCCGGAGAGATTAATACCAACGGCAGGAAATATAACTTCAAGGCCAATTTGAGAATGAAAAAGGACAGTGTAATTTGGATATCAGTTTCCTATGCCCTTGGGTTTGAAATTGCCAGGATGAAGCTTACCCCGGATACCCTTTTGATGATCAATCGGTTGAATAAAACCTACCACAGCGAAAGCTATGCCTCCATCAGCAGGCTTATTGGCATGGACGTTCCTTTTGAAAGTTTTCAGGATATGCTTACAGGCAATATGCCGCTGATCGAGGCTGAGTATAACTGGGAAAGCGATACTCTTGATAATATGAATGTTATCCGTGATAAAGCGGAAGAACACTCCGGTCAGGTTTATCAAAAATCAGTTATTCAGGAATTCCGGCTCGATCCTGAAACATTTAAGCTGAGGAAAGTAAGAATTGAACAACTGAAGCCGCAAAACCGCCTGGTATCTTTCGAGTATTACGACTTCCAGACAATTCCAGGAAACAGTTATCCGGCGATAATTGAAGCTGTATTTTTTGACGGCAGCCGCACCAAATTGCAGATGACCTATAAATCAATGGAATACGGTGAAAAACTAAGGTTTCCTTTTTCCATTAGTTCAAAATATGACAGAATTCCTTTAAGAGAATAATCAGGATTATATAAGTTTGATTATTTTTGACAAAACAAGTCCTGTTATGATTGAAGTCAAAAATAAATGGCATTGGGTTTTATTGTTTGCGGCGTTACTGGGTTTCTATCAAGGTAATGCGCAGGATGAAACGGAGAAGCTGCGTGAGAAAAAGAAAAAGCTTGAACAGGACATCCGCTACACTACAAAACTATTATCAGAAACAGCAAAAAACCGGCAGGCAAGCCTGAGCCAGCTTTCTCTGATCAGGAAACGCATCGCGAGCCGTGAGCAGCTAATTGTAACCATTGGGTCGGAGGTGGAATATCTAAGGCTTCAGATTGAAGAAAACAAGGAAGAAATTGAGGAGCTCAACAACGAATTGGAAGCGCTAAAGCAGGAATATGCGAGGATGATTTACCATGCATATAAAACAAGATCGCGCTACCACAAGCTGATGTTTGTTTTTTCAGCCGATAATTTCAATCAGGCCTACCGCCGGCTTAAATATTTTCGGCAATACAGCGATTACCGTAAGCAGCAAGCGCTGATGATACAGGAAAAAAAGTCGAAGCTCAATAATAAAATTGCTCAATTGAAAGAAGATACGGAGCGAAAAGTGGAGCTGCTGGCCTCAAAGGAACAGGAGAGGCAAAAGCTTCGCTCAGAAAGGGAAGGTAAAACGGAACTTCTGGCTGACTTGAAGCGTAAGGAAAGTAAGCTGGAAAGGGATTTGAGAAAAAAACGTGCTGAGGCCCGCGCGCTGGAAAACGAAATAGAAAGAATTATAGCGGAGCAGATGAAAAAGGAGGAACCCGCAGAGCCTGAAGCTAGTGCTTCTGCTGAATTCAGGCTCACTCCCGGTCAGGTGGCATTGTCAGAAAACTTTACCTCAAATAAGGGGAAATTGCCCTGGCCCACCAAAAGAGGCATTATATCCAGCACCTTCGGCGTGCACCGACAGGGAGGCATTTCCATCCAAAACAACGGAATAACCATTCGCACCTCACGCAATTCGGATGCACATGCCGTTTTCTCGGGAAAAGTAACAAAGGTTATCAGTATTGGCAATAAAAAGGCTGTACTGGTACAACATGGTGATTACTTCACACTTTATGATAATTTGTCACAGGTGAAGGTGAGTCCCGGGCATAATGTTGCAACAGGGGATGTAATCGGCAAAATAAAGACAGATAATTCCAGCGGAGTAACTGAAGTTAACTTTCAGATATGGCAGGCTAAAAAGAACGGCCAGCCCAGCAAGCTAAATCCGCAATTCTGGCTTCTGCCTCAATAAATCATATGATCACTGAAAAGCTCATATCATACGAGGATATATGCAGAAACGCCCACAGCGGTAATGTTCCTCTTACAGAAGCTGTGTCTTCCATTTTTAAAAAAATACATGCCCTTAATTTCCTTAATGCTTTCCTCGAAGTGTATGAGGATGAGGCAATGGAAAGAGCTTCAATAATTCAGCGAAGAATAGTCAGTGGTGATGCCGGCAGGCTCGCCGGGGCTTTTATTGCAGTAAAAGATAATATTTTACACAAAGGAAAAAACACGGGGGCAGCTTCTTCAGCTCTTGAAGATTTTCAGGCATCCTGCTCTGCAACTATAGTAAAAAGACTGCAAGCTGAGGATGCAATTATAGTGGGACGCACTAACTGTGATGAATTTGCCATGGGCAGCTCAGGCGAAAGATCAATTTATGGGCCAACCCTCTATCCTTTTGACCATCAAAGAGTCCCGGGTGGGTCAAGTAGTGGTTCTGCCGTTGCTGTTGCAGCAGGCCTCTGCCATGCAGCCATTGGCACGGACACCGGTGGATCTATACGGCAGCCGGCAGCTTATTGCGGTTCTTATGGATTAAAACCATCTTATGGAGCAGTGTCCAGATACGGATGTATTTCTTATGCTCCCTCTTTTGATCAGCCAGGGCCTATAGCTGCAGACCTTAACACATTACAGCTGGTATTCAATATCATTTCCGGGGATGATGACAAAGACAGCACTACAGTAATGAAATCCAATAGCAAAGAAGCGGTTCCTTCAGGTGTGATCTTTATGAATTTCGATGAAAAGGCTCAAAAATGGGATAAGATTAAAAATATTTTATATAGAAGCCTGAATTCTAATATTGATATATCGGAAACCAAAATGAAATATGAAGATAAACTTATGCCGTGTTACCATACGCTGACAATGGCTGAGGCATCTTCTTCCATGGCGCGTTATCAGAATATTTATTTTGGAAAGAGCATAGCTGCTCCTGAATCCGTTTATAATTACAGATCGAAGTTCATGGGCAGGGAAGTAAGACGGAAAATCCTTGCGGGGGTATTGATGACATCATTTGAAGAAAACAGGTATAAAAATGCGCTGCTATGGAGAAGTGTAATCAGGGAATTTCTTTGTGATCAGTTCAAAAATTCCGATGTAATTGTTTTGCCTGCCACTCCCATGGAAGCTCCGTTTATCCGGCAGACAAACAATTTTGCAGCACTATACCGGCATGATAAATTTCTGCTGCCTGCAAATATTTCAGGACTTCCTTCGTTGGTTATTCCTGCAGTACATGGAAAAAATAACCTGCCTTTAGGATTGCAAATTATGGCAGGTGAAAATCGTGAAGATTTAATTTTTAAATTTGCAATGAACTTAGATGAAATATTCAAAACTGAATAAACACTGCTGCTTTTTTTTATGATTTCAAATAGGATAAAATATACTCTATCAATTTTACTGGCATTTCTGATGGCAGCTAATGTTTCTGCCACAGCTGACTCATCCAAAACCACAGGGGATTCACTGCTCGTTTTATGGGACCAACAGATAAACGATAACTTCCGGGATTTTATTATGATGGAATTTGATTCCACAGTTGACTACAGAAGCCCGGAAATTGATTCCCTTGTGCGGCATTCCATTAATGACTCTATATTGAAGCTTAAATTTGATACACTGAATGCATCTTCTCCTATAGATCTGGTATATAATGAGGTGGTTGCGGATTATGTGCGATTATACCTGGTGAAGCGAAAGCAACTTACTTCCAGTGTTCTTAGCCGGATGGGGTTTTATTTTGCATTTTACGAACCGATGTTAGACAAATATAATCTTCCCCTGGAGCTAAAGTATCTTTCCATCATCGAGTCGGCACTGAATCAGGAAGCACGATCATGGGCCGGGGCCAGTGGATTATGGCAGTTTATGTCAGGTACGGCCAGACTGTACGATCTGCACGTTGGCGCATATGTGGATGAACGCTATGATATGTATAAGGCAACTGAGGCTGCCTGCCAGCACTTGCGCGATCTTTACAAAATGTATAACGATTGGTTTCTTGCCCTGGCCGCATATAATGCCGGGCCGGGGAATGTAAACCGCGCCATTCGCCGGGCTGGCGGAGCTACGGACTTTTGGGAAATAAAACGGTTCCTCCCACGCGAAACCCAGGGATATATTCCTGCTTTTATTGCTGTGAATTATGTTTTTCGCCATGCAGGTGATCACTATATTAAGCCGGGTTATGCTGATATCCCAATGCTGGAAAGCGATACTGTACTCGTGAAAAGGCAATTAAGGTTTGATCAGGTAGCAGAGGTGCTGGGAGTTAGCAAGGATATCCTTGAGCTTATGAATCCAGCCTACCGGAGGGGAATTATTCCCGCCAGTGAAAAGCGGTTCTACACCATGTACCTTCCGAAAAACAAGGTGCCTTTGTTTCTATTGGCTGAGCGCACCATCTATGATTATAAAACCCGGGCGGAACGTGAAATGGAAGAAAGGCTGGCTGCAAAATACGGTCCGGTGAAGCAGGGCACACACCGGGTGCTAAGGGGACAAAGCCTGGGTGGCATTGCTTCAAAATACGGAGTTGATGTGAATGATATCAGAGAATGGAATAATCTTAGCTCCAATATGATACATCCCGGCGACGAGCTGATCATTTTTGCTCCTGAAAGAGTTCTTGAGGGTAAAGTCAGTCCGGTCAGCTCAGTGCCTACCACAGCTCAAGTCCAGGATGACTACATTTATCATACTGTTCGCAAGGGTGATACCTTATCGGAGATTGCAGAACAATACCCCAATACTTCTGTGAGTACAATCAAAAGATTGAATAATATTGCCAATGACAGAAGGCTTAAGCTTGGCCAGAAACTAAGAGTGGCGCCTGTAGCCGGCTAAGTTTTGCACGATTTTTGTTTTAGGTGCTTCCAAAAAGAAAAAAATGATAAGAAAAACCGTCATGTGGCTGTCCGTCGTATTGATTATTCTGGTGACAGCCTGCGATGAATCCACTCAGAAAGCCAAATCAAAACCTTCCTCAGCCGGCACTACTCTTGAGATGGTTGTGGTTGCCGATAATCAGACCTGGAACAGTAGTGCAGGTACAAAAGTTAAGGAATTTTTTGGGCAGGAAGCCCCGGGTCTTGGTCAGGTAGAACCCGTTTTTGATGTTAGACATATTGAATTCAATGCCTTCAGCGAGCTGTTTCAAAAGCATCGCAACCTGCTGATCCTTGAAATAAATCAGGAAAAGAATGCAAAGAGTATTTATAAAGCCAATGTGTGGGCACAGCCGCAATTTGTGGTAAAGCTTGTTGCTTCCGACCTTAAAGAGCTGAATCAGCTACTGCGTAAAGAGCAGGAAAATATTATGCAGGTTTTTAAAATGGCAGAAAGAAAACGCATTATTAATGCTTACTCAAGGATGAACCAGCGTGACCTTGCAGTGAGGATCAAAGAGAAAATGAACATCTCAATGGTCGTTCCTTCTGGATTCTATATTGCTAAACTTGAAGATGATTTCCTGTGGCTAAGGCGCGAACCTTCAGATATGAGCCAGGGAATTATGGTTTATACGAAACCATATAAAGATACCGCGCAGTTTTATCCGGATAATATAATCAGGTGGAGAGATTCGATCACTAAAAAGCATATTCCGGGGCCTATTAAAAAATCTTATATGGCCACTGAAGATATTTTGACACCTGTTACCAGTCACGTAAAATTCAATAAGAATTTTGCTGTGGAAATCAGAGGGCTGTGGCGCACTGAAAACTACTTTATGGGTGGTCCTTTCATAAATATAACCACTTTTGATGAGAAGAATAACCGCTTAGTGAGTATGGATGGTTTTGTGTATCGTGCGAACAAGGCAAAGCGGAACTATCTGATGCAGCTTGAAGGAATCATTCATTCCATTGATTTTATTGATGAAGAGGAGGAAAAAGAGAATACACAGGCTGCAACTACTGAGGGAAAATAGTAATAATCAATTCGCTATAAAAAAACAGCTTTATGCTGTTTTTTTTTAGTGAAAATTAAGAGTGAGCGCAAACTTCCTGATTTGTGCGCGACATTGCCTCTCAATAATGCTATTGCGCATAATCAATGGTTTATGTTCATAAAATGCATTTTGGGTCAGGCAGGTCTGATTTTTCTAACTGTTTATGGTAAAAATGGAAATCGAAGTGGACCGGTCAGCATATAAACTGCCCCGAAACAGGGCCGAAAAATTAAGGTATAAGGTCATTTGGAAAGGCTTAGACCAGGTATGGGAAAAAGCTGCTGATTTTGCCAGTAAAATCAAAAACTGAGCGCATTAAAGGTATTCATCCATTATTTGTTGATCAGGATGATTTAATGGTTGAAAACTTCGCTAACAGTATTGTAAATGACCATTTACAGCTTATTGGAACGGAATGTATATCAGGACATATTTGTGAAAAAACCGGTTTCCCCGGTGATGGGTCATGCAATGTACAAACCGGGGGCGCAAACTTCAGGGTTTACGGTATATGGTTTGGTTGCTGGTTACAGCTTTCACACTGAAATATCCCAATGCTCCTCCCGAAATATTTCCCTCCACATTCGCCGGCGGACCAGCGAAATTATTTCCTCCGAAAGCGGCTTCCTGTATAAACGCCAGCAGGAATCCGTAATACTCTTCTGTAATGCTTTGGGTAAATATTTCTATGGTGTCATTTGCTGCACCGTCATAGTAAAAGATGGGTAGGCCGGGTATGTAGCTCCCGTTAACCAATTCGTCATCAGTGAAGGTTTTCTTATTAAGGGTATCGCTGATCAAAACTCCATTCACATACAGATCCCACATGTAGTAGTTGCCTTCCATAGGCGGCTCCTGCCCATAACCAAGCACCTGCACATCTCTGCCGTTAACCTCAACTGGTAGGGGTATTGCTGCTATGGAATCAAGCTGCAGCTTTACAGGCATTTTTTCAGTGGCAGTGAAAACGCTTTCTCCGCCTATGGCCTTATTTAGCTCTATTCTTAGCATATATTCCTTGCCCTGTTCTGCTGCAAAATAGTCGGTTGATTCATATTTCCCGGGCATGGTTTCTTTAAAATCATACACATTGGAACCTTCGGAAACTGTTACAGTAGCGCCACTCACTCTCGGTGTCTGTTCATCACTAAAGTATGATGCTGTGGTGGAAAGATATATTATCTGCCGGATCTTGTCATCAGTAACTGATCCTTCTACTACCAGCCGGGTGTAATCATCATCCAGGTCAAGTTCGATCTTTTCCTCGCATGAAGCCAGAAATAAAAGCAATATCGGGAAATATAGAATGATCTTCTTCATGATTATTCTTATTTAAAATGGAAATTATATGTGATAGATGGAATAATTCCAAACAAGTATGTTTTTATGGCTTCCTGCCTGTATGGTGATCCTTTAACATCTTCAAAGGTTATACTGAAGGCATTATGCCGGTCATAGACATTATACACCGATAGATTCCAGGAGCTGTAGAATCTCTTGTCATTTTTGTCCTTATTCTTTGAATCGTAGGTGACAGACACATCCAGCCTGTGATAATCGGGCATACGGTACGTGTTTCTGTCAGAAAAAACCGGAGCTATCATATTTCCGTACTCCCATCGTCCGGTAGGGAAGGTGACAGGGCTGCCGGTGGCGTAAACCCAGTTCATGCCAAATGAAAACCTTTTATTCAGTTCGTAGTTAAGAACCATCGAAATATCATGAGTTCTGTCGAAGGGAGAGAGATAAGGTTTTCCGTCATTAATATCCTCAAAGGTTCTTTCGGCACGTGATAATGTGTAGCTGACCCAACCTGTGAAGTCGCCCTTGACCTTTCGCAGCAAAAATTCCATACCATAAGCTTCAGCCTGTCCGAACCGCATTTCACCTTCAATTTCAGGATTCAGAAAAATCTGGGCATGGTTTTTAAAATCTATCTGGTTGTACATTTTCTTGTAATAGAGTTCCACAGAACCTTCCAGTGCATTATCCTTAAAATTCCTGAAGTAACCGATTGCCCCCTGATGAGCTTTCTGTGGCTTGATATTCGGGCTGCTGGGCAGCCAGACATCCAGTGGAGTTCCTACCGTTGCATTGCTGGAAAGATGCAGATATTGCCTGGTGTGCGAGTAACTACCTTTAACGGATGATTTATCATTGATGATATAGCTGGCGCTGATTCTTGGCTCAAGGCCGTCGTAGGAATTGAATATTTCCCCTTTACCATATACAGTTGAGTCTATTTTATTGTAGGAATCATCGAAATTGTATACAGTTGCTTTTCCCATATTTTGGAAAATCGTGTATCTCAAGCCGTAGTTCACAGTCAGCAAGGCTGATATCCGCTGTTCGTTAGAGGCAAACACCGAATAGCTCATGGCATTTGATGCAGGGACATCCACTTCACCAAAAATGGATTCATCCGAGAGGCCTTTGACTTTTCCGGGAGCGAATGTCTGGTAGGAGGCACTTGCTCCGAAGCGTACAGTGTTATTAGGATTGAGGTACCAGCCAAAGTCTGCACGTGCTGTATTGTCTTCAAGGTCGGAACGCCAGATAAAGCTGGTTATATTATCACCGGTTTCTTCTATTCCCAACCGGTAATCGTAGCCGCTTCTGACCAGCGTGAAATTACTGAACAGCTTATCTGAAAACAGGTGGTTCCAGCGAACGGTTGTGGTAATATTTCCCCAGCTCATGGAGAACGGAGCTTCATTATCTGCGGATATTTCAATCACATCTCTGCCATAATACTGGGATACGTAAATCCGGTTATTCTCGTCAAAAATATGATTGAATTTGAAGTTAACATCATAAAAATAGAGCGTGTTATCATGCAGGTTTTCATTGGCAGAAAGCGGAAGAAAAATATCTGCATAGGAGCGTCTTCCGGCTATCAGGAATGATGTTTGATCTTTAACTACAGGGCCCTGCAAAGTAAGCCTGCTGGAGATGGTTCCGATTCCTCCGTCAGCCTGGAAACGCTTCATGTTTCCGTCCTTTTGCCTGATGTCAACGAGTGATGACAGCCGCCCACCATATTTGGCCGGTATATCACCCTTGTAGAGCTCCACTTCTTTAATGGCATCATTGTTAAATACGGAGAAAAATCCCATCAGATGTGAAGCGTTGAAAACCGTGGCTTCATCCAGAATCACAAGATTTTGGTCTCTGGATCCGCCTCTCACCGAAAAGCCTGTGGATCCTTCACCTGCAGACTGAACGCCAGGCAGCAACTGCAATGTTTTAATTACATCAACTTCTCCCATCAGTGCCGGAATCTTTGAGATGGTTTTGCTCTTCATCTTTACAACACTCATTTGTGTTGCCTTTACGTTGGCATCTTCTCTTTCCCCGGTAACGGTAACAGTTTTCAGTTCCTGGTTCACAGGGCTTAGTTCCATGTTTACCTTATGATTTTCATCCAGCTTGATCTTTTTCTCTAACGGCTTATATCCAACATAGGAATATATCAGGGTATATGTTCCGGGTTCAAGGCTGATGGAGTAAAATCCGTAGTTGTTGGTCATGGTGCCTGTTTTAAGCTCTTTAACATAGATGGTGGCGCCCAGCAATTCCTCACCGTTAGTGGCATCTTTTATTCTGCCACTTACAGTATATCGCAGTACTTCTTTCTCATCGTTAACTGAACTTAGCAATCCGGGTAATATCATTCCAGAGAAAAACAGCAACAGCTTTATATTTTTGAAACTCATGACTAATATTCAGGTTAAAGGGTTGAGGTTATTTGGCGGGGCTGAAATTTCCAAACATGAAGCCAATCTTAACATTTGGCTGGTTAAACATGTTGTCAGAATAAATATCATTACTAATGCCTGTAACAAAGCGGTATCCGGCACCAAGCTGAAATCTCATCCAGCTGGTCAGGTTTATTTCCATTTCGATCTGAGGAAGTGCTACAAACACATTGTCGCGGTCGCAGTGTTCGATGTTAGCAACATCATAATTCCTGTCATACATGCTGATACCGCCCCAGCCCAAACGGGCATTAATATTGAAATGAATCAATTTATTCGGGTTGTGGATATATCCCAGCCAGAATCCGCCGTGTCCGAAACTCATGGTATATTTGTCAGGACAGGTAACCAGCTGTGGGTCCAGGTTGTGTACAGTGGACAGGCCTTCACCATATCCGCCAAAGAAATACTTCTGATTAAGCAGTACTGCTCCACCGCCACCGGTCATTACAGCAAACTCATCATTGATGCTTGTGAAACCAACGGTTACACCTCCAAAGCCGCTCACCTGGGTATCCCCCGCCTGGAACAGATATTGTGGTTCGTCATCATTCTGTGCATTCAGTGTGAATACTCCTGCCATTATAAACATTATGGCTAAAATAATCCTGTGTTTTTTCATAATCTTTGAATTTAAAGTGCGATATAAATAACGCACTTGCATTAAACAATAAAATTAGTTTTAGGGTTTGATGTTGCTGTTTAATTTTGCAACTTTCAACCCAAAGACAGCGCATTTTTCCACAGGTCACACTTTAGTAAAAAAATATTTGATTATAGTGCCTCAAAGATGCATTATGAAAATCTTTTCCCCTGAATCATACAAGTTTGAAGGTGCCGGAAGTGCTTAATTTTTTATTACTTTTGCAGCTTTATAAAATTTACAGGAAAAATATCATTTAATGGAACGGAAATACAGAGAATACAGTAGTTTGAACCTTACGAGTTTAGCGCATGATATTTTACAATTGTGGGAAAATGAGCAGACTTTTGAGAAAAGTTTGCAGAGGAACAAGGATGCTGAGCCCTTTATTTTTTATGAAGGCCCGCCATCAGCCAACGGGAAGCCCGGGATTCATCATGTGATGGCACGAGCCATTAAAGATATTTTCTGTCGTTACAAAACCATGAAGGGCTTTAACGTTAAGCGTAAGGCCGGATGGGATACTCACGGGTTGCCCGTGGAAATAGGAGTGGAAAAGACCCTTGGAATCAGTAAAGATGATATAGGACAGACCATTTCAGTGGAAGATTACAACAAGGCATGCCGCACTGAGGTGATGAAATATAAAGACCTCTGGGATGAGCTTACCATAAAAATGGGTTACTGGATTGACCTGGATAATCCCTATATTACATTTGATAATAAGTATATTGAAACGGTGTGGTATCTTTTGAAGAACCTGTTTGACAGAGGCTTGATCTACAAGGGTTATACTATTCAGCCTTACTCGCCTGCCGCAGGCACAGGGCTTAGTACTCATGAGCTGAACCAGCCAGGATGCTACCGCATGGTAAAAGATAATACTCTGGTAGCTCAGTTTAAGGTGGAAAAAGGCAGTAAGTCAGAGTTTTTGTGGGAAAAGGCCCACGGAGAAGTGTTTTTTCTTGCCTGGACCACAACTCCCTGGACATTGCCATCAAATACGGCTCTTGCTGTAGGTAAGAAGATAGATTACGTTACCGTAAACACGTTTAACCGTTACACTGGAGAGCCGGTAACGGTAATCTGTGCCAGGGATTTAATGCACAAATACTTCCCGGAAAAAAATTCAGAGATGAAAATGGATGAATTTAAACCGGGCGATAAGAAAATTCCCTTTGAAATAGTGCAGGAGTTTAAAGGATCACAACTTGAAGGTATCCGCTACGAGCAATTGCTGCCCTATGCGCAGCCCAAAGATGGTGACGCTTTCCGTGTGGTTCTGGGCGATTTTGTTACTACCGAAGAGGGAACGGGTATTGTACATATAGCTCCGAGTTTTGGTGCTGATGACTTTAAGGTTGGAAAAGAAAACGGCATAGGTTCCTTAACCATGGTTAACCGTAAAGGGAAATTTGTGGAGGAAATGGGCGAGTTTGCCGGGCGCTTTGTCAAACCTGAGTATGATCAGTCCTTTAATCCCGGGATTGATAACCCGGTGGATGTGGATATCATCATCAAATTAAAAAAGGAAAACAGGGCTTTTCTGTCTGAAAAATATGAACACTCCTATCCGCATTGCTGGAGGACAGATAAACCAATTCTATATTATCCGCTTGATTCCTGGTTTATAAAAACCACCGAATTTAAGCAACGCATGCTGGAGCTGAACAAAACCATTAACTGGAAGCCTGCTGCCACTGGCACCGGGCGCTTTGGCAACTGGCTGGAGAATCTGGTTGACTGGAATCTTTCCCGCTCCCGTTTCTGGGGTACACCGCTACCTGTGTGGTCAACCGAAGACGGCGGGGAAAGAAAATGCATCGGTTCTGCTGCTGAGCTGAAAGAAGAAATCGATAAGGCAGTAAGAGCCGGATTTATGGATGAGAATCCTCTTGCTCATTTTGATAAGGATGATCTGTCTCAGAAAAATTACGACAGCATCGACCTGCACAGGCCATATGTTGACCGGATCGTACTGGTTTCTGAATCCGGGAAAAAGATGCAACGCGAACCTGACCTCATTGATGTTTGGTTTGACAGTGGATCTATGCCATACGCACAACAGCATTATCCCTTTGAAAACAGGAAAGAATTTGAAAGTAATTTCCCTGCTGATTTTATTGCGGAAGGCGTGGATCAGACCAGGGGATGGTTTTTTACACTGCACGCTATTGCCACTATGATTTCCGACTCAGTGGCGTTTAAGAATGTTGTGTCAAACGGCCTGGTATTGGATAAAAACGGTAACAAAATGTCCAAGCGCCTGGGAAATGCTGTGGACCCTTTTGAAACCATTGAAAATCACGGCCCCGATGTTACGCGATGGTACATGATCACAAATGCTCAGCCCTGGGATAATCTGAAATTTGATATCAACGGGCTGGACGAAATTAAACGGAAGTTCTTCGGTACACTTTACAATACCTATAACTTCTTTGCCATGTATGCTAACATCGACGGGTTCAGTTATAAAGAGGAAGATGTAGCTTTCGAACAGCGTCCTGAGATTGATCGCTGGATATTGTCCGAGCTTAATACGCTCATAAAGAATGTTGATTCATATTACAACGATTACGAGCCTACCAAAGCAGGCAGGGCAGTGGTTGACTTTGTGTATGACTACCTTTCAAACTGGTATGTGCGCCTGAGTCGCAGGAAATTCTGGAAAGGAGAATATACTACAGATAAGGTATCAGCTTATCAGACACTTTATAAATGTTTGGAAGTGGTGGCAAGGCTGGCTGCGCCCATTGCACCATTTTACATGGAGAAACTATACCGCGACCTGAATGATATCACCGGCCTGAATGCTGAGGCCTCAGTGCACATGACCGGATTCCCCTCCTGGCATCAGGAGCAGATTGATAAAGACCTGGAAGAACGGATGCAGCTTGCACAGAAATATTCTTCCATGGTATTGTCACTGCGCAAGAAATTAAAAATCCGGGTTCGTCAACCTTTACAGAAGATGATTGTTCCTGTGGATAATCAACGGATCAAAAAACAGGTTGAAAAGGTAGAGGAACTGATCCTGGCGGAGGTGAATGTGAAAGAGATGGAACTGATAACCGATACTGCCGGCATTTTGGTTAAGAAAACCAAGCCTGATTTTAAGAAGCTTGGACCTAAATATGGTAAAATGATGAAAAAGCTGGCCCCGGCTATTATGAACCTGGGAAAGGAGGACATCGTTAAGCTGGAAAAATCAGGTGAAGTGCAGCTGGAAGTGGATGGTGAGATGATTAGTATAACTATGGATGATGTGGACATCTTTACAGAAGATATCCCGGGCCTGGTGGTTGCTAACTGGGGTAGTGATACGGTGGCTCTTGATGTGGATATCAGCAAAGAACTTCAGGAGGAAGGACTGGCCAGAGACCTGGTAAATCGCATACAGAATATCAGAAAAGAAAAGCAGCTTGAAGTAACTGATCATATTAACCTGCTGATCGAAAGCAGTGAAATGTTAAATTCTGCAATACGGAATAATTTTTCTTATATTTGCTCGGAGACACTAGCAGATGATTTGCAGATTAAAGAGGATAATTTTGAAGAAGATGCGCCGTTAATAGAGTTAAATGATAATATCAAGCTTAGAATAAACATTCAAAAAGTATCCAGGTGATACTGGTTAAATATTACGATTATGGCTGAAGACAAGAAAAAAGAAGGACAGACGCAAACGAAACAGAAGACACGGTACTCGCAGGATGAGCTTGAGGAATTCAGGCAGATAATCCTGAGAAAACTGGAAGAAGCTCGGCGTGATCTGAAAATGCTGACGGATGCTTACGCCAACAGCAATGAAAATGACACCACCGATACCTCACCTACTTTCAAAGTGCTGGAGGAAGGATATTTGGTACTTTCAAAAGAAGAGAACAGTCAACTGGCTGCACGTCAGCAAAAATTCATTCAGAACCTGGAGAATGCTCTGGTGCGAATCAAAAACGGCACCTACGGCATTTGCAGGGAAACAGGCAAGCTGATATCAAAGGAGCGCCTGCGCAGCGTACCGCATGCTACTTTAAGCATCGAAGCTAAACTGAACAGGAATAAAAAGAGGTAGTTAAGGTTAACTTTCGGGTTTTGAAAAAAGTTGGAATTATTGTTTTATTGGTTTTGATCGCAGATCAGGTTTTGAAATTCTGGATCAAAACCAATATGTATTTAGGAGAAGATATCCATGTGTTTGGTGACTGGTTTATCATACATTTCACTGAAAACAACGGAATGGCCTTTGGCTGGGAGCTGGCAGGCAGTCACGGCAAGTATCTCCTGAGCATTTTCCGGATTGTGGCCATTGCAGGTATAGGGTATTACATCTGGTATGTTATCAGTAAAAATGCCCGCACAGGGCTGGTAGTGGCGCTTTCCCTTATACTTGCAGGAGCCATTGGCAATGTAATTGACAGTGCCTTTTACGGAATGATCTTTAGCGAAAGTGGTAATTACTTCACACGTACGCCTGCCGAGTTATTTCCAGAAAATGGAGGATATGCTTCCTTTTTGCAGGGAAGGGTGGTGGATATGTTTTACTTTCCGGTAATTCAAGGTACTTATCCTGACTGGCTGTTTGGAGGAAAGGATTTTATTTTCTTCAGGCCTGTTTTTAACCTGGCCGATACCTCCATTACCGTTGGTGTTTTAATGCTGCTGGTTTTTCAAGGTAGATATTTTCAGAAGGAGGGACACGGCATAAGGTCTAAAGACGGGATAGCTACAGCGGAAGCAGATACAGAACAATCACAGGCTGAGGAAGCAGTAGCATCAGAAGATCGCCCTGAGCAAACATCCCAGGAAACAAAAAAGGAATAATTGAACTTATTTGGTCAGTAAGTTCAGGATATGAACAGCATTGGTGGCCGCACCCTTGCGCAGGTTATCAGCTACTATCCAGATGTTAAGACCATGAGCTACAGAAAAATCCCGGCGAATGCGGCCCACATGCGTGTAGTTTGACCCTCTGACATTAACCGGCATAGGATAAATGAAGGATGCCGGATCATCCTCTACTTTTATATTTGGTGAGGCTTTCAGCAATTCCCGAACCTCTTCCACGGTGAATTCGTTTTTCAATTCCACTGAAACAGATTCAGAGTGTCCGCCCGTTACAGGTATCCTCACTACAGTGGCTGTTACCCGCAATTCCGGCAAATCCATAATTTTCCGGGTTTCATTGATCAGCTTCATCTCTTCGGAAGTATAACCCTCCTCTTCAAAATCGCCCCCCTGGGGAAGTGCATTCATGTCAATGCTATGTGGATAAGCAGGATCTGATGATTTCTTTCCCTGTCTTTCTGCCTCCAGCTGCCTGATGCCTCCAAGACCACTGCCGCTTACAGATTGATAAGTAGATGCTACTACTCTTTTTAAACCATACTTCTTATGAAGCGGATATAAAGCCACCACCAGCTGTATGGTAGAGCAATTGGGATTAGCAATTATTCGCTGTGTGTTATTCAGGATTTGGGCATTAACTTCAGGAACTACCAGCGGGATTTCTTTATCCTTGCGCCAGGCACTACTGTTATCAATCACAGTAATACCATTTTCAGCATATCGTGGGGCCCATTCTCTGGAAACTCCTGATCCGGCTGAAAAAATAGCATATATGGCCCCGGAATTCATGGCATCTTCAAATGAAACTACCGGGAATTCCTTTCCCCGAAAGCTGATTCTCCTTCCAATCGATCGCTCTGAGGCTGCCGGAATCACCTCTGTTACTTGTGGACTTAGTTCTTCAAGTACTTCCAGTATCTCCTGTCCCACAAGGCCTGTTGCTCCCCCTAAAATAATCTTCATAGAAATAATGCTTTCTTAATTGGTTATGTTATGCAAATTTAGTAATTTCATTCAGTTTTTCAGAAATCACATATATAAAACGGATATGAGCCGCCTCAGGCGAAATACTGTATGCGAGTTTTCCGGCATAAATGACGGGAAACCTTTAAAATCAAATTATAAACAGATGAAACAAATCCTTACGCTTTTTCTGTTCTTGACCCTGGCAGCTAAGCTTTCTGCTCAAATCAACGACGATTTCTCAGACGGTAACTTCACTGCCAATCCAGCATGGACAGGTGATGCAGCTGATTATATCGTGAATCCCCAGGGGCAGCTACAGCTTAATACTACTGGTGAAGATGAATCCTATCTGGTTACATCCAGCTCTTTAGCTGACAGTGTCCAATGGGAGTTCTGGATCAAACAGGCTTTTTCTCCTTCAGCCAATAATAATGGCAGGGTTTATCTTATCAGTGATCAGCAAAATATAAAGAGCGCCCCGGTTAACGGATATTTCCTGCAGTTTGGCGAATCAGGAAGCAATGATGCCATAGAACTTTTCCGGCAGGATGGCAGCTCCTATACCTCGGTGTGCCGTGGTACAGACGGCTTGATATCAGGCTCGTTTGAGATGAGAATACGAGTAATACGGAAAAAAAGTGGTGAATGGCAAATCTATGCCGATCCTTCAGGCGGAAATAATTTCCAGCTTGAAGCTTCCGGAAACGACAATACTTACAAAACCTCCTCATGGTTTGGCTTCTTCTGCAACTATACCACTTCCAACGCAGATAAGTTTTATTTTGATGATGTTTCGGTGGCGGAATACACACCCGATACCACTGCTCCATCAGTAAAATCACTTAGTGTTTTGAGCAGTTCAGAGCTGGTAATTGAGTTTTCGGAATCCGTAGTCAAGCAAAGTGCGGAATTTATTCTGAATTACTCCGTGGACAAGGGAATTGGCAATCCTGCTTCAGCTGTTCAGGATCCGGTTAATCCGAGAATTGTCACCCTGACATTTAGCAGCAACTTTGTGCAGGCACAGCAGTATGAGCTTAGTATTAAGAATGTGGAAGACCCCGCAGGAAACACTATTAATGCGGCAGAGCTCTTCACTTTTTATAAAGCAATGTCTGGCGATATTGTTATCAATGAAATTATGGCTGACCCTACTCCGCAGGTTGGCCTGCCGGATGCTGAATATCTGGAGATATTCAATGCTTCTTCCTTTCCTGTGAGCCTGGATAACTGGTCACTGAAGATTGGGTCTGCCGTAAAGTCCTTTGGGTCAATCACAATAAAGCCTGACTCATTTCTGATCCTTTGCGATGATAGTGATGTGGATTTGTTTAAAAATTTCGGAATGGTGTATGGATTTTCGTCGCTTTCATTAGCCAATACCGGAAACTCACTAAGCCTGATGAATGGGCAGCATCAGGTGATTCATTATGTGAATTACAGCGACTCCTGGTATAAGGATGCTATGAAAAAAGATGGAGGCTGGTCGCTTGAGCAGATGGATCCGCAAAATGCCTGTGCCGGGGGATCAAACTGGCTGGTGTCCAATGCTATGTCCGGAGGAACTCCCGGAAGCCAGAATTCAGTGTTTACTCCTAATCCTGATATCGTGCCGCCGGCACTGGCCAGTGTCAGCACAGTAGATACCCTTACCCTGTTAGTCAGGTTTACTGAAACAATAGATTCCACTGTAATAAAAAATGCTTCTGCATATCTTATTGATAATGGTATAGGAAATCCTTTAGCGGTGCAGGCTGTCGCACCTTCTTATCAGTCGGTAATTCTTCATTTACCCGCATCACTGAAGGCTGAGGTGCTTTATACCCTGGAGTTTACGGATACGCTGCGTGACTGTTCCGGCAATTCTTCATCCGGCAATTCACTTGGTTTTGCTTTATACGAAGCAGGTTATCACGATGTGATCATTACGGAAATTATGGCCCGTCCTTCTGACCAAAAAGGCCTGCCGGACGTGGAGTATGTGGAATTACACAACACAACCGGATTCCCCATAGATGTGGGAGGTTGGACTTTTTCATACAGTGGCAACATACCAAAACGGATATCATCACAGGTGATACAGCCGGACAGTTTCATAGTATTATGTGATGATGATGATAGGGTAGAAATGCAGCAATACAGTCATGTAGCCACTGTAAGTAGCTTGTCTTTGCCCAACAATGGCACAGAGTTATTGCTCACCGATTCGCTCAACCGGACAATTGATTTTGTAGAATACTCCTCGGATTGGTATCAAAATGATTATAAAGAAAACAGCGATGGCTGGTCGCTTGAAATGGTCGACACAGACTTTCCGTGTGTAGGTGATGACAACTGGCGCGCATCAAAATCACCAAATGGTGGAACACCGGGTGCAGTGAACTCCGTGGCTGCATCAAATCCTGACTTTACGCCTCCTCAATACATCAGCACGATCTACGTGAATCCATCCATGTTCATTATTGAACTTAGCGAATCCATGTTGCCTGAAGATCTGCCTCAGCCATCGGCTTTTGAAGTTCCTGGTATCGGGAATGCCCTGCACGTGCAATTGATATCCCCGGGCAATGAAAGAATCCAGGTTTTGTTGCCTGCTGCTTTAAACCCGGATTCTGTATATCATTTGCTAATAAACGACAGCATTATAGATTGTGCCGGAAACCTGCTGGAAAGGGAGTCTGTGCCTGTTGCCATACCCTCAAAACCTGATGAAGGCGATATTTTGATAAATGAGGTTTTGTTTGAAGCCCCGGATGGAACTTCTGATTTTGTAGAAATTATTAATAACAGTGGTAAGCCGGTTTATCTCGACAATATCAATCTGGTTTACATTGATGCTGATGATTATTCCAGGGTTAGTGAGACAGAACCTGATACAGAAAAACGGATAATGTTTGATGGAGATATTTGGTGCTATACAGAAGAAAGAAAGAGTCTTGGCGAGGCATATCTCCGTTGCGCAAAAAAAAATATATTTGAACTTGATTATCTGCCGTCATTACCCTCTGATCATGGTATCCTTCTGTTACGATCTTCTTTTGATGCTGCGGTGGTGGATTCAATGAAATACTCCGGGGCGATGCACAACGCCATGCTGAAAGAAACCAGGGGAGTTTCGCTGGAGCGTATCAGTCCCCGCCTGCCATCGGTGATGAATGAAAACTGGACCTCCGCGGCTGAAACAGCAGGATTTGCTACACCGGGATTTGTCAACAGCCAGTACAATCAAATCAGTAACCAGCACACAGGAGAAGTAACACTTGAGTATAAAATGTTTACTCCGAATGGCGATGGCGACAGGGATGTTTTAATCATCAATTACCGTTTGGATCAGCCTGGCTATGTGGGAAACGTGAGAATATATGACCGGAACGGCAGGGAAATAAGAGAACTTCATAATAATGTACTAATGGAAACCGAAGGCTCATTCATCTGGGATGGTGTAAATAATGATGCCGCAAAGGCAGCAGTCGGGATTTATCTTATCTACGTGGAGGTTTTTGATGCGAGCGGAAAAGCGGAAAAATACAAAGTCATAGCAGTGCTGGGAGGAAGGCTGTAGAGCATGTCCTGTCCGGGAAGGAAATGACAGGGGAATTGTCGGTAAAAAAAGGGTTAGTGTAAAAATTTGCTGTGCAAAAACTCATAACTAATGAACAATTTCTGGTAATTTTACTTATACCTAAGTTAAAGCGAACAAAGGGGAAGTGACGCAAACGGACCAGGCTATAATGAAAATACCCTGGCAGCGGTGACGCTAATTTTTACAAAAATGATAACATATTAGCTATAATCAGCCAGAGTAAGGAGACAGCGCGTTATTCGGGTATAGATATTTAGAAATCTTTTTGGCCGTTTCGGCTTATTCTTTGATATAAAAAGAATCGTTTATATTTGCAGCGATTTTATTTTATGAAAAATAACCAAAAGAATATCTTTCTCACATTACCCTCGGTAATAAGAGAAACAGCGAAGGAAAAAGCGGAATACACAGCTTTTTCAACTGTTGGATCAAAGGAAAAGATTACATACCATGAGGCTGTTAATCGCATTGATTCCATTATTCATTTGCTGGAAAAGCATGATGTTAAGCCCGGCGATCGTATAGCTATTCTCAGTATTAACATGCCCAACTGGCCATTAGTGTATTTTGCCATTACTTCCATGGGAGCGGTGGCAGTGCCATTATTGCCGGATTTCACTGAGAATGAGATCGAGAACATCCTGAAACACTCTGAGGCTAAAGTCATTTTTGTTTCTGAAGGACTTTCCAGAAAGCTCAGCGATGTTAATGCCGTTGATCTCACGTATTGCTTTTCAATTGAGAACTTTCAGGAGCTTAACGGACAACAAAAGGCAGAGCTGGAATCAGGTCAGGTTCCGGAAGCAGCCTATGCTGTGGATGAGGATGACCTGGCAGCAATCATATACACCTCAGGTACTACCGGTAGTTCAAAAGGAGTGATGCTGTCGCACAAAAACATTGTGTTCAACGCAATAGCGGCAGGGAAAGTGCAGAAAATAAATGATCAGGACAGGTTTCTGTCTATTCTTCCCTTATCACATACTTATGAAAATACATTAGGTTTGGTGCTGCCTGTTATCTATGGTGCACAGGTGTTTTATCTGTCAAAACCACCTACACCTTCCATCCTGATGCCTGCACTCAAAGAGGTCAGACCAACCATTATGCTGACAGTGCCCCTGATCATCGAAAAGATCTATAAAACAAAGATCCGCCCGATGATCTTAAAAAATAAATACACAAAGCACCTCTATGCAGTTGGGCCAGTGCGGCGTGCTATTAACCTTCTGGTTGGGAAAAGTCTCAAGAAAACTTTCGGAGGTAAGCTGAAGTTCTTCGGTATTGGAGGAGCAAAACTGGATGGTGTTGTGGAGAAATTCCTTATGGAAGCCCGATTCCCTTATGCTATTGGCTATGGATTAACAGAAACATCACCACTTTCTGCCGGGGTTAATCCGCAAACAACGCGCTGGCAATCCACCGGCCCTGCCATTGAAGGTGGTGAGGTGATAATTCATGAACCCGACCCAAACACCGGTGAAGGTGAGATATGGCTCCGGGGACCTCATGTGATGAAGGGATATTATAAAGATCCTGAAAAATCAAAAGAGGTGCTTACGGATGATGGCTGGTTTAGAACAGGTGATCTTGGTTTACTCGACAAAGACGGTTTTCTTTATATAAAAGGACGGCTCAAGAATATGATCGTGGGCTCCAGCGGAGAAAATATCTATCCTGAGGAAATTGAGTCAATCATTAATAACTTCAACCATGTGCTCGAATCGGTGGTGGTGGAAAAGAAAGGTAAGCTTGTAGCTATGGTGCATTTTAACCAGCAGGAGCTGGAGGAAAAATACCAGCACCTGAAAGATGAAGTTACTGGATATATTGAACATAAGAAGAAGGAACTGCGCGAAGAACTACTTAATTATGTAAACAGCAGAGTGAACCGTTTTTCAAGGGTGCAGCTTGTGCAGGTGCGCAGCGAACCTTTTAAGAAAACTGCTACGCACAAAATCAAGCGATTCCTGTACACCGACTAAGCACAGCTTTTTCTAAAGCAGGCAAAAATCTGCGGTATCAGATGTTTTGCCGCTATAATCAATTGCATTTCAAGAGCGTTAAAAAGTTTCAACCATTCTGTTGAAAACTTGTGATTGAAGTTTTATTTATTTACTTTTGCACGCTCAAAATCTTAAGGAGGTTTTATGAGGGGTTACTGGAATCAGTTTTTGATTCCTTTCAAAGGCATGAAAGTGGAAAAGCACACTTTCAGATTTGAGATTAATCGTGAGTTCTTTGAGCATATAGATGGGTCCCTGTTGGAGGACGGAAATGTTATGGTGGAGCTGGAAATGGACCGGCAGGCAAATATGCTGGTGCTGGACTTCTTTATCAGCGGCTATATCAACCTTAAATGCGACCGTTGCCTGGACGAATACCGGCAAGCTGTGGAAGGTCACCGTATCCTGATTGTGAAATTTTCACCCTCAGCTCAGGGACTGGATGAATCAGAAGATATTATTGTCCTTCCTGATGAAGCACATGAAATTGACGTGGGGCAGCATATTTATGAATTCATAAACCTGTTGATTCCCATTAAACACGTGCATGAATACAGGGCAAATTGCAATAAGGAAATGCTCAAAAAACTTGATCAAGAGAATGAAAACGACGACGCTAAAGATAAAACAGATGAGCGTTGGAAGGCTCTGGAAGAGCTTAAGAAGAATATGAAAAACAATTAAACAGTATTGTTATGGCACATCCCAAGCGAAAAACATCCAAAACCAGGAGAGATAAGAGAAGGACGCACTATAAAGCATCCAGCCCAACAGTTATGACCTGCCAGAATTGCGGCTCATCTGTATTGTATCACCGGGTTTGCGGAGAATGCGGTTACTATAAAGGAGTAAAAGTGATCGAAACTCAGGAAGATATCATATAATCCAGAAAATTCCCCGGAAGGCTTATGATAATCGGAATTGATGCTATGGGTGGAGACAATGCTCCTTCGGAAGTTATAGAGGGAAGCGTGGAAGCTCAGGATGCAATCCAGCAAGGTGATATCATAACTCTTATTGGTGATGAACCTCTTATCCGGGAACATCTGGATAGGTATAGTTATTCTGAAGATAAAATAAAAATTGTGCACGCCCCGAAGGTTATCGCGATGGATGACCAACCGACGCGTGCTTTTTCTGCTAAGCCAGATTCAAGTATCAGTATGGGTTTCCGACTGCTGAAGCAGGGAAAGCTGGATACTTTTGCCAGTGCCGGCAACACCGGCGCTATGCTCGTGGGGTCCTTTTACGAAATTGGCGTAATTAAGGGTCTCATAAGACCCACAACCACAGCTTTGGTCCCCAGGGAAAGCGGCGGCTATTCCGTGCTGCTTGATGTGGGAACAAATCCCGATGTAAAACCCGATGTATTAAACCAGTTTGCTTTTCTGGGCTCTTTGTTTGCAGAATTCTTTCTCCAAACAGAAAACCCGCGAGTGGGGCTGTTGAATATCGGAAGCGAGGATAAAAAAGGAAACCTCCTGTGCCAGTCAACCTTTCCACTGCTGAAAGACAACAGTGAAATAAACTTTATCGGAAATATCGAAGGACATGATATTTTTAATGGTAAAGCGGATGTGATTGTATGCGACGGCTACACGGGTAATATCGTGCTGAAACAACTGGAGGCTTTTTATGAGGTGATGGCCAAACACCACGGGGACGATCCTTTTATCAAAAGACTCAATTTCGAAAACCATGGAGCAACTCCCGTTATTGGCATCAACAAGCATGTTTTAATTGCTCATGGAATTTCAAAAGCTAAAGCATTTAAAAATATGGTTATCAGCTCAGCAAAACTGGCCCGATCAGGATTGAATGAAATTATCCGGCAAAGGCTTGCAGAAAACATCGTTCTATAATTTTTTTTAATTTTACCCCTTTTTAAACGGAGGATTTTAAATGACAAAGATAAGGGCTGCTATTACAGGTGTTGGAGGTTATCTGCCTGACTATTTGCTTACTAATGAAGAGCTCAGCCGGTTGGTGGATACTTCTGATGAGTGGATAATGACTCGCATAGGCATCAAAACACGGCATATACAAAAAGAGCCCGGCAGAGGAACGTCAGATATTGCTGTACCTGCCATCAAAGAATTGCTTCAAAAGACTAATACTAAGCCCGAAGAAATCGATTTTCTGTTGTGTGCAACCGTAACACCTGATCATCAATTCCCGGCCACCGCCAATATAATCAGTGACAAACTGGGTATCAAAAATGCATTTTCCTATGATATGAATGCCGGCTGCTCCGGGTTCCTTTATGCACTGGAAACAGCTTCTCATTTTATCGAATCAGGAAGATACAAAAAGGTGGTAGTAGTGGGCGCTGAAAAAATGTCATCAATAGTGGATTACACCGACCGCTCCACCTGTCCCATCTTTGGTGACGGCGCAGGAGCAGTGCTGCTTGAACCCACTACTGATGAAGTAGGAATCATGGATTCCATGCTGCAAAGCGATGGCGCGGGCCGTGTACACCTTCACCAGAAAGCCGGCGGATCAGTTATGCCTGCCTCCGAAGAATCAGTAAAAAACCGCCTTCATTATATATACCAGGAAGGGCAGCCCGTGTTTAAAGCCGCCGTTGCCAATATGGCTGATACTTCCGTCAGGATGATGGAAAAGCATAATATTAAGCCCGGTGAACTCGACTGGCTGGTGCCGCATCAGGCCAATATGCGCATCATCGAAGCCACAGCCCGCCGCATGGGCATAAAAAAAGAGCAGGTAATGATCAATATCCAAAAATACGGTAACACCACCGCCGCAACATTGCCGCTTTGCCTTTGGGATTATGAAAAACAACTCAGGAAAGGCGACAATATTATACTGGCAACCTTTGGCGCAGGATTCACCTGGGGGGCCATCTATATGAAATGGGCCTACGACGGTGATAAAACCGGAAAATAAATCAGAAAATAATCCAACAATACAGGCTCCCTGATGGGGGCCTTTTTTTGTCTGTCAGACTAATTATTTGGGCGGCATATCCGTCTGCGGCTTCAATCTGTTCAAAGCAAAGCTAAGCTGCCACAGCCCGCCGGCAGGAGCTCGCTAACGCTTCGCTCTGCTGCGGGGTGGCAGCTAATCTTTGCTTTCCACAGGATTTCCGCCTTCGCCGGGCCGCTCAATTATAATCGCCAGCTAAGGGAAATCAAACTGCCGGTGTCCATCCGAAAGGTGTCCTGCAGGCCTCAATCAATCTGAAGCCATTAGAATCTCCGGACACAAGCCGCAAGCGCTGCCCTTTATTTTTAAATATGAATTTAATTCCCTATTTTTGGTCGAAATTTTTGAGAAAGATAAAGAGAGCTTATGATCCCAAAATTAAACCCTCAACAGAACTTCATAAAAACACGCGAAAAAATAGGCTATGTTTCACGTAAACATGCCACGCAAGCTGATTATGACCGCATTGGATTCATGTCAGGACTGGAAGTTCATCAGCAATTGCTCACCAAAAGCAAGCTGTTCTGCCGCTGCCCCGCGGGCATTTACCATGATAATGATAACTACGACGCTGAGCTGATCCGCCATATGCGTCCCACACTCAGCGAACTTGGTGAATATGACGGTACAGCCCTGATGGAGTTTAAAACCCGCAAAGAGATCATCTATCGCATCAATAATGAAAACTCATGCACCTATGAGGTGGACGACACTCCGCCTTTTCCGCTTGACCCGCAGGCCCTGGAAATCGCCATCAGAATATCCCTGTTATCCAAATTGAATATAGTGGGCGAAGTACACGTTACCCGAAAGCAATACCTTGATGGAAGTATCCCAACCGGGTTTCAACGCACAGCTATTATTGGAGTGGAAGGTGCCATCCCGCTTAAAAATAAAACTGTTAGGCTTATACAGCTTAGCCTTGAAGAGGATTCATGTCGCGAAATTTCTGACATCGGCCATACACGGGTGTTCAAAACCGACCGCCTGGGAATGCCGCTCATCGAAACCGTTACCTATCCGGATATGGTTAACCCCGATGAGGTGAAGGAAGCCTGCGATTACATTCGCTTTTTGAACCGTAGCACCGGAATGGTGCGCACCGGAATGGGAGCCGGTCGTCAGGATGTGAATGTTAGCTGTGCCGGAGGAAGTAGGGTTGAGATTAAAGGTGTGGCACATACGCGTTGGATACCCGAACTTACACATGTGGAAGCATTCAGGCAATATGCCTTACTGCATATCCGCGATGAGCTGAAAGAGCGGATTGCCGATCCGAAAAATTACAGCATTAGCCATACAGAGCTTGATTTTTACAATTATGAATTTGACAGCATCCCGGCTATCAAAACTGCTAAGCTGACCAACCAGAAAATTATCGCGGTAAACCTGCCAAATTTTAAAGGGCTGTTATCGCATTTTACCCAGCCTAAGCAATGCTTCGCCGATGAATTTGAAGGACGGCTGAAGGTGATTGCCTGCATCGAACGGCCAAATATGACACATAGCGAGGCCCTGGATCCCGTGATCAGGGAAGAAGACTGGGTAAAGATCAAAACAAAGCTGGAAGCCGCAGAGCAGGATGCACAAATTGTGTTCTGGGGCCCGCAGGAAGATGTGAAAACAGCTCTTGAAACTATTGAAGAACGCTGCCAGATGGCCATGGAAGGTGTGCCTGAGGAAACCCGGAAATCATTTCCCGATGGGTCAACCGTTTTTGAAAGGGTACTGCCAGGTGCTGACCGCATGTATCCCGACACGGATACAGCTCCGCTTCCGCTGGAGGATTCCTGTATCAAAAAACTCGAACAGAACCTACCCATGGAAGTTATCCAGAGGTACAAACAATTGAAAGAATGGAATGTGCCCGAAGATACATTTCACTACATTTTCTCACGTAACCTTTTTCCGCTGATCACTGAACTTGTGGAAAAAGCAAAGCTAAAGCCGTCATTTTCCGGCACCTTCGTCGGACATGAGCTGAAATTCGTGGAAGGGCATTATGAAAAAGGCGAGCAATTTGACTACATGCAGATTGTGGATCTGTTTAAATATCTGAAGAAGGAGAAACTGGCTTTTAATCTGGCAGAGCAGATGATGCCGGTACTTTACGAGCATCCCAAGATGGATTTCGACTCCATACTGACCAGCATCGGTTTCAGGCGGCAGAGCCGGGATGAGATCACCCAGAAAATCCCTTTCCTGAGCGATAAGTTTGATGACATCCGCCGCAAGGATGGAGAGGCCCGCAAAGTAAACTGGATAATGGGGCAATTAAGGAAACAGGCCATGGGAAATATGACATTCACCGACCTGCTGAAGGATGTCCGCGAACAAATCAAAGCCAGCTAAGAACAAGAAAAAACAGAATCATGAGTAACGATATTTTTCAGGGCTATAAAGGCCGCGCACTGGAACTTCTGAAGAAATACAATGTACGCGTTTGGGGAAAAGCTAAAGTGGAAACCACCCGTGGAAAATTCGAGGGAACGGTATTGCCGCGATCAGAAAATGATGATGACAAGCACATTGTGATGAAGATTGCCACCGGATACAATATCGGGATTGATACCGATACTGTTACCTCCATGAAGGAAGAAGGATTCAAAAAAGCCAACTATGCCATCCCGGAAAAAGAATTTCCATACAGCGAGCATAATCCTAACGTGAAGCTTTTTGGTACAGGCGGAACAATTGCCTCCCGCCTTGATTACCGTACAGGAGCTGTTATTCCGGCTTTTTCGCCAGGCGAATTGTATGGCGCGGTGCCTGAACTGGCCGGCATCTGTAATATTGACACAGAAAAGGTATTTGCTGTTTTTAGTGAAAACATGGGGCCAAAACAATATGTGGCCCTTGCCAAAGCCATTGGCCGGGAAATTGAAAACGGTGTGGACGGTATCATGATCGGTCATGGCACGGATACGCTTCACCACACCGGAGCAGCACTCACCTTCATGGTGCAAAATTCTCCGATACCGATCATACTGGTGGGTTCACAGCGCTCCTCCGACCGTCCCAGCTCGGATGCTGCCCTTAACCTGATGCACGCTGCCAGAGCTGCCGGTCATGGTGACATAGCTGAAACACTGGTGTGCATGTTCGGGCCTACATCGGATGAGTATGGTCTGCTTCATAAAGGAACGCGTGTGCGGAAAATGCATTCGTCATACCGCTCCACTTTCCGGACCATCGGCGATATTCCGGTAGCTACGGTAAACCGCGATAAGGTGGAACCTATCCATAAAAAATATAATTCGCGCCGTAAGGACAGAAATGTTACTGTTAAGCCTTATTTTGATGACCGGGTGACCATGCTTTATTACTACCCGGGCATGAAACCAGACACCATCGATTCTTTGGTGGATAATGGCTATAAAGGAATTGTGATCGTGGGAACCGGTCTGGGACATGTAAACAAGGAGCTGTATCCTGCCATCGAACGTGCGCATGCCAAAGGAGTGCATATGTATATGACTTTGCAAACGCTCTGGGGATACGTTCACATGTTTGTATATGATACAGGTCGTGATATGATGGCTAAAGGTATTATACCAGCTGGAAATATGCTGCCTGAAGTTGCTTTTATCAAGCTGGGCTGGGCTCTTGGGCAAACCGATGATCCGGAAGAAGTGAAAAAACTGATGCTTACGCCTATCAACGATGAGATCACCGAACGTGAACCCTATAATGGCTACCTGGTATATCAGGGTGGAATTCCTGAAGTGGAAGAGTTTATAAAAAAGGTGCGCAAATAGCCTAAAGTTGATGCACAAACTTATGTATTGCCTTGCAGGTCTAAATCAGAACGTTAGATTTGCAAGGTAAAAATATCCTTCACCATTTTGCCAACCATAAAACCACCCGCAGAATAAGCACGGAAGATAATCTATAGAAAAATTTCAGCATGAAATCGACGGGTTTAATGGATGAAAAGCGAGATAAGCTCACTATCGCGTAAACTCCCAGACCTGAAGTAAACGGCTACAGGTTGATCTGGCCTGAAATTATGGGTTTTGCTTTCCGGGCAAAAGCAAAATGCAGGATCAGGATAAAAGCCAGGCCGCCAGCCAGGGATAGCCATACCGGCTGTTGATGCCCGATGATCAGGAAACTAATCAGTCCTCCCCCAAAGGCTGTAAATGTTTGCAATATCTGAGTGCGGATATGGTAAACCGGACTGATTTTGCAGGCCGCGGAGGTCATTACACATTTTTCTGAATAGGGGATCATGTGTTCACCTGACACAGCGCCACTGATTACAGCGGCTGACATAACCGGTATGAATGCAGTCATATCCTCTGCTGCTGCCATTTGGTAGGCAATGGGCATTACAATTGCCATGGATGACCAGCTAAAACCTGTTGCAACCGTAATGAGCATGGCAATTACAAATATCAGCGCCGGTAATATTTCGGGAGTAATATAGGAGGAAAAAGAGTTGGTAATGAACAGGCCGGTATCTAAATCCGAGGAAACAGCTGAAAGGCCTGTGGCCATGAAAATTACCAGGCTTACATCCACCATGCTTTTCATTCCTTTCAGCATCCCGCTGCCGGCTTTCACCTGGGGTATAATACGGTCTTTTTTTAGTCTTAATAGCAATACTATTATGGCCAGTATTGTCCCTGTAATTAGGATATACACCGAAGGAGCTGCTCCTATTATTCTGATCAGGGTAATAGGCTTACCCTGTTGCCATAGAATCCAGTAGCCGGAAATCACCAGGGCCACTATGGCAAAGCCAATCAAAGTCAGCACCGGGATCAGCACATACGAGGGTTTTCCTTTTCCGGCTGCAGTTTCACTACTTACCTGGTCATATGATTTATTGTCGAGCCTGTATCCAAACCAGCGTCCGCTGAAAGCAACCACAAAGGCCAGAATAATGGCCAGGAAGGTGTAGAAGTGATAGGGCAGCGACTCCAGAAAAAAAAGTGTGAGCGTGCCTTCACGGCCTATTTCCCGCGCTGCATCTACCATTATCGAACCTTCATAAGCTGCCCAGGTGGAGATGATCATGATGCTTGCCATTATGGCTACCGTATCAACGATATAGGCCAGCATAGCAGGACTAACTCCATTTCTGAGGTTAGTGTTCCGCATAGACGCACCGGATATAAGAACATTAGCATAATCATCAAAGAACAGGCTCATGGAGATGCCCCAGGTGGTTACCCTGGCTTTTCTCCCGTTATTCAGTCGCCTGCCAAGGCGGGCTGCAAAGGCTTCATACCCACCGGCCCGCGCTATTATTTCAAGCATTCCGCCTATCAGCAGAATAAACACCACAATTTTAAGAGGGTCAGGTTCGGTAAATGAGATGTGAAGATAGTCAAGCAGGCTCAAAAAAGAGTCTTTCAATGCTCCATGATTAATGGTAAATGAGCCCGCCACCACACCAAGAAAAAGTGCCAGAGCCACTCTTTTGGTAGAGAGCGCTACTACAATCGTAACCAGTGCCGGTATTAATGATAACCAACCATATTCCATTTCTGTTCCTTTACGCTAATATATCCTAATCTCTTATACTGTATCCCTCTTTATCCAGCAGCATTTCATCACCTTTAGTCATTACTTTTATCAGGCTGCCCTGCATGCCGTGAATCTCCACACCGTAGTCACGGTAGGTGGTTAATGTGTTGATGATGTCTTTTGTTATCAACTGCCCCGGAACCAACAGTGGGATGCCTGGCGGATACGGCGTTACCATTCTGGCAGCTATTCTTCCTTTGGCATTGCGAAGCGGGATCTCTTCATTTTCGGCGTAAAAGGCAAAGCGTGGCCGGAAACGTATGGGTGATAATGTGAGTTGAAAGTCCTTCAGAATCTTATCCTGACTGCTGATTACACGGTTGCCGCTGTGTTTTTCGATATTTTCCAGCGCCAGATACAGACGGTTTACCCTGGAATATGTTGCCCCGATAGTCAGCAATATAGTAATGGTGTTGAAGGTTGATTTTTCGATCTGTATGTTGTGTTTGCTCAGCAGCAGATGTTCGATCTGCTTTGAGGTCATTCCTGATTTGGATACATCTATGGTGATCTTGGTACGGTCAAGACGGATATTGTCATCTTTCAGCTCCGGGTTGATCAGGTCATCCTTTTCAAGCACCCTGAATTTTTTCAGGGAATTGATGGATTCACGCAATTTATCGGATAGCTCCAGCACGCGTTGCAGCAGTGAATAGCCTTCCATTACCATTTGCCGGGTAGCCACATCAAGAGAAGCTATCATAGGATACTGGGGCGAGGTAGAGGAATGCATGTTAAAGTTTTCCTGAAACAGGTCTTCCACATCTTCAAAATCAGGGTCATTCACATGTATCATTGACGCCTGTGAAAATGCGCTCATGGTTTTATGTGTGGATTGCGTGGAATAATCCGCGCCGGCTGCCATGGCACTGGGGTAGAATTCGCGGTGGAAGATGGCGTAGCCAAACCAGGCCTCATCCACTATCACCTTGATATTTCGTTTGTGTGCTTCCTCCACGATGTCGGCTATGTCATAGATAAGCCCGTCATAGGTGCAGTTTGTAAGAATAAGCGCCTTCAGTTTTTTACCTTTGGCAATAGCATCATCCATGGATTCGATAATCCGTTTTTTGGGTACCGGGCCGAAAATACCGTAGCGGTCGTTTACTGACGGCATCAGGTAAAGAGGCTCCGCACCTGCTATGATCACACCATAATGAACCGATTTGTGACAGTTGCGGTCGAGCAGTATGGCATCCCCCGGCTTCAGCAGCGTTTGGATAAGTATTTTGTTAGATGTGGAAGTTCCGTTGGTAGAGAAAAAAGTGTAACGTGAATTAAAGGCTCTGGCCGCCAGTTCCTGTGATTCCTTAATGACGCCTTCGGGATGAAGCAGTGAATCCAGCTCGGGAACAGATACCGAAACATCAGAAAGAAAAAGATTTTCACCAAAAAACTCATAGAACTCCCGTGCATACGGGGAATGCTTCACCGAGTTTCCTGAAGCATGACCCGGCGTGTGCCACGAATCCTTGGCCTTGCGGGCATAGCGAACCAGCTTATCATAAAAAGGAGCATGGTTTTTTTCCTCTATCCCAGCATGAATTTTTCTGACAATTTCATCAACAACCTTTTCATCTTTCAGGAAATAACTGTTAATGATCCCACCACTGGAGAGGTTTTTTGTGTCGCTCACTGAAGTGTATAAAAACATCGTTATCTCATATCGCAGGGAAAGAAATTTGCGGAAAATTTCCAGCCCGGTCATCCATTTTTTCCCTGTTGAAGTCTCAGGAAGCGTCCATTCTGAAAGCACCGAATGAATAGTTCCGTCATGGATTAGATAATCACAGGCTTCGCTAAAATTATCGCAACTCACTACTTTCAACCCTCGATAAACCAGTGCTTCCACCAGTTCTTCCCTGGCTGCTTTATCATGATCCACTACTAAAACCGAATATTGCATAAATTATCTTCTTTTCTTTATCAGGTAACATACAGCATGCCTGTCTGTTTTTAGAGCCTGCAAAAATAGGAATAATCTTTGATCTTTAAACGCTTCCGGTAAACAACTGCAGCAGCATAAAGGCAGTTAAAAACTCTCATGAGCTGCCTGCTAATTTTCAATATTATTGAGGTTTGGATAATTCGTTACATCATCCTATTTTTACAGCTCATAGTTTAAGCGATATGAACCGGGCACACCAAAAATTTTTAATACACGAGCATGGGTTTATAAATTTACTGAACGTGGGGGTTCCATTAAAATCAAATTTTGAAAGATGAAAAAAGAAAGCGGCAAGGAAGAAAAAATGTATTATACCATTGGCGAAGTGGCAGACATGTTCAATGTTAACACTTCTAATATTCGCTTTTGGGAAAAAGAGTTTGACGTGATCAAACCACGACGAAACAAGAAGGGAAACCGTTTCTTCACCGCCAGGGATGTGGCGAATTTTCACCTGATCTATCACCTGGTGAAAGAAAGAGGATACACCCTTAAAGGAGCTAAGGAAAAACTGAAGAAAGATCAGCAATCTGCCGAAAAAGCAGCGGATATATCTGCACGCCTGAAAAAAGTGAGAGGATTTCTTGTCGAATTAAAAGAGAGTCTTGACTAAAAATAATTGCCTTCCATCAGGTAATTCTGCACATAATCCCTAACACCTTCCTCCAGGCTGCTGATTTTTCTATCATAGCCGGCATTCAACAGTTTCGACATGTCAGCTTGAGTAAAATACTGATATTTATCCCTGATATCTTCCGGGGTGTCTTTAAAGCTGATATTTGGTTCTTTGCCCAGGGCCTCAAACACTGCTTTCACCAGATGGAGGAATGTACGTGCTTTGCCTGTGCCGGTATTATAGATAGCTGATTCGGGGCGGTTAATCATAAGCCAGAACATCATTTCCGCCACATCTTTCACATAAATGAAATCCCGCTTTTGTTCACCATCCTTAAATTCGGGGTGATGCGAGCGGAACAGCTTCATGCCGCCAGTTTCAAGGATCTGGTAAAATGCATGAAATACCACTGAAGCCATCCGGCCTTTGTGATATTCGTTAGGGCCATAAACATTAAAAAACTTGAGCCCTGCCCAAAAAGGAGGGGTTTTTTCCTGTTGCAGCATCCATTTATCAAAATCATTTTTTGATTTACCGTAAGGATTAAGTGGCTGAAGCTGATCCACAATTTCATGGCTGTCGGTATAACCATGTTCTCCCATACCATAAGTGGCAGCTGATGATGCATAAACAAGCGGGATGTCATTTTCTGCACAAAAGCTCCACATGTTTTTCGAATAGTTCAGATTCAGCTTATCAAAAACCTCCATATTGAACTCAGCTGTGTCCGTGCGGGCTCCCAGATGAAAGATAAAATCAATATTACTGCTGTTGTTTTTTGCCCAATGAAAAAAATTCTCCCGGTCAACCTGAGTGTGCAGCATCTTGCCGCTTATGTTCCTGTTCTTATCCTGACGGCTGAAATCATCCACCGCGATTATATTCTCATAACCCTTTTCATTGAGAAATGCGATCATGCAACTTCCAATAAATCCGGCGGCTCCTGTAACTACGATCATATTATTATATTTTTGGATGCAGCAAAGTTCTTAAAACTATAAGAATTAATGGCTGTTTTACATTAAAATTGTTTTATTTGACACAGTATTATGGATAAAAAGAGGAGAATCGGTCTGGTATTAAGTGGTGGCGGCGCCCGCGGATTTGCTCACATGGGTGTTATGCAGGCGCTGGAGGAGATGGGGATAAAGCCTGATATCATTGCCGGAACGAGTGCAGGAGCTATAGCCGGGGCTTTTTATGCTGATGGGCATAAGCCGCAGAATGTGCTGGATATTATGATGCAACACAAGTTCGTAAAATATACCAGGCTTTCAATTCCCCAAAATGGAGGGATCATGAAGCTTACAGGATTAAAGGAATTGTTGATTGAACATTTACGTGCCAAAAAAATTGAAGATCTTGATATCCCACTTGTTATATGTGCTACCGATATGAATGCAGGAAAGCCTGTATTTTTTAGCGAAGGGCCCATTGTTAGCAGAGTTATCGCCTCTTCTTCCATTCCTTTTTTGTTTCAGTTGGTGGATATAGACGGGGCCAAATATGCAGACGGCGGCATAATGAATAATATGCCCGCTTCAGTTTTACGCGGAAAAGCAGATATTATTATTGGGGTGAATGTGGTTTCGCCTGGCTATGAAGAAAATCTTGGAAATATTACCAATATTACCATACGTTCTTTTCAGCTTGGAATTGCTGCAAGCATACGCGAGGAGATAAAACTGTGTGACTATTTTATTGATATCCCGGAAGTGATGAAGTACAGCCTGCTGAAGAACACACACGGGGAAGAGATTTATGAGATAGGCTATAACAAGGCAAAGCAATATTTTAAAGATCATCCTCTTGATCTTTCGCAAGTATCCTGATCATGACCCGCCGGTTTATGGCCCGTCCGCTGTCTGTACGGTTAGAAACCAGCGGATTCCGTTTGCCGTAACCTGTTGCTGTCATTCTTTCTTCTGCTATTCCCTTTTGCTCCAGATAGCGTTTTACTGAAACAGCCCTACGTTCACTCAAATGCTGATTGTAGCGATGACTGCCCACGGAGTCGGTATGTCCCTGTATTTCTATTCGCAAACCGGGGTTTCTGTTCATAAAACTATAGAGCTTTTGCAGAGCATTCTTTGATTCAGGTTTCAGATAGGATTTATCAAACTCGAAATAAATGTTTTTCAGTTCAAAAGTAAAGCCGGGTTGTATGGAGTCCTCTTTGCTGATCCCGGGGGTTGGTTTTTTTACAGCCACCGGTTCAGCCGTATCCCCGGGAGGTGGCGATACCATTTCCACCCTCACATCATCAAAATAATAATAAGCCGAAAGCTGGCTTCCTTCAGGGTTAGCCTGCCGGGGACGAATGTCGGCATTAGGGAAAAAGTTGCCGATTATCAGGAATGATTCCTGTCCTTCTGCCACTATGGTGTCGCTGATCTGATACCAATTGTTGCTTGCGGTGATAAAGGTATCTTCAGGTGAGCTGACTTGAGGGTTGGGATGCACTGATCTTATAATTTCGCGGCACCGGAAAGTATCGGAAACTACATAATACACCACTCCGTGTGTGTTAACCTGCACAGGCTTAGTGCTAAAGTACAGGCCTATCCGGTCGATGGCATATCTTGATTCATCCGCCAGCGAAACGTTGAAACTAACAGCATATTCAGCGCCGGGCAGCAGGGAGTGCTTCAGTCTGCCCATGAGATATTCCTTATATCTGGGGAACTGATTGTTGCGCGTATATAAATGCATACCAATGTAAGCGTCGCCGTCAGCGGCTTCCTGGTAGCCAAATTTATTGCGGGGCACCCGGCTGTCATTTTTTCCACAGGGGTGGTAATAGTCTGCTGAACCGTCGGTAGGCTGAAACCAGGCATGCACTTCAGTAAGTCTTTCGTGCCTTATTTTATCCGGGCAATGCTTATGTGATTCAAAACTACCATTCACCACAAGGTTTTGTCCGCCAGCGAGCGAAGGAAGAAAAGATAAAATGAGAAAGACATATCTGAAGTAATTACAGCTCATAATTTTCGAAGAATGTGTTTTATTAACGAATTTTAACTGTCAATGTTGCAGTAAAAAGAGTCATAAAAAAAGCCTGCAGGCTTAGCTGCAGGCTCATGGTAATTTTGTGATAATTTTTTTTATCAGGCTGTATTTTCTGCTGATTCGCTTGACGGCAGCTCAAGCCCGTATCCCTGTCGCTTATCAGCCTGTTTGAGCTTAAAGGCAAGGAAAATGGATATTACCCCGCAGAGTACGAGCACCAGAATTGGAGCAGTATAATCATACACCGGGAAAGTACCTGCTTCTTTCAGCAGGTTGATTTCTTCTGCGATTTCACCACTGTTCAAGCCCTGTGCTTCCAGAGTTTCGTTGAGGGTGAGCCTCTCCTGAACCACCTGCGGATTTACATGCTGAAGCAAAGCTCCGATTCCCCAGAAGAAGAGACCCAGACCCCAGTTCTGCAGGGTAAACATGGATGAATAGGCCGTTCCCAGTCGTTTTTGCGGAACTATTTTAGCCACTGAAGGCCACATGGCAGCAGGTACAAGTGAAAAAGCTATACCTAACGATAATAATCCAAAATAGGCCAGGTAAATATTCGCAAACAATGAAAGTGAAACATGAGCAAAAATAAGAAGCAGCGAACCAAGTATCATAAGAGATGCTGCTTTTCCATTTTTGTCAACATAGTTACCGAAAATAGGAGTGAAAATGATCGTTCCCAGCGGAATAAGACTTGCTGTCTTCGATCCGTTGTTTAGCCAGATTTCAAATGTGTCGCGTAGCAGGTAAACCAAAAAAGCAAAGGAACCTGCGATAATTATCATGGCTAAAAACTTGCGCGACAGGTTTTCGATTTTGGAAGGAACTATAGAAAATAACAGCGCGTATATAAATAATCCAACATAGATAACGGCTGTACCAAGCGATGTACTGCCATTTAAGGTGAAGCCTCCTTCCGGGAGTGTAGCTGTAAAATTAAATTTATTGATCAGAAGGTCGGGAGCATACTGAATGAAAGGAAAAACTGCAGCATAAAAAGAAACGCAAAGTAAAGCGATATAAATAAAAGAAGGGTTTTTGATCAATTTAATCAGATCGGAGAATTTGAAATCTTCTTCCTTTTCTGCATTTTCCTCGGCGGTTTTCCCTGATTTTATCTGTCTGTCAAGTTTTACATCAAAGAAAACATATATCACAAACATGATGAAGGTTACTCCAAGTAAAGCAGCTGCGAAAGTAACGGCAGGTGAAACGGTTCCTGTGATTTCAGGGGAAATTGCAATACCCATAGCCGACCCCAGTCGCCCGAAGCCCATATTAATGGCCATGGCAAGCGCCAATTCATAACCTTTAAACCATTTAACCATAGTTGTGGTTGCTACCACACATACTACCTCCAGTCCTGATCCAAACAGGATTCTTCCAATGATCATGTATGTCAGCTGGTTTTCTTCACCAAAGTAGCCTGCAGAGGCCAGTGCTGTAATAGCTCCTCCCAAAACAGCAAGACCGCCAAAAGCAAGACCGGCAATTCTCACACCCCATTTATCCAGAATTATTCCGCCAACTATGATCATACCAAACATATTGGCAATTGTGGTCAGGCCGATCAGCCTGCCAAATTCTTCACTTGTGAAACCCATCTGGGTTTCCATCATTCCTTTTAATCCTGAAAAGAAATCCTGAAACCAGTAGGTGGAAAACATTAGTCCACTGACTAAAAGCAATGCCAGCCAACGCATAGCAGCAGAGTCTTTTAATGTTCTTGTATTGCTCATTTCCATAACATTACTTATTTTTATTTCAGGCCGCCAAGATAGAAAAAAAAGCCGTTAAACAGGCGGCCTGTAGCATAATCTGCATTTAAATTGTTGAATCAGTGGTAACAGGTTTCTGATTTAGATAGTTTTCGCTGATTTAGGTGTTATATTTGTACCAGCAGAAATAAATCTATGAGGAATGAAAAGGTATTTATTTATTTTGGTGAGTATATGTTTTAGTTTTACCGCTATTGCCCAGCATGTGTATGATAACTATTTTGACGGACAGGTATATATAGTTGTGCAAAAAGAGCATAATGACACTGCAGCCTTTTCTTTGGATTTTGTTGAAAATCTTTTTTCTGAAATAAATATAACTTCATCAACGCAGCCTTTTACCTTTTCCAGCGACACCCTCTCACGTACCTGGCTGCTGAAATTCTCACCGGCAAATAAGGTTGATGAGCTGATTCGTGAGCTTAATCAAAGACCAGAGGTGGAATTTGCGGAACGGGTACCTCTCACGAGGGTTTTTCTTACTCCTGATGATCCTCTTTATTCCTCCACCGTCCATGGTTACAACTGGAACTGGCATCTGGATATTATCAATGCTGAAGGTGCCTGGGATATATCAACCGGTTCGGCTGATGTAAAACTTGCCATAGTGGATAATGCTATCTATACAGAGCATCCGGATCTGAAAAACAAGATTATACTGGAAAAAGACCTTTCAGATGGTGATAATAATGCCAACCCGCCCACTGGTGGCAGTGATTATGCCAAATACGTGTGGTCGCATGGCACACATTGTGCAGGCCTGGCTGCTGCTGAAACAAACAACGCGGCAGGAGTGGCAGGTATTGGATATGATGTTTCACTCATTGCAGTAAAAACCGCACCGGATACTTCTTCGGGCCATTACACTTATAATGGTATAGCCGGTGTGCAGTGGGCTGCTCAGAAGGGAGCAGATATCATCAGTGTTTCATGGGGTGGAACGGGATACTCAGCAGTAAATGAAAATTTTTATCAGTCTTTGAAAAATGTAGGAATTATAGTGGTGGCAGCTGCGGGCAACGAAGGTGCAGGGGATAATGATAAAAACTATCCTGCCGCATACAGTGCAGTAATTGGTGTTGGCTCTACTAATGCTGATGACGAGCGTTCCGGATTTTCCCAGTATGGTAACTGGCTGGATGTTTCAGCCCCGGGTGGATATTTCCCCTCGGAAAGCGCTGTATATAAAATATCATTGCTAAGCACCACCTACAATGATTCCTATGTGGCACAAGGCCTTATTCAGGGGAAATATGATGTCAGCCAGGGAACCTCCATGGCAACACCCGTAGTAGCCGGACTACTTGGGCTGATGAAAGCTGCCAGGCCTACCGCTTCCTATAGCGAACTGAAAGCATGCCTGACACAGGGCTGTGATGAGATCGACAGTAAGAACCTTCCGGCATTTTCAGGAAAGATGGGAATTGGAAGAATCAATGCTGAAAAATCCTTGCAATGCATCACTGGTACTGGAGTTGCAGGCTTTGATGAAAGTGACCTTGTTATATTTCCTAATCCTTCCAAAGGTGAAGTGCTTATCCGAAATCTGGATACCGGCTCCTTCCACCTGGATATAATTGATGCTACTGGCAAATCCGTCTTTACTAATCAAATGGAATCCAGACTAATTAATCTTTCCCACCTGAAATCCGGATTATATATTTTCAGAATCACCACGCTAAACAACAGTTTCACGAAAAAGATCATTATTCAAAGATCAAATAATTTATAAATAATTGGAAATAACTTGCATTGGACAGCTTTATGTTGTATATTTAGACACTCTTTTATAATTCAGGCTTTGATGAAAAAGGTGTCCTCTCTGTTTATTTTTGTGATTTTGCTATTGTCATTTACTGCGCAAAGCCAGTTGATAATAAATGCTGATTTTGAGGACTGGTGTATAGCTGCATTTTAAAGGCGATAAAGGAAGTTTAACGGAAAAAATAATATTGAAATAAAGATATAACTGTCCTGCGGATACCCACTCATTAGCTCTCTTTTTTCATACCTGGTATGCGCACTCTCTAATAATATTCGCGGGGCAGTTTTTTTAGATATGAAACGGATTATTATATGCATGGGCCTGATATTCTTATCAGTCCCGTTTTTATTTGCCCAGGAAGGACTTCCTGAGGATTTCAGCCCGGAGCCACGTGGAGTCAATGGGTTACGCATAATGTTCTACAATGCGGAAAACCTTTTCGATACAAAAGATGATTCGCTAAAAAATGATCAGGAATTCCTTCCCGGAGGTGACAGGAATTGGAATGAATTCAGATTCTGGGAAAAAATCAATAATCTGTCCTCAGTAATTGTCAGCGTGGGAGGCTGGGAGCCACCAGCCATGGTTGGCTTATGCGAGGTGGAAAACCGTAATGTCCTGAATGCACTTTTTTACGGGAGTGGGTTGAAGAAGTTCAACTATCAGATTGTTCATATTGAATCGCCTGATATTCGTGGGATAGATGTGGCTCTGGCTTACCAGCCGAAGAAACTGACCCTGATCAGCAAAAGAGCAATAGAGGTTGATCTGTCTGATCTTGGTTCCAGGCCCACCAGGGATATATTGTACGTGAAGCTGAAAACCCTGTCGGAGGATACTCTCCACGTGTTTGTCAATCACTGGCCGTCACGATGGGGAGGTGAGGAGGCTTCCAGACCCAAGAGAAATGCTGCTGCCCGTGTACTTAGACAAACAATTGACTCCCTGCAAAATAAAAGTGGCGATCAGTATATTATAATTATGGGCGACTTTAATGACGGCCCCGACAATGAATCCATTTATGATGTGCTTTCTGCCCGCGATTCTTCCTCGCAAAATTATCTGGTCAACCTGATGTATCCGTATTTGAAAACCGGAGAAGGAACCTATTTTTACAAAGAGGCCACAGGCAGTGAATGGCACCTGCTGGATCAGATTATCGTTTCCAGACCGGTAATAACCCCCGGAGGGCTACATACCAAAAGCAAAGCCGGTATCTTTGATGCGGAATTCCTGATGTCACAGGAAAAAGGAATTAAGAAGCCTTTTCGTACATTTCTTGGCTTTAAATTCGTCGGCGGGTACAGCGATCACCTGCCCGTATATATCGACGTTTTTAGTGAGGAAAATTAGCCCGCAATAACCAAAAAGTAGTTTTTCTTTCCCTTCTGAACCAAAATATATTTCTCGTTCAGAAGATCAGATTCAGTTACCTGCCTGTCTTCCGTAATCTTTTCCTTATTGATACTTACAGCATTACTCTTAAGCATCCGCCTTGCTTCCCCTTTGGAGGAAAAGATGCCGGTTTCTTCGGAAAGGAAATCAACAGCCGCCTGTCCGGATTTAATTTTCCCGGGGCTGGCTTTATGTTGCGGAACCCCTTCAAAAACCTCCAGCAGCAGCTTTTCCGGCAGTGCCTTTAATTCCTCTGTTACCTTTTTTCCGAATAGTATCTTTGTGGCTTTTTTAGCTGCCTCGAGTTCTTCCCTGCCATGGATCCTAATGGTCAGTTCTTCTGCCATTTCATTTTGCAATAATCTGCGGTGTGGCTCATTCCGGTGCTCTGCCGTTACGGCTTCTATGGTTTGCTTATCCTTTGTGCTGAAAATACGTATCATTTTCTCAGCATCTTCATCAGAAATATTCAACCAGAATTGATAGAACTTATATGGAGAAGTTTTCTCTGGATCCAGCCAGATGTTTCCCTCTTCTGTTTTGCCGAACTTGTTTCCATCAGATTTGGTGATGAGTGGGCAGGTAAGGGCAAATGCTTCCCCGGCTGCTTTTCTGCGGATAAGCTCGGTGCCAGTGGTGATATTTCCCCACTGATCTGACCCGCCCATCTGCAATTTGCAGTTATAATTGTTGTAAAGATGAAGAAAATCATAGCCCTGCACAAGTTGATAACTGAATTCGGTAAATGACATGCCCGTTTTAGATTCTTCGCCCACGCGTTTTTTTACTGAATCTTTGGCCATCATGTAATTTACAGTGATGTGTTTTCCCACCTCGCGAATGAATCCCAGGAAGGAGAAATCTTTCATCCAGTCGTAATTATTTACGAGCAGAGCCGAATTAGAAGTATTTTCATCGAAATTTAATAGTTTTCTTAATTGTTGTTCTATCCCATTTTGGTTTTTTCTGAGAGTTTCTTCATCCAGCAGATTCCTCTCTTTGGATTTTCCAGATGGATCACCAATCATACCGGTTGCTCCACCCAGCAATACGATCGGCCTGTGTCCGGAATCCTGCAGGTGCTTCAGCATCATAACTCCTGCCAGGTGTCCTATATGTAGTGAGTCAGCCGTGGGGTCTATTCCCACGTAAGCTGAGGTAATTTCTTTTTTAAGTTGATCTTCGGTTCCCGGCATAATATCGTGGATCATTCCACGCCATTTCAGCTCTTCAACAAAATTCATAATGATATATTTCTGGTGAAAAAAGTAGTGCAAATATACTCTGAAAATTTGATCCGGCATTGAAGGAAAGAGCTGGAATTGTTGTAAACGAAACAAGAATGATAAAAAATAATTTACATCCTGTGAGAGGATTCTGTATTACATCACACAGATGCGGTAAAACTTTTCATCAGGAAGTTTGTATCTTTGATATATGTTTGCAATTACAGGAGGTACGGGTTTGCTGGGAGCTCACGTAATATTCAGGCTTCTGGATAAGGGGTTTAAGGTGAAGGCCCTTCACCGCAAAACTTCATCATTTGATCTGATAACCAAAGTTATTGGTTATTATACCGATGAGGTCGATGAATATATGTCGCGTATCAGCTGGCATCATGGAGATGTGACCGACCCTGTTTCTCTGGAGGACTTTCTGGATGAAGGAGACAGGCTTTTCCATTGCGCAGGCGTGGTTTCTTTTATGAAATCGGATCGTGAGCTTCTCAATAAAATTAACAAAACAGGTACTGCCAACGTGGTTGATGCTGCTTTAAGGCAAAAGGTGGATAAACTGGTTCATGCCAGTTCCACGGCTGCTTTGGGACGGGCAGATGCTGATGGTAGTATCAGTGAACAGTCCAAATGGAAAAACTCGAAGCTGAACTCCTGGTATGCTGTAACCAAGATGCGCGGAGAACAGGAAGTATGGCGCGGGCAGGCTGAAGGTCTTACCACGGTCATTGTAAATCCCGGGATTATTTTGGGCCCCGGCTCATGGGATAATGGTAGTTCCAGGCTTTTCAGCAGTGTATGTAATGGCTTGAAATTCTATACCACCGGAGTTAACGGATTTGTGGATGTCAGGGATGTTGCCAGGGCTATGACTATGTTGATGGATTCGGAAGTGGAATCGGAAAGATTTGTACTTGTAGCCGAAAATATGGATTACAAGACATTATTTACTGATATTGCCAAAGCGCTGGATGCCTCTCCACCAAAAATAAGAGCCAACAGGGGAATGGCTGAGATTGCATGGAGGCTGGAGGGGGTGAAAAGCTTTCTTACAGGAAAACCTGCACTGGTAACTAAGGAAACAGCAAGAACTTCCCTGGCCAGGCACCATTACAATGGTCAAAAGATCAGCAGGTATTTTGAAGACTTCAGCTACCGGCCACTTAAGCAATCAATAAGGGAAATAGGCGAAATATATAAAAAAGATCAGCCGGCGTAAGGCTTTCTCCTGACAATTGCCATTACCAGCGCAATAAGCAGCAGAAGTATGGCACCAAATACACTGATTCGCGCAATATAATCTCCATGTCGCGTATAAAAGGTAATCTTTTCATTTGCCATTATCTCACCGCGAATTACATCTTTTTCCCAGTAAGCGGTGGGCTGTAATATATCACCCCTCTGATTAAAAAAGGCTGTAATTCCCGTATTTGCTGATCTTGCTATACTTTTCCGTGTTTCTATCGCTCTCAGGCTTGCAAAAGTGTTATGTTGCCGGTGCCCGGCAGTGTGTCCCCACCAGCCGTCATTGGTAATGATAAAAATGCTGTTGGCCCCATTCAGCACATAATCTCCCACAAACTCGCCATATACGGATTCATAACAGATCACCGGTGCCGCCTTTATCGTGGAATCGGCAGAATAGAATACCGTACGTTCAGGGCTTTTCCCCAAAGTGCCAATCGTGCCTCCCAGGTCTATGGCAAGATTTTCCACCGGCAGAAATTCCAGAAACCTCTTAAAAGGCATTTGTTCTACCCCGGCTACCAGCTTCGATTTATGATAAATCTGGTTGCGGGGCGAAGCATCGATAAAAAAGGCCGTATTATGTGCATGGTAATAAAAACCGGCACTGTGAAAGCGGGCGGAAAGTGGCAAATCAATGGTATCAGTGATCCTGGAAAAGGTGGATGCACCTATGATGAATCCTGCAGATTTATTATTTACGTATGATTTCAGTATGTTAAGGCTGGGCGAATATTGAAGCCGCTCTTCCCATATCGCTTCCTGTATGCTTGATTCAGGTGCTGCAATTATTTTGGTACTGTCTGTGATCTTTTGATTGGCCAGATCAAGTATTCTGTATATCACCTCCCGGGGTTCAATTTCATACTGTTCGGAGTAGGGATCAAGATTAGGCTGAACCAGAACCACCTCCTGTGGCGTGCCATGATCTTCATAATTGTGATAAGTGATGGCCGAAGCGCTTAGCAAAGCTGTATTTAAAACCAGCAGCAGGATGAGATTTATAACCACCGGGCGTACCAGGCGCCCGGTTTCCAGGTAGATTTTCAATGCAAGAAAAACCAGGATATTGGATAAAAGTACATATACTGTTCCCCCGAAAACACCAGTGTATTCATACCACTGGACAGCCCACGGAGCTGAACTGAAAACATTTCCCAGGTTAAGCCAGGGCCATGAAATATCCCAGTAAAGATGCACATACTCAAACGAAATCCACAGCATCATAAGCAGCAGGTATCCCTGATAACGGGAATATAACTTCCTTGCTGCAACATGAGCAAAGGTAAATACGGTACTCATCAGCAAGGTATTAATTCCTATTGCCATAAATGAACCTGCCGGGGTGCTGTTGTAAAGCCAGTAGGTGGTGAGAGCATTCCAAATGAGAAATCCCGGCAGCAAATACCAGAAAATGGCAAGCCTGCGAAACTTTTGCCTGTGCTTTCTGATGTGGTCATCTATAAAAAAAAACGGCACCCAACCAATGAGTGCTAGAAAAGGGAAGCCGCGTGCCGGCCAGCTCAATGTCATAATCAAACCTGCAAGCAGGGATAATAGCAGCAAATGATATTTCTTCATTGTCAGGTTTTATTCTTTTGATGGCAAAATTACAAATCCATCTCTTTTACGGAAATTAAATTATCCTCATCATTTACCGGATTAAATACATTTTCCCGAATCCTTCCTTAAAGAAGTTATCAGCTTCTGTTTCACGGTGCTCAATTTCCTGCCCGTTCATGTCTGTGATTACCCGGTAAAGATACACCCCATTGCCCAGTCGGTCGCCATATTCATCTGTTCCGTCCCATGTATAATCGGTGATGTTCTTACCAATGCGCAAGGGCCCAAGCTCATCGATTTCAATTTCCCTTACTACCTTACCGGTAACGGTCATGATCTGTATCTTCATGTAGTCGGGCAGGCGGGAACCAGTTAGAGTGAAGACAAAATGTGTATGGCGGCTGAATGGATTCGGCCAGTTGAGTACGTTAGTGATGGTTGATTTATTAATCACCTCAAAGTTCACGGTGTAGTCAATATCTCCTGAGTTATTACCCGATTCATCTTTTGCCTGGATTTTAAGCTTATACATGCCGTCTTCTTCAAATTCAGCATCATATTCTATTTTGCAGTTATTGTCAGGCAATGAGGCCGGATGAAACACCAGTTGTTCAATTCCCTGCTTCATAAAGTGCAGTTTGCGATAGCTCTGATCAGAAGGGCGTTGTATAAAAATATTGAAGTTGGATGTATCATCCAGAGCCAGGTAGCGGTTTTCATCATTCAGACTGATGATAATGTGCGGACGGGAAGACACTATATCTCCATCCATAATATGCATGCCATCAAAGGTAACATCCAGTAATGGATTGGTACGGTCGGTCTGCACATAAAAGGGGATTTCTGCTATATTGTTGATATGGGTCAGCTCATGCTGCTCATTATCCGGGTTGAATTCCACCCACAGGTTATTATGCTCCTGCAGGTCTCTGGTGTCAAATTTAATACTGTCTATGAGGACATCACCAGCAGGATGGGGTTTTAATTTTGCTTCCCTGAGGATAGTTGAGTTACGCTGATGGTCTGTCAGCCGGTACCTTACCATCAGGCTGTCCATATCATACGTGCTGATGTTTTCCGTGGCTATAGCCATTCTGATGGTATCTCCCTGCATCAGGGTGTCATTGTAAAATGTAAAGTGTTTTTTTTGATTGATTGCAGTTTCAGGAATACCGGCATATAGCACCTGCCATTCTTTCAGCTGGGCAGGTGTATTGAAGTCGTCATCACGGGTATTCATCACCAGTTGAATTTTGGGATAATCACCTGCAGGAATAATATTATCCAGCTTGGGTATGTTCAGAGAATCGGGGGGTAATTGCGAAATAACCGTATCAATAGTGCCATCGGTTCTGTAGCCGATCACATCAAGAGAAACATAATCCACGGGGGTGACATCACTGTAGGCAAAATCCCAGTGCAAAGAATGCCATTTTTGGGCAGGGCCGATAACAGGGCTTTTTACAAAACCTTCCTTCCAGCGTGAAGTGATACTATCCTTAAGAACGATTTTTTCCTGAGGGCCCAGGCCCACCACTTCATTTGCACTGCCTATGGGGTCGCCCTTTCTGCCAAAGACGGCATAAGGCTGGTCATTATCGATGGTGCGTATAAAAGCACTGCCGATGCTTTCAAAAGCCTGGTACATTTGGTCGGTATAATTCTCAGCATTGTGATTCTGGATACTGTAGATAATAACAGGTGTTCCGTTGGGAAGCGAATCCAGGAAATTTTCTATCTGAGAAAACCACCAGCTTTGTGAAGCCTGATACAGGTTATTCCAGCCCATTGTACTTGTTGTAAAGTATTCGATGGTAGGCAGGTCACTGTTGTCGCAATGAACATTGTTGTATTCACCAAGACCGTTGCTTTGCACCTGGTTTATCCTGCTCAAAACAGGCTCGCCACTTACAGTATCAAACACGATAATATGAATACCAATAAAGTCGGGATATTGATTCAGGCAGGTCCACTTTCTGCGAATGTCATTATTAATGCGGAATGAAATGTCGCTCCACAAGATATTCGGATAGACACCTGTTTGTACCGTAATCTCGTTAGTGACATTCACAAACCTGAATTTGCGCATCTTCATATCCGGATTCACAAAGCGGTAATTATTATTTTCAAACTGTGGGAAGTGGGACTGTGCCCAGCCAGTCTGCCCATTAATATATCTGAAAGAATTAACGCGCCAGTCGTAGTTGCCGCTATACACTGAATCCGCGCTCACCCTCCAGTAATAAACAGTGCTGTCCTGATAAGTTGTGGGTGGTGTCCATTCAACCACGCCGCCGGCTGAGGTGATTTTGGTAGTAATAAGAAGCGGGCTGTTGAACTTGTTGGTGGTATCAAGCTGAAATATAAAGTCTTTGGTGGATATGAAAGGGTCGCTGGTAGAAGCCTTCAATGTGACCTGTGGCCCGGGCACCACTGCAAAGTTTTGCGGATATACCGGAATTATATTGGCTGATTTAATATCAAATTCCACAGTAGCAATATTGTTTGTTTCTGAAGATTCCGGAATTTCATTGTAAGAGTCAACAAATACTTCGATACGGTTCAGGCCCACACCTTCTGATCCGCTTACTGGCAGCTTCACATTCAATGTATCCTGATACAAAGGAGATTTTATTTTTCGTAGTACCGTACTCGTGGAGCCACCGCCTGGCAAAGTGCGTTTTACCTCCACAAAAAAGCTGTCTTTAACGGCCCTGCCCTTGTTACTGATCAGAATATTTAATTCGAAGGTATCCCGGTCGGTGGATATCACTGGTGGATTAAAGGAAATACCGGATGGCTTTATCTCATAATCCGGTTGATCATAATGATATAGAGAAACGGCAGGGTCTCCGTGTAAGGTCATTGCCAGGCAAATCTCCTTGCGGGAGAATGTGTTCATCTGTATGTCTTCAATAGTCTGTTTAATCAGTTTACCCACGGGCTCACCGTAATTATTGGAGCTAAGATTTTTGTAAAACCAGGTGGAATAAATGTTTAATGAAGAAGGAATAGCAGGTGATATGGATGCCAGGTACCCTATAACTCCCCGGTCCTGAACCAGTATCCATTGTTCTGCTGAGGTGAGGCTTGTGAGAAAAAGATTGCCGGCAAAACAGGAATTAGCTAACAGGAACGGGTATTTTCCCTGATTGCTATAGCTCTCCGGACTATCAATACTAATGTCAAATCCCACGCCTGCCGCGTGACCGAAAAAAGTCAGCATTAAAGCACCTTCATTGATATATTTCCTGATTTCATCAACTTTATTGATTTGGATTGGATCACTGGTAGTTTTATAAAAAGTGTGAATGTTTGCTCCTAAAAGAGTATCCGTGGCAATAGCTGCATAAGATTTCAGAAAGCTCTTGATCATATTCTGTTCTGCTATTGTTCCTCCGCCGGCAAAATGCAGGACACGCTTTTGCCAAAGCTCAGGCTGCATTCTGGCTGCATCATAATCCTTTACTTTGTTCAAATATAATTCAACCTCTCCGGCATCTTTGGCTGCTAAACGGCCTGTTGCCAGTGCCGGCTGGTAAAGGGTGTCCACAATTCCTGAGGAGAAGAGAATATCAGAAGGCGCATTTCCCATGGACGGCACCATATTTTCATCATAAAGCGGACCACGGCGGGTCTCTCTGAACAAGGCCATATATCCTTTGCCCAGCATAAACAGGTATTGTGGTTTTACTGAAGCAGTATTCCATACATACCTGACAAAATTTCTGATCCCCAGGGGGTGATTATGTATGCCATAGGCAAACTGATGATATAACTCATCCACATCCACGATCTCGGTTGATAATCCTGTGGAATTGCGATACGCGGCATATTCCTGTACTACCTGTGTAGGGCTGCTGATCAGCCGGTTATGGCTAATGATAAGGTAATCCTTTGCAAGTCCTGCATAGTTGGTGAAACGGGTGGGAGTGGAGTTGTTGGATACAGGATGTAATGTATTTACCATCATTACCTGATCCGAAGAAGTGAGCAGGCATTTCTTTTCACCTCCCGCGTTGGGGATAAGCACCTTCACGCTGTTAGCGTTTTGGGTGGCAGCTATCCTTTTTCCGTTGGTAATATCATACACGAAGATATCTGCAGCCTGGGAAGCTGAAAAACCACTGAAATTATAATAGCGGTAACCTTCAGGTGTATCATCAGAATAAAAAACTTCTTCTGATTGATTATTTAATGCAGGCATTTTGGGATAGGATATTTCGATATAGGATATAGCATTTCTGTCAGCGCCCACTCCCAGGTCATTAATGGATTTGAAAACAAAGGGATTATTTGAGGAAAGGTCCTGAGCCGGGATGGAATAACTAAAACGTATCACCGTATAGCCGGAATAAAGTGTATCTACCGTATGCCCTGCAAACTGCACATTCAGATGGTGGTCGGGGGATATATTAGTACCCGAGGCATCCACGTAATCGGAAGCCCCTGCTACGGCAAAGCGCACCTGTGCCTGTCCTGGAGTATAAATTCCCGGTGTGGAGATATTTTTAGTGCGGCTTCCGCCCCTGTTAAAAGGCGAATCAAACCACCCCTCACCTTCAGTATATTCCGGGTCGGTAACACCATAGCTGCTGGGCTCGCCTTCCAGATAAAAAGAAATGTACTCCTCGCGAACCACTTTTTTATAATGGTCCTGCTGTTGATAAGCGGAGTAATTCGTATCATTCACCAGGCTGAACCGCTTATTGGCTGTGGAAGTATTCCATGTGAGAAAGTAAACGGCTGTGTCGGCAAACAGGCTGTAGTCTTCATGGAGTTGTCCTGATGGTTGCAGATACAATTGCTTGTCAAGCCAGCCGTCATTCGCTTCACCATAAAACTCAATATAATCACCGGTATCAAACGATCCGTCTGATTCACCATGAACATACAGTGGCTGTTCCTCCCCGCGGGTAAACACCTGGAAGTTCATGGGGTTTATAGTGCTTAGGGGAATACCGGCATTTTGCAACGTCGTGTAGTCAAGGCGGTAAATACCATCTTCCGCCACTTTGATCTGATAATAGTCCTGATTGTAGTTGATCCATTCATTGCCAAACTGCTGTGCATTCAATTGAAGGCACAGGGAAAAAAGTAGTAAACTTAGTATTGTTGTAATTCGTTTCATTACTGTCTGTTATTCGGATTTCTGTGGGTTCTTATCGTTTCGGTTAAATAGCAATCTCAATGAAAATATGTTGGAATATAAGGCCATGGAGTTATCACCCAGGTCGGTAAAGGCATAATCGATAAAAAACCTGTCTTGTATATTGATCCCGATCCCGATATTAGGCTGAAAAGTTGTTTCTTTTCCACCGCCTATGGTTTTTTCCTGTTGTATGTTCCCAACTCCACCACGCAGGTATATAAAGTTGTTGAAGTTAAGTTCCAGTCCCAGGTGTGGGTCAATGCTCACGATATCCGTTTTCACCGGTACATTTCTTTTGCCGTCGGTGGTAACGTCCAGGTCAACTTCCGCGAGCAGGCTCCAGGCAGGGCTGAACTCAAAATTCCTGGCTGCCGCCAGTATGATTTTGGGTGTGGTAATCTCCACGGCTGAAACGGGGATATCATTACCGGTGATGGTAAAAACTTCCTTCATCTGATCAGTAAGGTCATAGCTCCAGGCATTAAAGGTTGTGGTAATATCCCGGCCCATACCGGCAAATATCCATTTGCCTGTTTCATAGCGTATGCCCAGGTCAGCACCAAAGCCCCAACTGCCGGCAAAATCCCCGGCTGTCCTTCGCACTACCTTTACACTCCCCCCGAACTGCAGGCCGGGGGTTTTGCTTTTGCGGCCATATGAAAACATGAAGGCATAGTCAGCAGCGGAAAAAGAGCGAACCTTATCATAATTGATGTTTCCTTCGCTGTCAATCAGTTCAGAGGTATCGGGAATGTCATCCACGCCAAAGCGAATCACTGACAGGGCAGCCACGGAGGTATTGTCCAATCTGGCTACCAGACTGCCGTAGTCGTATTTAGCTATGCCAGCGAAGTACTCGGCATGCATCAGTGCCAGTTGCCGTTCCCCCTTAACAAGAGCCAATCCGGCAGGATTCCAGTAAGCGGCTTCTGCATTCAGTGTGCTGGCCGACACCGCACCCGACATTCCTAAACCACGGGCTCCCACCCCTATGCTGAGAAATTCATTGGAGTATTTGGCCGTTTGAGAACGTGCGGATAATGCCAACAACATCATTAGCAGAAAAAGAAATGCCCGGTTTATCATCTGTTAATAATTTTGATTTTATCGGTCCCCGCAAGTGGCGGGGCAGCTCGCCATGATCCATCTAATATATACCACACTTGGTTTTAAGTTCTATTATAATCATTCGTGTGTGTTCCGCCTTAGGCGGATCATGGCTCGGTTCATAACTGTTTTATAAACACAAATGTAATTCTATTTTACACATAAAACCAACTTCCCGGGGAAACAATTAAAACATAAAAAAGATCGCATTAATCCTAAGGAGATTACCTGCTTGAAAATCAAAAAATCAGTGTAAAGTTGTTTTTAGTTGCAACAAAACGGCTTTTGTTAAGAATTATTCTATATAAATAAGGAAATGATGTAATGACAAAAATGTGTTGAATAAAAGGTAACGAATGGGTTATGTTATTTAACATTTAAATTAACAAAAAGACAACAGCAATACTAAGGTCAAATAAATTTTTTTGCATTGTTTTTTAATGCGAATCGTATAATTAATTAACTGGAAAATGAACAAATTGCTTAGATTTATTTTAATGGTTACTCTATAGGGTAACAGCCCGCGGTATAAGTAATAATTCAGCTATGAATATTGAATATAACAGGATGTATGAATATTCCGGAGTACAACCCCACGCGATAGATTACATTTATGACGATACCGAAGGAAGAGAATTTAAATATGACTGGGATGCCAACGGAAATATGATATCCCAACACAGGCCTGAATTAACCGAAACCGGACGTAACCTGTGCTGGGATGAGGAAAACCGGCTTGCGGCAGTAAAGGACAACCGGGCACTTAGCGGGTATATATATAATGCCGGCGGCGAACGAACCTGGAAAATAACCGGCCACGTGGAGCAGATGACAGAAAACGGAGATGTGATCATAGATATGGTGGACCTGCACAACAAGGTGCTTTATGCCAGTCCGTATATGGTGGTAAGCAATCAGGAATATACCAAACATTATTATATGGAAGACCAACGGATTTCTTCACGTATAGGCAGTGGGTTTGGAGATGCACCTGTTAATCCGCTTGAGCCTTCACAAAGCAGTGATTTTCTTGATTGGGATGCAGCCGAAATAAGCTATATGCTGTGGGAGCAGCTAATGGGAGGTTTCGATTGCGCTGGCCTGAATCCTGGTGACCTGAACTATGAACCGGTGCTGGATGTTATACATGTTTTAGCAGAAGAAAGGGGCGCAGAACCGGCACAGTATTTCTATCACAGCGATCACCTGGGCAGTTCAGCCTTCATCACCCGTGCAGACGGAGATATAGAGCAACACTTACAATACATGCCTTTTGGCGAAACCTTTATCGATCAACGGATGGACGAATGGTCCTCGCGCTACACCTTCTCAGCCAAAGAAAAGGACCCGGCTACAAGCTATAATTACTTCGGCGCCCGCTACTATGATAGCGAGGTGAGTGTGTGGCTGAGTGTGGATCCGATGAGTGATGAAAGAAGCTGGATAAGCCCGTACAATTATGTTCAATGGAATCCGTTGAATAGAATTGATCCAACTGGGTTGCTGGATCAGGTTGATGATTTTTACTTTGATCAGGACGGAAAGCTAACCAAATATGTTGAAAACGACGAGCCGGACAGGGTTTACGTAGCAACGGGAAATAAAAATGTAGATCCTGATGATCCGAATAAGGTCCCTGAACCTGAGTTCAAACAGGTGGAAATGTCGGCAGAGGAGATTGAGCAAAAGATGGACGAAAATGGATATAAGAAAGTTGATAGCAAAATATTGCAGGCCGAGTTTACAATGACTGCTAGTTCTGGAAACCTAAATGTATCAAGCTCTAGATCAGTTGAGGTTGTGCTTGATACAAAATATACAAGGAAGCAAAATGAATTAATTGATTCAAGGGCTTTAAAGTATTATAAATATGAACCTGAAATAGGTCCAATTAATTCAACTGCAATATGCAAGCGACAATTAATCTATGGGGAAAAGTCAATTGGAAATAAATTTGTTGACTTTCTAATTAAAATTAATAGCATCAACAATGGGAATCTCAGTTTAACTCCAATTATTTATCGATATTCATCAATGGATGATTTACCTCAACAATATGAATTTCTAAAAAATTACAAGTATGAATAGGTTTATTGTGCTAATAACGATATTATTGTTCGTCATTTCTTGCAATTCAAGCAAGCAGAAAGAACGTGAATGGCTCCAAAATTATACAAATGTTTTACTAAATTACAATCCGGAATTGGTATCCCATTTTCCAAATGATTTGACTCATTTTGAAAGGCGTAAACTCTATTATTATCCTCCTAACTCGGTTAAGCAAACTGGTTTTACTGGCATTATTCTGGATTGTTGGGCAGATAGTGCATATTTTTATAAAAATTTCAATCAGATTAAATCGAGAAATATAAAATCGGTGAGTATAAATAATAACTCTTTGACCTTTATTGGAAGTGACACAATTCCTAGTTGTTTAGGTTGTTATCCAATCATTTCATTTTCTGATGTGAAGGATCAATTTGGCATTAAAAATAAAAAACTAAATCAGCGCGAGGAAATATTTTTTACTGAAATTAGTCAGGAAAGTTTTCTTGATGATAATAAAGATAAAAAGGAAGAATGGGATCATGGTATGTCCAGAGGAATTGTTTTTGATAGAGAAGAGTTAAGAATGCTTTATTGGTTGGTTGTCTGGTAATATTAGGCTAGTTGGTTACCATCGGTTACCTGGATAGAAAAATATTTTGTAAACAGTATAGTCAACCTTATATCCAACTTAATATATTGAGAGGCACTATAGGTATTGCCAAAGGCTTTTGCAGAATGAGTATATATTAAGAAAATGATAATCACCCACAGCATTAATCATTATTTTTGCCTGCTGAAAAAGCAGGTTTAGTAGCGGCGAACGAACCTGGAAAATAACCGGCCACATGGAGCAGATGAGCGAAAACGGCGCGAAAATATCAGATAACTATCACAGCGATCACTCAATCCCTGTCGGGATGGGCAGTTCAGCCTTTATCACCCGTGCAGATGGAGAGGTTGAGCAGCACTTACAATACATGCCTTTTGGCGAAACCTTTATCGATCAACGGATGGACGAATGGTCCTCGCGCTACACCTTCTCAGCCAAAGAAAAAGACATGGCTACGGGATATAATTACTTCGGGGCCAGGTATTATGATAGCGAGGTGTCAGTGTGGCTGAGTGTGGATCCGTTAGCGGACAAGCATCCTGATTATACACCTTATGCTTATGTCTATAATAATCCACTGAATTTGATTGATCCATTTGGGCTTGATTCGATACAGCTAAACAGGGACGGAACAACTAATGTTGTAGCTACAACTGAAGACAATTTTGATGTTTACATTGCTACGGATAAGAAAGGCAATTTAGATAGGAGTAAGACTCATATTCTTTATGATGAAGATGTAAGAGACATAAGAACGGACACACAAGATTATAAGGAAAAAAACAAAAAAACCGGCAAAAAGGAAACAAAAACAGCTACAATTGATTTTTATGAAATAGATGATTATGATAAAGCAAAAGACTTTTTCGAATTCGCAGCCGAGAATACTGATGTGGAATGGGCTCACACAATTATAGGAAGTTCAACAAGAAGTGTCGTTACTACATCTCGTTTGGAAAAAGGGGAAGCATCAGGATTATACTTCTATGTTAATAATTATTATATAGTTGATAGAAGGCATAGTCATCCAAATAACTGGAAAGCTTCAAAGACCGATAGAGAAAATGTCCCTGTATATGAAAGTAGACATCCAAAAAGCAAATTGTTTTATATTTATCACAAGGGGAGTTATTATGAATATGATTTTAGTCGAACATCTAAAGCTCCGAATCAAATTCCTAAAAAATATTAGATATGAAGATTAGTTTAGTTTTATTAGCGCCTATCATTAGCATTGTAATATTAAATTATGCTTTAGATGTCTCATTTTATAAGGCTTATAATGAGATTAGTACTGAAAAGTCAGCAAGAAATGGAATAAAAAAATCAATAATTAACCCTACAATAAGTGAAGAAGTGCATTTAAATCAGTTAAGATTGCTTGATGATAATTTAGATAATATTTTGGATAGTTTTATACTTAACAAACCTACAAGCAATAGTTTTGACACAAATTTTATTATTATTGATGTATGTAATAATAATTGGAAAGTTGGTGAAAAATGTAAAATTGAAGATACTATGATTGTTATCTTAACTTTAAGTAACGATACATCATTTGTATTATCATCAAAGAAAGAAGGTTTTTTTTCTTATAAAAATGTCTGTGTTTTTGTTAGTGGAATACTCCATCCAGATTTGTTTGAGAAATTAAATAAAGAAAAAGCCTTTAAATATGAAGGGTCTGCATCTTCCGTGATAAAAGTTGTTTCAAATGAAGATTATTCTTGGGATTTCTATTATATTAATAATAAGTTTGTTTGCATAGAAGAACCATAGATTAATATGTTTTCCAACTTTTTATAGAGAAAGCTAGTTTTGTTTATAATTAGTAGAAAAATTAAGCCTCAGCAAACTGGGGCTTTTTTGGTGTGCCGTGCATGGTAAATAACTTGGTGGTGCAAGTCCACTATGGGG
>CAYZDA010000003.1:0-91902 GCA_964477095.1 uncultured Bacteroidales bacterium | reverse complement strand
GTTCTTGTTTCGTTCTTGTTTCCTTCTTGTTTCGTTCTAAGTTAACAAGGAGAAGTTAAGAAGAAAACAGGAAGAAGAACAGAATTAAAACCCTTGCATGTATTTCCCGGTCAAATTTCACACGCGCCGGATCATTTAAATCTTCAGATTTATGAGCTGGAAAACCGGCATGTATTTTCCTGTTCCCTTAATATAAAATATCCGGCACCTCAGTGCATGATAAAGATGCATGATTGACCGGGATGAAATAAACATGATCCGCTTCAGGCGGAAGAACAACAAAATGGAATTAACACCAACAAAATTAAAAAGTGCAATGAAAGAAATCCGTCAACTGAGATGTATATTGGTACGCTACAGGGCAGGTTAACGCTAAAATCCTGGATTCTTCAGGATTACAATCCGGCTTACTCAATATGAAAGTTTTACAGTGGGTCATGCAATGCATTTTTGGTGCGCCCGGCCTGCAGTGGACGGTAACTAAAGGGTGAGGTACTTGATGTACAATGACTGTGGAAGCATTTGCCGGGGCATGCGCCATTTTTGCGTGCACTGCGATGCACACCTGGCTTTTATCGCAAAAAAAAGCAGCCCTTGCAGGCTGCTCTTGTTATAATTTTGTCTGTACTGATTATTCTACAGGAGCTTCAGTTTCTTCGGCTTCTTCAGCTTCTTCAGCTTCGCCAGCTTCTTTCGCTTCTTTTCCTTCTTTCTTGCTCATGTGGAATTTTATATCCAAAGTAAAATCCTCAGTAAACTTCTGATGTTGCATCAGAACCATTTCATCATTTTCAAGTCTGCTGATCTCGAAAGTATCAGTTGCACCAGCTTGTTGAAGGCTTGTTATGATTTTATCTTCAGTCTTTTCCCAGGTACCTTTCTGAATGGTATCATTTGCTTTGTTAATAATGTAGAAAGCACTGTCAGCAGCAAACAACATGCTGAAATTGCCTTGAGTTTGTGCATTTTGTTCCTTTATGCGCTTTTCGTAATTCTCAGCATTGATTTCGCCTTTTTGCGCTTGCATTTCTTCCAGTGAAGATTCAAGCTGGGCTTTCTGCTCAGGATTTTTAATAGTGTCGAGGATTGACTGAAGTTGAGCAACCCGCATATCGAAGTTTTCCAGATCTCGTTCTGTCATAAAAGTAGCGTATTCTTTCAGGTTAACGGCGTCAAGGGAGTCAACCCTCCAGCTTCCTTCAATGGCATTTTTGGATGTTTGCGAGCAGGAGAAAAGTACTCCGGCTACTAATGCAATGATAAATAGCTGTTTGAATTTTTTCATAATAATTGTTTTGTATTGATTGATTTTTAAAAATTCATGTGTCAAAGGGCACGAATGTAATAAAAATTATTGAGTCTGAAGTTTTTTTACCGCATTTTCTGGTGAATTAATTTTCTTTGTTGTTAGTTTTATAGATTTGGTAGTCAATAATTAAATTATAGCGTTGGGGTTAAATTTTTCAGGATGTCTGCCTGTTATATTCTGATAAAAACGCTTTATGATAATACTGTCCTCATCGTAATTGCCGGCTGGCCAAATTACCGGCCCAAGTCCTGCTTCTTTCTTTTTGTAATCTAGAAATCCTAAAACTACCGGGACATTTGCTTTCTTTGCGATATAATAAAATCCCTTTTTCCAGGAAGATACATAGCTTCGGGTTCCTTCGGGTGTGATTATAAGCACCAGTTGATCCGATTCATTAAATTCATTAATTAGCTGATCCACTATATTAGTTTTTCGCTTTCTGTCAACAGGTATTCCACCCAATTTTTTCAGGAAAAAACCAAATGGGAATATAAATGCTTCCTTTTTGATAAGAAATTTAACTTTTATTCCAAGTACATTAAAAACAAGCCTTCCAATTACAAAGTCAAGGTTACTCGTGTGAGGCGCTACAATCAAAACGGCTTTTTTGGTTTCATCGTGAAACTGCCCCTTTATTTTCCAGCCGGTAAGTTCCAGAATCTTTCGCGATAACATTTTTATGTTTTTGCAAAGATAATCTATTTAATAAGGTCCTTTGTGTTTCCTAAAGGTGAGAAAAGTTTATTTACCCGGAATCTACTTAAAGATATGTAGCTTTTCTTTATATCAGGGAATATAATCATGCCGCAAAGTTTAAGCTCTTAATCCTGTTTTTCCCATATCAAAAGAGGGGAGCCTTTTAATGGGATCCATTTATTATCTGAAATGAAAAAAGCTGCCGGGATAAAGGGCAGCTTTTTTCTAAAAACTAACAGGGTGATTTAATAACCAAAAATATCTTTCATCTTCACTTTTTTCACCTTACCGTATTTCTTGAGCATTTTCTTGTCGAGTTCATCTTTTTTACCAAGAATCATGATAGTGCGGGCCTGATCACTCACATAATCCTCCTGGAATTTCTTGATGTCCGTGAAGGTGAGCTCTGGAACCTGATTATAGATTTCCTTGCGCATGTCGTAATCAATACCGAGCTTTTGACTTGCCAGGTAGTTAAATAATATACTGGACTGCGTGATCCTTTCAGTACGCATTTCTTCAGTGATGCCCTTTTTGGCAAGCTCAAAGGATTTTTCCGATTCCGGCATCTCATTCTGCAACAGTGTCAATCCTCCAATTGCATCATCAATCTTGTCATACTGAGTAGCGATAAATGCCAGATTAGTGTGATATTCATCCTTTTTTGAAGGATTCTGGTAAACGGACATGGCGGTATAAGCAAGCGAACGTTTTTCGCGCATTTCCTGAAATACCAGTGATTTCATGCCCTGTCCGAAATAGGAGTTATAAAGTCTGATGGTTGGAAGTAGTCCTTTGTTGTATTGCTGGCTTCTGGAAATCATGAGAATCATTGATTGTGGTGTGTCAAAATCCACATAATAAACAATATTTTTCTCGGTTGGCAGTTGCTTGAAATTTTTGTCTTCTACTTTCTTCAGATCGGTTCCCATTTTATGATTTTCCCTAACCATTGCATTAACATCCTCGAAGGGTTTATTCCCGTAGTAAAGCACCTTGTGCTCATAATTTTTCAGGTCTTTGACAAGGTTAACCAGTTCGGCTGCTGTGAGTTTCTCAAGCTCTTTTTCGCTCAGGATATGCGTTGCAGGATTTTCTTCACCATACATGCCATACGTAACAAGGTGTGAAAACACATTCTGTGGATTTTGCTTTGCATCGGCGCGTTCTTTCAGGATATCATTCACCATATTATCCAGAGCCTGTTCATTGGGCTGCGCATTGGCGATCAGTGACTCAAAAAGAATCATGGCTTTGTTCATGTTCTCAGATAAGCCGCTCAAATGTACATATACCTGGTCCATTCCCGCATTTACTGAGTATGAGGCTCCAAGCTTATAAAGTTCTTTCTTGAATTCTTCTGCACTGTATTCTTCTGTTCCCAGGAATTCAAGATAATCAATAGCAAGCGGAAGCTTTTTATTATGAACTCTTCCCATTTCAAACACGTAGTACAGATCAAATGTATTATTGATTTTATTTGGTGTATATAGCATTTTCACACCGTTGTCGAATTCACTTGTTCTAATCAGCTTTTCATAATCAATGAATTCCGGCTCGATAGGCTCTGGCTTGTTTTCCTTGAGAGTTAGAAAGAATTCCGACTCCTTATCGCGATTCATTTCAATAGGCGTGATGCGATTTTTTTTGATCTTCTTGATGGATTTATCTGTGCCAACACGTTTGTAAACGGCTACATAATTGTTGCTGAAGTTTTCGCGTGCAAAATTAATGATGTCATCCTTTGTGATAGATTCCAGTCTCTCCAGCCTTTCGATTCTTTTTTCCCATGGAACATTCAGAATAAAAGCTTCCACATACTCCATGGCGCGTGAGCTGTTGGATTCATATTTCTTTGTCTGGCGGAGTTTCAAATCATTGATAGCCGCTTGCATCAGCCATTCATCAAATTCTCCTTGTTTGATTTTTTCAATCTGATGAAGAAGCAATTCTTTTACCTGGTCCAGAGATTGCCCTTCTTTAGGTTCACCGGAAAGCATCAAAACTGAGTAGTCTTCCAGGATCATTGGACTGGAACCTGCATTTAGTACCTTTTGTTTTTGATTCAGGTTCAGGTCGATAAGTCCTGCTTCGCCGTTTGTGAGCAACATATCCATCAAGGTGAGCATATCGGCCTCACGCGTGCCTGCACCGTTAAGGCGGAAGCCAATCATAAGCTGTTCTGCATCGGGCCCAAATACTTCTTTGGTTACGGGCTCTTTAATAGGTTCTTCTTCTTCATATGAAAAGTCGGGAACCTCCGCTGGCTTCATGCTGCCAAATTTTTCGTCAATCAGGCGGATGGTTTCATCAGGATCAAAATCTCCCGAAATAGCTATTGCCATATTGTTGGGCACGTAATAGTTTTTGTGAAACCAGCGAATGTTTTTCATTGACGGGTTCTTAATGTGCTCCTGTGTGCCGATAGTTGTCTGAGTGCCATAGGTATGCTTCTGAAATAAGCCTTCCAGCAAAGCAGTAAACATTTTTCTGCCATCACTGGTCATGGTCATATTCTTTTCTTCATAAATTGTTTCCAGTTCAGTGTGAAACCCGCGGAGCACAATATTCTGAAAACGGTCAGCTTCTACAGTAAAGAAGTTTTCAAGCTGATTGGAAGGTATATCATTAACATATACTGTTTGCTCAAGTGAAGTGAAAGCATTCGTGCCCTTGGCTCCAAGGTTTGACAGTATTTTATCATATTCGTTTGGGATGGCATATTTTGAAGCTTCATACGACAGGCTGTCAATCTGCTTGAAAATATCTTCGCGTTTCTTCTCATCTTTAGTTTTGCGATACACCTCATAAAGGTCCGCAACCTTCTCAATCAGTACCTTTTCTTTTTCGTAGTTGGTGGTTCCGAAGTTGGATGTACCTTTAAACATCATATGCTCAAAATAATGCGCCAGGCCCGTAGTTTCATGAGGGTCATGCTTACTTCCTGCTCTCACGGCAATATATGTTTGCACTCTGGGCTTTTCCTCAAATACTGTCATAAACACCTTTAATCCATTTTCAAGTGTATAAATCCTGGTTTCAAGAGGATCTCCAGGGACAGTTTTGTATTTGTATTCTTTTTGTTTTGATTTTTCACCACTTTCAGGTGCTTTTACGGATATCTGCCCAAATGATTGTCCGGCTGTAATCATTAACAGCAAGGCAATGAGCAGATAGCGGCTGATTTTCGTTTTTAAATTCATCTGGTTATAATTTGATTTTAAAGGTGCGATGAAACTCGCATGTTGCAGTCCGTCTGAGGCGGGATCATGTTCGTTTCATCTGTTCATAATTTGATTTTAATTGTCAGGTTCATCCCGTTATAAGGAGGGATGGGGCTTGCCATGACACCCCAAATTTCTGCCATACACGTGATAACTTTTTAAAATCATGCTCGTGTGTGTTGAAAGTTTTGTCATGGCTCGTTTCATCAATTTTATAATGTTTATTCGTAATCCAGATCCAGTTGTTTTTTGAAATTCTCGAAGTCAGCATTAAGCCTTACCATGCGCTCATATTTTTCTTTTGAGGTAAATACCTTATTTGTAGCTTTCTCAACTTGAATTTCTGTAACCAGATTTATAAACGGATTATTGAGCTTTTCTCTCAAAAAACGCTGCAAATCTAATATATAATCGGCTTCTGCATAGATTTTATTTGTTAAGAGCAGTTCCACATTTGCTTCCCTGCCTATTTTTGGTTCGCTCCTTTTTACATCAGTCACAAATGATGGTTTTCTCTCTGCTTCCTGAATAGCGTATGCTTCAATTGCTTCTTTCAGTTCTGTTGCATCCACTTCTTTTGCAGGCCCGTCAGGCACTTTATCTATATTGGCTTCCGGTTCTTCAACAGTGTTAACCGGCATGTCATCCTTGAGTGATATAGAAGTTATGGCATTTCTTTTTTTCTTTAGTTTTACCGAACCTGAAGGCGCTTCAGATTTTCCAGATGGCTCTTCAGCTGTGTTATCAGTTTTATTTTTACTGATATCCGGAGCCATATCCTGGGGTTTAATTTTGTCTTTTTCAGTACCGGGTTGAGCGGCAGGGTTAGCTGCCGGTGTTTCCGGTGGTTTTATAAGCTGTTGTTTTTCTTCATTAACTGCCGGGTTTTTTTTTTCATCCATGATAACAGAACCTGCCTGTAATAAAGCCAACTCCACTTGCAGCCTTTTATTGTTTGCGCTGCGGTAGGCCAGATCAGCCTTGTTAATTATAGAGATCATTTTCAGAAGGTCAACGGTTTGAAGTTTTACGGCAGTTTGCAGATAACGCTGTCTTATTTCTTCTCCAACCTCCAGCAGCCTCACTGTTTTTTCATCCCTGCACACCAGCAGATTCCTGAAGTGATTTCCCAGGCCGCTCAGGAATTGCTGCCCGCCAAAGCCTTTTACAGTGATTTCTTCATATAGCAGAAGGCTGTCATGTACGCTCCCTTGCAGCAAATAATCTGTCAAACGGAAATAGTAATCATAATCCAGGATGTTGAGGTTCTCAATCACGTGTTGGTATGTAACATTTCCACCGGCATAATTTACAACCTGGTCAAATATGGAAAGTGCATCGCGCAGTGCGCCATCGGCCTTCTGGGCGATCATCTGCAGAGCTGAAACCTCTGCTTTAACATTTTCTGATTCTGCCACTCCCAGCAGGTGATCACGTATCTGGTTAACCGGAATGCGATGGAAATCATACGACTGGCATCTGGAAAGTATAGTGGGTATGATTTTATGCTTTTCAGTTGTAGCCAGAATAAACTTGGCATAGGAAGGAGGTTCTTCAAGTGTTTTCAGAAAAGCATTAAAAGCTGAGGTGGAGAGCATATGCACCTCATCAATGATATAAACTTTATATGCTCCTGCCTGTGGGGGTATCCTAACCTGGTCTACCAGACTGCGGATATCTTCCACCGAGTTATTGGAGGCGGCATCAAGTTCATGCACATTAAAAGATGATGACTTGTTAAATGATCTGCAGGAGTTGCACTCATTGCATGGCTCAATGTCATTCGTAACTGAAGTACAGTTTAAGGTTTTAGCAAGTAATCTGGCCACAGTGGTTTTCCCCACTCCACGTGGACCACTGAAAAGAAAGGCCTGCGCAAGATGATTATTGCGAACGGCATTTTTTAAAGTATTGGTGATATTTTGCTGCCCAACCACTTTGTCAAACCGGTCGGGGCGATATTTTCTTGCTGATACTACGAAATTTTCCATACAATAATTCCCGTCTGAAATAAAAATCAAAATTAAAAAAAAATGGGCTTCGCACACGGTTTTATCATAAATCAAAGAGGGAATTTTTCAGGCATTCTAAACTTCATTGAGGTATTGGGTGGTTTTACAGCGGCATATATTTAAATGGCTTAAGCCTTGTGGGATCAGCGAAATTTCCTCTGTTATCCAGATAAATAAATGTGTAAAAATACTTTGCCGTTAAGAAATAAAGCTTTACCTTTGCCGTCCGTTTTTCGGAAAATAAAGTTGAATTTAAATTAATAAACAGAACAATGACAAATCGTTATGAGACCGTTTTCATTATGACTCCCGTTTTATCTGATGATCAGATGAAGGAAACGGTACAAAAACACAAGAAAAACCTGCAGGATGCAGGCGTGAAGATCATTCACGAAGAAAACTGGGGTTTGCGTAAACTTGCCTATCCTATTCAGAAAAAATCAACAGGATTTTATTATCTGATTGAATTTGAACCGGAAAATTCAAAGGTGATCCGCGATATGGAACTGGCCTTTAAACGCGATGAGCGTATCATCCGGTTTCTGACCATCAGAATGGATAAACATGCAGTTGCCTTCAACGAAAGAAAGCGCGAAAAGAAAGAAAAAGCTGCTGAACAAAAAGAAAATGCGTAATAACAAGTAAAGCTTACAATTATGGCACAAGGAAATACAGACGTAAGGTATCTGACCCCGATCAATATTGATACTAAGAAGGAAAAGTATTGCTGGTTTAAAAAGAACCGCATTCGCTATATCGATTACAAGGATGCTAACTTCCTGATGAAATTCGTTAATGAGCAAGGAAAGATTCTTCCGCGCCGCATTACCGGAACCTCACTGAAATATCAGCGTAAAGTGGCCCAGGCCGTGAAACGTGCACGCCACCTCGCTTTAATGCCTTATATCGGAGATTTATTAAAATAAAGGAGGACTGAAGCATGGAAGTTATTCTAAAGAAAGATATGCCAAACCTGGGCTATGAAAACGATATCGTTGAAGTAAAAAACGGTTACGCCCGGAATTATTTGATCCCTAATAAAATCGCAATTGTTGCTACACCATCGGCTAAGAAGGTGCGTGAAGAAACACTGAAGCAAAAGGCACACAAGGAGGAAAAAATCCGTAAAGATGCTGAAGAGCTTGCAAAAGCACTGGATGATAAAAAAGTGCGTATTGCAGCTAAAGCCGGTACTACCGGTAAGATCTTCGGATCAGTGAATCCTATGCAGATTGCTGAAGCTATCAAGGAGCAGCTGGGATATGATATCGACCGTAAGAAAATTATGCTGGACGGTGATTCTGTTAAAAACATCGGTGAGTATAAAGCTAAGCTGAAGCTTCACAAAGAAGTGGAAGTTGAGATGGAATTTGAAGTTTACGCGGAATAACTCCGCATAAAACACCTTAAAGGCTGTAATAAGTTGAAAGCATTTGCTTTTAGCCGGATTACAGCCTTTTTTTATCTTTACAGCATGATAAGCCGTCAGGAAATAAAACAGATACGGTCTTTGCAGCAAAATAAGGGGCGCAGAGAGCTGGGGCTTTTTGTCGTGGAAGGGCTCAGATCAGTTGAAGATATCATTCGCTCCCCCTTGCAGGTGAAAAACTTATTTGTGGTGGATACCAATGAAGATATCAGCCCTGTTATTTCTGACTGGCAAAAATTCCGGGTTATCTCTCAAAAAGATATGCATTCTATTTCAGCCATGACTACTCCGCCTGGAATTCTTGCCGTAGTGGAGATACCTGCAGCAAAAAGGTTTGAGGGCAATGAAAACCTGATTGTACTTGACGGACTGAAAGATCCCGGTAACCTGGGTACTATCATACGCACAGCACACTGGTTTGGAATAAAGGACATCATTTGCTCTCCGGAATGTGTGGATGCATACAACCCCAAAGTGGTGCAGGCCACCATGGGGTCCATCGGGTTTGTGAATATTTTTGAATACAATCTGCCTGATTTCATCAGCGCTAACAGGCAATACCTGTTTGCAGGACTGGATATGGAAGGCGACAGTATTCATCAAGAGATAAAATCTAAAAAAAGCATTGCACTGGTGGTTGGCAGCGAGTCGCACGGATTATCGGATGAAATTTCCGCCCTTACAAACCTTAAGCTCACCATTCCTCCTGCTGATCATAAAAACAAACCTGAAAGCCTCAACGCTTCCATTGCTGCTTCCATTGCCATATACCGCCTGTTTTCAGCTGCAGGTGTCTAAATACATTGCAGCATACAACAAAGTGGTGATTTTTATGTTTACTGAATAACAAAAAGGAGAAAGAAATGCTTAAAGTGATCTTACTTGCGATTGGACTGATAGCACTGGCAGTTGCCGGAATTGCGATAAAGATGTTTTTCAAAAAAGACTATCAGTTTGAAAAAAAATGCAGCACTGTGGATCCGAAAACCGGTGAAAGAGTGAGCACCTGTGGTTGTGGTAGCTCCGGGTACTGTGAAAACAGCGAAGGCAGCCACGAAAAAGAACGTTTAAGCGGCAGAAAACCAGACCTTGATAGATAAATAACAGGAATGCATTGGTAGAGGGGAGGATGAAAGCATTCCCCTTTTTTTATTCCTTTATATACTTACCAAAGCCTTCCGACATGGCAGTTTCATACTCACCGTCTGCGTCTGAATAGATAAGCAGAACCTCCATATCTGTTTCCGGGTGTTGTTTTACAAACTGAAGCGTTTTATCTTTGCCCATCACCATAAATGCTGTGGCATAAGCATCTGCTCTGGCACAGTTTTCTGTAATCACTGTGGCACTTAAAAGGTGGTGAGTTACCGGCCTGCCTGTTTCCGGGTCAATGGTGTGAGAGTATTTTACACCATCTATTTCATAGAATTTCCGGTAATTTCCTGAGGTGGCCACAGCTTTATTCTCTAAGGCAAGAATATACTGAATACTGCGTGCTTCCAGCTTACCTTCGGCAGGCTTTTCAATTCCAACAGTCCATTTTTTGTTCCCGGGTTTGGTGCCTGCAGTTTTTACTTCTCCGCCGATATCCACGATATAGCTTTCTATGCCCTGATCCTCCAGATAACGTGCAATCAGGTCAACCGAATATCCCTGGGCAATAGCATTAAAACTTAGCTGAACCTGTTGTTTTTTCTTCACGGCCTGTCCATTCTCCATCTTTATCAGATCATAACCAATCAAATGCATCAGGCTGTCCAGGTGAAGTGTGTCTGGTTTGTGGCTGTTTCTGAAACCAAAGCCCCAGGCTTGCACCAAAGGTGCCACGGTGGGATCAAAAGCTCCTGCAGTTGACTCTGCGATTTCAATGGAAATCCTGAGGTTGTCAATAAAGATACTGTCCTGCATTACAGCTTCATTGCGATTAAATTTGCTGATCACCGACAGGGTGTCGTATACCGATACTGATTTGTTGTAAGCATCCAGTATGGAATCAATCTGAGGTTGGAGGTTACGGTTCCCCTGATCAAAGTAGCTGATAAAGTAATATGTTCCCTGCGCTGTGCCGTTGATTTTTACCTGTGGTTTTTTGCATCCGCCTAGAATTACTAAACACACTAAAAATGCCGGAAAGAATTTTTGCATGATATTTTTTTTCAAAAATAGTGATTCACTCTTTGGCTGGCTAAATTTTTGCTATTTATCTTATACTGAAAGTTTTTTTTATACGCTTTTGGCAGATTATTATGGGATTACGTGCTTATTTAGACACCATAAAGAAGATGATTCACAAAAAATATGTTATTTTTGCAGCAGATGTAAATAAACTTTATCATGAAAGCTGAAATTTATGCATCTGTATTGAGATTATACCTCAACATCAAGAAAAGAGATGAATTCCTGATTCATTGCTGATTTTCCCATTATGCTGGTATTAAAACCGGCTTCCCCCTATTTATTTTCATTTATTTGTTTTAAAAATTTAATATTATGGATTTACCATTTGCAGAATCATATAAAATTAAGATGGTGGAAACCATCAGGAAAAGCACACGTGAAGAACGTGAGCAGTGGATCAAAGAAGCCAGATACAATCTTTTTAACCTGAAAAGCGAGCAGGTGTTTATTGACTTACTCACAGATTCCGGAACCGGCGCCATGAGCGACAAGCAATGGTCGGAACTGATGCTGGGAGACGAAAGCTATGCCGGGGCTTCTTCATATTATAAGCTAAAAGACACCATCAGGGAGATAACAGGATTTGAATATTTCCTGCCCACCCACCAGGGGCGTGCAGCTGAAAATGTGTTGTTTTCAAGTCTTGTAAAAGAAGGAGATGTGGTGCCCGGTAACTCCCATTTTGACACCACCAAGGGGCATATTGAATTTCGCAAGGCTAAAGCAATTGACTGTACTATCGATGAAGCCTTCGATACCCAGTTGATTCATCCTTTCAAGGGAAATCTTGATCTGAATAAACTTGAAAAGGTTTTTAAGGCCTATCCAAAGGAGAAAATACCTTTTGTAATCGTAACTGTAACCTGTAACAGTTCAGGAGGCCAGCCTGTTTCACTTCAGAACATGAAAGAGGTAAAAGCACTGGCTGAGCATTATGATATTCCTGTTATTTATGATTCGGCACGCTTTGCCGAGAACGCCTATTTCATTAAGGAGCGCGAAGAAGAGTATAATGACAAGACTGTGAAGGAAATCGTAAGGGAAATGTTCTCCTATGCTGATGCCATGACCATGAGCTCGAAAAAAGATGCTATCGTGAACATGGGTGGGTTCATTGCCACACGGCATGAGGAGTGGTTCCGCAATGCCAGCGTTTATAATATCATGTTTGAAGGGTTTGTGACTTATGGAGGTATGTCCGGCCGCGATATGAATGCTCTTGCAGCAGGTTTGAGGGAAGGAACCGAGTATGATTACCTGAATACTCGCATCAGCCAGGTGGCATATCTGGGCCAAAAGCTGTCAGAATATGGCGTTCCTGTGCAGAAACCTTTTGGAGGACATGCTATTTTTGTTGACGCTAAGCGCTTCCTGCCAAATCTTCCCAAGGAACAATACATAGCACAAACTCTGGCTATTGAACTATACCTGGAGGCCGGAGTGCGAGGGGTGGAAATTGGCACACTGCTGGCCGACCGCGACCCTGAAACCCGTGAAAACCGCTATCCCGACCTCGAACTGCTAAGGCTCGCCATTCCGCGCCGTACCTACACAAACAACCATATGGATGTGGTTGCGGCAGCTCTGAAAAATGTGTTTGAGCGTCGCGACGAGATTACCAGCGGGCTGAAGATCATTCGCGAAGCACCTATCATGAGGCACTTTACAGTTGAACTCGAGCAGTTATAAACATTCATTGAAAAAGATTTGTTTTCCATAGGCAACCCTGACAGGTTGCCTTTTTTTAGTTGTTGATTATAAGCAGCTTTTTGCTTGCGATCCGGTTGATTTTGTTATATTTTTAAATTCAAATAAAAGGAGTAATTATGGAAAAGAATTATAAATGCCCCCATTGCAAAGGTGTTCTGACACAAAACGGAAACATCGTTTTTCTGGTGGAAAACGAAAATAAAAACAGGGCTTTGCTGCAACTTAGTACACGCCTTGGGGAATATGGCCCGCAAAATAAGTTGCCATTCAGGTTTGATGTGGGCGATAAATTCAGTTTCTTTTGCCCTTTATGTCAGAAATCACTCGACTGCGAACGCCACAGCGATCTGGTTAAGGTGGAAATGGAAGATGACAGCGGACATAATTACGAGGTATGCTTTTCACGCGTGGCTGGAGAGGAGAGCACCTACCGTATTTACGGTAAAAAAGTGGAATCCTATGGCGCTGATGCAGGGAAGTATCAGCATATATTCAAAAACCTTGAGCTGGATAAATGACAGGAATATTATCTTAGTCGCCCCAAACATGTGAATACAGAAAATATGGACAAAAAAGCAGCGAGGTATGAACGTATTTACAGGCAGCTGCAAGAGCATTTCCATAGCTGTGACAATCCAATGTCACGTATGGCCAGCACTTGTGCCGTGCTCCATCATAAGATGAAGAATTTCTTCTGGACAGGTTTCTACCTGCTGGACCATGGCGAACTCACCGTGGGACCCTACCAGGGGCCGCTTGCCTGTATGAAGCTTGAAAAAAACAAAGGTGTTTGCTGGTTTGCTGTTAACAGCTCAGAGCCTGTGGTGGTTCCTGATGTGGAAAAATTTCCCGGACATATAGCCTGCGACTCCAGATCGAAGTCAGAGGTGGTGGTGCCTGTGTATGATAACAAAGGTATGATGGCAGCCGTGCTGGATGTAGACAGCAAGGAGCTGGAATCTTTTGATCAAACTGATGCCCAATGGCTTTCCAGAATAGCTGAACTGATATACTGTTAATATTTTATCAGGGGTTATAATAATCCAGATGACTCTTACGCTTGGTAAGCTTCATATCCTGCAGGGCCGGTGCTTTAACCCGGATGGTGAGATTATAGCTTTTTCTGAACCCGAATGGAATCCAGTTGAACATCATCTCCCAGCAATGCAGGTCGCGATATATGTTTACTGAGGTGTATGTTAGCTGATTCCGCTCAAAGTCCCAGCCAGACTTCATACCTATTTTCCACTTTTCAGTGAGCTGAATATTGGCATCAAAACCTAATGACTGGATGGTTTCGTATTCAGTCGTTTGCTTATTGTTTATATAATCAATGTTGTGTGTAAGGGTATAATGAAAGCCAAGATCCCATTTATTGGTGAAATCCGCTGATTGCCCGGTGGCAGGATTTTGGTTTTCCATCGGAGGGATATCTTCACTCTGTTCCAGGTCTGGTTTTACCTCCTTTACTTTGGTTTTGGTGGTTTTGTTTTGCGCAAGCGTTTCAGAGCTAATCCTGTATGAAACATCAAAGTGCCACATATTATTCTTTCTTCTGAAAAGCCTGCCATTTTTGTCCCATTCCAGGACATCAATTGTTTGGCCTTTATCATTGAGTGCGTATGGATCCCAGCTTCCGTTGAACCGCACATCGATTTCGTCAAATAAGCGGGTGTTTGCATTTACATTAAGGGTTGACCAGTTAAGCGAATCGGCAGCAAGATTATAACCCATTGTAGCATTCATGGTTTTAATCAGCACTACTTTCCTGGTGCCACTAACGGTATCCTGTCGGTCTCTGATTTTTGCTTCCAGGTTATTACTTAGGCTAAAGTTTACACTTCCCTGTGTCCCGCTGGGCGGGCCCCCGTAGATTCCTTCGCTGAATATGGAATACTGAACAGGTCTTCTGGAATTACCGTCCAGATAATGATAATAATATCCGAATTTCTGATTTGAGAAGTCGGGTCTGTAATTGAAGGATATTGATGGAGTTAATACATGGCGCACTGCTCTGAGGAGGCCTTTTTTCATCTGAATCATGCCGTAAAGCTTTGTGTGTAAAGTAGAGGAGTAGCGGTACTCATAACCCTGGGTGAACCCTATGAGCGTATCGGTTTCCACATATCCCATCACGGTATCACCATTAATTACTGAAATATCATTGTTCCATCTTTGCCGTATTGAATTCAGGTACCAGTAGCCATTCAGTGTGATTGTGTTGTTGAAGTTAAAATGATTTAAAACCTTTAGGTTTGAACTGATGGGGATCGTGTGTTGCATCCCGTTGTTAAAATCTTTGAATCTGCTTTGGAAAAATATACTATCGTAGGTGGTGATACTGTTTTCTGCATTTAAATTATAACTCATGGTAATGTTTTCATACCACTTGAGTTCACCTACCTTTTCTTTTCTTCTTAAAGGATAAAAACGCTGAACAGAGAAGCTGATTTGTGGTAATGTAAGTTTTACCTGGTTATTAAGTGTGTTTTGGTTATGCCGGAAACTGCTAGAAAATGAATACTTTCCATTGATAACAGTAGAATAGTTGATGCTGGATGTGAAGTCGTTTCTAAGATATTCTTGCGTGCTGGAGGGATTAAACTTGTTGCTTTCGCTCGAACCGGCATTCACTGAAGCACTAAAGGAAGAATTAGGCCGGGCCTTTGGGCTTTGCTGATGGTTCCAACGGATAAAGAATTCTTTTTCTTCTGAAAAATTCGGATCACCTTTATCATTAAACCGGTTATAGGAGTAATCCAGGCCCAGGCTTCCGCTATATTTGTAGCGGACCACGTAATTTGAAGCCAGATTAACCGCCCAGCTGCCGCGAGAATATATATCGCCCCGCAAAGCCAGATCCATATGCTCTCCAAGTCCCCAGTAATAACCCAGGCCCTTGAGAAAAAATCCCCGATTGCCAGATTCTCCCACACTGGGTGGGAGCAAGCCGTTTGCTCTGTCCTTTTTATTGGGGAAAATCCCAAAAGGAATCCAAACAGGAGTGGGAACATCCTCAATGATCAGGTTTGCAGGGCCGGTGACGATCTTATCCGAAGGTATAACACGTGCCTTCTGGAACTGCACCTGGTAATGGGGATGCTTAAGATTACAGGTGGTATATTTACCCTTTTGAATCCAGGCGCTGTTGTCTTCACTTTTCTTCACCTTGTGTCCGTGCAGGTAACCCTGGCCTTCTTCTGTGAAAACACCCGTTATCAATCCTTTCTTAGTATCAAAATTGTAGCGCAACTCCTCGGATTCGTATTTTTTATCTCCTTCCTGAAAAATCGGGGCATGTATTACCTTACCTGTTGAGTCGGTAAAACCACGGGCATAAAGTTCTTTCCTGTTAAAATCAATTTCGATATAACCAGCCTCTAACACAATATCCTGATAAGATATTTTTGACATATTATAATTGCCAAAAAGATATGCCTTGCCTTTGGTAAAATCAATTTTGGAAGAGTCGTAAGATGTATAAACAATCACATCCTCTAGCATAAAACTTTTTTGTTGTTGAACTTCCTCTTTAATGGTATCCGGAGGTATGGTATCATTTTGGTAGATACCAGCAGCAGTAATTGAATCCCGAACCGGGGGGGGAATCGTATCCGGAACCTGGGAAAATGATGGAAGAGCTAAAAATATTAAAGCAGCGAAAAGCAGTGTTTTCAGGATCATATTCATCTGAATACAATTTGCTTCACTCAATGGCCGGCTTTCTATGCTACAAATATTTTCCAATTCTTCCTGATGAATTTAAGCTTAATTTGGTGAATTCTTCCCTGATGGTTTGTATATTTGTATCAAGTAATTTAAAAAATGCGTATAAAAAAATTCAAAACTAATCATTTTTCATCCAAAGTAATATGCTGCCTTCAGAATTAAATTAATGGATTAAGCCAAGGACAGGAAAAGGGATTAAAAATGATGTTAAACTGATGAAACGTAAGATGCGAAAATTTGGTATAATCATTCTGCTGATATTTTTACCCTGGGCCGCTGCCAACGCTCAGCGCTATATTGATGTGGTGGTAATTGATGCCGGACACGGAGGCCATGATCCGGGTGCTGTCGGCTTGCATTACAAAGAAAAGGACATTGTGCTCAAGATCGCATTGAAGCTGGGGGAATACATACGCCAGAACTACAAAGATGTAAAGGTGGTCTATACCCGCGACTCTGACAAATTTGTTGAGTTGCACAAACGCTCACAAATCGCCAATGAGAATAATGCCGATGTTTTTATATCATTACACTGTAATGCTGTAGGTTCTCCATCACCCTACGGATCAGAAACATTTGTGATGGGGCCGCATAAAAATGATGCTAATCTGGAAGTAGCAAAACAGGAAAATGCCTCGATTCTGCTGGAGGATAACTACCAGCACCAGTATGAGGGGTTTAATCCGAATTCTCCGGAGGCTCATATTATTTTTTCATTGTATCAGAATACCCATCTTCAACAAAGTGCAAAACTGGCTGAGAAAGTACAATATCAGTTCAGGGAAAGAGTGAAGCGTTACGACAGGGGAGTTAAGCAGGCTGGATTTCTTGTGCTTTGGCGCACAACAATGCCCGCTATACTCGTGGAGGCTGGCTTTCTTAGCAATGTGCAGGAAGAGAAGTTTCTGGGTTCGGAGCAGGGGCAGGATTATATTGCTTCAGCGCTTTTCAGAGCTTTCAGGGAATATAAGGAAGAGATGGAGGCCATATCGGAAAGTGATGAAGTGGAAACTACTGAAGAAGATAGGGAGAAGGAAAAACAATCTCCCGGAAAAGAACAGGAAAAACAGGAAAACGAACCTAACGTGATATTCGCTGTCCAGTTTGCAACTTCTACACAGAAACGGGAATTCAGGGATGAGGAATTTCAAAAAGCAGGCGAGGTTAAGCGATATTATCAGAATGGATTATATAAGTATTATGTAGGGAATGAACGATCTTTGAATGATGCTGTTTTACTGCAACATGAAATGCAGAAACAGGGATACGAAGATGCATTTGTAATTGCTTTTCGGGGTGGAGAGAGAATATCCATAAGTGAAGCATCAAAGCTAATAGCCCGGTAATTTTGTTTTAAAAATAGTGACAATGAGAAAAGAAATACGCATAGCCCTGTTGGTAATTGCAGCACTGGCTATTTTTATCTGGGGTTATACCTATCTGGCAAACTCGAAGTTGTTTGGAGAGGAAAGGGATTTTTACGCGATTTATGCTGATGTGAAAAATCTTTCTTCATCCAACCCTGTAAAATCAAACGGCGTAAGGGTAGGTGTGATAAAAGAAATAGTTTTTCCTGTTGCTCCCGGCGATTACCGGGTGTTGGTACGTTTTACCATGAACAATGATATGGAAATCCCACAGAATTCGGTGGCAAAAATTGAAAGCGATCTGCTAGGTTCCAATATGATTAACCTTCGCCTGGGTGATTCAAAGAAGAATATGAAAGTTGGCGATACATTACGCTCGGAAGTGGCTACCACTATACAGGAAGAAGTAAATCTGCAAATGCAGCCTGTGAAAAGGAAGGCTGAGAATCTGATGCTGGAGCTGGATTCAGTCCTGGAAGTTATCCGCTATGTGTTTAATGAAGAAACCAGGCATGATATAAGCGCGAGTTTTTCCAGCATAAAAAGAACCATCGACAATCTGGAAAGCACTACTGGCAATGTGGATTCGATGGTTCTGCGTGAGGGAAGCCGCCTGAACGACATTATTGCTAATATTACTTCCATCTCACGTAATCTCCGTGATAATAATGAAAATGTTACCAGGACGTTTGAAAACCTGGCGCAGATTACTGACACCATTGCCCAGGCCCGCATTGGGGCTACAATGTCTGAGCTCTCTAAAACACTGAAAGATGTTCAGGATGTAACCCAACGTATCGAAGAAGGAGAGGGAACCATGGGGCAGTTAATTAATAATGACAGCCTTTATAATGAGCTGGAGTCTTCGGCCAAAAGCCTGGATAATCTGGTTAAGGATATTCGCATGAATCCGCAGCGATACCTGCATTTCTCAGTGTTTGGGAAAAATCCCAATAAAACAAGGCATCCTGAATCAAAGTAGAACAGTTTCTTCTTTCGGGCTATTCTTCCCAACGGTAAATATCAAACCGGTCTTTTGGTCTTGATTTATTGTGCCAGATAAATCCTTTGACCTTTTTCTCAGAAGCTGAGATCTTATCTGGATGGTATATTTTTTCATCTGGTTGCTTCATATAGATTATGCTGCTGATTTTTTTATTATCTATCCTGATATTTAAATCACTTGACGCTGCAATATGTATAGCCATCAACTGCTCATTTTCATCCCTGTAAAAATAAACTGTCTGTGCATTGCCTGTCACATCAACTTTATATAACTCATCATTCCTGAAAAAGCCATACATGTTTTTGCCTTTAACCTGATTGAAGTTACTCGAATCAGCATCCATTTCAGCCATGTAGGAATTACCCACCAGGTATATCCGTTTTGATTTTCCTTTACCGGTAAAGAACTTCACATAATCAGCATAGAGCTGGTTGTTCCCTGACCAGATTACCGGATTATGATACATCTTTATCAGAGAGTCTTCTACATTGTAAACCATCGAATCACATTTTCCCTGAAGATTTACACGGTAAAGCTTAACCTTGTAATAAGCAAACAGCTGTTTTCCTTCTTTCCTGATGGTATCTCCCAGGTATCGCAAAGTGTCCGCATGAAGAAACAATGAGTCACCATCATCGATCTGTATGGCCTGTGCGCTGTCCGTTATCAGGGTGTTATGGGTGGCCTCAAGAAATCGTCCGTATTCTCCGAGTATAATAATGTTCTGCACAGAATCAACGACCATTACATTTCTAAAGGCTTTGCCAAGTCCGAGGTTACGGTCATAAAACAGGCTGTCGCCCTGCAGGCTGTGGCGATTGTTGGTGAGCATGGCATTTTCATTAAACTGTGCCAAATCACTTTTGGTATCATACCAGCCGTTTTCGCAATAGATCAGGTTAGTGTCCGAGCGGATATAGGAAGGGCCGAAGAAATAGGATATCTCGGTTAAAGTGTTATACATCAATGTATCGGAATCCATGGTATAGCGTGGGTTTACCAAATTGACACTGTCTTTGAAAAAGAAATCATTTTCGTCAGCATAATAGTAACCTATCTTGCTTGTAAGCTGGTTGGTAGTATCCACTATTTTGCCCCCGCCGGTGTATTTGCCTACGTTTTCAGCAAGGTCGTAATCCAGATAATCCGTGGTCAGGATCATCTGGTTATCCACCAGTTTCACTTCATCGCGCATTTCAGCCTTATGCTTATCTCCGTGGTAAAAGAGCTCTTTGCCATATATGTTCAGAGAATCAGAAACCTTGATATGTACGTTTCCCCAGGCTTTGAGGCTGTTTGTATTGTTGAACCAGTAGGCAGTGTCGCAGTACAGATACATACTGTCGTGCTTGAAGATTACATTTCCGCTGATGCGCATGACATCAGGCCCCAGCTCCTCAATTTTCTGCATCAACTCGCCGTCAACAATATCAATGCGTGTTTTTTTCTGCTTTTCTTTATCCTCTTCCTGGGCGGAAGTTGTGGCAGAGATCAGCATCATAACCATCAGGATAAATATTTGTACTGCCCTTTTCATAGGTGTGCTTATACCGTAATTTAACTGATTATAGCGGTGGGATATTGTCATCCCGCAAGGATAAAGTCCTTTCCTTCTTCATAGCCAATAAAATTAAGATATTCCTTAATTTTATCGCCGGCTCCTTTATTCGACACCAGTGATACGATAAAGATATTACCGCGCTCCGGGATATCAGAATAATGGAATATGTGAGTGTTGTCCACTTTTGCCGGATCAACTTCATAAGCTGCTTTGATCACTATTCCTTTTTTTTCCATAAGCTGCTGCCTTTTTCTGGCATACTTTCCTGCACCCCACACATAAATTTCCGGGTGGGCCGGATTATTTTTTTTCAGAAACTGTACCAAATAATCCATCTTCACTCTGAAAAAGGCTTCCTGCCGGTATCGTTTATCGGTGCGTGTAAGGCGATTTGCAGAATCACGCCAGTGAAGCAGGATTTTGTTGATTTTATGAAAAACTACACCTTTGTCCAGCCACCTCAAAAAAAGCTCATAGTCCTCAGGAAAGTCACCTTGTTTCACATAGCCGTATTTTTCAGCAATTTCCTTTCTGAACATAATACTGGGGTGCACAACCGGTGATTCCACAAAGCATTTCACCAGCATATTTTCATGGTTCAGGATTTCATTCTGCCATTTCACGTAGCGCCACAATCCCATATTTGAAGTACTGGCAGGGAAAAGCCTCACCTGGGAGCTGACCAGCCCAAATTCTGGATTATTATCCAGAAAATCAGCCTGAAGTTTAAGGCGGTCAGGTGAGCACAGATCATCAGCATCCATCCGCGCAATATATTCACCGCTACAATGGCTGAATCCTGTTAAAAGAGCAGGTACAATACCGCTTTTATCTTCTGAAACCAGCTGCAGCCGTTTATCTTTTCTGCAATACTTTTCAGCAACAGCCTGGCTTCCATCCGAAGAATTATTGTTAACCAATACCAGCTCGTAGTCCGTAAAGGATTGACGAATAATGCTTCGGATAGCCATATCCAATGTATCTTCTGCATTGTAGAAGGGTAGTATAACTGACACCTTAGGCATAGTGTAAAAATATAAAAAGACGGGATACTTTCCGGGTTTTAATGATATCTTTTTATCCTCTTTTGGATTTCATCAGCTAAAACGGTGATTGTTTTTTACGGTAAATCAGGATAATTTAGCATCAGCAGAGCTTTAGTGAAATAAAAATTTTACATCACAGTTATATTAACATGCCTGTGTTCAAAAAAACAACAGTCATTTACAAAGCAGAATAACATGAGTGCGTACTTTTACAGTCATAAATAAGAAAAAATATGAGTGGAATATTATTAACTGTTTTGAAAGCCCAGGAAGCTGCGCAGGATACCCTTGGCGGTATGTCTGATGCCACAACTCAGGAAGGGGAGATTACGCTTTCAGCCTGGGAGCTGATGTTAAAAGGCGGTTGGATCATGATTCCCCTGGCTATATTGTCGGTGATCGCCATCTACATTTTTGTGGAAAGATATATCAGTTTGAATAAAGCATCAAAGGAAGAAACCAACTTCATGAATAACATCCGTGACTTCATGCATGAAGGGAAAATAGATTCTGCCAGGGCTTTATGCAAAAACAATGATTCGCCCATTGCCAGGATGATTGAAAAAGGAATTAATCGAATTGGTAAACCCCTGAATGATGTGAATGCGGCGGTGGAGAACGTTGGAAAACTCGAGGTTTCAAAGCTGGAAAAAAACATTGCCACCCTGGCTACCATAGCAGGAGTGTCACCTATGATTGGTTTTTTGGGAACAGTTTCCGGAATGATCAAAGCTTTTCATAATATGGCCATGGCAGGCAACAATATTGAAATTGATGCACTGGCTGGTGGTATTTATGAGGCTATGATCACTACCCTCGCCGGGCTGTTTGTGGGAATCATCGGTTATATTGCTTATAATATTCTTGTAGCCAGGATAGAAAAAGTTGTGTTTATTCTGGAAGCACGCACTACTCAGTTCATGGACCTGTTGCATGAACCGGCTTAATAAAAAAATATAGTTATGGCTATCAGAACCAGAAATAAAAGAGAATTATCTTTCAACTTTTCGTCCATGTCGGATCTGGTGTTCCTGTTGCTGATCTTTTTCGTGCTAACCTCCACCCTGATCGCACCCAACGCCATTAAACTGCTTCTGCCGCAAAGCGAAGGCAAAACCCGCGCCAAGCAAACAATTTCGGTTTCCATCACCCCGGATAACCAGTATTATCTCGGGTCAAATGATGAACAACCCATAGAATTGCCCGAACTGCGAATGAGCCTTTCTAATGTGCTGGCTGAAGAAGAACAGGGTACAGTAGTGGTGCGGTCTGACAAAACAGTAGCGGTTCAGTATGTGGTTAATATTTTTGATATTGTGGACGACATAAACAGTGAAACGGATGCCAGACATAAAGTGATTCTGGCCACCGCACCGAAATAATCTGCACTATAAACCGTTTTGATCATATGGAAAGCAAATGGAGCAAGAATAATTTAATCGGTCTCGTGGGCACTCTTGTGTTTCACGCGATTGTTTTCGTGCTCCTGTTGATATTTGGATTTTCCACTGAATTGCCGTTGCCTGGAGAGAAAGGTGTGGAGATCAATCTTGGGTATTATGATCAGGGAACAGGCGAGGTTCAACCTAAAAAACCTGCCAGCAAGCCCGCAACATCACAGTCATCCCAAAATCAGCAACCTGAGGAGGTAGCCACACAGCGAACTGAAGATGCACCGGTAATTTCAGAAACATCACAAAACCAGCAGTCAGATCAAACTACCAACACAGATAATCAGCGGCAAAGCCCGGAGGAAAGCCAGGTGAATGAGCGCTTGCTGTTTCCGGGTAACGCACAGACAGAAGGCGGCTCAGAAGGAAACACCGGCAAGCAGGGCGATCAGGGAAAACCCGATGGAAGCCCTGATGCTTCAAGGCATGAAGGTACTTCGGGTGGAAACGGAGGTCCCAACTACAAACTTAGCGGCAGGTATGCAAAATCATTACCTGAGCCTTCAAAGAACTTTCAGGAACAGGGAAAAGTAGTTGTGAAAATATGGGTGAACCAGGAAGGACTGGTAACGCGCGCCGAACCGGGACAAAAAGGCAGTACCACTACGGATTCAAAACTGTATTCGCTGGCTAAACAGGCTGCACTGCGTTCTTCTTTCAGTAAGAAAAATGATGCACCTGACGAACAAACCGGTACTATTACCTACTATTTTGTCCAGGGTCAGTAATCTTTTCTTTTTGGATCTTTGCAGGTATCTCTGTTCTGATTTATAATACGCACAGATCAGGATTCATTATTAAAAATCAGCAGAAAATGAATTATCAGGAAACACTGGATTTGCTGTTTGCACAGTTGCCTATGTATCAGCGCAGTGGTGCAGCGGCCTATAAAAATGACCTTGCTGCCACAGAGGCTCTCGATGCTTACTTTGGCTTTCCGCACCGCGCATATAAGAATGTGCATGTGGCCGGTACCAATGGAAAAGGAACAGTATCCTGCATGTTGGCTTCCATTTTAAAGGAAGCAGGCTACAAAACCGGTCTGTACACTTCACCCCATTATGTTGACTTTCGTGAAAGAATCCGCATCAATGGAGAGATGATTTCTGAACATAAAGTCATTGAATTCACCGAAAAGTTCTTCCCTCAGCTAAAACATATATCCCCATCTTTTTTTGAAATGACCTTTGCTATGGCTTGCTGGCATTTCAGGGAACAGAAGATTGATGTTGCGGTGTGGGAAACAGGAATGGGAGGCCGTTTGGATTCTACTAATGTAGTGAAGCCGGAAGTTTCAGCCATCACTAATATTTCCCTTGATCACGTCCGCTTTCTGGGGGAATCAGTTACGGCAATAGCGGGTGAAAAGGCCGGCATTATTAAAGAAAATGTATCCATAGTGATCGGTGAATGGCAGGAAGATGCAGCTCAGGTTTTTAAACACAGGGCTACAGAAAAAAATGCACCCATCACCTGGGCCTCTGATGAAATAGAATTCGCCATGGCTGAAATTCTGAGTGATGGGTTACGCATAGCAATTAAAGATGAAAAGCTTGTGTCTGGTGCATTCACAGTGCCCCTACCGGCTTCTTATCAGTTTTTAAATGTGAAAACTACCCTGCAGGTCATTAAAAAGCTTAGGGAAAAAGGGTTTAAGATATCTTCGGATGCAATTAAAAAAGGCTTTGCCAACATTTTTCAGAATGCTGGTTATAAGGGAAGATTCCAGATACTTGGGAAAAAGCCTCTGATCATTGCTGACAGTGCACATAATCCTGCCGGGATTCGCCTGGTGATGGATCAGATCAGGGAAATGAGCGCTGAAAAGCTGCATTTTGTCATCGGGATGGTCAATGATAAAGACATAAAGAGTGTATTGGAACTGATGCCTGCCGGGGCGGAGTATTATTTTGCCAAAGCTGATATCCCGAGAGGGCTGGCAGCTCGCGAACTCCGCAGGTTTGCTGAAGCAAGCGGGCTGAAGGGCAAAGACTATGACAGTGTCAATGCGGCGTTGAAAGCTGCCAAAGCAGCAGCCTCAGAAAAAGATCTTATATTTATCGGCGGGAGTACATTTACCGTTGCGGAAGTGGTCTGGTAGGCTTTTTGTCCTTTTCCTGATGCTTTAAAGAGCTTACACGTGCAACGCCTATGAGTTTATCATATACTTCACCCGAAGGCCTGTGGTAAACAAAAATGGTATAATCATTTTCTGTTTCAAAATGCTCCCCCTCAAAAACGCTGGCATCAGCACGATCAGCATTATTGGGCAGAAATACATAATGATAGTTGTAGTAGCCCTGCTTGAGATACATTGTGGTTTCATAAGCCTGTTTATCGTAATTATAAACCATTTTGGAACGCTTGCGAAACTGCCAGTCATTGAGTTCTCCCATCAGGTAAACATTACCACCACTCATGGGAGGTACGTGCAGTGAAAAGTGAACATGAGCATAATCAGCTTCCAGTGCCTGCCTGCGGGCATTATCATAGGAAATAATGAAGTAATTCCCGTTCAGATCCTCATAATGAAGATAGTTTTGATGCGCTCTGCTTACATCGGGTTCCAGTACTACATGGTTGCCCAGTGAGTCATAATAGAGTTCTTTTATCCCTCTTACCTGATGCTGAAGTGAGCGAGTATCGAAAAACCTGAATTCATTCAATCCACTGAAGATAATTTTCCCCATATATTCATAATCCAATTCATTGGGATTTATGAACCTGGGTTTTATATTCTTGATGATCTTGTCCCATCGTTTGTTCTGTAGTACCATCACCTTGATGTTCTGATGAGGGTCAGCAACATAATAATCGCCCAGCTCTACAGTAAAATCAACTTCCTGGTGAGTTTGACGTTTATCAACCGGAGTGGCGGGCTGTACCTCAGCTTCAATATCCACTTTAGGTTCAAAAACCATAAAGCGCCTGGTGAGCACTGGCCTGTCACGCTGACCGGTAACAAAAACTTTGATAATGAAATTTCCTGAAACAATGGGCACTGCCTCACCTTCGCGCGGGAAGACGAGCCTGTAATGGGTGAAGTCTTCCATGGTATTGAATGAGTATTCGTAATCATCTATGAGTGCGGTTTCGTAGCCATCGCTATAACGGTATTTGCTTAATTCCGAGGGTTTCCAGTTGGCATCGCAATGCAGTATCTCATAACGGTATGACTTGATATCCGAATCCAGATCATCAAAGGACAGGGTCAGCTTGTCATTGCTGCCCAACCTGATAAACGGCATGGACATGTCTGCACCTTCCTTATGCAGAATCACCGAATGAATATTGTCCACGTAGGTATAATCCTGGTAGCGGATATGATCTTCTTCATAATATGATTCTTCTTCTTCAGCTGCTTCCAGGTTCACTGTGGTTTGTTTGGTGGAAGTACATCCTGCTAAAATCAGTAAGATAATCCAGAAACTGGTATTCTTAAAATTGCTAAGATTTTTCATGTTGCAGATTTTTTCCCGGATCCCAGAAGTGCTTATCATAATTCTGTATCTGGTCTTCTTTAACTTTTATTCCTTCATTTTCCAGAAGTTCCTGCATCAGTCCGGGTCTTCCGAAATGATGTTTGCCTGTTAGCATCCCGTTTTTGTTCACCACACGATGAGCCGGTACGAAATCTCCTGCTGAATGCGACTGATTCATCGCCCAGCCAACCATTCTTGCACCGCCCCTCATTCCGAGGTATTCTGCTATGGCTCCGTAACTGCTAACCCTGCCTTCAGGAATTTGTTGCACAATAGCATAAACTTTCTTAAAATATGAAGATTCAGTTTTAGTCATTCAACTGTTTATAATTTTGATTTCAGCGGTTCCCGCCAACGGCGGAATATTCCCATATTTCTTTTGCTCACTCCGTAACCTTTTATGATCATGCCTGTGTGTGTGCCGTCTGAGGCGCACCATCCTCATTTCATCTTATCCTTATTCAAAATAAAACTGATATATTTAATGGTTTTACCTTCTTCAAGCCACATTTGTTCATAAAAAGTCTGGATTTCAGTTACCGGACCGGGGATATTATCCCGATACACATCTTCTGACTGCGTGATGATATGATGGTCAAATTCTTCAGTTACCTCTTTAGTATATTCAAACAAGGTATCATCGTCAGTTTTCAGATGAATAACTCCTTGATCCTTAACCAGATTTTTATACCGCTGCAGAAATTGCGGAGATGTCAGGCGTTTCTTCCGGCGTGATTCCCTCAGATGCGGGTCAGGGAAAGTGATCCAGATTTCAGCCACTTCACTCTGACCAAAAAAATGCTGAATCAGTTCTATTTGTGTGCGGATAAAAGCGACATTCTTCAGTCCTTCTTCATTGGATCGTTTACAGCCTTTCCACATCCTGGCTCCTTTTATGTCGATTCCTATAAAGTTATTCTCCGGATAGCGGCGCGCCATATCCACCGTATATTCTCCTTTTCCACAGGCGAGCTCCAGTATTAGCGGGTTGTTATTTTTAAAAAAATCAGCTTTCCACCTTCCTTTTAATTCAAATCCGTCTTCGTCCAGCTCCTCAAATGTTCGCTGGAACATATTTTCAAAAGTGGCATTTTCGGCAAATCTCCTTAATTTCTTCTTTCCCACAATTTCTCTCTTTTTTTATAATGATCAATACCGGTCAAGCCAGGCTCCTTTATTTTCATTGGCCCTGATGCTGTTAAGGGTGTTAACAGCATTACTGCGCTTATCATACACCCCGTAAACCACGCGGTATAAACCATGCGGAGTAGTTCCCTGGATTGAAGCTTTATAGCCTTTTTTCTTCAATTTCTGTACAAATTCATCAGCATTTTCCACTGATTCAAAACAGCCTGCTATTATCAGATAATCGCCCCTGTCTGCCTGTGGGATGTCTGTGTCTTCCTTGCCGGTATTTGCTGCTTCATCAGCCGGATGCTGGTTGCTGTCGGCTGATGGTTGCACTTTTTTGGAGGCTGTGTCATTGCTAAGTGTGTCAGCAACTGCTGTTTTCCGATCCTGTTTCTGCAATGTATCCGGCACAGTATCAGTGAGTACTTCTTTTTCTTTCTTAGCTGTTGTTGTCATTGGTTTTTCAATCCATTTCTGCCAGTCATCCCTGAAATACCAGGCTGCAGCTCCCACAAGCAGGACTACTGAGAGGGATACCAGCCATACTGCGGTTTTTCTGCTTTCCTTTTTGCCTTTCGTTCTTTCTTTTTTCCCCTTGGGTTTTTCTGTTTTTGTGGGAGTGGCTTTTTTCTGGGCAGCATCAGTAAGGGTGGCTTGAGCTGTCTTTTGTTCAGTGTTTTTTATGCTTGATTTTGATGAGATTTTAGCTTTCTTTTTCTCCGGTTTTTTTTCTTCAGGCATTTTGCTTTCTGATGTCACCAGTTTAGCGTGAAATGAGGGAAGGCCGTAGCTTTCCTTGCTGAAATTAAGCTCCCGGTCAGCATCAAGCCTTACTTCACCACGAAAATCATAATAAAGAAATCCCAGGTTCTGAAGCTGAACTTTCCTGCCGGCTTTCAGTTCATCCCGGATGGTTGCTGAACGTTTTCTGATTTCTTCCAGTATCTCATTTTTACCCCCGGAAGTTTTTTGGGCAATAAAGGCTGCCAATCCTTCATCTTTTGTTTCCGGGTTGAAGGTGAATTCCGGCATCCTACAGGACGGTTCAAACCTTTGGTCACCAGGGTGAATGCTGGTGGATTTCTCAATGGTGCTAAAAGTACCCAGGCCTTCTACCTTTACAGCTTCTCCCTGGAATAATTTTTCTGTGATGAATGCTTCAATTTTCATTCAGAAGGAATTTGTATTTCTGGTGCAAAATTATGATTGTTTCAGTATTCTTTGCAATTTCACAAGGTCTTCAGGTGTATCAATTCCCTGGCTGTCTATTTCAGTAACAGCCACAGTAATGGAGTATCCGTTTTCCATCCAGCGTAATTGTTCGAGATTTTCCGCCTTTTCAAGTACGGTACATGTCAGGCTCCCTATGTTGCGCAGGATGCGGGTACGGTATCCATAAATTCCAAGGTGCTTGTAAAAATTGTGCTTTTGCACCAGATTACCAGCCTGCATACCTCTTAGATATGGGATCACACTTCGGGAAAAATACAATGCCTTATTGTGTTTTCCGAAAACTACTTTAACTGCGTTAGGATCATTTAATACCTCATCACTGGTTATTTTCACCGCCAGGGTTGCGATCTCAGCATCCTGCCTGAGCATATCCGCAACTTTTCTTAGATGTGATGTATGGATAAAAGGTTCATCGCCCTGGATATTGATTACTGCATCAAAATCAGCCTCCATGTCTTCGATGGCAGCAGCGCAACGTTCCGTGCCTGAGGCAAGTTCCGATGGCGTCAGGATGCATTTCCCGCCGCTATCAGTAACAGTTTTCCTGATCCGTTCATCATCTGTGGCTACAGCCACCTGTGCGAAAATACCGCTGGCAGTTACATTTTCAAGGGTATGCAGTATCATTGGCTTACCCTTGATTTTCGCCAGTGGCTTGCCTGGAAACCTGCTGGAGCCATAGCGGGCCGGTATGATAGCTGCAATATCCATTAAAACAATCCGTGTATTTTTCCCTGTACCTTCTCAATTGCCAGCGACAGGTCTTGTGGTTTATTGAAATCCTTATCATCCACATCGATGATCAGCAGGTTGCCTTCCTCATAGTTATCTATCCACTGCTCGTAGCGTTGGTTAAGGCTTTTCAGGTAATCCAGACGTATGGAATTTTCGTATTCCCTGCCTCTTTTCTGGATCTGATCAACCAGCGTGGGAACTTCAGCACGAAGGTATATCAGCAGGTCAGGAGGTTGAATAAACCGGGACATCAGATCGAACAGCATTTGATAGTTTTCAAAGTCGCGTGTGGGCATCAGGCCCATTTCATGAAGGTTTGGTGCGAAAATATATGCATCTTCATAAATGGTTCTGTCCTGGATCACTGTTTTTTCATTTTCCCTTATTTTGATTACCTGTCTGAACCTGCTGTTCAGAAAATATATCTGAAGGTTAAATGACCAGCGCTGCATGTCTTCATAAAAACTGTTCAGATAGGGATTGGATTCTACATCTTCAAAGTGAGGTATCCAACTCATTCGTTTGGCCAGAAGCTTTGTAAGCGTGGTTTTTCCTGACCCAATGTTTCCTGCAATTGCAATGTGCATAGCTCTTTTTATTTGAAGCAATAAAAATAATAAGAAATATCGGAACTGAATATCTTTATTGAAACTGCCGGCAGTTTAGAATGAAGCCAGAAATATTCCATCCTCAGTAAGATAGTAGATTCTTTGATTTTGGTAACGCACAGCAAGAGGCCGGTCATGAGTCCATACATTCGTTTTTGATTGATGGGTGCTGAAGTTGTACCGGGTGATGGTTCGATTGTTAACCCAGATCAGTGCATCTCTTGCCCAGGTTACTACACAGCTGTCAGGCAGGCTTATCTGCCGGTGATATGCGGCAAAACGGTCGAATATCATCACCTGCCTGCCCAAAGCAAGTAAAACCCACTGCCCCGACTGATGCAGGAACCGGTATTTGTCTGCAGGATTGAACATGGCAGGACCCGACTGATGACTGATATTTAGATTCTCATCCAGCCTTATCAACTGAACAGCTGAGTGGTCATAAACCCATATGCCGTTGTCATAGGAGGTGGCTGCAAGCTCTGAAGATATTACCCCATGCTCAGTGAGTTCTATCAGGTCAGAACTTTCGGATAAATACTTATCAAGAAATATCACCTGATCGAACTGCCGGAAATAGACCATTATTTTCAAGGGGTTGGAGACATCAATCCAGCTTATGTTTCCGTTTATAAAATCAGTATAGCGCGCTGTTTCCTGGCCTTCCTTATCATATTTGATGATTGTATTCTTTGCCACAGAATAAAAATTACCCAGGGCATCAATAAAAAAATTATCAAAGTTTCCTTTTATTGCAGCCTGCCCGTAAACAGGCAGCTGCATTGCCCACAAAGTAACAAACACGATCACCATTTTTTTCATAGACCGGCCATTTCTTTAATTTCTTCAATATAATTACGGTTGTTGGATAGCCGAGGCACCTTGTTTTGCCCGCCCAGCTTGCCCTTTTTTTTCAGCCAGCGGTAAAAAGTGTCTTTTTTAACTTTATGTATTTCGGGCAGTTCCAGCATCATACTTTTATACCGTTTTGCTTCATAGTCAGAATTAATAGACTTTAATGCAGTGTCCAGTGTTTCCGCGAAAAACATCAGGTCTTCAGGCTCTTTGTGAAATTCAATCAGCCATTCATGTGCGGCTTTTTCCTTATCGCCAAGATATCTGGGAGCAGCCGTGTATTCATTGATCACTGCGCCTGTTTTGGCACATGCAATTTCCAGCGCTTTTTCTGCATTGTCAACTATCAGTTCCTCACCAAAAGCATTAATAAAGTGCTTTGTGCGTCCGGTTATTTGAATCCTGTAGGGATTTTTTGAGGTAAAGCGGATTGTATCGCCAATCATATATCTCCACAGTCCTGAGTTAGTTGAAATAATCATTGCATAATTTTCATCCGTTTGAACCTCTTCCAGTGTCAGTGTTTTTGGGTTTTCCTTGTCCAACTCAGCCATGGGCATAAACTCGTAATAAATACCGTAATCCAGCATCAGTAACAGTTCTGTCGAGTTTAAGCGGTCCTGGATTCCAAAATATCCCTCGGAAGCATTATAGTTTTCCACATAATTGATATCTGGTGGTAATATTTTAGCAAACTGTTGCCGGTAAGGAGCAAAATTAACTCCACCATGAAACACCGCCTCAAAATCGGGCCATACTTCACGGATGCTTGTTTTGCCGGTTTTTTCCAACACGCGCTGTAATAACAGCAGACCCCAGGAGGGAACACCGGCCAGGCTGGTAACATTATCTTTGATGGTGATGTCGGCCATGCGTTCGATCTTTTCCTCCCACTGATCCATCAGGGCCACTTCTATGTTGGGTGTGCGGCTTATCTGCGCCCAAAAGGGCAAATTTTGAATTATTATAGCAGATACATCACCATAAAACGATTCATTGTCATATTCGTTGATATAATGGCTTCCCCCAAGACCAAGGCCTTTACCATCGAAGAGCTTGGTCTGTGGGAAATTCGTGCAGTAAAATGACAGCAGGTCCTTTCCTCCCCGGAAATGTGTTTCCTCTATGGTTTCGGAGCTAACCGGGATAAATTTGCTTTTCCCTGCTGTGGTTCCCGAGGATTTGGCAAACCACCGGATCTCAGTATTCCATAAAATATTTTGTTCTCCCTTGCGGATGCGGTCAATATGTGGCTGCAGGTCCTCATAAGTACTTACAGGAACCCTTTCGCGATACTGCTGACGGGTTTTTATGGAGGAATAATCATAATGCTTTCCCCATTCGGTATATCGTGCTTCACTGATCAGTCGTTGAAACCATTCATCCTGCACATCATGCGGATAGCGGATAAACAGTTCTATCTGATGCATCCGCTTTTTCATGATCCAGGAAATCACTGAATTAAATAATGGCATACAATGTTCTTTATATTACAAATGTTCAATAAATTTATATGAGTAACAACTCCGTTATTTGGCAGGTTCACGAATTGCAGAAAAGCCTGCACTTTTAAAGTCGCTCCAGAAGGACGGGTATGACTTTGCCACACAATCCGGGTTTTCTATAATTAGAGGATATTTATAAGCAAGGGGCGCAAAAGCCATAGCAATTCGATGGTCGTTATAAGTATTTATCATAATATTTTCAGAAGGATCACTTTCAGCAGGCTTTAGATAAAGCTCACCGGGAGAAATAACTTCCAGCTGAGAACCTAGTTTAGCCAGCTCATTTTTCATAGATTGTATCCTGTCGCTTTCTTTTATCCGGAGGTGCTCCACACCAGTCATCTTAATGCTGTTGCCTGTTGCGGCGCAGGCCGCGAGCATCGCCGGTACCAGATCAGGATAGTTATGCATATGCAGTTTAAGTTTTTTCCCTCTGACATCTCCGTTCTTCTTAATTAGAATATCTGCTTTTCTGAAGGTGGTTTTCACACCTATTCTATTGAATAGCCTGGGTAATGCGCTGTCGCCCTGTATGCTTTCTCTTTGGAGTCCTTTGATAGTGAGGCTAAAATTTTTCTCTTGTAAAGCAGTGTACACATACCAGGGAGCCGCACTGCTCCAGTCGGTCTCTGCAGTTAGCAATACATTGCCAGGTGTTTGGGGTGGGATCAGGATTGTTTCTGAGTCATGCTGGTATTTAATTTTGCAAGCTGATATGAGTTTTAGCGTCATTTTTACGTATGGCCAGGAAACCTTTTTTCCTTTTAGCTTAAGCTCCAGACCATAGCGGAATCCGCTTAGCAATAAGGCAGAAATGAACTGGCTGCTCATGCTGCCATCTATTGTGGCTTTCACAGGGCTCAGCACTTTTCGTCCTTTTATCCGTAAGGGAGGAAAGCCATCTTTTTTCAGATATTCAATTTCAGAGCCCGCCTCTCGCAAGGCATCAACCAAAGGATAGACAGGGCGATTTTTCATTTCCTCGCTGCATGTCAGAGTAAAGGTACCCTCCTGAGAGGCAAAATAGCTGGTGAGAAAGCGTAGCACGGTGCCAGCATTTCCACAATAGTAAGTTCCGGATTTTCGATTACCTGTGAGATGGTTTGTTAGAATGCTTCTGAGCATTACGGTGTCTTCAGCCTCAGATAAATTAGCAAACGAAACCAGCCCGTCGGAAAGTGCGTGCATAATTAACAGCCTGTTGCTAATGCTCTTTGATGTCGGTAGCATTGGCGCAAAGGGGGGTGAAAGCTTATTCCCGGCTTTAATTCTGATACTATCCATATAAATAAAAGTTCAAAGATTCTTCAATTAATTCCTTAGGCACAAACTGATCATGCCGGCATTTTCCAACTTCTGTAAGCAGTGAAAAATTAATTTTTCCTTTCATGTTTTTTTTATCATTCATCATGATATCCATTAGCTCATCCTTATCATTTACGCCAAAGTTTAACCTGCTGAAATCGCGAAAAATAACTTCTCTCAATTCATTCTGAAGTTCTTTCTCTGTGTCATTAGTTATTCCTGAGAGGTATGCTTCGCAGATCATACCGGCAGCTATGGCATGGCCGTGGGTAATATTTTCGCCACGTTTGTTCATGAATGCTTCAAAAGCATGGCCGAATGTATGCCCGAAATTAAGAATTTTCCGCAAATCTTTCTCGTCAGGATCTTTTTCCACTATTTCAGCTTTGATCAACACCGAAAAGGTGATCAGGTCTTCCAGGGAGTCGAATTCCTCAAAGGATTTATTACGCAGTATGTCCCACAATTGCCGGTCCATAATGAGCGCGTACTTCAGGATTTCCGCATAGCCGGAAAGCAGTTGCTCTCGTGATAGTGTTTTTAGGAATCCGGGATAAATGTAAACAGAATCAGGCTGGTGAAATGTCCCGGCTGCATTTTTGATTCCTGATGTATTAATAGCTGTTTTACCTCCAATGGCTGCATCCACCATGCCCATCAGCGAGGTTGGAATGTTAATGCAGGAGATGCCGCGCTTATAGGTGGAAGCAGCAAATCCACCCAGATCGGTAATTACGCCCCCGCCCAGGTTAACCAGCACAGAATCACGATCCGCGTGGTGATCAATTAAAAAATGCCAGATGCTTTCTATAGTTTGCAGGGTTTTGTGGGTTTCTCCTGCTTCCACAGCCATCACAGGCATGTTTACCGTTTCAGGAATGGACTTTATCAGCCCGGGCAGGCAATACTTTTGCGTATTTTTGTCGGCCAGTACAAAAAATTGCCTGTCTTTGTAGTCTCCGCTGCTGAATAATGCGCCGAATACATCTGTGGCCTCAGGCCCGGCAATGATGTAGTGATCCAGGAGTTTAATCTGTTTATACATCCGTTGTTCTAATTTTTGAACAAAAGTAGTGTTTTTAAGGTATAAAAAGCAGAAGAGAACTGCCGGCCGGAAAGAATAACAGCATTCTTAAAATTAAAAGTATCAAAAAATTACCAGGAATATGCCTGACTTTGAAAATACCAGGATAGCCTTTCGCAGTAAATCCAACAGAGACCTGCGAAGAGCTGCTTTCCTTTTCCGTGTTTTATCCAATCCTTCAGTAGTGAAAACAGGAAAGCATCTTACCAATATTGCCTTATCCACCCGTCTTCCGTTGAGGTGGGTTATAAAACCCACGATATACAAGCAGTTTGTTGGGGGTGAATCCATTGAAAAATGTAAACCTGTGGTTGATTCGCTGGCAAAATACAATGTCAGATCCATACTGGATTACTCGGTTGAAGGATCAGAAGATGAGCAAGCCATAGCAAGTGCCCTGGATGAAACCCTCAGGGCAGTGGAAAATGCAGGAAAGCATGAAGATATTCCTTTTGCAGTTTTTAAACCCACTGCTTTTGGCGAATCGCTGATGCTCCAAAAAGCTTCAGTGGACTCACCTCTGTCAGAAAATGATATAAAAGAAAAAGAGCTGTTTTATGAAAGGGTGGATAAGCTATGTAAAGCTGCTTTTGAAAATGATGTTCCCATTATGATAGATGCTGAAGATTATGCCTTCCAGGCACATATTGATAAGGTGGTAACTGAAATGATGAGGAAATACAATGAAAAGAAGACAGTGGTATACAATACCTTGCAGATGTACCGGAAGGACAGGCTTGATTTCCTTAAGAAAAGCATCAAAGAGGCCAGGGATGAAGGATACTTTTACGGAGTGAAGTTTGTGCGTGGCGCCTATATGGAAAAAGAGAGGGCACGGGCCAGGCGTTTGGGTTATGAAGATCCGATACAGCCTGATAAAGAATCTACCGACCGGGATTACAATGCAGCGCTGGAATATGCAGTTAAAAACCTGGATATTGTTTCAATATTTAACGGAACCCATAATGAATATAGCTCGCAATATCTTACAGAGCTAATGAAAAATCATGATGTTAAAAAGGATGACAACAGGATATGGTTTTCACAGCTATATGGAATGAGCGACCATATCAGCTTTAACCTGGCTGATGAAGGTTATAATGTGGCCAAATATGTTCCCTATGGACCGGTGAAAAATGTATTGCCCTACCTGATACGCCGGGCCGAAGAGAATACATCCGTGAAAGGACAAACCGGGAGGGAGCTTAGCCTGATAAAAAAAGAGTTAAAGCGGCGCAAAATTGAAAAGTGAATTAGCTCAGGCTTTCATTTTTAAATCACTGATATTTTATTATTTTTATATCTTCAAATGCCACTTACAGAGTGATTTTGGGTTGTTTTTGTATGGCGCTGACTACTATGATCGATCATTGAGAAATTATTGAGAAAATCATTTTAAATAATAATTATATTTGCCCCCCTGTACTAATTAATTTTTAAGAAAGTTATGAATCGTAAATTTTTATTTGGGTTTTTAATCCTTGCAGCAGGTTTGTTGGTCGTTACTGGATGTGAGAAAGATGATGACGATAACAATAATAATAATAACCTGACTGCCAAACAAAAGGCAATTAAGGATTATGAAGACAATTATCTTGGCACTGAACTGGCGGATGCTGGCTGGACTGGCAGTGTTAATGGTTGTAATGCCGGCTCTGTGAGCCAGGAGTCGCATAACAAGGTGGTTAAGAGGATCAATTATTTCCGTCGTATTTGTGGCCTGAGTGACAACATAACTCATAATGCTTCACAAAATGATATGACTCAGGAATGCGCCTTAATTATGAAAGCTAATATGACGTTGAGTCATCACCCTACTAGCGCGTGGCAGTGTTATACCGATCAGGGAAGGGCAGCTGCTGAAAAGTCAAATATCGCTTTATCTTCCGGTGTCGGGCAAATGCACAGTACTTATGCTGTAACAGGATATATTGAAGATCCGGGTCAGGGCAATGAAAAAGTTGGTCATCGTGCCTGGCTATTGCTGCCTGGTCTTAAAAAAGTTGGTCACGGCTCAACCGACCAGTCAAATGCTATCATGTGGGGAGATAATTTTGATAACAATGTTACTTCAGATCCTTATGTAGCGTATCCGCCTAATAACTACATTCCCGGCGAACTCATGTTTCCTCGCTGGTCATTCAGCATTACAGGTGCCAATTTTAACAATGCCCAGGTTACTGTTACATCTGGTGCTGACAGTTATCCTATTACTTATGAAGCCAGAGAGAGTGCCAGCGGATGGCCTGATTCAAGGATCGTTTGGAAAGTGGGAGGCCTTTCTTATCCTATTACAAAAGATATGGAGTTTGATGTTACTGTTTCCGGTATTCAGAATGCGGCAAAAGATACTTATCAGTATAAAGTAAAGGTTTTTGCCACTGCAGCAGCCAAAAAGATTGCAAAAGAAGGAAAGAAATACGATTATATCATCAAATAAAGGTATTATTTAACACAAAAAAAGCGGAGCCGGTTTTGGTTCCGCTTTTTTGTTTCCAGATTCTTTCAGCCATGAAATGCGGCCATTAGCAGATCAATGTCTTTATATGGAAGATTGAAATGATCACTGATGTATTTATTGGTGATAACTCCGTTGTAAATATATGTGCCGTTTCGCAGGCCGTAGCTGCGGCGGAGCATCCGTTGCACACCGCCTTCTTCAGCTATATTAAGCATCATGGGTGCGAAAAAATTAGACAGGGCATGAGAAGCAGTATTGGGAACCCGGGAGGCAATGTTCGGCACACCGTAATGAATTATTCCGTGCTTAATAAAAATCGGATCAGCATGTGAAGTAATCCTGGAGGTTTCAATACATCCACCCTGATCGATACTGATGTCAATGATCACTGATCCTTTCTGCATTGCCTGCACCATTCCTTCATTAACAATAACCGGTGAACGGCTGTTTTGAGCATGCATCGCACCTATCACCACGTCAGCTTCCAGCAGCGACTTTTTCAGGCCGCTGTTCTGTATTATTGAAGTGTAAACCTTCGTATTGAGAAGTCGTTGAATACGCCTTAACTTGGATATGCTGTTGTCAAATATTTTAACAGTAGCTCCCTGGGCAATGGCTGCTCTTGAGGCCGCTTCACCCACATTTCCCGCCCCGATTATTACAACTTCCACCGGTGGAATTCCCGGAAAGCCACCCAGCATTTTACCCTTGCCGAATTCAGGATTGGATAAATACTCGCCGGCAATCAGCACAGCTGTATTCCCGGCAATCTCACTAATAGACATCCGTATGGGAAATACACCATTTTCATCTTTGATATGCTCAAAGGATATAGCCGTAACTTTTTTGGGCAGCATTTGTCTGAAATAACCGGAATGCTGAGCTGTCAGGTGCAGAGCGGATATGATGGTTTGCCTTTCGCGAAAAAGCTCGATATCTGAAGCCACCGGAGGAGCTATCTTCAGTATAATATCCGCCTGGTACACTTCTTTTTTGGTATCCATTATCCTTGCCCCGGCTTCGCTGTAATCAGTATCGCTATAGTTGGAAGGTAAACCGGCACCTTTTTCCACAAATACTTCGTGGCCGTTAGCTGCGAGTAGCTCAACTGCTGAAGGAATCAGTGCAATTCGTTTTTCCTGGTATGAATTTTCTCTGGGCAGGCCGATGATCAGGCTGTCTCTGGATTTTTGCACTTCAAGCATTTCCTCCTGAGGCAGCAGCTTTTCCTTCGGGCCATAAGTAAATATCCTTTTACTACCGTTGCTCATATAGTTTTATTTGCCTGAAAAATGATCAGACGGAATGATAACAGATCATTCGTTGCTGTTCACCTGTGATTTTGATCCTTAAATATACGAATTTTTCAGGTAAAAGTTCAGTTATTTTTTCAGGCCACTCCAGCAAACAATATTCCCCTGAATAAAAATATTCCTCGTAGCCGATATCATACACCTCACTGATGTGCTCTATTCTGTAGAAATCAAAATGATACACCGGGCCGTGAGCACCGTCATATTCATTAACCAGGGCAAAGGTGGGTGAACTTACTTCCTCCGACACCCCGAGCAGCCGGCAAAACGTACGAATAAATGTTGTCTTTCCCGCTCCCATCTCTCCATAAAACGCAAAGATCCTTTGCCGGGGAAATGTTTTTAGAATCTGCCTGGCTGCAGTTTCAAGCCCTGCCGGTGAATCTACCCTGATGGTTTTTATTCCTGACATCTCAGATGCTTTTTTCCTTCAGCTCTACTTGGGATTCAGCACTATAAAAGGAATCAACAGCTCTTCCATGGATATCCCGCCGTGCTGGAAGGTGTCCTTGTAGAGATTAACATACTGGTTGTAATTATTTGGATACACCAGGAAGTCGAAATTGCGGGTGAAAATATAAGCGGTGGATACATTTATCCTGGGCAGGAATAACTGCTCCGGGTCCTTTACCTCGAAAACTTCCTTGGACTTATACTGGAGGTTCTTTCCGAACTTGTACCTGAGGTTGGTATTGGTATTACGATCGCCAAGCACTTTCACAGGATTCTGGGTTTTAACGGATCCATGGTCGGTAGTTATAATCACTCTTGCGTTTTCCTCCGAAAGATCGGTGAGAATTTCGTTCAGTGGAGAGTGTTCAAACCACGATTTGGTGATGGAGCGGTAAGCAGTTTCATCCTTGGCCAGTTCTTTGATCACTTCCATATCTGTACGGGCATGCGACAAGGTATCAATGAAATTATAAACGATAACATTGAGCTTGTTGTTGGCCAGGTTTGGTAGTTTTTCCACCAGCTTGCGTCCGGCATTCAGGTTAAGAATCTTGTTATAGGAATATTTTACATCACTTTTGCCAAATCGCTTTAGCAGTTCACCCAGTAATTCTTCCTCAAATTTATTTTTTGTTTCCTCTTCACTTTCATCTACCCAGTATTCAGGATATTTTTTCTTGATCTCATTAGGCATCAGGCCTGAAAACAGGGAATTTCTGGCATATTGTGTGGCAGAAGGAATAATACCGTAATAAATGTCATCAATTTCTGTGGTGTAATTTTCTTCTATTATGGGCTGAAGTGTTTTCCATTGGTCGTAGCGCAGGTTATCAATCAGGATAAAATAAGTGGGCACATCATCGTTGAGAAAAGGAAACACCTTATCGCGAAACAGGGTGTGCGACAGGGTGGGAATTTCGTCAGCATTTCCGTGTATCCAGTCCTCATAATGCTTTTCAAAGAATTTGCAAAAAACCTGATTAGCTTCTTCTTTCTGCATTTCCAGGATATCTTCAATTCCGCTGGTGGTTGAAGCTTCCAGCTCCAGCTCCCAGCGTACCAGTTTTTGGTAGATGGCTGTCCATTCCCTGTAGTCCAGGTCCTGGTTGAGCTCCATTCCTATTTTGGCAAATTCCTGTTGATAGGAATGAGTGGCTTTATCACTCACCAGCTTTTTGGTTTCCAGTATCTTTTTCAGAGATGATAGAATTTGCTTCGGATTGACCGGCTTTATAAGGTAATCCGCGATGCGCGACCCAAAAGCTTCTTCCATAATATTTTCTTCCTCACTTTTTGTAATCATTACCACCGGAAGATTAGGGCGCATACTTTTTAGTTCATCCAGGGTTTCAATACCAGACATACCCGGCATCTGTTCATCCAGGAACACGATGTCAAAGTTCTCTTCTTTAATTAGTTCTAAAGCATCTCCGCCGTTGTTGGTAGTGGTAACGTTATACCCTTTTTCTTCCAGGAAAATGATATGTGCCTTCAACATATCAATTTCATCATCGGCCCATAGAATTTTTATATTACTCATCTTTACAATTTAGTTTTAAAAAATACGTAATGATTAGTGCATTATTGTTGTTATCCTTTTATTTTTACAAAACAGTTGAAGATAATAACCGGGGCAAAAGTAATACAGCAAATGTCGAGATACTACTTAAACAAAAAGAAAATCCTCAATGATCCTGTATTTGGTTTTATAACAATTCCACATGATCTGTTGTTTGATGTTATTCAACATCCGTGGTTTCAAAGGCTGCGGAGGGTCAAGCAGCTGGGGCTTACTTTTTTGGTATATCCCGGCGCACTGCACACCAGATTCCATCATGCCATTGGAGCCCTGGGGCTCATGCAGGAAGCCATTAAAGTGCTGGAAGAAAAAAATCACAGCATCACTCAGGCGGAAAGGCTGGGGGTTTACTCAGCCATCCTGCTTCACGATATTGGACACGGGCCTTTTTCTCATGCATTGGAGTATTCCATTACCAAAAACATCGATCATGAAGCACTTTCGCTGCTCTTTATGAAAAAACTTAATCGTGATTTTGACGGGAAGCTGGAACTGGCACTGGATATTTTCCAAAATAAATATCACAAAAAATTCCTTCACCAGTTGGTGTCTGGTCAGCTTGATGTGGACAGGCTTGATTACCTGAAGCGCGATTCTTTTTTTACAGGTGTTTCTGAAGGTATCATAGGCACAGAAAGGATTATTAAAATGATGAATGTAGCCGATGATAACCTGGTGATTGAATCAAAAGGCATTTATTCCATTGAGAAGTTCATACTTGCCAGACGACTGATGTACTGGCAGGTTTACCTGCATAAAACAGTACTGAGTGCAGAGCAGATGCTTATAAAAACCATGCAGCGCGCCCGCGAACTGGTAGCTGCCGGTGAGGACTTATTTGCCACACCCAAACTGCGTTTCTTTCTGAATAACAATTACACCCTGCAGGATTTTTGTAATGATGATCATCTCCTGGAACAATTTGCCGGCCTGGATGATTACGATATCACAGCTGCCATAAAGGTATGGACCACACATGAGGATAAAGCACTCCGCGAATTGTCGCTGGGGTTGGTAAACAGGCAGCTTTTCCGGCTGGAGTTGCAGAATGAACCCTTTTCACCGCATGTGATCAGCGGGCTTGAACAACGATGGCTGGATATGAATCCGGGATATGAACACTTGCTGCCATATTATGTGTTCTCAGGAAAAGCAGAAAACAGTGCTTATAACCCCAGGGTTGGCAATATTAAGGTGATGATGAAGGATAAACAGCTTCGCGATCTTACCAATGCCTCTGAAGAACTCAATATAACAACCATAACACAAACTTCACACAAAAATTATATTTGTTACCCTAAGATAATTGTTAAAAACCAGTAATTTATTAATTCATGACCCAATTATTTCTATTTATGGCTAACATACACTACATTTGCATCAATTTTAAAGTAGTTAAAAATGGAATTTACAGCAAGTAAAATTGCCGGATTGATAAATGGCAGCCTGGATGGAGACCCCTCAACAGTGGTTGATAAAGTCTCCAAGATAGAGGAGGGAGTACCGGGATCGGTTTCATTTCTTGCTAATCCTAAATATACTTCACACATATATTCCAGTAATGCTTCAATTGTTATAGTGGATGCATCATTTAAACCTGAAAAACCGGTTAAACCCACCTTAATCAGGGTGGATGATCCTTATACAGCCTTTGCAAAACTGCTGGAGATATACAATAAAATTAAGCATCAAAAAACCGGAATATCGGATAAAGCTGAAATCGCAGATACTGCTAAAGTTGGCGAAAATGTTTATATAGCAGCTTTTGCTGTGGTGGGTAATAATGTGAAGATTGGAAACAATGTTAAGATATATTCGGGTGCAGTTATCGGCGATAATGTCCAGGTTGGTGACGAGAGTTTGATATTCAGCAATGTGGTTGTGTATGACAATTGTGTGATAGGAAAAGCTGTAACACTGCATGCGGGTGTGATCGTGGGCAGTGATGGTTTTGGATTTGCTCCTCAGCAGGATAATAATTACAAGAAAGTAGCCCAGATTGGCAACGTGATCATTGAAGACCATGTGGAGATAGGTGCAAATACTACTATCGACCGTGCCACCATGGGCTCTACTATAATCCGCAAAGGGGTGAAACTTGACAACCTCATCCAGATAGCCCACAATGTGGAAGTGGATGAAAACACAGTTATAGCTGCGTTAACCGGGGTATCCGGTTCCAGCAAAATTGGCAAACGCTGCATGATAGGCGGGCAGGTTGGCATAGTTGGGCATCTGCAGATAGCGGATGAGGTGCGTATCGCAGCCCAGTCGGGAGTTGCCTCTTCTATTCGTGAAAAAGGATTTACCGCCCTGGGATCACCAGCTATCGATTACAGCCTTTACAAGAAATCCTTCGTGCATTTTAAAAACCTGCAAAAACTGGTGGATAGAATTGCCGCCCTGGAAAAACAGATTGAAGACCTGAAAAATCAAAATAAATAGTCAGACAAAAGTACCAGTTATGAGTGAGAAGCAGACAACAATCAATGAACCAGTGTCACTCAGCGGGGTTGGTTTGCATACGGGCAGGAATGTTATCCTGACCTTTAAACCGGCTCCCGAAAATCACGGCTACATATTTGTTCGTACCGATATAGAAGGGCGACCGGTAGTGGAAGCGCTTACAGATAATGTGGCGGATACCACCCGCGGCACCAGCCTTGAAAAAAATGGTGTACGCGTGGCTACTGTGGAGCACGCCCTGGCAGCACTGGCAGGATTGCAGATTGATAACGCGATCATTGAGATTGACGGACCAGAAACTCCGATTATGGACGGTAGCTCCCGCTTCTATGTGGAGGCCTTGCTGAAAGTTGGAATAAAAGAGCAAAATGCAGATCGCCTGTATTACAATATTAATGAACCTATGGAATACAGGGTGGATGATAAAAACTCCGAGATTGTGGCCGTGCCTTCCGAGCGTTTCAGGATATCCAGCATGATTGATTATAATACCAAAGTGCTGAAGGTGCAACATGCACAACTTGACGATATCAGTGACTTTAAGGATGGATTCTCAAAAGCCCGTACCTTTGTGTTTTTACATGAGCTCGAACAACTCTTCACACAGGAGCATCTTATCCGTGGCGGAAACCTCAATAATGCCATCGTTTTCGTGGATCAGAAGATCAGCCAGAAAGAGCTGGACCATATAGCTGAAAAGCTGCGCCGTGAAAGCGTGGAAGTTATGGAAGAAGGAATATTAAATAACCTGGAACTCGAGTATCCAAATGAACCGGCAAGACATAAACTGCTGGATATTTTGGGCGATCTTGCTTTGGTTGGAAGGCCGCTGCGTGGCTATTTTATTGCCCGCAGACCGGGTCATAAAACCACCGTAGAGTTTGCCTCCATTATCAGGAAAAGACTGTTAAAGGAAGAGCACAATAAGGACAAATCGGCTCCTGCGATCGATCTTAACTCACCACCGCTCTACGATATTAATCGGATCAAAAGCATTTTACCTCATCGCCCCCCTTTCCTTCTCATCGACAGAATCTATGATATTTCCGAAGATCATGTGGTGGGAATGAAAAATGTGACGATGAATGAGTCATTTTTTACAGGGCATTTCCCTGAGGAGCCCGTTATGCCAGGCGTTCTGCAAATTGAAGCTATGGCGCAGGCAGGTGGCATCCTGGCACTCCATCAGGTGGATGACCCTAAAGAATACAGCACTTATTTCCTGAAGATAGACAAAGTGCGCTTCCGCAAAAAAGTCGTGCCCGGTGATACCATTGTGTTTAAACTGAAGCTGGTTTCACCCATACGCAGAGGGCTGTGTCATATGGAAGGTAAAGCTTTTGTGGGCGATACCATTGTGACCGAAGCCGACCTGCTCGCGCAGATTACCCGAAAAAAATAACAGATTGAAAGTGTTATGAATCAACCATTAGCATATGTACATCCCCAGGCAAAAATCGCCGATAACGTGGTGATTGAGCCTTTCGTTACTATCCATAAAAATGTGGAAATAGGCGAGGGAACCTGGATAGGTTCCAACGCCACCATCATGGAAGGTGCCAGGATTGGGAAGAACAACAAGATATTTCCCGGAGCTGTTATCTCCGCCGTTCCCCAGGATTTGAAATATAAGGGCGAGGAAACCTATGTGAAAATAGGTGATAACAATATTATTCGTGAATTTGTTACCATCAACCGTGGCACAAAGGCCAATAATGAAACGGTAATAGGTAACAACAACCTGATCATGGCCTATGTGCATATTGCCCATGACTGCATTGTGAATGACCATTGCATACTCGCTAATAACGTTGCCCTGGCCGGGCATATTGAGATACACGACTGGGCTATAATAGGTGGTCAGGTAGCAGTCCACCAGTTTGTGAATATCGGTGGGCACAGCTTTATATCTGGAGGTACACTGGTGAGAAAAGACGTGCCACCATTCACCAAAGCCGCCCGCGAACCCATTTCCTATGCAGGTATTAATTCCATCGGGTTAAGAAGAAGAGGTTTCTCCACAGAATCCATCAATCTGATCCAGGATATTTACCGGCATATCTACCTGAGACATATGAATGTGACCCAGGCCATGGATTATATTGAAGCTGAGGTGCCGGCTACCCGCGAACGCGATGAGATACTGGCATTCATACAAAATTCCAGCCGGGGAATTATGCGCGGTCCCAGCCGCAGACCAACGGGCTAAATCACCCGGTGGGGGAATTGTTCCTGGTTTGTTTTTCAGGCCGGTGTCATTTCAGGCATGTCATATCTGAAGCCAAAGCCGGAAAAATTGTGTGAGAATCTTTATGGCAGCTTATATGAAGACTCTAAATTACTTCATACAGCGTTTATATACATATGTGTGTGATTCATTCCATTTACCGGTTCCCCGGCCAGCCAAATTCCGGATTGAAACCAACCCATGAACAGTTATTCTTCCGTCACATGAAAAAGGTGTTGACAGGCAGAATAAGTGTTGCGTTTTTCGTATTGCTGCGCCTCTTATGCCTCTTTGCATTCTAAGGTGTAATACGTTAGTGTAAATTGTTCTTTTCGAATGGATAATTCCCGGACGGCAAGTACTAAATGAAGGCTTATGCCGTTATAAGCTATCTGATTTGATACATGTTCGGAAATTATATGTAAATTCGCGCTTTCTGAAGTTGATTATGCCGTTATTGATAAGCGGCAGGCAAAAACACAGCATTGATCATGAAACGGATTTTTATAACCACAGGCCTGCTGGTCACTTTTTTCTTTTTAATAGCATCACAGCAAACTGCTGCCCAAACAGGCACCATCCGTGGGTTTGTTTATGATAAAAAATCAGGAGAGCCGGTACTTTTTATCAATGTATATCTGAAAGGTACTACTATGGGGGCTTCCACAGATGTTAATGGATTTTTCTCTATTTCCAAAATACCACCTGGCGACTACGAACTGATGGTAACCGCCCTGGGGTATGATTCGCTTACCATGCCGGTAACAATCAAGGCTGGTGGCATCATTAACAAAAAGCTGTACGTAACATCAGGTGCTTATGATCTGGAAACGGTAAATGTTTCTGCTGAAAAACAGGCGGCCAAAACAGAAACCAAAACCTCGGTGGTGAAGATTCAGCCCAAGGAAATCAGGCAGATACCCTCTGTGGGCGGGGAGCCGGACCTGGCCCAATACCTGCAGGTGCTGCCAGGGGTAATCTTTACGGGAGATCAGGGCGGGCAGCTATACATCCGGGGTGGATCACCTGTGCAGAATATGGTGTTACTTGATGGCATGGTAGTGTATAATCCATTTCATTCCATAGGTTTGTTTTCAGTGTTTGACACTGATATTATCCGGCAGGCCGATGTTTACACCGGTGGATTTTCCGCTGAATATGGCGGACGAATTTCATCCGTAATGGATATTACTACACGCGAAGGGAATAAAAGAGAATCAAAAGTGAAGCTGTCGGTGAGTCCGTTTCAGGCTAAAGCGCTGTTTGAAGGCCCCATAAAAAAACAAACAGACTCCACTACTGCCAGCTCGTCCTTTATCATTTCTGCCAAGCGTTCACTGCTTGAAGAAAGCTCCCGGGTATTATATGATTTTGTGGATGAAGAAGGCTTACCATTTAATTATACCGATATCTATGGTAAATTCTCTTTTATGGGTGCCAACGGATCCAAAATTAATTTCTTCGGATTTAATTTTGATGACAATGTGCTGTATCGCGGCATCAGCGAATACGATTGGGTTAATGCAGGCGGGGGTACCAATTTTGTGGTGGTTCCTGAGAATGCGGATGTGCTTATCGACGGAAACTTTGCCTATTCGCAGTATCGCATTACCCAGCACACGCCTGAAATTAAGCCCCGGGAAAGTATTATCAACGGCTTCAACCTGGGATTAAACTTTACGTATTATTTAGGTAAAAATCAATTTAAATACGGCCTGGCTTTGCAGGGCTTCAAAACCCAGCTGGAGTTTTACAACGCTGTGAACCGGAAGATCGAACAAGTAGAAAACACTACGGAATTATCCGGGTTTATGGAGTATAAGATGATGTTTGGCAAGCTGATACTGGAGCCCAGTTTTCGTGCTCATTACTATGCCTCATTGTCGGAGTTTTCGCCCGAGCCGCGCATTGCTGCCAAATATAATCTCACCGATTACCTGCGGTTGAAAGTAGCCGGAGGATTATATTCTCAGAACCTTATTTCCACTAAATACGACAAAGATGTGGTAAATCTGTTTTATGGCTTTGTTTCCGGGCCTGAAAATCTTCCGGAAGAATTCCAGGGTGAAGGAATTACTACCAGGCTCCAAAAAGCTCAGCATGCAGTGGGAGGAGTTGAGATTGATGTAACCGACCGGATAATTGTTAACCTGGAAGCATATTACAAGAGATTCTCACAGCTCACCAACCTAAACCGCAACAAAATATTTAATGATTCTCCTGAATATTCGGACAAGCCTGGTTATCTGAAAAAGGATTTCATAGTGGAAAAAGGACATGCCAAAGGTGTGGATATGACGGTTAAATACAGTGATCTGAGGCTTTATCTCTGGGCAGTGTATTCATTGGGATATGTGGAGAAAACTGATGAGTTTATAACTTATAATCCTCATTACGACCGCCGCCATAACATCAACCTGGTGGGGTCATACAAGCTGGGCAAAAACCTCAACTGGAAGATCAATGCACGCTGGAATTTCGGTTCCGGTTTCCCGTTCACGCCCAGCGCTGGATATTACCCCAAGATCATTTTTGATGAAGGTATAAACGGCGACTACATTAGTGACAACGGGGATTTTACCATCTATTACGGCGAGATCAACAGCAAGCGCTTCCCAACCTATCATCGCCTGGATATTGGTGTCAGCCGGATGTTTTATCCATCGGTGGATTCTAAAATCGAAGTGAAGGCCAGTGTAACCAATATGTACAACAGACAAAACATCTTCTATATCGACCGGGTAACGGGTGAGCGTGTGGACCAGTTGCCGGTTATGCCTTCCCTGGGGGTTTCATGGGAATTCTGATCATAGAAGCATTTGTAACGTGGCATCCAGATAGAGGAAAACGTCCGTTGGATGATGCCCTTTGTATTCTTTGCTGCGCTTATGCCCCAGCCTCACAGTTACTACCCTGAGATCCGGTATTACAAAAATATACTGTCCGAGTATGCCGCGGGCATACTTCACCTCGTGACCCTTGTAATTAACCATCCACCATTGATAACCATAGAAGTCGTTAGTTTTTCCGTGTTTATCCTTCAGGTATGAGGCCGGCGAAGTAGCCTGTGCCATGTATTCAGCAGAAACCACTTGTTTGCCGCCTGCTTTGCCGCTGTCAAGAACCAGCTGACCTATGCGTGCTAAATCCCTGGCATTGGAGTTGAAGCAGCAATAAGCTTTTTCATCCCCGCCTTCATCATCAAGCGACCATAGAGCATCATGCACAGCGCCCACAGGTGTCCAAAGATGCCGGGAAGCAAACTCTGACAGGGTGGTTCCTGTTGCTTCTGATACCAATAGCCCCAGTAGTTGAGTGTTTCCACTCAGATACTTGAATTCTTTGCCGGGCTCTTCCACCACTTCCAGGTCCATTACCAGGCTGCTGATATCGGTGCCGTAATAAGCTTCAGTAGTGGTTGAAAACAGGCTGCCATAGCTTTCATCCCAGTTGAGCCCCGAACTCATAGTAAGCAGGTGCCTGATCGTTACTTCAGATTTGCGTCCTTCTGCATACTCATGAAAATAATCGCCGAGCGGTTGATCCAGCGATTTGATATGACCTTTATCGTAAGCAATGCCCACCAGCAGTGAGACTATGCTCTTGGTGGCAGAAAAAGCATTGGAGCGGGAATCTTTATCATAACCATTCCAGTAATGTTCGCTCACGATCTTTTTATCTTTTACAACCAGAAAAGCAACAGGTTCATATTCCTTCATGCCTTCCAGATACTCTGAGGGTATTTCTTTTTTTACTTCTGACGTTTCCCAGTATGCGGGCGATTCAGCTTTTACTTCACGGTTATGGAATATCTTATAATCATCAATGTTTACTTTTTGATATATGAGCGCGCGGCTTACATATTTTGGAGCTGCAAGGTAGAATATGCCCATCAGAACCAAAAAAATGATTAAAATGGTAAGCAGACGGCGTGGCGTGTATCTTCTTTTTTTCATGAAAACCGGGTTTAAATGACCGGATAAAGATACAACAGATATTGTCCGGACGCTTTATCGCCGAGGGATAATTTCTGTCCTGAATAAAACTCCTGCTTTCAATATTGGATACACCGGGGCGCTTAAAGCTGAAGGCTCCCGGCTTCTTTGTATGCTCCTGCCGGCCCGTAGTATTTATTGTATTCCGCACTGAGCGAATAAATGAACCGTGAATAGTGGAGAAATTACCGGCTCATATGTCATTTTCCTGCTCCTTTGTGGATTGATGTGTTAGGGTTAAAGATACAGATAAGCTCCAGAAAATCAATGTAATATTCTGAAGACAAGCTCACGCAAAAGCTCACCATCTTCAGTTGATGAGTTGTCGATGCCTTTGGATTTCAGGTCGTATTCCTTAATCTCATGGATTACTGCACCCACTTTTCCGAAAGAATAATTACCGGCTGCTGTGAGGTAGTCTTTCACAAGAAATGGATGTAATCCTAAGATAGCACCAAGATCACGGGGATTTTTTGATCTTGACTTATGTATCAGCATTAATTTGGTAAAATAAAAATATAAGTTAGATGTGATGCGCAGCAAAGGAAACGATTTGGAGTTTTTGCCAAAGTAATCAGCGATCATGTAGGCTTTTTCACGGTCTCTGCTGCCGATGGCGTTTTGCAATTCGAAAATATTATAATCTTTGCTAATCCCAATATTTTCTTCAATATGGTGATCCTGAATTTCAGTACCGGGATCTAAATTAATGATCAGTTTATTGAGTTCATTGGCAATTTTTGAAAGATCATTACCCACGTATTCAGTAATCATGACTGATGCTTTGGGGGCAATGGTAAACTTCCGGTTTCCCAGATAAGTATTAATCCAGTCAGGGATCTGGTTGTCATAAAGTTTTTTGGAATTAAAAACCACTCCTTTTTTCTTGAGGGCCTTTCCAAGTGCTTTCCGGCCGTCAATGGTCTTGTGTTTATGAACCAGCACCAGCAATGTTGACTTTAGCGGATTTTCAACGTATGGCAGTAGATCATCCAATCCTTTCATCGATTGTGCTTCCTTCACAATCACCACATGATGATTCGACATCATAGGATACCTGCGTGCTGAGGATATTAACTGGGAGGGAGTGATATCCTTGCCGTAAAGTACATCCAGGTTAAATTCCTTTTCTGATTCTGTCAGTACATTATCTTCAATAAATTCCACCAGTTTATCTATAAAAAATGACTCTTCTCCCTGAAAAAGATAAACCGGCTGATAAACCTTATTCCTGAGATCCTGGTATATTTCCCTGAACTCGTCTGTAACGCTTTTAGCCATAATTACTTATTTTATGTCAAATTTCAGGTGTTTCACTGTCAGGTTGTTGTTGATCAGCTGCATCAGTGAATCAATTCCTATCTGCAGGTGTTCATGTACAAATTTTTCGGTAACCTCCCGGTCGGATTTCTCTGTTTTTACCCCGGTGGAGATCATGGGCTGATCGGAAATCAGCAGCAAAGCTCCGGTGGGAATATTATTGGCAAAGCCGGCAGTGAAAATAGTAGCTGTTTCCATATCAATGGCCATAGCGCGCACTCTTCTCAGATAGGCTTTAAATTCATTATCATGTTCCCACACTCTGCGGTTAGTGGTAAATACCGTTCCTGTCCAGTAATCACGCTGGTGTTCGCGGATAGTGGTTGAGATGGCCTTTTGCAGGTTAAATGCAGGCAAAGCTGGCACTTCAGGCGGGAAGTAATCGTTAGAGGTTCCTTCTCCGCGTATTGCAGCAATGGGAAGAATCAGGTCACCCAATTGGTTCTTTCTCTTCAGTCCGCCACATTTACCCAGGAAAAGAGCAGCCCGTGGCTTCACTGCACTGAGCAGGTCCATGATGGTGGCTGCATTGGCACTGCCCATACCAATATTAATTATAGTGATGTCGCCTGAGGTGCTGGAAGGCATCTGGCGGTCAAGGCCCACTACGGTAGAGCCCAGTATTTCTGCAAATTTTTCCACATATTCCTGGAAGTTCACCAGCAGTATGTGATTCCCTGTTTTTTCCAGGCTGAGTCCGGTATAGCGGGGCAACCAGTTTTGCACGATCTCATCTTTTGTCCGCATAAAAAGGGGTTTTTAAAAACTCAAACAAAGGTAATGAGAATAATGTTACTTTTATTCAAATTTTGCTGGCCGCCCTATGGAGCATTATAATCTTAATTTTCCGCAATATGATTTCAGGATACAAACAGGTAACCGGATTTTTGATACCGTAAGGAAAAAATATGTTGCGCTTACGCCTGAAGAATGGGTGCGCCAGCATGTGACCAGGTTTTTATTGCTGGAGAAGAACGTTCCGGAAAGCTGGATGGGTGTGGAAAAACAATTTATTTATAACAAAATGAAACGGCGTGCTGATGTAGTGGTGTTTGATCACAAAGCCAGGCCACGCTTGATAGTGGAGTGCAAAGCTCCATCTGTAAAAATCACTCAGGAGACATTTGAGCAAATAGCGCGTTATAATGTGGCCATCAGGGTGGATTACCTGATGGTGACTAACGGCCTGCAGCATTACTATTGTAAAATGGATTATGAAAACTGGTCGTATGAGTTTCTGCATGACCTTCCGGAATATTCATTATGGTAAAAAGTTGCCGGCAGACTCTTGTTTTCTTATTTTTGATGTGAAAAATTGTGTATGATGAAACATACTTTACTGACTCTGATTATAGTATCATTTTTTTCTGTGCTCACAGCGCAGGCTTTTGATGAAGAGCCTGTTGCCGGCACTCTGATAGTAAAACTGAAACCTGAAAACCGTTACATACTTGACAGGGACCCGGCTGCTGTTTGGGTACAGGTGTGGAAGGATCTTTATCCTGAAATCGAAATCTACCGGAAATTTCCCGGCAAGCGTCCGCCAGTGCAAAGAGTAGATGCTCATGGTAACCTTCTGGTGGATCTTTCTCTTGTTTATCAGGTCAGCTTTAATGAATCCCGAGATCTGAGGCAGGTGCAGGAAATTCTGGCGCGTTCGGCTTATTTCGAATATGTGGAGCTGATATATCCTGTTCAGGTGTTTGCTCAGTATATTCCCTCCGATCCTGAGATTGATAAGCAGTATCATCTGCATAATATCAATGCTTTTCGTGCCTGGGGATTGTATCAGGGCGATACATCTACCGTACTTGGAGTAAGCGATACGGGCACTGATATGGATCATCCCGATCTGATGGGGCGCATAGCTTATAATTATAATGACCCGATTGATGGCGTGGATAATGACAATGATGGGTTTGTGGATAATTACTACGGCTGGGATCTGGGTGAATGGGATAATAATCCAGACGTTAATAAAAATGGCCACGGAGCTCATGTATCAGGAATTATGTCAGCTGAAACAGACAATAGCACAGGTGTGGCCGGTTTGGGTTTTAAATGCCGGTACCTGCCCGTAAAAGCAGATGATGAAGATGGTAAATTTATCATGGGTTACGAGAGCCTGGTTTATGCTGCTGACCAGGGCTGTGCAGTAATAAACTGCAGCTGGGGCGGGTTGTCCGGGGCAGGTCGCTACGGTCAGGATATTATCAATTATGCCACTTACAATAAGGATGCATTAGTAGTGGCTGCCTGCGGTAATAGCAATAATGATAACGAATATTTTCCGGCTTCATATGAAAACGTGATCAGCGTGGCTGCTACAGACAGGAAAAACCTGAAATGGTCTGGCTCCACCTACAACTATTTTGTTGACTTGTGTGCGCCAGGTGCCAAAGTTTACAGCACGTGGGCATATGGCAATTATGTTTACAGCAACGGAACATCTATGGCAGCACCCATGGTTACTGCCACCGCAGGTTTGGTAAGGTCCAAATATCCAAACCTGAATGCCCTGCAGGCCGGGGAACAGGTGCGTGTCAACACATACAGGGGAATATATGATAACCTGCTCACAGCCCAGTATAAAGATAAACTGGGTACCGGATTACTGGATATGTATGCAGCCATCACCAAAACAAGTAACCCATCAGTAAGGTTTAAGGATTACCGGTTTGAAAAACAGTCTTTTGCTTCTGCTGTATATGATACTTTTCTTCTTAAAGGCACCTTTGTCAACTATCTTTCATCAACACCTCTGGCCAGTAAAGCTGTTCTCCGCTGTGATCATCCGGCGGTAGTGGTACTCGACTCAGTGGTAAGCATTCCAGCTATGCAGGAAATGGGAAGCAAAGATATTTCCGGCGATCCTTTCAGGATTATCGTTTTGCCCAATATGCCATTGTCAGAAAGAGTATATTTTAAAATCAGTTATCAGCTGGGTTCCCGCAATGATTTTCAGTACATAAGTGAAAGCTTCAACCGTGGATATTTTACACTTAATACCGGCAACTTTAAGATGACGGTTAATTCTGCCGGAAAGTTTGGGTATAATGATGATCTGTATAAGCAGGGGATTGGTCTGGTCCACGATAACCTGAATGAATCCATGCTTGGTACCGGTGGCTTGCTGGTTGGTATAACAGCATCCAAAATCAGTGATGCTGTCTATGGGGCAAATGGGTTTGACCATGACTATAGTGTGCAAAGCGTCATCAGCAAAGAAAATCCCACGCAGACATTTTACGAGCGGCAGTTTTCATCCGTTTTTAATGATAATGCTGCAGGAATGCTAAAAACAGGCCTGCATTTTAAGCAAAATATACTTGATTGGACCTCGCCTCAGGATGATGATTACATTATAGCCGAATATGTTATTACAAACCCAACCTCTTCTGATATTTCAAATATCTATGCTGCCTGTTATATGGATTGGAATATCCACTTTTCACATAAAAACCGTGCGGAGTGGAAAAGCAGTAAATCCCTGGCTTATGTGTATGACACAGAGGGGCATGGAGTTGGAGGTTTGATGATAATGAATGCTGCAGCTCCTGTATTTCATTATGCTTTTGAAAATGACGGAGATGATAACAGTATTGAGATAAATGACGGTTTTACAGGCTATGAAAAGTGGATCGCGATGCGGAATAATCGTCCGCAGGCGGGCTTCATAAGCCCCGATGGTAATGATGTATCCCACATGGTTAGTTCCGGACCTTACAGTCTGACTCCTGGCGACTCGCTGGTAGTGGCTTTTGCAATAATTGCCGGGAATAACCTTTTTGAGGTGGAGCAGGCTGCTGACAGAGCGCGTAACCTTTATCTGAATGTGGCAGGTATTGATAATATTAATGGCAAATCGTCAGTTGATGTATTCCCCAATCCTGCTGACGGTGCTTTCAGGGTGGAGCTGCCTTACAGTGATCTCTGGAAATATGAGGTGTTCACATCCGAAGGGAAACTGGTAGATACCGGAGATATTCAGGGCAATCACCTCAATTACGGCAATGCCGGACTGGAAGCCGGGGTGTATCTGTTAAGGATCAGGAATAACAGCGGAGCTTTATACGGGAAAATAATCATCCGGTAGTTTTCCGGCTTTCATTACATTTGCGCAAATTTTCAGGTCATGAAAAGTTTCGTGTTTAGCGGCTGCGTTTTGCTGCTCCTTTTTTCTGCTGTTTACCTGAGTGCCCAGGCAGACCCCGACAGCACACAGCTGAGATTCTCAGGTTTCATAAAAGCTGATTATGTATTTGACAGCCGTCAGGTGGTTGATTCAAGGGAAGGCTTATTTTTGTTTTATCCGGAGGATAATTCTGATCCTGCGCATGATCAGCCTTCTTACAATCAGTATGCGTTCGTATCCCGGTTACGTGCAGAAATTACCGGCCCGCAGATATTAAATGCAGCAAGCAGTGCTGTAATTGAAGGTGATTTTAGTGGTGCTTCCAATGCTGGTGTGGATGAATTCCGTCTCAGACATGCTTATTTTAAGCTTAAGTGGAAAAACACCACTGCACTTTCCGGTCAGTACTGGCATCCGCTGACAGTACCAGAAGCTTTTCCCCGAACATTGTCGTTGAATATCGGAGCTCCTTTTCATGCCTTCAACCGGGGGCCGCAGGCCAGGATAGAACACCGCAGCGGGATATTCAAATTTATTGCAGCAGTGGTTACCCAGCGTGATTTTTCTTTCAACGGATTATCAGGATATTCACCTGTTTACATGTATAAGGGAGGCTTGCCCGATTTTCATGCACAACTGCATGTGAGCCAGGGTAAATGGACCCTGGGTGCCGGAGCCGGATATAAAGCTATTGCTCCTGCTTATGCGTCAACAGGATCAAATGAGCGGCTGGGAGCGCTGTCCGCTGTTGCTTTTGCAAAATATGAATCAGCCAGGTCGGGGTTTGTGCTGCAATCGGTTTATGGTGAAAACCTGTACGACCACCTGATGCTGGGCGGATACCTGCTGCACGATTACGATAGCCTGGAAAACGCCTTCAAAATGACCAATAATCCAACAGCTACCGCATGGGCAGATTATTCTCATAAATTTAAAAACGGCTGGGTGGCAGGAGTATTTGCAGGTTTTGCCATGAACTATTATACAGATGACAGCACAGATGCTTTGCAATTTACGAGAGGATATGGAATCGGGCATTTGTACAGGATATCACCACGGCTGATGAAAAACATTAAGAACCTGTTGCTCGGATTTGAACCGGAATATACAGCAGCATTATACAATGGTGATGGCAAACAGGATGATATGGCTGAAAATCTTCGCCTTTCCCTGATCCTAATCTACCGGTTTTGAGAATAAGGCTATAAAAATTATCTAATTACATAATAAAATCTTACTTTTGAGCATTATGCTTGTGGACTTATAAAAGAATGCATTTCTTTTAACCGGATTGAGGATTTTTTCAGATTATTAATTCAGGTTGAAGCTGCAGGAAGTAAAAAAATTTTATTTTTGCATTTATCAAAAAAAACCAAAATAACATCATGAAACGAGCCATTTTGCATATTGTTCTTATTGCCGGTATACTTGTGCTGGCCTATCTGGTTTACAACAGTATTCACCAGGTAACCAGTTTTAACAACGAAGAGAAGTACCGCAGAAAGGTTGTTGTTGAAAAAATGAAATACATTCGTGATATTCAATCTGCATATAAGTCGAAATACAAAAAGTATTCGTCAAGTTGGGATACGCTGATGCATTTTATCCGTGAAGACTCACTGCCGTTAGTCCTTAAGGAAGGAAATGTACCTGATACGCTTACTGAGAAGCAGGCTCTTGAAATGGGAATAGTAAAACGTGACACAAGCTTTATATCCGCTAAGGATTCATTATTTCACCCTAAAGAACATGACTTTAAGCTGGAGCAAATTCCACTGATACCATTTTCTTCCCGAAGCGGTAAAGTGCCTGCCGATAGCTTTGAGCTTCAGGCCGGTATTATTGAAAGGAGTAATATTGAGGTTCCTGTATTTGAGCTGGTAGCACCCAAAAAGTCATATCTGAAAGGTATGAATGAAGAATTGATTGCCCGTGACGAATCTATTGATCTGAGGCTTGGCTCCATGGAGGAGGCAACGACGGACGGAAACTGGGAATAATATGAATAATATTTTACAGCCCGGAAACAGTTTTGTCAGCCCGGACTTTGATGAAAATAATACAAGAAATTATAGATTATCCATCGGGCTGTCGCTCGATGGATTTTCTTTTTTAGTGCAGGAAGATGATGAAAAAATCCTGATGCTAAATACGGTGCGCTTCAACCCTGAAGCTGAAACCGAAGAGGTAGCTGTGGCTCTCGGCAAATTCCTGGATGAATACACCTGGATAAAACAGTTGATGAAAAGGAAAGTAGCTCTTGCCGATACCGGAAGATTTACCCTGATACCTTTTTCCCTGTATGAGGATGCGAAAAGAAAATTGTACTTGAACCTTAATCACCCGGTAAATGATGATGATGTTATTAAAACGGATATGCTCAATGAACATCATTCATACCTGGTCTATGCCGTTAATAAGAAGCTATATGAGGCTGTAAATATGACTGTGCCTGGTCTTTACTGGTTTCATTATGCGTCAAAACTGGTGAATTGTACTGGCCGGAATACACAACCCTGTGTATATGCTGACGTGAGAGACCAGCGATTTTATGTGCTTGCCTTTTCCGGTAGCCGGCTGAAGTTTTGCAACGAGTTCCGGTTCAGAGGTAAAGAAGATTTTGCATATTTTGTGCTGCTCACTTATAAACAGCTGAAGTTAAATCCGGATATCGTTCCGCTGAGAATTTCAGGATTGATGGACAAAAATTCTGATATAGACAGGCTTTTGCACCGTTATGTAAGAAATATTGACTATGGTGATGACACTATCATTTATCAGGATAAGGAAGATGATAACGAGTTCTATGTGTATCATTTTCTAAACCTTAAAAATGCAGTTGTTTGAGAATAATTAGTGGTAAATACAAAGGAAGAAGGTTAACCCCGCCTCCAGGACTGCCGGTCAGGCCCACTACTGATAAGGCCCGGGAATCATTATTTAATATCCTTATGACCTGGGATTTTACGGATATGAAAGCACTTGATCTCTTTGCAGGCACCGGCAGCATTGGTCTGGAATTTATTTCACGCGGGATGTCATCCGTTACCGCAGTTGAAAAAGACCGGAGGGCTGTAACATATATCAATAAGGTAGCGGATGAACTCGGTATTGATAACCTGCAAGTGGTGCAGGCCAATGTGTTCAGGTTTCTGGAAAGGGGCCATGGCCCTTATGATATTATCTTTGCCGATCCGCCGTATGACCTTTCCGGAATTGAAGAGATACCGGGTATAATCTTCCAAAATGAACTGCTGGAAAAAGGTGGTTTGCTGATCCTGGAACATGATCAGAAACATAATTTTTCTTCTGATCCCAACCTTACTGATCACCGGAAATACGGGAAAGTGCAGTTCAGTATTTTTTCTGCAAAAACCGGTACATAGCACTTCCGTTTGACAAATGAAAACAATACCATACAGCTGAAACGAGACATGATCCGCCTCAGGAGCAACACAACCAGGCATGATTAAAAAAGACGAGGGGGTGAGCTATAGTTTTGGGAAATGTCAGGCGGGAGCTCCCGCATAAATGACCGGGTAGGTCCGGGCGTTGACATGAACTGCTAAAATTAAATTATAAACCGATGAATAAGCTGAATATCTTTCCTGCTGCTCCTGCTGCCATTCATAACATCGTCGATTTTCAGGTGAAAATGGCACTGGAAACTGAGAACCTTGCACTTGACCCTGATACGGTTAAAAAAGGGGTGAAATATATATTGGAGAATCCGTCTGCCGGTTATTATCTGTTGGCTTATGCCAACAGAAAAGTAGTGGCCTCTCTTATGGTGCTGTACGAATGGAGCGACTGGAGAAACGGGAATGTTCTTTGGATACATTCTGTGTATGTTGTGCCTGAATTCCGTAAACAGGGAATATTCAGGCAAATGTACGCGCACCTCAGGGAAAAAGTAGAACAAGAACATTCACTGAAGGGTTTAAGGTTATATGTGGATAGCGATAACCTCACTGCCAAAGCGGTGTATGAAAAGCTGGGAATGTCATCGGAACATTACGATCTTTATGAATGGTTAAAGGATAAGTGATATTTTTGTCCTGTGATTAACATTTTTACCACCTTATTGTTACTTTTATCGCATGGTTACCAATGAGGTATATTAAACACTTATTTTATATGTTGAAGATTGCAGTATTTCCAGGTTCTTTCGATCCCATTACGGTTGGGCATAAGTCTATCATCCTTAGGGCGGAACCATTGTTTGACAAAATCATAGTAGCCATTGGTGAAAACACACAGAAAAAGCATTTTTTCGGGATAGATCAACGGCTGGAATGGATCAGGCAGGTATTTAAGAATTATCCGAAAATTGAAGCTGATAGCTTTAGCGGACTCACGGTGGACTATTGCAGAAAAAAAGAGGCCGGTTATATTCTGCGAGGATTAAGAACATCGGCTGACTTTGAATTTGAGCGAAGTATCGGACAGATCAATAAAAGACTGAATACTGATATTGAAACGGTTTTTCTTTTGACCAGTCCCGAGCATACGGCTTTAAATTCGTCGATAGTAAGGGATATCATTCGGCACAAAGGGGATGCCAGTCAGTTTATCCCGGGGGAAATCAAAATCAGTTTAAAATAATATATATGCCCGGGCCGTTTTTTTAAACTCTGCTAATCTGTATTTTTTTATGAATAAGACCTTTGTTGCTGCTATTATATCCCTGCTGTTTCTGCCAGTTACACTGGCAGGAAATACGGTAATACAGGGATATGCTAAAAATTATGGCGAGCTGGAGATCAGGCTCCTGAAATTTGAAGACTATGTTTCGTTTAAGCGGGAAGTGATTGCCACTGCCACTGTAGATAATGAAGGGTTTTTCAAGCTTGATTTTTTTCTTCCTCATACTGATTTCTTGATGCTTGCCATTGGGCTTAATGAAGCATCATTGTTTGTTGAGCCGGGACAACTGGTGGAACTGAATATCAACTATCATGATTCACTTTCACGGGCTGGTAGCTCATTACCCTTGCAAAAACCCCTGGATATGTATGTTGAGGGAGAAGCTGACTCCACAGCCAATCACCTTATTTTTGAATTTGACTCCCTGATGGGTAAGGCCTTTAATGAGGCCACACTCAAAATGATCCTCTACAAAAAGGATTATAAGCAGTATAATAAGATAAAAAAAGATATCGAGGACTGGATGGAGGAAGCCGGCCATGAGTTTGTGGAAAACTACGCGGAATATCGCCTGGGTATGATCGAAATCATGATATTCTCCCGGGCAATGACCCAGCTGGGTGAGCGTCTGATCGCCACGCGCGATGTCCTGTACAGGAATATTGAGTATATGCATTTTTTCGAGAGTTTTGTCAGAAGTTATGTGCCGGGTAAGTCCAGGTCAATTTCTCCGGCTATGTTTGAAAAGGCACTGAATGTTAACTCCTCCTATTCCGCTCTTGATGACCTGCTGGGAAGAGATACGGTTTTCAGGAATGAAAGAGTGCGGGAGCTGGCAATGATCGTCCTGCTTAAGAATTATTATGATCATGAAAATTTCTCGAGTGAAAAGATAGACTGGATGCTCACGGAAATAAGTGAAATATCCAAATTTGACAGACATCGCAAAATGGCCAATCTGGTATTACAGGAATTAAAGCGTTTTGAGTCAGGAGGCCGGCTTAAGGATTTTTCCTTTGGCTCCGGAAGAACTGATACGGTTAGCTTTAGCGACTTTGAAGGAAGGTATCTTATCATTAACTTCTTTACTTCGCAATGCCTTGATTGTATGTTGGAAATGGATATTATGAAGAAGCTTTATGAAGAAAGAGAGGATGAACGTGATCTTTATATGTTGAGTATAAGTGTAGATGCTAAAGAAAAGCAGTTTGAAAAATTTATGAAGAAAACCAGTTATCCCTGGGAGATAGTCTGGTTTAATCATGATTATGATCTGATAGAGTACTTTGACTTACGCAACATACCACGTTTTGTTTTAATTGGTCCCGATGGTGATATCATCAATAAGTACTATCCCAAAATGAGTAAAGACGGAATTGGCAATATTTTAAAGCGGCTCGACAAAAAGCGCTGATCATATTTTTAATGCCTGCCTTATCACAGGCTTTAGCGAATCGTAAGTCAGTGCAATTTTTTCTTCTACCTGATTGCGACTTAACCAAACAGCTTTTTCAATATCCTCTTCCGTTTGAGGCTTCAGTTCCTGCTTTTTAGCTTTCATGTGAAACCAGCGTGTTTTCTTGGTCACCCAATCACCTCCTGCCCTGTACATATGCCAGGAGGGTTCCAGCTCCCGTGTTATCACAACTCCGGTGATTCCTGTTTCTTCTTGTACTTCCCGGAGTGCTGATTCAGCAGCAGACTCAGAATCTTCAGTTTTTCCTTTGGGCAGATCCCAATGATCACGGCGGAAAATCATCAGCAATTCATCTCGCTCATTGAAAACTGCAGCTCCGGCAGCATTTATTAATGGATAAAGCATCAAAAAATTGCATTTGATTATTTCCTTATCGCCCTGTAAAACAAGGCTGGAGCCCAGGCTTGTATCAGAAAGGAAATTTTCGGTACAATTTTTTAATGCCTTTATGTCTTTTATATTGCAGGAAATGTTTTTTTTTGTAGTTTCGCTCTTCCCTACACAGGGCTTATTATCAAAACAGATAATTCTATTATTAACATAAATACGTGTCATAACAAATGCTTTACAATCAAGAGATAGCAGAAATGACTGCCGAGTTTTTGTTGCAAATTAAAGCAATAAAACTGGATAATGCCAATCCGTTTACATGGGCTTCGGGATGGAAATCTCCGATTTACTGCGATAACCGGAAGACACTTTCCTACCCGGTAATCCGAACATATCTGCGACAGGAGATGAGTAAAATCATACAGGATGTTTACGGGGAGGTGGATGTAATAGCAGGAGTGGCAACCGGCGGGATCGCACTGGGTGCTCTTGTGGCTCAGGAGCTGGGTAAACCATTTGTATATGTGCGTTCTTCAAAAAAAGCGCATGGACTGGAAAATAAGATTGAAGGAGTGGTGCAGTCAGGACAGTCCGTAGTGGTGATTGAAGACCTGATTTCCACAGGAAACAGTAGCCTTAATGCAGTGAAAGCATTGCGCAGTGCAGGATGCAAGGTTAATGGCATGATAGCCATTTTTTCCTATGATTTTGCCAAAGCAAGGGAAAATTTCAAGGAATATAATTGTCCGCTGTATACCCTGTCAGATTATAATGTATTGGTGAAGCAGGCTGCGGAAATTGGTTATGTCAGGAGTGAGGAGCTTGATTCACTGTCAGAATGGCGGAAAGCCCCCGAAACCTGGGGCAGGTAAAATATCCATAAGTCTTTACCAGAGGCAGATATCGTCAGAGATATTCAATCTCCTTAAAGGCGTATGAATAAATGCGGCCATCTTCTCTTTCCATAAGAAGGTGGCCGTACTCATTGACAGAGAGGATTTTGCCCCTGAAGCAAATTTCTCCAGACAGGTAATTTTCCCAGCTCTGCCACCTGTAAAGGTTAGAAAGATAAATGCTGTCCAGCTCAGGTCCTGTAATGAATTCCGGGGTATAAGCTTCCACAAGGCGCTCATGCAGGTGACGGTCAAATTTTCGGCGATCCTGATCATTACCTTTAAGTATTTTTACAGATACCGGATTCGGGAGTGACGGAGGAAAATCAACCTGGTTAAGGTTAACACCGATCCCTGCTATAACATAATCAAAGCTGTTGCCCAGCAGTGAGTTTTCTATCAGGATGCCGCCAATTTTCATATCCCCATAATAAACATCATTAGGCCATTTCACTTTTAACTTATCAGCCGGCAAATAGTGCCTGAGCGTTTCCAGTACAGCCAGTGCCACATATTTACTGATCCTAAACTGCAACGCGGGTTCCAAAAAGCCAGGGTATAGCAGTAAGGTTCCGGTATGATTTTTGTTAGCATCACTCACCCAGGAATTGCCTCGTTGCCCGCGGCCTTTAGTTTGTTCATGAGTAATGTAAAAGCTAAGCTCCGGCGGGCGTGATGTTTTCAGCAGGTTTTTAACATAGGCATTGGTAGATTCTGTTCGGTTTATATAGTGTATATGTTTACCGGTCATGTGTCTGCTGGTTTAGTGGAAATGCTGCGAATGATAAGGATTATATTCTTTTCAGGTTGATAAAAATACTTATTTTTGTAGAACAAAAGTCATACGATGAAAAAAACTCAAATTGAAGAACAGGAAACAGAAAAGCTTGTTGATCACATAGTTGAGGGGATAAGGGAAAAGAAAGGGCATGATATAGTTACACTAAATCTTTCGAAACTGAACAATGCAGTCTGCGATTATTTTGTAATCTGTCATGGTAATTCTGATACCCAGGTGGAAGCAATAGCTGATTCTGTTGAAGATTATGTTAAAAAGAAAACTAATGCAAAACCAATTCATGTTGAAGGTGTTGAAAATGCCGAATGGATTTTGCTCGATTATTTTGATGTAGTAGTACACATATTTTTGAAAGATAAAAGACCGTTTTACCAGCTTGAAGAGGTGTGGGCTGATGCCACTGCCAATTCACTGGAAGATATTTATTAAGGATTTAATATATGAATAATAATCAGGAAAAAAAGAAACCAACCGATAAAGGCTCCAGAGATCCAAAAAAGAAAAACAATAATTTTTACTGGATATACGGGGCCATTGCTCTTGCCTTTATCCTCATCCAGCTATTATCCAATACCGCTTCCTTAAACGATCTGGGTTGGACTGAGCTGGAAAACATGATCAAGGATGAAGATGTCAAGAAAATTACCGTAGTGAATGAAGAGTATGCTGAAGTAACAATTCGAGCTGACAGGCTTGAGGATAAAGACAAATACAAGGAGTTGGATGCCTCGGGTCCGCATTATAAATACGAATTTGTTACTGTTGACAGCTTCATGGAAGACCTGAAAGACCTTCAGAAGACAACAGATATGGATTACTGGCCCCATGTGAAAGGGGAAACAAGACGCGACTGGAGCCGCGAAATACTTGGCTGGCTTATACCGATCCTTTTTCTGGTGGCGCTGTGGTTTTTTCTGATGAGAATGATGAGCCGTGGCGGTGGAGGTGCCGGAAGCCAGATGTTTAATATTGGTAAATCAAAAGCACAGGTATTTGACAGGAAAACCAGCGTAACAGTTAATTTCAAGGATGTAGCCGGTCTTGAAGAAGCCAAGATTGAAGTTATGGAGATTGTCGACTTTCTGAAGGAACCGGATAAGTATACCCGCCTGGGAGGAAAAATTCCAAAAGGTGCTCTGCTGGTTGGGCCTCCCGGTACAGGTAAAACCTTACTGGCCAAAGCAGTGGCTGGTGAAGCACAGGTGCCTTTTTTCTCTATGTCGGGATCCGATTTTGTGGAAATGTTCGTAGGTGTGGGTGCCTCACGGGTACGCGACCTGTTTAAGCAGGCCAAGGAAAAAGCACCATGTATTATTTTTATTGATGAGATAGATGCCATCGGACGTGCCAGGGGGAAAAACCCTATGACAGGTGCAAATGATGAGCGGGAGAATACGCTAAATCAGCTGCTTACGGAAATGGATGGTTTCTCATCCAATGCAGGTGTGATCATTTTGGCTGCTACCAACAGGGCTGATATGCTTGATAAAGCTCTGCTGCGTGCTGGCAGATTTGACCGCCAGATTCATGTGGAATTACCTGACCTGAAGGAACGAGAACAGATATTTGCTGTACATACCAAGGAACTCAAGCTTGATAAGAATATCAGTTTGAACCTTCTGGCTAAACAAACACCCGGATTTTCAGGTGCTGATATTGCCAATGCCTGTAATGAAGCTGCATTGATTGGCGCCCGGAATAATCATGACGTGATCAAACGTCAGGATTTCATAGATGCAATCGACAGGATAATTGGCGGGCTGGAAAAGAGAAATAAGATAATATCAAAACAGGAAAAGGAAGTTATTGCTTTTCATGAGTCCGGACACGCAGCCGTTAGTTGGATGTTGCGATATGCCCATCCGCTGGTAAAAGTAACCATAGTGCCGCGTGGCAAAGCACTGGGTGCTGCATGGTATCTGCCCGAGGAGCGCCAGATAACTACCTATGATCAGATGTTCGATGAAATTACTGCTGCCCTTGGAGGGCGTGCTGCTGAAGAAATCATGTTCAATAAAGTCTCCACCGGAGCACTCAATGATCTGGAGAAAGTTACCAAGCAGGCCTATGCCATGGTTACTTATTTCGGACTGAATAAGCGTCTGGGTAATATCAGCTTCTATGACTCCACAGGCAGGAATGAATATTCATTTACTAAACCTTACAGTGAACAAACAGCTCAGATTATCGACGAGGAAATAAGCAAGCTGATCGAGGAAGCTTATCAGAATGCCAAGTCTATTTTGCTTAAACACAAGGATCAGTTGATCGAGCTGGCTGGAACTCTGCTGAAAAAAGAAGTAATATTCCGTGATGACGTGGAAAGGATTTTTGGTAAACGCGAATGGAGTGACCAGGAAGAGGATAAGGACATCATCGATGCTGTAAGCAGGGCAAACATTCTCCCGGATGACGATGAGAATGGTGATGAGGATAAGGATGATAAGCAGGCAGAGGAAAAGGAAGATTCTCCTGATCAGAATACAAAGAATCCGGAGGATACAAAAGCACAGCAACCTCAAAAAAAGCCTGATGCAGATAAAGATACAGGCGACAGTAAAGACAAACAATAGTAATTCCGCATATGCAGGAAAGCACAGCACGTCAGAAAGTGTTAAAAAACATCAGAAATGCACTGATCTCTGATGCCGGCAATGCCTTTGCTGAATTTGCTCCCATTGATATAAATACCGAGCGGGCAGAGAATGAAACACCTGATATCCTCTTTGCCCGTTCATTTACTGCTACAGGCGGGCACTTTGTATTTTGTGACAGTTATGATGAATTGGCAGATTCACTGGAGCACCTGCTTGCAAACAGGAAAAAGGACGAAGTATTCTTCAGAGTAAAGCATCCTGAAAAGTTTGGACTTGAGTTTCCCGCAAATCCGTCAGCCATTCCTGATAACGCTATCACAGGCATCACTGATTGTGATGCACTGGTTGCATCAACCGGAAGCATACTTTTTTCCTCTTGCTCATCCAGGGATCATTTAATATGTGCTCGTCCCGATGAACATGTTGTGTTAGCTTGCTCAAGCCAGATATTATACAATATGAGCCAGCTTAGCACTGCATTGTCGGTTGATAAAAGACCGGAAGCTTATACCACGCTCATTACAGGTCCTTCCAGAACCGCTGACATAGAAAAAACCATAGTAATGGGAATGCATGGTCCTAAAAAGCTATATTTGTTCCTGCTTGACGATTTATGAAATTATGAAGAAACAGGATTGGAAGAAAGTGTATTCAACCGGAAACTCCTTTGACATCGAATTGGTTAAATCAAAACTTGTGCACAATGGAGTTGAATGCAGGAGTCTGAATAAGAAGGATTCAGCTTATCTTTTTGGAGAAATTGAACTTTATGTTAAGGCCGAAGATGTGATCAAAGCCAAATACATTATTAAAAAAGCCGTGGATAGTGAATAATTTTTACAGAAGGTTGATATTTGGGATTTTTTATGTGGCTGCCGTATTGACGGCTGTTTTGTGGCATTTTTATCTTTTTGCTATACTCTTTGGAAGTTTTGCGTTGATTTCAGCATATGAATTCAGCCAACTGCTCCGGACAGACGCCTTCCACAGGTTAAATGCTGTGGCTGCCGGTATGTTTTTTCTGATAACAGGTTTTCATTTGTACGATCTGATTTCTGCCCACTGGTTTTTATTGCTGCTGTTGCCCTTGGTTATTGTGTTGATAAGAACTGTCGTTTCACACAAAAAGCCCCGAGATGTAGTAACAACATTTATTTTTACCCTCATTTACCCTTCTCTTGGATTTATCTCATTACTATTACTGATGTTTCATCCATTCAATGATTTTCACTATTCAGGCAGCTTTGTTTTTGCTTTATTAATCATAGTATGGACAAATGATACATTTGCTTATCTCACGGGCACGCTCATCGGGAAAAGGAAAATATTTGCTGTGTCGCCAAATAAAACCTGGGAAGGCACCATAAGCGGCGTGCTGTTTGCAGCTATTGCCGGGTTTATAATTTCCGGTTTTTTTGAGGTACTAAGTTCCCTGCAATGGGTTATCTTTGCTGTGATTGGTGCTATTGCTGCTGTTGGCGGTGATTATTTCGCCTCAGCACTAAAGCGGCAGGCAGGAGTGAAGGATTCCGGTGAATTCCTTCCAGGGCATGGTGGGGCGCTGGATCGATTTGACAGTATATTGTTTGCAGCACCCTTCACCCTGATGTTGATATATGTTTTTTCGTTATCAAAGAATCTTTAAATAATGAATAAGGTATGCCGGAGTGCCACTAAAATCAAAAATATAGACAGATGAAATATAATATACATAAAGAAGGCAGCATACATATTTTTGTTGCGGTTATAGCTGCCCTAATTGCTGTTTATGCTGCCTGGGCTGCCGTAGACGTACTGTGGATTTCGGTGCTCATAACACTTGTTTTTTTGTTGGGGGCAGCCTGGGTTGTTTATTTTTTCCGGGTGCCTGATATTGCCATCATATCCGGCAACAAGGATTTGCTGAGTGCTGCTGACGGTAAAGTAGTTGTTATTGAAGAAGTGGATAATGATGCTTTTCCGGGGGGAAAAGCGCTTCAGATATCTGTCTTTATGTCACCCTTTGACACGCATCTCAACCGTTTTCCGGTAGCAGGCAAGGTAACCGGGGTTGACTATCATAAGGGCAAATTTTTGCCTGCTTATCATCCCAAATCATCAGAGTTGAATGAACGCAATACTGTCAAAATGGTTTCTGATGATGGGAATATAATTTGGATCCGCCAGATTGCCGGTATTATGGCACGCAGAATTGTCAATTATGCTGAAACCGGTAAGTCTGTTTATGCCGGGGAACCCCTGGGATTTATTAAGTTTGGCTCCAGGGTTGATCATTTCTTTCCTGTGGGGTGTACTGTAAAAGTGAAAATCACCGACAGGGTGAATGCCGGGCAAACTGTTCTGGCAAAAATTTAATAATCAGAGCAGTTTTTTCAGATCACTGAATTTGTGTATTTCGAACGTTGGGTTCAGATCAGGCACCCGGCGGTGATTATAATTCACAAATACCTGGTCAATACCTGATTTTTGAGCACCTATAATATCAACTTCCTCATCATCCCCGATCATCAGCGTATTATCAGGTTTTGCACCGGTTTTTTGCAGAGCATAATCAAAAAATTCCTTTGTGGGTTTTTTAAAACCCGCGTCATCACTGGTAATCACAGAATCAAAATAAGGAGAAAAACCACATCTTTCAATTTTCCTGAACTGGACTTCATTAAATCCGTTGGTGAGGATATGCATTTTATACTTTGGTTTCAAATAATTCAATACCTCCATAACTCCCGGAAATACTTTTGTTTTCTCAGGACTCCAGGTTAGATACTGCCTGCACATTTCAGATGAACATGCAGTATCCTGGTTCAGCCTTTCCATAGTAAGGCGGAATCTTTCCACGCTCAAAAACTGCTTGGTAATTATTCCCGATCTGTATTTGTTCCAGAGATTTGTATTTATTTCCTGATATGTGTTCTGAAAATCAACAAATTCACTCACACCTTTATCTGCCAGCCCGTGAAAGTCAAATATCTCATGCAAAGTATCGGCTGCATTGGCATCAAAGTCCCAAAGGGTCCGGTCCAGATCAATAAACAAATGACGATATATGCGCACTTTTTTAGTTGCGAAAGTAAAAAAAGTGAGCATATGCACCACGAAAATTATCGAATGCGCATATACATCATGTTATAAGTATTTCTATTTTTGCGGTATTATGATAGTTGATTTGTTTATTCCCTGTTTTATTGATCAATTTTATCCTCAAACGGCTTTTAATGTAGTTAAAATCCTGGAAAGCATTGATGTAAAGGTAAATTATAATCCTGCCCAAACCTGCTGCGGGCAGGTGGCTTACAATGCCGGGAATATGGAAGAGGCACGCAGGCTTGGAGAAAAGCTCATCCGTGATCTTGAAGGAACTAATTATGTGGTGAGTCCTTCGGCTTCCTGTGTTCACATGATCAGGGAACACTACAATGATTTGTTTTACAATACCGCTCTGCATCTGGAATATAATTCCTTAAAGAAACGGGTATATGAATTCACGGATTTTCTTGTGAATGTGATGAAGGTAAAATATCTGGGATCAGCTTTTGATGCAAAAGTGACATATCATCATTCCTGTACGGCAGGACGGCAATATGGTCTTAATGAAGAACCATTGGAATTACTGAAAAATGTTCGCGAACTGGAACTTCTTGGAATGGAAAATGCCGGCGAATGTTGTGGTTTTGGAGGTACTTTTTCTGTGAAATACGAACCGGTTTCAGTGGCCATGGTAGAAGAGAAAGTGAATAAGGCAATAAAGACCGGTGCCGAATACATAACATCCACTGAAGCCTCCTGCCTGATGCAGGTTGAAAGCTACATTAAAAGGAATAAGATTAATTTAAAGACAATACATATTGCAGATATACTTGCAAATATATCCTCACTATCATGAAACTTATTATTTTTACACACGGGAAATAAAATTAATAAGGTTGAGGCAACTTTTTAAACAGGCCGTGTGTCAAACAAACAAACAAAACTAAATTTTATAAATTATGAAGAAAATTGCTTTGCTTCTGATCATGATAATCCCGGTTTTTGGGATTTCCCAGACCAGTGATTGGGAATTATACAAAGATCAAAACGGTGTTTTGATTTACAGCATGGAAAAGGATTGGAATGACCCATCAGAAGGAATCAATCAGGAAATGGTGCTGTTGAAATTTGTAAACAGTACCGACCAGGAATTGACCATTGAATGGTTTGATGTGCGTTGGTATGGCGGGGACTGCGTGAATTGCGATAACTATCAGGATCCGGAATATAAACATTCTATAACACTGGCCCCGGGAGAAAGCCTGGAAGGCACCTGCAGCTTTGATTCTCCCTCAGGATTATCCATCTTCAAGCGCTTTGTTCATCACAAAGATGTAAAGGCTCTTACCAATTTCGAATTAAGAGATCTTCAAATTAATCCCGTATAATCAAAATTTCGAAACCAGCGCATGATGACCCAGGCCATGATCCGCCTAAGACGGAACACCCACAGGCATGATTATAAAGTTTGTGGAGTGAGCAATAATAATTTGTGAGTGTCATGGCGAGCTCCATCTGAGCGCTAAAATCAAATTAAAACAGATGAAAAAAATCTTATTGCTTGCAGGTATTCTCTTCGCATGGAGTTATGCCAGCAGCCAGTGTAGTATTGATATATTGAAGCCAACACAAGACACCACCATATGTGAAGGTGATTCGCTTCAATTGAAAGCCGATGGTTCATGTACCTTTTTGATGAATAACTCCTTTGATAACGGAACCATAGGCTCCGGCTGGTCTTCAACAGCTGCTAATCCGGTGTTTAATAATCCTTGCGGGCCGGGCCCCAACGGCTACCATTTGTGGGTTGGTACTACTCCTTCTCAGAACAGGACACTGGTAACAAATTCCTATGATGTCTCATCCACCAGTTGTGTAGTAAGATGGTGGATGCGCTACGGCAGGGTACAAGGGTCAGGCGACTGTGAGGATCCTGACGCCCATGATGAAGGTGTGCACCTGCAATACTCCACCAATGGAGGTGCCACCTGGACAAATTTTCCAGGTCCTGACGTAGAACCTGTGGGTAATTTTTCAACTACCGGGCCTTTTACTACCCAAACACCCGGAAGCGGCGGATACTGGCAGCCATATTCCTCTCAAAGTGCCCAGGCGGCCAGTGAATTGTATTACTGGAACCAATATGAAAACAATGTTCCTTCAGCAGCAGCCACAACAAATACCCGCTTCCGCTGGGCGCAACTGGCAACCAGTAACGCGGGCTTTGATGCGTGGGGAATTGATGAGGTGGAGATATACTGCCCGGGACAGCAAAATGTAGCCTGGTCGCATGGTATACAGGCATTCAACGGTGGTTGGGTTAAGCCTGCGAAAACAAAAAATTATACAGTTTTTATCCTGGATACTTCAGGTAACTCTGCAAGTGCCAGTGTTAAGGTTACGGTGGTTCCTACTCCTGACCCAGGTCTTGGTCCGGATACCACCATTTGTGATAATCCAGGTAATTATGCCGTGCTCGAAGCCGATTCAGGTTACGATACTTACCAGTGGAGTAACGGAGCAACTTCTAGAGCTATCAATGTGGTTAATTCCGGCAATTATGCCGTGACCGTTACCAAAGGAAATTGCACTGGCTTTGATTCAGTTAATGTAACCGTTAGTCCCGCTCCAGTGGCCGATGCCGGAACGGATGTGGAAATATGCATCGGAGATACTGCCACACTGACGGCCAGTCCTGTTAACGGATTTTACATCTGGAGTACCGGTGATTCCACCCAGAGTATTAGTGTGGCGCCGAAAAATGATACAACCTATTACCTCGCTGTGGGAACAGATTCAGCATGTATGAATTACGACAGTGTCAGGGTAAGTGTTCATCCGCTTCCCAATGCCGACGCAGGCAGTGATGTAGAAATATGCCGCGGTGAACAGACGGATCTCGTGGCTGGTGGAGGTCAGGATTATCAGTGGTCAACCGGTGATATGATAGCTACTGCTACCGTAGCTCCCACTTCAACCACTACTTATTTTGTTACTGTTACCGATGTGAATTCCTGTGTGAATACTGATACTGTTACAGTGGAGGTTCATCCGCTTCCTGTGGTGGAAGCTACGGCTGCGGACAGTGCTATCTGTCTTGGAGAAAAAACAGAGCTGGAGGCAGCTGGTGCAAACTTTTATGAATGGAACAACGGACAAACCGGCCAGTTGATCACTATCATGCCAATGTCAACAGCTACGTATACTGTTACAGGTACGGATACCAACGGTTGTGTATCTTCCGGAAGCACAACGGTTATTGCAGAGGATTGCTCAACTTTTTATATTCCAAATGCATTTTCTCCAAATGGCGACGGGCTAAATGATACGTATAGTCCGGCCGGTGATTTTGCTGCCATGGATGAATACAGGCTTTTGATATTTGATCGTTATGGCCGTATGGTTTTTCAAACTCAGGATCCGGCAAAAGGCTGGGACGGAATGGTTGACGGAGAGCCTGCTAAACAAGGGGTATACACTTATAGAGTACACTTTAAAAGCATCTGGGGTAAAGAATTTGAAAAAACAGGCACCGTAACCCTCGTTAGATAACAGGTAAAAATCAAAATAAATATACAAAAGAGCTTTCTGAAAAGAAGGCTCTTTTTTTTACGCCCAAGTGGCAGTAATTTTTTGTCTGTTATTTACATAATCCCAGCCTTCTACCCCTGTAAAAAAAAGTTTACTCTTCTTGTTATTTGCCGCAGCTTTTTATTTTACAGGTGGCGTGCTCAGTGTATATCAAAATGCTTCAGATACGGCCATCTGTGGCCGGGATTCTGTTTAGCTGCTTCAGGATGGTTCCAGTCAGCGGTGAAGCCTGTCCGGGCAGGTTCTGATTTTATTACATTTACTTCAGAAGTATTTTAGGTAAAGAATTCAATAAACCCGATCAGTTAACCTGCTGCGGGAAGTCATGCATTAAAATCCGGTTAATGCAAGAGATGTTTTGATTACAGGCAACTTTTAGCAGATTAAAACGTGTCTTTTACAAAATCTGCAAAAAACTTCAGGTATGTATAAAAATGCTTTACTTTTCTTGTTGCTGATGTCATCTTACCTTACAGGCAGTAGCCAATGTGACATCACCATTTTAAAACCTACTGCTGACACCACTATTTGCGCGGGTGATTCTGTCCATTTATTATCAGATGGCTCCTGTACTTTTTTGATGAACAATAATTTTGATAATGCTACCATCGGTGCCGGCTGGTCTTCAACAGCTGCTAACCCGGTGTTTAATAATCCCTGCGGGCCGGGCCCCAACGGCTACCATTTATGGGTAGGAACGACACCTTCCCAAAGCCGGACTTTAGTAACACACTCTTATGATGTTTCCTCCACCAGTTGTGTAGTAAGATGGTGGATGCGCTACGGCAGGGTACAAGGGTCAGGCGACTGTGAGGATCCTGACGCCCATGATGAAGGTGTGCACCTGCAATACTCCACCAATGGAGGTGCCACCTGGACAAATTTTCCAGGTCCTGACGTAGAACCTGTGGGTAATTTTTCAACTACCGGGCCTTTTACTACCCAAACACCCGGAAGCGGCGGATACTGGCAGCCATATTCCTCTCAAAGTGCCCAGGCGGCCAGTGAATTGTATTACTGGAACCAATATGAAAACAATGTTCCTTCAGCAGCAGCCACAACAAATACCCGCTTCCGCTGGGCGCAACTGGCAACCAGTAACGCGGGCTTTGATGCGTGGGGAATTGATGAGGTGGAGATATACTGCCCGGGGCAGCAAGATGTAGCCTGGTCGCATGGTGTAAAGGCCTTTGACGGAGGATGGGTAAGCCCAACCAAAACCAAGACGTACACTGTTTTTATCCTGGACACATCAGGTAACTCAGCCAGTGATAATGTAAAAATCACCGTGATCCCGGAAGTGGATCCAGGCCTGGGTCCTGATACCACCATTTGCAAGAATCCGGGGAATTATGCCGTTCTCGAAGCTGATTCAGGTTACGATACTTATCAGTGGAGTACAGGTGCAACCACCCGTGATATACAGGTATCCAATTCAGGAACGTATTATGTAACGGCCACCAAAGGCAACTGTACCGGTTCGGATTCAGTTAATGTAACCGTGGCGCCGGCACCTGTTGCCGATGCCGGTAATGATCAGGAAATATGTATCGGAGATACTGCTACACTGGCTGCCAGTCCAGTTAACGGATTCTACATCTGGAGTACTGGCGATTCAACTCAATCTACCACCGTAATGCCCCAGAATGACACCACCTATTACCTTACAGTGGGGACTGCCGCCAATTGCATTTCAGTTGATACCGTTAATATTACGGTGCATCCCTTACCCAATGCTGATGCGGGGCCAGATGTAGAGATATGCAGGGGTGACAGGGTTAACCTGACCGCCAGCGGCGGACAGCAGTATGAGTGGAGTACCGGTGATATGATAGCCGACATCAGTGTTTCGCCCACCAACACTTCAAATTATACAGTAACTGTAACCGATAACCACTCCTGTGTTAACAGCGATACGGTAACTGTCGTGGTCAATCCGCTTCCGGTGGTTGATGCCAGCTCAGCCGACAGCGCTATCTGCCTTGGGGATGACACTGAACTTAATGCTGACGGAGCTTCATTCTATGAATGGAGTAACGGCATGACAGGTAAAACAGTTACAGTTATGCCCATGTCATCTACCACTTATACAGTCACCGGTACAGATGACAATGGTTGTAAAAATACCGCCTCCACTACCGTGATAGCCGAAGATTGTTCCACCTTCTACATTCCCAATGCTTTTTCACCTGACGGAGATGGAATTAATGATACCTATGCACCTCTGGGTGATTTTGCAGCACTGGATGAATATATGCTGATCATTTACAACCGCTGGGGTGATATGATTTATAAGACGGAGGACCCGGACGAAGGTTGGGATGGAACTGTTGACGGGGAGAATGCACCTGCAGGAGTGTATATCTATAAAGTTTACTTCAAAAGCATTTGGGGAAAAGAATTTGAGAAAACAGGATCGGTTACTTTGTTAAGATAATATCTCACAGATATTCAGAATCAGCAGGGCATTATGAAAATGATGCCCTGTTATATTTTAATTATCAGAAGTCAGAAGGAAAAGCGATATATGCCTTCTTTATGCGGTTGGACTATGATGTTCTTTATTTTATGATAATCAGATTCATTATTCACAAAATCAAGTTTGCTGTTATCTATGATCAGGATAGCAAGATTTTTCTGTGTTTTTATAAAATCGATATAGCTGGATTGTATTTTTTCCAGGTATTCATTCTGAATATCCTGCTCATATTCCCTTCCTCTCTTACGGATGTTTTCCTGCAAATGAGGGATATCTGAATACAGGTAAACCAAAAGGTCAGGGCGGGGAAGACTTTGGGAAATAATACTGAAAAGCCTGGAGTAGAGCTTGTACTCATCGGGTTGCAGTGTTTTTCTGGCAAAAATAAGTGATTTGCTTATAAAATAATCGGAAATGGTAACAGATTGAAAAATATCTGGTGATGCCAGGCGAGTTTTAAGCTGCTGGAACCTGTCGGCCAGAAAAGACATCTCAAGAGGGAAGGCATACCGTGCCGGATCCTTGTAAAACAACGGAAGAAAGGAATTCTTCTCAAATTGTTCCAGAATCAAACCTGCGCCAATATCATCGGCGAGCTTTTCAGCCAGGGATGTTTTCCCTGCTCCTATATTTCCTTCTATGGCAATATATCTGCTACTCATATCTTAGTCTTCCTGAATTTTATTCACTTTTCCCGGATCATCACATTGCTTGAGCAATTCACTAATTGTCATTTCAAGTTTGGGGTGAATAAAGTCAGCTGCTATTTCACTCAGCGGTTCAAGTACGAACCGGCGTTGAGGTATTCTGGGGTGTGGGATTTTCAGTGTAGATTTTTCTATGATCAGCCGGTCGTAAAATAAAATGTCCAGATCTATTCGCCTGGAAGCATAACCATCAGTTTTCCCACGCCTCCTGCCTAACTCTTTTTCTGTATTCAGAAGCACATCAAGCAACCCAACAGGCGAGAGTTCTGTTTTTAATAGAACGACCTTGTTTAGAAAATCATTTTCCGCTTCAAATCCCCATGGTTCGCTTTCGTAAACCGATGATTCCTGTTCAACCTCCAGGCCTTTATCCTTTAAAATATCTATGGCTTTTCTTATATACTGCCGTCTGGGCGGAATATTGCCTCCCGCTATTATGTATGCGTAATGCTGATCCTGCATACTGCAAATTTAATGATTCTGGATTTTCTGCCTCACTTAAAGCACAAAAAATATGAAACACATTATCAGGCTGATGAATAAAAAGCATAAGGTGATTGATGCGATTTCCATATTTATCTGTAACTTTCAACTGACAATAGCCGTCCTGATATTGGATTTAGTTAGATAATTTATTATCTGTTTACTGAGCGGGATATCGATTTAATCCCGCTTTTTTTTATCTTAGCATCAAATTTTAATAATAGTACTGATGCTATACCAAATCCCTTTTAATATACCTGAATTATGTGCAGGTTATTAGAGTGTTGGGCTTTTGTTATGAATAACCAATAAACCAAAAATAAATATAATAATGAAACAGTTTTTAAAGTACACCCTTGCTTCACTGATCGGGACCTTGCTGTCATTTCTGGTCGTGTTTTTTATTCTTTCCGGAATTATAGCTTCCATTGCTTCTTTTACAGCAAAAGATAAGACAGAAGTAAAGGATAAATCAGTTCTTCAGATTAAGCTTGATAAACCTATTCCTGAAAGAACACCGGTAAACCCTTTTGCATCGTTTAATTTTAATGGGTTAGATGAATTTAATGTTTTAGGGCTAAATGATGTCAGAAAACAAATAGAAAGAGCTAAAACGGATGACCGGATCAAAGGTATTTACCTTGATGTTACCATAATTCCATCAAGCATGGCTACCATTGAGGCTGTAAGAAACAGCCTTAAAGATTTCAAGGAATCAGGGAAGTTCATTATAGCCTATTCTGATGTTTTATCCCAGAAAGCGTATTATCTGGCTTCGCTTGCTGATGAAATTTATATCAGCCCCAGCGGAATGATGGATCTCAGAGGTATGACAATGCATGTTATGTTCTTCAAAGGGTTACTGGAAAAGCTTGATGTGGAAATGCAGGTAATTCGCTACGGTAAATTTAAAAGTGCAGTGGAACCTTTTATTCGCGATGAAATGAGTGAAGCGAATGAAGAACAGAGCAGGCAATACATTGAAGGTATCTGGGGACACCTTTTAAAAGCTGTAAAAGAAGAAAGAGGAGTTGAAATTGACAAATTGAATAATATCGCTGACTCTCTGCTCCTCAGAATTCCGGAGGATGCAGTTGCACATGGTTTGGTTGATGGAATCATCTATAAGGATGAGTTATTCGACACGATCAGGGAAAGAGCGGAAATCAGGGAGGATTCCACTCCTGAGTTTATAAGCCTGTATAAATATTATGATTCCGCACCCAATAAGAACAATCTGAGCGTGGATGAAAAGCCCGGTATTGCAGTGGTTTATGCAGTTGGTGAAATTAGAAGCGGTGAAGGTGATGATGATCAGGTAATGGGATCAGAAAGAATTTCCAGGGCTATCCGGAAAGCACGTCGTGACTCCACAATAAAAGCCATAGTATTAAGGGTTAATTCACCCGGTGGTAGCGGACTTGCATCAGATATTATCTGGCGCGAGGTGGTGCTGGCCCGAAAAGCAAAACCTGTTATTGTAAGTATGGGTGATCTGGCTGCCTCTGGTGGTTATTATATTGCCTGCCCTGCAGACAGGATATTTGCACAACCAACCACGCTTACCGGTTCAATTGGTGTTTTCGGACTGCTTCCAAATGTGCAGGGGCTGCTTAATAATAAGCTCGGAATTACCATTGATGGAGTGAAGACCAATGACCATGCTGATTTCGCACATCCTTACCGCCCGCTTTCCGACTTCGAGAGAGATGTCCTTCAGGAAAATGTCAATATCTTTTATATGGATTTTGTTGAAAAAGTTGCTGACGGACGTAATATGTCAATTACTCAGGTAAAGGAAATCGGGGAAGGCCGTATCTGGAATGGTATGGATGCTTTGAAAATCGGCCTGATCGATGAATTCGGAGGAATGGATGATGCTATTGCCGCTGCTGCTACAATGGCAGAAGTGGAAGATTATGACATTGTGGAACTTCCAAAGCTTGATGATCCCTTTAAAAAGCTATTTGGTAGTTTTGGTTCAAGCATGAGAACCAGGATACTGAGAAACGAACTCGGCACTACATACCGGTATTTCGAAATTCTGAAGAATACGGGTGAAATGGAACAAATCCAGGCTCGCCTGCCTTTTATTTATGAAATACATTAAAAAAACATAAGCATAAGAAAAACCGTCCTGTCTCAGGACGGTTTTTTTTGATATTTAGCAAGCTGATACACATATCCATAGCTTAGGAGGAGCCAGGCAGACAGAAGTTAAAGGCTCCGGCACTGTGTTCGGGAATGATTTAAAATGCCTTCAGGCTGTTGAGGCGTTCTTTATGTTTTGCTTTTTCATCCAGACTGAAGTCGTAGTCATAAACCGCCGCTTCCCAGTCGCCATAAGTTGCATTTGGCAGAAGTATAAACCTGCGGCCAAATTCCTCCCTATGACGGTCAACCAGTTTTTTTCTGCGGTGATTACTTTTATGTTCAAATATCTCTGAAAAATCATTGAGGTTGTCACCTATCAAAAGTGCTATATGATAATCTTCCTGCACTTTTTCTCTTCTTTCTTTTTTACTTGAGGTAGAGGTTCTCATAAATAAATGCTCTGTTTCCGCCTGCGGCAGGTTATGGTCGCGGAGGTTTTTCAGTGTAGCCTCTCTATATTTCTCTTTCCTGTTAGTAATGTAAAAAATATTCACACCATATCCGCGCGCAAATTCCAAAAAATCTTTCACTCCGGCCAGTGCCTCCGCATCTGCTTTTTCCAGCCATTCGCCCCAGCGATAAGGATAGGTAGTATCCTCCTTCACCAGCATAGATTCATAGGGGCTGTTATCCAGCACCGTTTCATCGATATCAAGGATCACTGCCCGCTGCTTATCTATTTCATCATTCATCAGATTTTCCTTTAAGGCAAACATAGCCAGTTTATAGGCTTGATATTCGAGTGCATATTTTTCGGCAGAAACCTGCTGATAGATGGCTGCCATAGTAAGCGGATGATATTTTATCTCTTCCGTTGGCGGGAGGGAATCGGAATCATGAGGAATTTCCACCTGCCCTTGTTGTTTTTCTCTTTTACATCCTGCAGTAAACAGGATTATAATCAAAGCTGAAATATAAAATTTTCGTGTCATCACATGTTTATTATTTAATCTTCCGGGTAAAGAATTCATTCTTTTACCAGCGAATGTATGGAAAAACTGCCTTTTAAAATTATTTTTTTCTGAATTTATTTGTTAACCTGTTGGGTTTAGGTTTTTCTGTGGGCGGGATAAACTCTTTATTATAAGTTTTATATGATTGAAAATGAGATGAAAACAACCTTGTCCGGGGCCCTGATTATTATTTCAGACCAGTACCGGACAACTGTCCGTTTTTGCAGCTGTTATAAAAATTGGATATGCCAACCATTTTTTCTTAACTTAGTCACTTGAAAGGATCAGAAAAATATCTGATCATGAAACATTCATAACACAGGCTTTTTGGATATAGCAAAATGATTAACAGCCAGGTGGATGTTCCGGCCCGGATCAGTCCGGGGTATGTAATGATATCAAAATCAAAACAAAACACAGATGAGATCCATCCGCAAAATATCTTTAATGATCATTGTTCTTGTTCTGAACGCCGGTACACTGCTGGCACAAGAGGAACAGGACACGGTTAAGGCCTACACTGTATCAGAAGAACAACAGGCTGAACAATTCTATAACCGTGGAGTAACAGCCTTTGAAAATGGCAATATGGAAACGGCTATACAAATGTTTGACAAGGCGCTGGAGTTTAAACGTACCTTTCCTGAGGCTCTTTATAATCGCGGGGCTGTAAAGTTCGAGCAAAAAATGTACTCTGCAGCCATACAGGACTATGATAAGGTGATCATGCTGGAACCTGATGCTAAAGCATATTACAGCCGTGGGTTGGCTAAGTTGCAGCTGGATGACCAGGAGGGGGCAATGACAGACTTCCGGGAAGCAGTGAAAATGGATGAAAATCATGGCGAGGCATTTTATTATATGGGAAGTATCCATTTCAGAAATACTGATTATGAAAAGGCAGTTGACGCTTATAGTAAAGCAATTAAGGCTAATCCTGATTATGCGTATGCCTATAACGATCGAGGCAGTGCTTTCAGGATGAAGGAAGAGTATCGCACGGCCCTTTCTGACTATCAGATGGCTGCTTCTTTAAATCCTTCCTCTGCCTTCATTTACTCCAATATGGGTAGTGTGAAAAAAGAGCTTGAAGATTATCAGGGGGCCTTAACTGATTATTCTTCAGCCATTGCTCTGGATTCCTCTAATGCCATGTACTGGAATAACCGTGGGACGGTTTATTTTGCCATGCAAAAATATAAGGAGGCCATAAATGACTATGATCAGGCTGTAGAACTTGATCCGGAATATGCACCTGCATTTAATAATCGCGGAAACGCCCGGTATAAGTTGAAAGAATATAAAGAAGCAGTTGCCGATTATGATCAAGCCATTAGTCTTGATCCTGAATATGGCTATGCTTATATGAACAGAGGGATTGCCAAAGAAATGCTCCGGCAACCGGAAGAAGCTTGCAAAGACTGGTCAAAGGCTCTCTCACTGGGGGTGAAATCTGTTGAAACATACATAGAATCACAGTGTTACTAATCCTAAAACCCTGAAAAATGCACAGACTATTATACTTGACTATGATATTGCTGGTAGTTGCTACCGGAATGATGCACGCCCAGGAATCCGTGCCATTTGAAAAAAATGAATTTCCCGGTAAGGAAAAAGAGTTCCGGCAGGCAAAGAAACAACTAAAAAAAGGCAACAGACTCTTCGAATCAGGAAAGGGATTTTACCATGAAGCCGCTGATCATTATGTGAAAGCTTATGTTTTTAATCCGGATAACGCTACACTGAATTACCAGTTGGGCGTATGCTATTTCAGAACCAATGCAAAAGATAAAGCGGGAAAGTATTTAAAGAAGGCTTTTACACTGGATCCGGATGTAAATGATAATCTTTCTTTTGTTTTGGGTGAATATTATCAGTATCAAAGCGAATTTGATAAGGCAGTGGAGATGTATAAGAACTACCGTAAGAAGCTGCCACCTGAAAAGCTGGAGCATGAGCGCGAAATAATTGACAGACACATCAAAGAATGTGAATATGCTAAATTGCTGGTGGAAAATCCTGTAAGAGTTTTTATCGACCACATTTCCGGAGATATCAATTCGGACTATCCTGACTACGGCCCGGTGGTTAATGCTGATGAATCAATGCTTTTCTTTACCACTCGCAGGCCCACGGCAACAGGCCCGGAACATGCCGAAAGCGATTTTGGATATATGGAAAACATCATGATTGCTGAGAGAGCAAAGGATGGAAGCTGGTCGGTGGTGAAAAACCCCGGAAAACCGCTCAACAGTGATGAGCATGATGCCATAGTGGGCATCACCCCTGACGGGCAGCAATTGTTTTTATATAAAGCCAGCGGTGGTGGTGATCTCTATTATTCCCGTCTTGATGGTAATGAATGGCGCAGGCCTAAAAAATTATCTGACAAGATAAATACCAAATATCATGAGTCTTATGCTTCTTTTTCATATGACGGGAAAAAGATGTACTTTGTTTCTGACAAGCCAGGGGGGTATGGTCAGCATGATATTTACATGAGCAAACTGAATGACAAAGGTAAATGGGAGGAAGCTAAGAATCTTGGTGCAGTTATTAATACACCTTACGATGAAACAGCCGTCTTCATGCATCCTGATGGTAAAACCTTATACTTTAGCTCAACAGGGCATTCCACTATGGGAGGATATGATATATTCAAAACTGAGTTTAAGGATGGGAAATGGAGCGATCCGAAAAACCTTGGTTATCCCATTAATACTCCTGGGGATGATGTTTTTATAACGCTATCAGCCTCTGGAAAGCATGCCTATATCTCTTCTGTAAGACCAGAAGGTAAAGGTGATCAGGACATTTATCTGGTAACTTTTCTGGGTCCTGAAAAGGGTATAATAAACACTTCAGAAGATCAGCTAATCGCCTACAGGCAGGAGCCTGTTACCCAAACTCTGATAGAAGAAGCAGTTCAGATAGAAACCACTCAGCTTACCCTTATGAAAGGGATAATTACCGGTGAGAAGACCGGAGAACCATTGAAGGCGGAAATAACACTGACAAATGTCAATACCAATGAAGAGCTGACATCTTTTTCCTCAAATTCAAAAACCGGAAAGTATCTGGTAACATTGCCTGCCGGGAAAAATTATGGTATTGCTGTGAGAGCCGATGGATATCTGTTCTATTCCGAAAATATCGACCTGCGGGAAAAAGGAGGCTATCGAGAGATAGAAAAAAACATCGCGCTGGATCAAATTGAGATTGGCAAAAGTATAGTGCTCAGAAATATCTTTTTTGATTCAGGAAAATCAACCCTGCGTGATGAATCACAGACTGAGCTTGACCGCCTTTTTGAAATATTGAATGAACACCAGGGTGTTAAAGTAGAGATATCAGGCCATACTGATAATGTGGGATCTGCTTCTTTCAATAAAAAACTGTCAGAAGCGCGCGCTAAAGCTGTAGTGGATTATCTTGCTGAAAAAGGCATAGATGCTGAACGGCTCCAATATGCCGGCTATGGTTTTGAAAAACCCATAGCAACGAATGATACTGAAGAAGGACGGCAGCAGAACAGGCGCACCGAATTTAAGATCATCTCGAAATAGAATATTTGCGCATAAGCGCTGCATTTTATTGTGTCGCAGATAGCCTGTGTGATTTCCGGTAGTTAATCAGAAAGCAAAAAAAAGCCCTACAAATAAATTGTAAGGCTTCAGACAATTCTATCGCTTAAATTCTGTAAATCCTAAACTATTATATGAGCTTTACATTTACTGCATTTAATCCTTTTCTGCCTTCTTGTAAATCGAATGAAACCATGTCATCTTCTTTAACCTTATCAATAAGGCCTGTAACATGTACGAAATACTCTTTGTCTGATTCCTGATCTTTAATGAAGCCATAACCTTTGGACTCATTAAAAAATTTAACTTTACCTGTGTTCATTTAATTAGTGATATTGATTATTAATAAAAAAACAAAGGTACTGTGTTTTTTGGATTTATGAAATGATTTTGAAGTTTTTTTTGTGTTTTTTTTTCTTTGTGGGCATTTTTCCCTTTAGCAGCGCTGTTTTTTGATGATTTTCTTATAATTGCCTGCCCTTATTTTACTTATCTCAGCAAGCTGATACTCCCTGTTAAGGTGATTTTTTCTTCCCCTTCCAAACTTCTTTGATAAACATCACAAACGTAATAATACACTCCTTCGGCACAATCGCGGCCGCTATTTTCGTGCTTGCCGTTCCAGTTGATATCAGGATCATTGGTAGTATAAACCACAGTTCCCCAGCGATTATAAATGGTCATATCCACTCTTTCCACAAAATCATAGGGGTAAGGTATAAACGTATCATTATAACCATCCCCGTTAGGTGTGAAAACATTAGGCAGGCGATAGATGTCGCAGCTGTCTATATCAACACAAACCGTATTGCTGGGATAGCCCTCGTTACCGGAACTGTCAACAGCAACTATCCGGTAGCATCCTGCTATGCTGCTTAAATTTTTATGTATAAATACTGTATCATCAGGAAGTCCGGTTTGATGAATAAGGTCAAAGGCACCTTCCTTTAGTGGCCGGTAATAAATATCGTAATGAGCCACATCAGGTGCACAGGTGTTCAGCAGGTTATTCCAGCGCAATTTATTTGTAATGTCCAGGCAGTTAACCGTCACCACCAGCTTAGGTGCGCAGGGAGCGTCAATGTCTCTTGGTTTTGCACAGGTTTCCTGCGAATAATTAATCAGCGGATTTATGGTGTTGCCGGCACTGTATGAACCTATGCTTTTCACTTTATAACAATATGTTTCACCGTTGGTAAGCCCGGTATCCTTATAGGCAGGCTGGTAAACAGTGGTAATGGAATCAAAGGCTGTGGCACCCGGATCCTGTCTGTACACTACGAAGGAGTCATTGTTCCAGGATACATCATAATCCATATTCAGTGTAATGCTTTCGTCTCCCGGAACGAGGTTCAGGAAAACCGAAGAGGCATGGGGTGATTCACTGATGAGAATCCTGGCTGAAGGATCAACCTGATAAAACTCTATCCTGTAATAATACTGGTTTGTTTCAGTATCCAGATTATCATCAAAAAAGGTAGTATCATTTATGCTGGCTGTGGAATCGATAAGCTGCCAGTTGGTTGCCGTATCTACGGCCCGGTAAATAAGGTAGCGGTATGGCCCCTGATAGGCATTATCAATAAATGGCGGTTTTGACCACTCCAAATCTATACTGCCGTTGGAAGCACCGGTTGCAGCAACCGAAACTTTGGTGAGCAGCGGTTTGTCGCGATCAATTTTTGCGCAGGCTTCCGCAGAAGGATAACTTTCTGCACTGTCAGGGAAGATTGCTGTCACCATATAACAATGGTTAAATCCTTGCGGTATTCCCTGACCCTTATTGTCATCAATGTAGGTAGTGTCGTTAATGCCGTTTATGGTAGCAATATGTTTATAGCCTGTGTAGGCTGGTACACCTGTTTCGCAGCTGGAAGGCACATATCCGTAATAGCTGTTCTTTCTGTATAGCTTATAGCCTGTTGCGTTGGGGCATTTGCTTTTGTTCCAGGAGAGCTCAATAGTCTGATTAACCGCATTAGCCGTTAAATTCTCCGGTGCCGGTGCAATCACTTTTATTTCAACTGCCCTGGTGGCTGAAAGATTTTCGGGTCTGTCGAAGATTCTGAAATTATCAATTCCCCAGTGGTCATAATTTGCTCCTGAACTGGAAGTTTGTAAAAACCTGAACCGTGTGTTTGAAGAAATAGCTGATTGCGGTATGGGAATACTGTAGTGATTCCAAACTGTTAGCATGGGGTTGAACCCTCCCGGAGGCGGCTGACTGGGGTCCCAGTATGTAATCTCTTTCCACGGGCCGTTAACACCCTGGAGTGAATACTGCAGGTGTACGCCTTCATCTGGAAGATCGGGGCCTTCACAGGGAGAAATATAGCCCTGGGTGGACCATTTCATGTCGAAATGAATTTCATTTGATCCGTTTGTGAGGTCATATGCCTGAGTAACCACCCAGCGCGGATGTGCGGAGGCATCTCCCATCCAGAGGTAGGTGGTGCCGTCTGCCGACGGATTACACGGATTTGTAAAAACTACCTGATTGGTTGCATACCAGTCGGCACCAAGTATACCGCTGTTGAAATCATTCGTCACAGGGAAGTATCCGCTGGAAGCAGCACCTTTTTTGTCAGCTATAAAATGAACCTGATAGGGTGGTAATCTCACCAGATCGCAGTCTGGCATCCACATGAAGTAATCGCCTGCGCTGTCGATGCCCGTGGCAGGATTGGCAAAGTGGCCGGCATTAAACTTCAGGTCCATGATCTCACCCAGGGCCCTGATGGTTAAAGTATCGCCTGTGTTATCCAGCGTGTAAGCCGGTGAGTTCATAAGGTCACCAACTACCACGCAGGTGTCATTGAAGGTGAATATATCAGGAGCCTGATTCAGGCAGTTACCAGCACTGATTTGCATATCCCGCATAGAAGTACCTATCAGGATTCCGTTTCTGTACTCTTCCACCAGTAGCGTTACATAATATCTGCCTTTCTTTTGATTATCGGTCCAGATGATGGTGCCAGTAGCAGGATCCACCGTGTACTGATCAGGATATTTGTATCCCAATAGGACGTTTCCGCCTTTCCCCTTTGATTGAACTTTGGAAACTACTATGCTGTCGTTTTCCGCATCCACGATTCCGGGGTTATATATGTAGGGGTTATTTGTACAGGCGTTATCTTCAGGGGGAAGCGTAAACTCCGGCGAGCTATTTGTGCCCAAAAACGGGTTAATGATGATTTTCGAGCTTACATATATGGCTTCATTGGCTGAAGAAGTTACATTGGTAGCCCCGGCCTGCCGGTTGAAATATTCCAGGGATATCTCGTAGGTGGCAGCACCTGAATATGTATGTTTGCCGGAATACTCAAGTTTGCGGAGATAATTATTTACAATGCTGGAATCTTTAAGTGAAATTAAACTGGTATCACCATCTCCCCAGGCAATACGCATGGTTTTATCCACTGGCCCGGAATTAAAAACATACGCCGTAACTTTGGCTCTGTAAGATAATGATCCCACTTTCTCATAGCCAATATCCAGTGACCTTATATCCATTGCATACAGGCCTGAAATCGAGGTCAGAAGGAGAAGAAATAAAGAAGATATATATCGCTTCATTCGTGCTTGAGTGTTAGTCTTTTTATGCAATATTTGTACCATATCACATTTGTCAATTGTAAAAGTACAAACTTTTTACAGGAAAATCCAGGTAAAGTGAAAACGTTGATTTCCTTATTTTGTTTTAGACCGGTTTTGTTTGAATCAATGATTCATTCCGGCAGTTATTTTCTTAGCTTTCTAACATAAAAAACATGGTCCTGATGGTGAATTTCCCTTATCTGGTCTTCTTCAATTAATTTTTCAACCACGCTCCAATCAGCATTGTCATTTTTTATCAGGTCTTCCACAGCATCCTTTCTCATGGGGTGTACGGAGATGATACTCAACAGGTCAGTTTTTGCATCACCTGAGGATGAAAAGGCATTTCCTTCATAGCCCAGCAGAGTTTCCACGTGGTTTATCTTCTCCTTATAAATCTGATAGGCCATTGCAATTTTATCTTCTGTCGGCGGCTGGCCTGAAGATCGTGCAGGAGGACGTGTGGGAATACCCAGAAATGAAGTATGAGGATTAAGCGACCCGATAAATCCGGCATTGTCCTGTAAAATATCCTCACGGTCATTCATGTCTTTTATCAACATGGTTTCAGTCATCAATCTGCCTTTGTAATCCGAAGCAAACAATTGCATTCCTTTAAGAATCTGTTCCAGATCAAGCTTGCGAGAGGGATGATTAATTTTTCTCCAGATTTTCTCATCCAGCGAATCCACTTTTACCGACACCCAGTCAGCTGCCATCAGATCGTTTCGCACTTCTTCATCCCACAGAGTGGATGAGTTAGTAATAACGGCCACTGGCACGCCGGTATGCTTTTTGATCTCACGGATCTCAAAACCAAGATGTATGTCAAGTGTGGGCTCCCCGTCAGGAACGAAAGAGATATAATCGATTTTATCGTTACGTTTTTCAGCGTCTTCCACTTTTCGTATTACCGAATCGATTATCTCCCGTGGTTTGTAAAATTCCCTTCTTTCCGTGCTTATTTCCAGTACAGCTCCTATCTGGCAATATACACAATAATAAGAGCAATATTTAGGAGGTATATTATTTACGCCAAGGCTCCTGCCAAGGCGCCGCGATGGTATTGGTCCGAATGTTAGCATGCTGCAAAGGTATTAAAGCATTCAAAACGAAAGTCAGCAAAGAAAAGTATATTCACTCAATTTATAATTACAACGTCTTTGATTTGCGGTATCCTTTTCTGAACAATCTTATAAACTCCTTCTTTGAAAGATGCATTAGAAATGCCGCAGATGGCACATGCTCCAAGGAGTTCAATCTTTAATACCTGTCCGTTAAAATCTACTATCCTGATGTCACCACCATCATTTTTTACATGTGCACGCACAGGCTCAAGTACCTTCGTTAATTCCTCATATGTTACTTCTTGTCTGCTCATCCCGGTACAAACTTAAGTAAACTTAGATTAATAACAAAACGGTGGATATCTATGAGCAGCATATCAACAGTCTTTTATAAATTGTAATTTCAGAATAGCCTGTTCTGAACCTGATTCAAAACGCGGTTGAATTCCTTAAATCTAAAATAAAGGAGATATTTATAAATTATTCCGCGGCAATTTATATTTTTGGGTTTTCGTATCAGTATGGAATGGAAATGCACCTATATTATAGTTTTCCTGTTGATGAGTCTGTCGCTCTGGTCACAAAACAATGTGCCTTTTGATGAGGAACATTTTCCCGGGCGTAAGCAGGAAATGAAGAAGGCAAAGGAGAATCTGGAAGATGGCATCATACTTCTGGAAGATGGAAGATTTGATCAGGCATTTGAATTATTTCGCGAAGCGTATGAAGTGAATCCTGATAATGCCAGACTTAACTTTTACATAGGGCGTGCGCTGGCTGTGCTCAACGAGCCGCGAAAATCACTGGAGCATTTGCAAAAGGCTTATCTTTTGGGCGACCAGCAAACCAGGCCGGAAATAGCCTTTGATTATGCCAAAGCTCTCCACCGTGTTCATCGTTTCGACAACGCAATCATTTATTACAAAGAGTACCTGAAGTCACTAACCCCGGAGCAAATGAAAGAAACACGAGGCTTCATAATGAAGAAGATTGAGGAATGCAATGTGGGTAAGGAGCAGATCAGAGACAGTATCCGGGTATATATTGAAAAACTTGAGGAGCCGGTTAACACCAGATATGATGAATACAGCCCCTATGTAAACGCAGATGAGAGTGTGCTTTATTTTACCTCCCGCAGACCGGGAAGCCTGGGGGGAGCTATGGATGATATGTCGGAGGTTTATTATGAAGATGTGTATGTTTCACGCATGGAAAATGGTGAATGGCAGGCTCCTGAAAATCCGGGAAAGCCGCTGAATACGAAATATCATGATGCTGTGGTAGGACTGGCTCCCGATGGTCAGAAACTTTATGTTTACCGCTCGAAAAATAATGGCGATATTTTTGAGAGTGTCCTGGAAGGTCAGCAATGGGGAAAACCCAGGGCGCTTGACAGGCCCGTCAACAGCCCTGCGCATGAGCCTACAGCTTCTTTTACCTATGATGGCAGAGGTATTTACTTTGTTTCTGACAGGGAAGGTGGTTATGGTGGCAAGGACATTTACTATTCCGGGCAGGATGAGCAGGGCAACTGGAGCGAACCTCAAAATCTTGGTGCTGAAATTAATACCGAATATGATGAGGATGGGGTTTTTATGCATCCTGACGGTCGAACGCTTTATTTTAGCTCACAAGGACATGCCACCATGGGCGGATATGATATTTTCCGGTCGAAAAATACCGGAGGACAATGGGAGCAACCCGTCAATCTTGGATTTCCGATAAATACTGCTGAAGATGATATCTTTTTCTCTGTTACTGCCAGTGGCAGGTTTGGCTATTTTTCCTCTTCACGTGACGGGAGCCAGGATATCTACCGGATTCATTTTCTGGGTCCTTCAAAACCGCTGGTCAACTCCACACGCGATATACTCGTGGCTACTGAAAACGCGGAGCTTGTAAACCAGCTGGAGAATGTTATTGCAGTGGAAACTCCTAACCTTACATTGATGAAAGGCCGGGTTCTGGATGAGGAAACTAAAAAACCGCTTGCTGCACAAATAGAACTGGTGGATAATACTACCGGCAAAACACTGGCTGGATTTAAATCAAATTCCTTAACTGGCAGTTACCTGGTTTCACTTCCTGCCGGTAAAAACTACGGCCTGGCAGTGAAAGCCGAAGGATTTCTTTTTCATTCTGAAAACTTCGATATTCCAGAAAAAGAGACGTATAGAGAGGTGGTGAAGGATATTTATCTAAAGCCAATTAAAATCGGGAAAAGCATTGTGCTTAATAATGTATTCTTCGATTTTGATGTGGGAGATAAGGTGAAAAAGGAATCTATTCCAGAGCTTAACAGGGTAGTGGCTTTGCTGAAGGATAATCCCGGACTGAAAGTCCAGATCTCTGGGCACACCGATAATGTGGGTACAGATGCTTACAACAGGCAACTATCCATGCAGCGGGCCAAAACTGTAGTAGAATACCTGATTTCAAAGGGCATTGATTCTGAGAGGTTGTCATATAAAGGTTATGGCTCGCAGAAGCCGGTGGCTGACAATAAAACAGAGGAAGGGCGACAGAAAAACAGACGCACTGAATTCAAGATCACCGGATAAAAACCAGCCTTAACCGGCCCATGTATCACGGTCCAGCGTACGGTACTGAATCGCTTCGGCAAGGTGCTCGGGTAATATATCTTTTTTATCCTCCAGGTCAGCTATGGTTCTTGAAACTTTCAGGATGCGGTCGTATGCTCTGGCTGAAAGCCCCAGCTTTTCTATGGCACTTTTCAGTAGATTACTACCGGCTTTATCAATCTGGCAGATCTCGCGGATTTGCCGCGTGCTCATCTGCGAATTACTGTACAAACCCTGCTTACCTGAAAAACGCTGCTGTTGTTTTTCCCGCGCAGCATTTACCCTTTTTCGAACCTCCTTGCTCGACTCGGCTTTGGTATAGCGGCTCAGTTCGCTAAAGGGCACCGGCACAACTTCCATGTGGATGTCAATACGATCGAGTAATGGTCCGGAAATGCGATTCCAGTATTTTTTCACCATGGACTCAGAACACACACAATCTTTTTCTGGATGATTATAATAGCCGCACTGGCAGGGGTTCATGGCCGCTATCATCATGAAGTTGGCCGGATAATCCACAGTGAATTTAGCCCTGGAAATGGTTACCTGCCGGTCTTCCAGCGGCTGCCTTAGTACTTCCAGCACAGTGCGTTTAAATTCCGGAAGCTCGTCAAGAAACAACACGCCATTGTGAGCCAGTGAAATGGCCCCTGGCTGCGGAAACTGACCACCTCCCACCAGCGCTACATCACTGATGGTGTGATGCGGACTCACAAACGGCCGTACCGACTTCAGCGATTCATTCTTGTTCATTTTGCCGGCCACAGAATGGATCTTTGTGGTCTCCAGGGCCTCATGAAGGCTGAGCGGCGGCAGTATGGAAGGAATTCGCTTGGCCAGCATGGTTTTGCCTGCACCGGGAGGGCCTACCATTATAGCATTGTGCCCTCCGGCAGCGGCAATTTCCAGTGCCCGTTTGATGTTTTCCTGTCCCTTCACATCTTCAAAATCAAACTGATAATTATCCAAGCTGGAATAAAACTCCTCACGGGTGTTGATAACAACCGGATCCAGCTTGATGTCTCCATTGAAGAAATCAATGGCCTCTTTGATGTTGGAAATGCCCAGCACTTCAATTTTGTCCACTATGGCGGCTTCAACTGCATTGGCTTTGGGCAGGATGAGGCCTTTAAATCCGCGGTTGCGCGCTTCAATAGCCATAGGTAACGCTCCTTTGATGGGCTGCAGGCTTCCGTCAAGCGACAGCTCACCCATTATCAGGTAATTGCTCACATGCTTGTCGGATATCTGTTCAGAAGCCGCCAGTATGCCGATGGCCAGCGGCAGGTCATAGGCGGAGCCTTCCTTGCGGATATCCGCCGGGGCCATATTGATTACGATCTTTTTGCCCGGAATTTTATATCCGTTGTTTTTTAAAGCAGCATCTATGCGCTGCTGGCTTTCCTTTACTGCACTGTCTGGCAAACCAACCAGCAGGAAATTTATCCCCTGGTCGATGTTAACTTCTATTGTTATGGTTATGGCGTCAATACCATATATGGCGCTACCGTAGGTTTTAATCAGCATAAGTAAATATTTGTTATAAAGATAGCTAAAATCATTTGTTAATACAAAAAAGATTTTCTTAATTATTTATTCCCGCGCAAAAAAAACACCAGGACTTTTGCCCTGATGCCTCCTTTTTGTGCGTGACGGCAACACCCAAAACTGCTATTCCTTATAATCACTGGTTTATGTTTATAGAAAATGCATTTGGGGTTATGCAGGACTGATTTTTCCCCATGTTTATACTAAAAACCAGCAATCGAAGTAGACCGGTCCACATTATAAACTGCCCCGAGACAGAGCCGAAAGGTGAAGGTGTAAAGTTATTTGGAAGCTCAGACCAGCAGGCGTGAGGAAAAACTACTGATTTTGACCGCAAAACCAAAAACAGAGCGCATTAAAGCTGTTTATTCATTATTGGGTGATCACACTGATTTACTGGTTTGATCATGCGGCCTGCAAAAAAAGCCGGTATTATGCCCGTTAGTTTATACCGATAGTAAATTACACACCCTGAGTTACTTCAGGCAACATTTGAATACAGATATCTCTGATCATTCCATTTACTGGTTCCCCGGTCAGCTAAATTCCGGATTGAAACCAACCCGGGAACAGATATCCTTCCTCACACGAAAAAGATGATGAAAGTTCAAAATAAGTGTTGCATTTTATGGCATGATATCCATCTTTCATACTTTTAAAAAAAATCATAAACGAGTATAAGCACGAAAAAAAGGCGGCTTTTTAGCATGTTTTCATTATACATTAGTTATGAGCCCTGGGATTTGATATGTTAATATTTGGCTGTATTTTTACCGGATTTC
>CAYZDA010000002.1:0-112973 GCA_964477095.1 uncultured Bacteroidales bacterium | reverse complement strand
GGCTATCGTGTTATAATACCCGATCAGATAGGTTTTGGCAAATCGTCAAAGCCTGATTATTTTCATTTTACTTTCCAACAACTGGCGGTAAATACCAGGCAGTTGCTCGATTCGCTGGATATTACCAAAACAGCTGTTTTGGGACATTCCATGGGGGGAATGCTTGCCACCCGTTTTGCCCTGATGTTTCCGGAAATTACAGAAAAGCTGATACTTGTAAATCCGATTGGTCTCGAAGACTGGAAATTAAAGGTTCCGTACAAATCAATTGACTGGTGGTATGAACGCGAATTGGATAAAACGTATGAAAGCATAAAATCCTATCAAAAATCCAGTTATTACGACGGGAACTGGAAGCCCGGATACGACCGGTGGGTGAACCTTTTAGCAGGTTGGACGTTGAATTCGGATTATGAAAAAATTGCATGGAATGCCGCGCTTACATACGACATGATTTTTACTCAGCCTGTGGTTTATGAATTTCAGGATATTGACGCCACAACATTGCTTATCATCGGCACCCGCGATCGAACGGCACCTGGGAAATCGCTGGTAAGCGAAGATGTTCGCCAGACAATGGGACTATACGATGAACTGGGAAAAACCACTCATCAGAAAATACCACATTCAAAATTGGTTGAACTGGACGGGATAGGGCACCTGCCGCACATCGAGAGTTTTGAACAGTATATTCAGCCTTTATTGAATTTCCTGGGAGATTAAATTATACCTCTGCTCATTTTTCAATTTTCCGGAGCGTTGGCGTTTCAAACTAAAACTTACAGAAAGATCATGTAGGAGATAGGTTATACATATATTTGTATCTTCATTACAAAGTTAAATATGGGATACACGAAGAGCAATAATTTTATGCCACAATTCAGCGATATAGTTCAGGCGCAATCGGTACTGAACGAATCAGTAAAAAAAACACCGCTGGAGCGGAGCAAGTCTTTCTCGACAATGTCAGGTGCAGATACCTTCCTGAAACTGGAGAACCTGCAAACCACCGGATCATTTAAGGTTAGAGGCGCTTATTATAAAATAAAAAACCTTACGCCTGATGAAGCCGCCAAAGGCGTTTTATGCGCTTCTGCCGGCAACCATGCCCAGGGGGTGGCCTATGCAGCCAAATGCCTCGGGGTGAAAAGCACGGTTTTCATGCCTGTGTTTGCACCACCATTAAAGGTTATTGCCACAAGGGCTTATGGTGCTGAAGTAGTGCTTACCGGGGATACTTTTGACGATGCCTTTGCAGCGGCTGTCGAATTTGGCCGCAAATCAGGAGCAACTTTTGTGCATCCTTTCAATGATCCGCATATCATTGCAGGACAGGGCACTATTGGTCTTGAAATATTTGAGCAATTGAGAGATGTTGATGATGTGCTGGTACCCATTGGTGGCGGCGGGCTCATAGCTGGTGTTGCCATTGCTTTAAAACAACTGAATCCACGGATAAGGGTAATTGGGGTGGAGGCTATGGGTGCCCAGTCGATGAAAGCGAGTATAGAAAAAGGTGAGCCGGTTATGCTTAACTCCGTCAATACAATTGCGGATGGAATAGCTGTAAAATCACCCGGGAAGCTCACTTTTGATATTTGCAGCAATCTGGTTGATGAGATCGTTGTTGTAAATGATGCCGAAATGGCTCGTACGGCATACCTGCTTTTGCAACGTGCCAAAATCCTTACCGAACCGGCAGGTGTCGCAGCCATGGCAGCTGCTCTTTACCAAAAGGTTGATGTTAAATCACGCAAAATAGTTACCATAGTAAGTGGTGGAAATGCCAATATGTCAATACTGGAACAAATACTCGACAAGGGGGTGATGGATGAAGGCCTGCGTGCACGCATAAGGGTTCTTATCCCTGACCAGGCAGGAGAACTCAAATCTATTATTTCTATACTTGAAAAGATGAAAGCAAGCATTCATGAAATCGAACATGAACGCTCAACAACCAGTGTGCCTGTTGGGTATGTGCAGGTTACCATTACTTTTAATTTGCAGGACAAATCCCAGTTGTCTATTATATGTGCAGAACTTCAAGAACGTAAAATGCAGTATAAGGTACTTAAATAGCGAAATACCGGAAATCATATCCATAAAATGTAATGCTCTTCCAGGGGTTATTTTAAGTGTTTTCCGGAAAGTCGCTTTTCCGGATTTGGTTGCGTAACCGGATAGACAATTGCTTAGAAATGTCTTGCGATTCTTTTTTTACAGGCATGAAGGAATTAAAAAGCCCGGGCTGAAATTCAGTCCCGGGCTTATTTTTCTATGCATGTCCGGCATAGGTTGATGACGGCTGCTATTATACTGCAGCGTTTGTAGTTTGCTTGAGGCTGAATTCCACCGGTGTGATGTTTTTAATATTATCACTTACCGGGCAACGCTCACACACTGCTTCTTTCCATTTTTCCAATGTAGCAGTATCGGCGCTGGCATCAGCTTCAATACATACTTGCATCCCTTTAAATCCTGAACGATCTGCATCAGACATGCCCAGGAATTTAGCCGGGTTAAGGTTTCCTTCAATCCCAATCTTTAAACTTCTGAGTTCGAAGTTCATTTCCCTGGCTACCAGGTGCCCTACTACATTAAGGCAACCTGCGTAAGCAGCCATAAGGAACTCTACAGGATTGGCTCCTTCATCTTTTCCACCCAGATTAGCGGGCTCATCAACGATCAATTCAAAGTCTCTTGCTTTTACAATTGTCTTTGTAGGGTTTGCGCTCTCTGCATCTACCCTGAATTTTAAATCTGCCATTTCTATATGATTTTTATTTGCTTTTGATAACTTAATTGTTACTGGGTGAACAACGCAGGGTATTTTCTTATTATTGTTGCCTGTAAGGGAAAGTGAGGTCTATTCTGATCTCAAAATGATCAATTTTAAAGGTTGTAAAAATAACGGACTTTCTTCTCCGGATTTAAGTGGCTGAAAGAGGGAATTAAAGAATTAAAGATACGTTTCTTGTATAAATTACATGATGACAAATATTTTCGATAAAACAATACCACAGACTCCGCTTAAGCTCATGGTTTATGCCTGCGTAAAGCCTTTTTAAATGCTTGATCAAGGATTTTTCCGCTTAATAATCCTTTTTGCTTATCTATATTAGGTATATATCATACTTCCTTATAACCGTTTGTTTAACATGTCATTTTTGGTTGTTATAATTACAATAGCTCTAAAAAACAGATTTTTCAGCGAAAAAAATAGTGCGAATGGGTTGTGACAGGCATGTTTGTGGCCTATATTTAACCTGAATTATAACGAACCCAATTCATCTATGGAAAAGAAAAAACAAGAGTATCACACCAGTTTTTTCAAGCCTTCCAACAAACGAACCAAAGCCAATCGCAATATGGTGATCTGGCTTGTTTCCATATGGGCTGTGGCCGTTTTCGGTTTTCAGATCCTGTTGAAAGTGCTTGAAAAACCCACGCCTGAACCTGCCTGGGTAACCTACGAATCCATCAAAGGTTCAGTGTTTTCAGAAGATGCTACCCCGGAGGATTATCGCAAGTTTGCCAGGATTAACCTCAGGGTGCTGGCCAAAATTTTTATCACCCCTGAGGAGCGGGAAACACTTCAGAAAAGCATGAGCTGGGCATTTTTTAATCTTGCCGGGGAGGAAAAAGAGCAGATACTGGCTGATGAAATCAGAAGATTCGAAGCAGTGGAAGATACCACCACCGATGTGATGAATCCCGGGTACCACAATGCCAGGCTGCGCCTGCAGGCTTATGCTGCACCCATGCTGGGGCTTCAGGAATCCGATGCGAGAATCAGGATACTGCCACTGGAATTGCGAAACGATTACCCGCCGCGTTTATCACAAGAGCATATTACGAAGCTGGATAACATACTGGAAGCGTATCTTATACACAACCAATCCATACTCACTGATACAGTTTTTCTGGGTTTTCCCTTTCATTATTTCTACACGGCTGTATTCCTGCTCATCCTCTTCGTATTTCTATGCTGGCTGTATTGCATCACTGCCGATTCGCTCAATAAAAAATACAATATTCAGGATTAATAACCGGAAAAAAAGCTAATATATATGAAAAAGATATTTACGCTAATTATATTTGTGTTAGGCTCATTAATGGCAGATGCCGCGAACTCTGCTATCGATCTGGAAGGAAGTTTTAAGCTGGGGCCGGCCATTATTCTGATTGTCATTCTGGTTTTATTTATCGTGGTGGGAATCGTATTCCGTGCCAGGGATACCACTGATTTTTATGCTGCCGGACGAAAGATATCCAAAGTTGGCTCAGGCATGGCCATAGCCTCCAACTGGATGAGTGCTGCTTCTTTCCTCGGTATGGCCGCGCTGATGTATGGCAATGGGTATAACGGCTTATCATATGTTGTAGGATGGACTGGGGGATACGTGCTTTTGCTGATCCTGATGGCCGGACAAATACGTAAGTATGGCAAGTTTACTGCTGCCGACTTTATCGGTGATCGTTATTATTCGCGCAACCTGCGCGCTGTGGGTGCCGTAATTGCCATACTGATTTCAATTGCATACTGCGTGGGGCAGTTTGGCGGAATCGGATTGATGTTTAAGTGGATACTTGGAATGCCCTACTGGATGTCCGTATTGATTGGAGGTGCTGTGGTACTTAGCTACACCCTGATATCCGGCATGCTTGGTGTTACCAAAAATATGCAGATTCAGTATGTGGTAATCATTGTTTCTTTCCTGATCCCGCTGTTCATTCTGATGTTCAAATTTGATTATTTCTGGGTGGTTCCACAGATCGGCTACGGTTCAGTGGTGTCGGATGTGGTTAATGGTATTCCTTTAGGGGAATCTGCCGCACTTATCAATAAATACGGTCACCAGTTCTCTTCCATCGCTATGCCTGAATACGCCATGCCCTGGGATACTGCATATAATAATTCTTTCTTTCAGTGGATAGCCATATCATTTTCACTAATGATAGGTACGGCAGGGCTGCCTCATGTACTACAGCGTTTTTATGTGGTGCCAAAGGTGAGTGATGCCCGGTGGTCGGTAGTCTGGGGACTGTTTTTTATCTGTATACTTTATTGGAGCGCACCGGTTTATTCCGCGCTGGGGCGTGTGCTTTCAGCACATCCCGAAATAGGATATCTGGAACAGGATGCCATTGTCATTTATACAGCTCAGTTGGGCAATATCCATCCACTGATAGTGGGCTTTTTGGCTGCCGGCGGTGTTTCTGCGGCTTTCTCCACCGTATCTGGCTTGTTGGTGGCCGGCTCTTCAGCCTTTGCCCATGATTTATATGTGAGGGTGTTCTATCCCGCGTCATCACCCAAAATTAGATTACGTATGGCACGCTGGGCCACTGTGGTAATGACTGTGATAGTGGCTTCTATAGCCTTGCTGAAGCTTGCGCTTATCGGGCAGCTGGTAGCCGTAGCCTTTTCTTTGGCCGGCTGTACTATATTCCCGTTGTTTTTGCTGGGCATATGGTGGAGCGGTTCCAACAAGCAGGGAGCTATAGCCGGATTGATTGCCGGCGGACTGGTATCGGTAATCGCCATAGGCTATTTTATAGCCGGTAAAATGGGCTGGGTATGGCCATGGCACGAATTCGTGGATTATTATCTGGGAGCATGGTATTTTGCTATCTTTGGAGCGCCACTGGCCATAATTGTGCATATTATTGTGGCTAAGCTGACGCCTGAAACACCAATACATATCCGGAAGTTCCTTATCGAAAACGTCCATACTTCATGAAGCTGATACGCGACAGAAAAATACGTACATTAATTTTGATCATGCTGGGCGTGGTGGCCGTGAGTATCACGGCTGCCACTGCCTATTATTCTGGTGTGAAAAATGCTGTTGACCCAAGGATCAGACCGGCCCGAGACCTCTATGGTGACTACAACAAGCTGGCCGGTGATAACAATATTCCGGCAGTGCTTCAACTGCTGGATACCGTGGATAGCATTTATCAACAATATCCCCATTATAAACATTCCTTTGAAACAGCTGTGCTGGCAAATAACAGAGCCGCCGTTTATCTTGCTCTGGCCCAGCATGGTGATAGCCTGGAAAATCTACCTCCGCAGGCTGATCTTCCGCGGGATTCTCTCTTGCAAATGGCTGAAGCGGAAGTTAGAAATGCTCTGGTTTCTTATGTTAGGTGGAAGAAAAAATATGGTGAAGGGGATCGTAATTCATGGCAGAAAGAAATCAGGCAGGATTTTCTTGAAGGGATGAATGAATACAGCAAGGAGAACCAACAGAAATATCTGGATAACCGGCTGGATGAATTTGAAGATACCAAAGCAGAGATTGACAGACGGCTGTCAGTGAGTTATACTAACCTTGGGCTGGTTTACCGTCATCGTGGAAACTATGATTCGGCGGTTGTGAATTATATGAAAGCCATGGAGTTGTGGCAGGAAAACCTGACGGCTGAAAATAACCTGAATGTTTTGCTCAACAAACCTAAAAAGAAAAGAAGCCTGCTCCGGAAATTATTTCCACCGGAAAAGGATCAGAAATAATCAAAAAAATAAAAGCTGTGAAAAAATCAATACTTGTATTAATGGCATGTGTCCTGGCGTTTGGTGGAATACTTAAATCTCAGGATGATGAAGATAAGAAATTTGGAATATCCTGGTCGGGTTTTGTGAAAAATGACTTTTTTTACGATTCACGTCAAACGGTTACCGCCCGTGAAGGCCATTTTCTGCTGTATCCGGCTCCCGTTATTGACGATCCTGACGGGAATGATATCAATGCGCAGAGTAGTTTGAACTTTCTTTCCATACAGTCGAGACTCGCCGCAAGTATAACAGGACCTGATGCCTTTGGAGCCAAATCTTCGGGAAAAATAGAAGGTGCTTTCTTCGGTCATTCCAATCCTGATATTAATGGATTCCGTCTACGACATGCCTTTGTTAAGCTTGACTGGGGTAAAACGCAATTACTCACCGGACAGTACTGGCATATGATGTTCATGGAAAGCTGTTTCCCTGGTACAGTTTCCTTTAATACCGGAGCACCCTTTCAGTACTTCTCACGCAATCCCCAGATCAGGCTGAGCCATCAGTTTGGAGAGTCTGTAAATCTAATAGCTGCTGCCGCCACGCAACGCGATTTTAGCAGTCCGGGTGGATATCGCACGCTCAGCAATACCGCAATGCCTGACCTGCATGCGCGCCTGGAAATCAATATCAGCCGGAATTTCCTCTTTGGCGTAACCGGGGGATATAAAAAGGTACTGCCACGCCTGAAATCCGAAGCAGGTTACAAGGCTGAAAACGACCTGGGAAGTGCTACTGCAAATGCATTTGTTAAGCTGGATATGAAAAAGGTGACGGTGAAAATGCAGGGGATTTATGCTCAGAATTCTTTTGATGGGATGATGATCGGTGGATATGCCATTAGAGATATTACCGACTCACTGAAAGATTTCCGGGAATATACACCTGTAAGCACCTTCAGTACCTGGCTTGATATGCAAACGAAGGGGAAGAAATTCCAGGTGGGATTATTTGGCGGATACAGCCAGAATCTTGGAACTGCTGAGAAAGTAAGTGCCAGGGTATTTGATCCTCAAAGCACGGATACTCCTGCTCCTCCATTGTATGATATTTATTCCCGCGGCTCAAATATTGATTACCTTTACCGTATTTCTCCCCGCCTGATCTTTAACAGCGGGAAGTTCCGCTTTGCGGCAGAGGTGGAATATACAGTGGCTGCTTATGCAAAAACAAATGATGCCGGTAATTTGCAGCTTGATGAAAGCCTGAAGGTGACTTCTTCGGAAGAAGTGGGCAACCTTAGGGTGTTGCTGGCTACTTATTATTTCTTCTGAAAATAATTTCTTTGCGTCCTGGCGAGAGATATTTTATTTCACGCAAAGGCGCAAAGTGCCGGGGCTGCTAACACTTATTTTTCCAGCTCCTTTATCCATTTCAGCCATTCATTCATACCGGAGTCATGAACAGCGGCGGTCTCAAACACAGGAATGTTGGGGTTCAGGTTATTCAGGTCATCAAGGAAAGTCCGGGTGTTGAAATTCACGTACGGGAGCAGGTCAACTTTATTTAGAACAACTGCAGCTGCCTGGCGGAACAACATGGGATACTTCGAAGGTTTATCATCCCCTTCGGTAGTGCTTAGCACAGCGATGCGATGATCTTCACCCAGGTCAAAGCCCGTGGGGCAGATCAGGTTACCTACATTTTCCACCAGGATAATATCAAGTGCTGGCATGTCCAGCTCTTCAAATGCGCTACTGATACTGCTGGAGTCCAGGTGGCACGAACCTTCAGTGTTGATTTGCACTATGGGAATCCCGAACCGCTGAAGCCTTTCTGCATCTTTGCTGGTAAAGGCATCTCCTTCAATTACCGCTACCTTCATGCTCCTGTTAAGTTCCGGGATAGTTTTTTCCAGTAATGTGGTTTTTCCCGCTCCTGGTGAGCTGATGAAATTCAGCATCATAATGTGGTGCTTTTTCAGAAATTCACGGTTTTTTTCGGCCTGATCATTATTCCGGTCCAGGACATTGCGTAAAACTTTTATTTCCATAATTATTCTCCTTCTATGCTATTGATGTTTAGTTCCATTCCCTGCTTTACTTCAGTATCTGTTGATTTGCACCGCGGGCAATTATATGATCCGTCTTTCGTTCCGAAACACTTCCCGCATTTGTTGCATTTCAGCTTTACCGGCAGCCTTTTAATTTCCAGTGCAGCTTTATTCAACAATGTATTGGCTGTTGCTGCTTCAAAACCATGTTGCATGATCGCTTCGTTGAGATGTTGCATTTCACCCACATCCAGTTTTACTGCAGTAACGCGGCTGAGTTTGTTTTCTTCAGCCACTTGCAGCGTGATGCGCATTATGTTATCTATGACCGCCAGTTCGTGCATATCAGCAAATTCTAGGTGTTTTAGCAGACCAGGGTGGTTCTATGATTCTGCGCCCGCCTATCACCGTTTCCATGATCACCATGGCCGGGTGTTCTTTGGTAACCCGGCCAATAACAGCAGCATGCTTTCCATACTTATGTTCCCGCAATACTTTTAATACTTTTTCAGCTTTCCGGTTATCCAATACTATAACAATGCAGCCCTCACTGGCAAATTGCAGCGGGTCAAAACCCAGTACTTCGCAAAAGGCTGCCACCGGTTCATTAATGGTGATATCTGCCTCAATGATCTCCAGTCCGGCACCGGCCATCTCAGCGATCTCACTGAGAATGCCTGCCAAACCACCGCGGGTGATATCTCTCATGAACTTTATGCCCTCGCATTTTTCCAGCATATTGCTTATTAACCCGTTCAAAGGTGCGCAGTCGGAGACCAGGCGCGTTTTGTCAAAGAATCCCTCGCGTGCATTGATAATAGCCGCTTCATGATCACCGGTACTACCGCTCAGCAATAAAAGATCACCCGGATGAATCAGTTCCCCGCAAGATAATTGCCGGTAGTTTTCAGGTACAATCCCTACGCCGCTGGTGTTAATGTAAATGCTGTCCGCCTGACCTTTACCTACCACCTTAGTATCGCCAGCTACTATTTTCACGCCTGCTTCCCGGGCTGTGGCCGCCATACTTGTCACCACACCTTCCAGTGTGGCCAGCGGCAGTCCTTCTTCCAGGATGAATCCGGCTGTTAGCCAACGCGGCACAGCGCCACTTACTGAAAGATCATTCACAGTGCCACATACCGCCAGCTTACCCAGGTCTCCACCTGGAAAGAACAGCGGACTCACCACATAGGAGTCGGTGGTAATCGCCAGGATACCACTGTTGACTTCAACCAACGCACTGTCACCTTCATTATTCAGCTCCTGATTATTGAAGTGTTTCAGAAAAAGTTCCCTGATCAGTTTGCGCGTCATGCGCCCGCCACTACCATGTCCTGCTTCAATCCTGTCGTTCATATTTCACGGTATTTATAATGAGCGTTACAACTGCCTTCGGCGGATACCATGCAGGCTCCTACAGGTTTGTCCGGTGTACAGCTATGAGCAAATAACCGGCAATCCCGGGGTTCTTTGTGTCCTTTCAGGATGTCACCACAGATGCAGGATTCATTATATTTCACTTCAGAAATATTTATACTGAAGCGCTTTTCTGCATCCATAGGTTCATATTTTTTATTCACTTGCAACCCGCTTTGAGGCAAGATTCCGAATCCGCGCCAGGGCGTATCGCTTTTTTCAAATACATTATTCATCACATCCTTTGCCACCAGGTTCCCATGGCGGCTGACAGCACGCTTGTACTGGATTTCCGTTCTGAAGTTGCGGTGGTTAACCTGTCTTACAAGCATCAGAATGGCCTGCAATATATCTGTGGGTTCAAAACCGGCTACTACAGTAGCCACCTTATGGCGACGGGAAAATATTTGGTAAATCTGGCTGCCCGTGATACTGCTTACGTGCCCCGGACAGATATATCCACTGACGGATATTCCGTGCTCAATTACTGCATGCATGGCAGGCGGCATAAGCTTGTGTGCACATAAAACAGAAAAATTTTTCACGTCTTCTTCTCTGCTGCGTTGCAGTGTCACTGCCGTGGATGGTGCTGTTGTTTCAAAGCCTATGGCAGCGAAAACGATTTCCTTATGCGGTTCTGCTTTTGCCATCTCCAGTGCTTCAAGCGAAGAGTAGATTACGCGCACATCAGCACCCTGCAGTTTGCAGTTTAACAAACTTTTTTGTGTTCCAGGCACTCTTATCAGATCGCCAAATGTGGCAAGCACTATGCCAGCCTGCTGGGCGAGCCATACCGCTTTATCAATAAATGATTGATCCGTTACACAAACCGGACAACCGGGACCCGAAAGCAGACGTATGTTTTCAGGCAGTAGCCATGGAATCCCATAACGGCGAATGGCATGAGTGTGGCTTCCACAAACCTCCATAAACAGATATTGATCACGGGCTTCATGCTTTATGGCTTCAGCCAGTTTGCTCACCAGTTGCCGGTTACGGTATTCGGTTATGAACTTCATTTATCTATCTTTTTTATTTATTTCTTTCAGAAGCCCGAGAGTGATTTGCGCATCATCTTTCCTGATCTTTTGGATGCCAAAGCCGGCATGCAACAAGATATAATCCCCTGCAACAGCATCAGGAACCAGACTGATGTCCGCCCGGTATTCATTTCCGCCAACACTCACGATGGCTTTTTTCCCTTCAACAGATTTAATCTTAGCCGGAATACTTAAACACATATTTTTTGTCCTCTATGTTAGTTGTTAGTCATTGTAATAATAGCGTTCAGGCAGTGATTCACAGCTAAATATACTGGTTTCTGGCGGCAGTGACAATTATCAAGCGTTGAACAGATGATCAGTTTTTATATTTGATTCTGTGCCAATTGCTGTGCAACTGCCATTTGACCCAGTGCAATCCCTCCGTCATTGCACGGTACCTGTTGGTTTACATAAACCTGAAATCCTTGCGCATAAAGTTTTTGATATATGCTGTTTGTAATAATTTTATTTTGGAATACACCTCCCGATAAGGCCACTTTATTTAAGCCTGTTTCCATAGCAATACGGTTGACACCTACTAAGACCATATTGATAATGCTGTTATGAAAACGGCCTGATATTTCAGAAACAGGAATACCCGCCAGCAAATCATTAATGGTGGCACGGATCAGTATATCCGGTGAAAAAGCATTGTTCTGAAGGGGGATATGATAGTAATCTTCAGATGTTTTATGGATATTTTCCAGTTTTAAGGGACCTTCGCCTTCAAACTCAGCATAATGCGTGATGTTGGTGATGGCGGCTATTGCGTCAAATAATCTGCCTGCACCACACGACCACGAGATGTTTACATTATTATCTATAGCTTTTATGATGTTTTTTTGTTTTTCTTTCGGGATATGTTTTTGAAACTCCAGGGGAAAGTCGGGGAAATTCTTGCCGAAGGCTCTGTAACCGAGAGCAACAGCTAATCGCCAGGGTTCCTTCACAGCCTTATCCCCTCCGGGTAGTGGAAAATAGTCAAGGTGATATTTTCTCTGGTACTGTATCCGGTCACAGATCATAAATTCACTACCCCAGATTCTGCCGTCTTCACCATAGCCTGTTCCGTCAAAAGCAACACCTATTACAGCTTCGTTAATTCCATGTTCAGCTAAAACTGAGGCTATATGTGCATGATGATGTTGCACTCCGATGATCCTTTCCTCCGGGATGGCATGCTGCTCAGCGATTTTTAAAGCATGGCCGCTGCTGTGGTAATCCGGGTGCAGGTCATGAGCTATAATCGTGGGCTTGAATTTGAATAGCTTGCTGATTTTATTAATGCTGTTTGTGAATCTCTGTAGTACCTCGTAATCTTCCAGGTTGCCCATATACTGGCTCATGATGGCCCGCCGGTCCTTTCCGATGCAAAAGCTGTTTTTGAAGTCAGCCCCAACTGCTAAAATGTTTTCCACTTCAAATTTCAATACAACAGGTGAAGGTGTAAATCCTCTGGCCCTGCGAATAATACACGGTCCATGATCATGAATTTTGACTATGGAGTCATCCTGACTATTAATAACAGCCCGGTTGTGAAGTAATACAGCATCACAACCTTTCTGCTTTAGGAGTTCCAGAGCCCTGTCATTTTCAAAGATCAGAGGACTGCCTTTAACATTGGCGCTTGTAAAGACCATGGCTGGAATATCACTGTTTTCCATTATTATATGATGTAAAGGGGTATAAGGCAGTATAGCCCCGATAGTTGTATAGCCCGGGTTCACTTCAGTAAAATAACTGCTTTTATCCTTCAGGATCACGACAGGTCGCTGCCATGATTGCAGGTATTTTTTTTGCTCTCTGTTTATGTAGGTGTGCTTTTTGAGTTCTTCTATATTTTTGAACATTATGGCAAATGGACGGCTGTGGCGCTGCTTGATCCTCCTAAGGCGGTTAACCGCCTCAGGGTTTGAGGCATCACAAATCAGCTGAAAGCCTCCGGTACTTTTCAGCGCGATAATTTTCCCAGTCTTCAGTTCCGAATACAAACGGGTAAAACATTCTTGCCGGCTTTCAATCGTACCGGATTTGCTGATCCATTTGTAAGCAGGTCCGCAATGGATGCAGGAAACCGGCTGGGCATGGAATCTGCGATCATGCACGTTGGTATATTCCTTCATACATTCTTCGCACATGATAAATTTTTTCATGCTGGTTGCACTGCGATCATAAGGAATGTTAGTGATAATAGAAAATCTCGGCCCGCAGTGGGTACAGTTAGTAAAAGGGTAGGAGAGGCGGCGATGCTGCTGTTTTATATCCATGAGGCATTCATTGCACACTGCGATGTCAGGAGAAATATCCGTTATTTGTTCATAGCCGTTTATACTGGGTCTGATTTGGAAGTCAGATAGGTTTTCGGGTTCTGCTTTTGTTTCTACCAGCATGCTGATCAGGGAAGCTATGGGAGCATCTTTTTTCAGTGAACGGATGAATTGGTTGCACCTTCGTGTACTGCCTTCTATCACGACATCCACACCAGCTGCATGATTACGCACCCAACCGGACAGACCATACCTTTTAGCATGCCTGTAAACAAACGGACGAAAACCAACCCCCTGCACCAGACCGGTTATGTGGATATGTCGCGCGGTCTTTTTCATAATCAGTTTTCTTTGGTAGCATGATAAATTACCTGTTGCAGTTCATCACTCAGCCTCACATTCGAAACATACACGTTTTGGGGCACTCTTAGATTTATAGGTGCAAAATTCATAATCCCCCTGATTCCACACTGGATTAACTGGTCGCACACAGCCTGGGCCGAAAAAGCAGGTACCGCCAGGATCGCTGCATCTATGGTGTGTTCCCTGGCTATATCATGGCATTTAGTCAGTGGTAAGACCGGTATATTATAGCCTTTTCGCTGTTTAGCAGGGTCAAGATCAAAGGCAGCTACTATCTTTATATTGCGTTTCTTAAAATCTTTATACCGGGCAATTGCGCTGCCGATATTGCCCATGCCTGCTATTACAACCTTGTTGGTTTTTTGCTGGCCGAAATGTTCATTTATGGCTTCCAGTATGGTGTCGATCTCGTAGCCGCCGCGGCGCTTGCCTTTTGCTTTCAGGCGGGAAAGGTCTTTGCGGATAAGCGCGGCGCTATATCCTGTTTCACTTGCTATCAGATATGAAAAAACATCGGTTAACCCTACCTCTTTTAAATGTGAAAGGCTCAGGCGGTACGTTAATAGCCGTTTGGTATAAGCAGTCGATTCCATGTTGATAGAGTTGTAGCAATAAGGCAAAGTTTAAAAGTATTTCTTTCTCAAAAAATGTATTTTTATTGTATAGTCAGGCTAAAGATAATGCAAAGAAAAGTGGAAATCAAGTAATTTCCCGTGGTTAGGCGGCTGGCAACACATTCAAGCCTTATGAAGATTTGGATTAAATTAAAAAACCTATAAAATTAATAAAAAGTTCTGAATAAATTTGACTTAACCTGTAATTTATAGTAATTTTAAATTGTGAAAACTATCACAATAATATACTTTAATGGACTCAGGCTTTACTCTCGAAAAAGAAAAATGGAACGCGTTACTGGTTAGACTTCTGCAGTATTATCAGGTATATGCACCATGTTTATATGATGAACAAGTTGAGTATGCAGTTATTACGAAAGAAAATGTAAATGGTATCGTTTACAACTGCCCCAAACCAGTTTCTCCTTTAAAAACACTTTTTTTGCCCATAAGGGAAAACCTTTTTATGAATAATGGGAAATCAAAAAGGATTATTATGGGCGTTCCCTCCTGCGATCTGAGTGCTCTGTCAATACTGGATGAAATATATCTGGATAAGGAATACATTGATCCCACATATAGCCGGAACAGAAATCATACGATTTTAATAGGTACTGATTGTCATTCCACCAATGAACACTGTCATTGTACAACTTATGGCTTCAAACCTTATGTGGAAGAAAATGCTGATCTGGTACTTAATCAGATCGGCAACAGGGTAGTTCTGACAATAAAAACAGAAAAGGGCGGCAATTTTATAAAAGAACACATCAGAACTTATGATCCGATAAACAGTGAGGATAGAAAAGCAATCCAAAATCTTAGGGAAGAAGTGGTAAAAGAGCTTAAGGATAAAAACAGTGAATTGCCCGATTACAGGAAGACAGGATCATTGATAGAGGCATCTGGTAAGGATATCTGGAAAAAGTATTCAGAAAACTGTGTTTCCTGTGGCGCATGTTCGGCCATTTGTCCTACCTGCTCCTGTTTTCTGTTTATCGAGCGTCCGGAATTCGAGAAAGTAAGAAGCATTGACACCTGTCAGTATCCTGGCTTTGAGCGTGTAGCTGCCGGGGAAGACCCTCTGCGACCATTGCAAAAGCGCTTTCGCAACCGTTATATGTGCAAATATGTGTGGAAGCCACTGAAATTTGAATCCAAAGCATGCACCGGATGTGGGCGCTGCATTGAAGCATGCATCGGCGAGATAAATAAAAATGAACTATTCAGGGAATTAACTCACAACCAAATTGTGGAAGTATGATTACCACTGCTGAAGTTGACTTGTATAAACCTGTAAAGGCCACCCTGACAAAAGTTATTGAGGAATCACCCTCAATTAAAACCTTTGTTTTAAAACCCGAACGCAATTTCAGTTTTAAAACCGGGCAATTTATTGAGCTGATCCTTGAGGGAGTGGGTGAAGCTCCGTTTACACCTTCATCTTCGCCTTTGGTCGATGATGAACTGGAAGTTACCATTATGAAAGCCGGTTTTGTTACTGATAAAATCCACCAGCTGGAAGAGGGCACAGTACTGGGTATCCGCGGACCATACGGCAGGGGATACCCTTTGGATGAAATGTATGATAAGGAAGTGCTGATACTGGGCGGTGGCTGCGGCTTTGCTCCAATTCGCTCGCTGATCTATAATTTGGAAGCCGAAAAAGACAAAATAAAACGAATGGTTTTCTGCTATGGCTCCAAAACACCAAAAGACTGTATCTACAAAAGTTATATCGACCACCTGCGGTTGGTGGATAAGTTTGAGGTGCTCAGAAGCGTAGATAAAGCCGATGAAACCTGGACTGAATCCGAGGGGGTGGTAACCTGTCTGCTGGATGAAATAAACGTAAAAATTGAAGATTCTGTAGCCGTGGTGGTGGGGCCACCTGTCATGATGAAATTTGGGGTGCAGAAGCTGCTGGACATGGGTTATTCTGAGAACAGGATATTCCTGTCCATGGAAAAGAACATGTCGTGCGGACTGGGAAAATGCGGACACTGCATGATGGGTAAGTATTTTGTGTGCAAGGACGGCCCTGTTTTTACCTACGAAGAAATTAAAGATCAGCCTGACATCTGGTTGTAGATTAAACTGGTGGATATTTAAAATATAACCACAGGATACTCATACTGAAATGAAACTGGCATAATCCGCCTCAGGCGGTATACTACATGCGAGTTCCCCCGCATAAATGACGGGAATAGATCCCGCCGTTAGCGGGAACCGCTGAAATCAAAATTATTAACAGATGAAAAAAATACTCATCGATCTGGAGAAATACCGCGCATGTACCGAGGGCGGCTGCGACCACAGAGTTCCTGATGGAATTATTCGTGACTACAAGGGGAATGGAGGGCTGAAACCACTTAGAGAATTGGCAGTATTTGCTTATTCCTGCCGGCGCTGTAAGGTTGCCCCGTGTGTGAATGTTTGCCCGGAGGATGCATTGAAAAAGGATGAACAGGGAATGGTAATCCGGTCAAGCCATCTTTGCGTTGCCTGTAAATCATGTGTTGCTGCCTGTCCATTTGGTACTATGATGAGCGATTTTTATGAATACGTGCGGGACAGGACATGGTATTATGATCTGCAAGACAGTGAGGAGCTGGAGAAATTTATAAATAACAGCCCGTCCGGTGCTGTCCGGTTTACCGACGAAGAACCGGATGACCAGAAAAACCTGTATGAACTGATGCCCGGGATTCTGATAAGAGATCATTCCTGGGAGAAACTGAAAAATTTAGGATAATATGCTTGAAAACTTATTCTACTTTTTTATTTATCCCGGAATGCTGTTTGCCGGTATTGTAGGTGGCTTATTTGCCTGGGCCGATCGTAAGGTCACAGCGCGTGTGCAGTTCAGAAAAGGACCGCCATTGTTGCAGCCATTCTATGACTTTTTGAAATTACTTTTGGTAAAGGAAACCATCCTGCCCAAAAAAGGGTCTGCAGTTTTTTTCCTGCTTGCACCCGTTTTAAGCTTATTTGGTGCCTCGGCTGCTGCGGTTGTCATACTGTTGCCGGCCCTGGGTATCTCTTCCGGCTTTCATGGTGACATCCTAGTGCTGTTCTATCTATTAGTGATCCCGTCTCTTATGTTTATTGCTGGTGCTCTTGCCTCAGGAAATCCACTGTCGGCTGTGGGTGCTTCGCGTGAAATCAAGTTAGTATTAAGCTACGAACTCACATTCCTGCTGGTAATCGCGGGAGTTATCCTGAAAGCAGGTAACAGCATCAGTCTTGATACTATTATGCAACTACAGCAAAGCCAGGGTGCTTTTATCGGTAGTGTGTCCGGAGTTTTAATGTTTATCGCACTGTTGTTTACCCTTCAGGCTAAAGCAGGCTTTGTGCCTTTTGACCTGGCAGAAGCGGAGACTGAAATAGCTGAGGGGGTGTTTATGGAATATTCCGGGTCAGCATATGCAATTATCAAATACACCAAATATATCCTGCTGTTTATCCTGCCGGTTTTTGCTGCCGAGGTATTTTTCGGGGGGCTCCGCTTTGCCGGATTTGACATACTGTGGTCCATACTGAAAATATTGGCGGTGCTGATTCTGATGGTTCTGATTCGCAATACCAATCCGCGTTTGAAAATCGGACAGGCCATGCGGTTCTTCCTCATCTGGATGAACCTGTTTGTAATAGCAGGACTGATGCTGGATTATTTAGGAATTTAAAACTAATGCCGTGGGACTAAAATCATTTTGTCTGAAAAAATCACTTTGGGTATTCCATTTTGGCGGAGCCTCCTGCAATAACTGTGACATCGAAATACTGGATTGCCTGACGCCCCGCTATGATGTGGAACGCTTTGGAATGAAGCTGGTCGGCAGTCCACGACATGCAGATGTGCTGCTGGTCAACGGGTCCATCAACAAGCGGGATAAGCCACGTCTGCTGGAGGTTTACGCGCAGACAGCCAAACCTGTGTTCGTGGTTGCCTTTGGAGCCTGTGGATGCACGGGTGGCATCTTTGCCGAGGGAAATACCTTTGCCGGGCCCGTGGACAAAATTATTCCCGTGGATGCTTATATCCCGGGCTGCCCGCCAAAACCCGAGGCTATGTTATCGGCTTTAATGAAGCTTGCTGAAACCATCTGAAAATATGAGTGACAAAGCAATCATAAAGTTAGTAAAGGACAGATTCGCTGATGAGCTGCTGGAAACAAAACAGACAGATCAGCGACGTGTGACTTTTTATGTGAATCCGGAAGCTTTATACCAAATAGCTTCATATTTCTATCGCGACCTCAGATTCCGTTTTATTATAGGCACTGGGCTGCACTCTGAAAATGGCATCGAGATATTCTATCATTTTAGCGACGATAGTAGCGGAGACATAGTGAACTTACATGTCACACTGCATCAGGAGGATCCTAAAGTGAAATCCCTTACTGATTTGTTTAGCGCAGCAGAATGGATTGAAAGGGAAATCCACGAAATACTTGGAGTGAAATTCGAAGGCCATCCCAACCTGATCCCTCTGTTTTCTGATGGAAACTGGGAACAGGGTGTTTATCCTTACAGAAAAAAGTTTTAAAGATGAAAAAACGAAAGATCATACCCATAGGACCCTATCATCCGCTTCAGGAAGAGCCTGAGTATTTCAAGCTCTACTGTGAAGGTGAAAAGGTGGTGGATGTGGAATGGGAAACGGGCTACAACCATCGTGGGATTGAAAAACTGGCTGAACAGAAGTCTTTTGAGCAGGTGTTTTTCCTGGTGGAAAGGATTTGCGGTATCTGCTCCACTTCTCATCCATTTGCTTTTGCCAATTGCATGGAAGAAATCGGGAAAGTGGATGTATCTGACCGCGCCAAATATATCAGATCCATTATAGGAGAACTCGAACGCCTGCACAGCCATTTGCTGTGGGTTGGGCTGGCCGGTCACTTCCTGGGTTATGATACTGTTTTTATGTGGGGGTGGAAATACCGGGAACCGGTACTTGATCTTTTCGAAATGATAACAGGAAACCGTAACAGCTATGCCATGTTCAGGATCGGGGGAGTAAGACGGGATATCGAACAGTCGAAATTCAGCACTATTCGTAAGGAGCTATCAAAACTAAAGAAAAAAGTGGATCTGCTTACAGGTGCTGTGATGGATGATCCGGTTATTCATGCTCGCACCAAAAATGTAGGTGTGATGAGCCGTGAGGATGTTGTTGACTATGCCGCAGTTGGTCCGACGGCAAGGGCTTCAGGAGTAGCAATTGATGTTCGCATGGATGATCCCTATGCAGCTTATGATATGGTGGACTGGAAGGTGATAACTGCTGAACAAGGCGATGTGTTTGCCAAGGCAGAAGTACGGCTGCTGGAGATGTATGAGTCAATCAAGATTATAGAGCAATGCCTGGATAAAATGGAGAAGCTTCCCGAAGGAAATATTTTTAATAAGGTGTGGGAGATACCGGAAGGTGAGGGATTCGGCCATGCGGAGGCACCTCGCGGTGAGGTATTTCATTATGTGCGGACGGACGGCACAAATACGCCTGTCCGCCACAAGATAAGAGCACCCAGTTATGTGAATATAGCAACTTTCAAAAAGTCCTGTGTGGGGCAAACAATATCTGATGCAGCTATTTCACTGGCTGCCGTGGATCCATGCTATTGCTGCACCGAGCGACTGGCTGTAGCTTATGATGCCGGCTCACGCAAGAAAATACTGGATGGCGAACAGCTTATTAAGCTTTCCCGCGCAAAAACCAAAGAACTAAAGAAACAGCTCATATGATAAACGACATTAGCATATTGATTTTGCTTCCCGTTGTGGCCGGGATGCTTTTATTCCTGATCCCGGGACGTATTGCCAGTGGCATTATTTCACTGATCATAACCGTGGTTTTTACCTGGTTTGCAGTAAAACTGTTTGCTGCTCCTGACAAGCTGTTCCATCTGTTAAGCGGATTCGGCGACTCAGGAATCACGGCTTCATTTGCACACTTGACCGGGAAATTCAGCCAGTTAAATATTAATCCGCTCAGCCGCCTGATTATGCTTTTTCTGGCAGTTCTTGCACCACTGATCAACCTTTATTCGCTTTATAAAGAGAAAAATGAAGCTTTCCCATCTAATTTTTATGCCTGGTTTTTAATCACCCTGGGATGTTCAGCAGGTACAATTCTGGCTGATAACCTGCTGCTTTTCCTGTTCTTCTGGGGAGTATTGGGCTATACCCTGTTTATGCTTATTTCTCAGCATGATGAAGATAGTTCAGATGCTGCAAAGAAAACCCTGATCATGGTAGGCTCATCAGATGCTATCATGATTATTGGCATTGGGCTGATATGGAATATTGCCGGTACATTAAACATAAGTGAATTATCGCTGGCTACTAACAGCGGTGCTGCAATTACATCTTTTATATTGCTGGCTGTGGGCGCCTTCACCAAAGCTGGTGCTTTTCCTTTCCATACCTGGATCATCAATTTTACAAAAAAAGCTCATGGCATTAGCTCAGCTTTTATGCCTGCATCATTTGACAAATTAATAGGAATATACTTTCTGACCTTGCTCTGCAGCAGGATATTCATTCTGGGAGAATGGCTCACCTTCATTTTACTCCTGATAGGTGTAATGACCATTATTTTTGCTGTGATGATGGCGCTGGTGCAGCATAATTACAAAAAGTTGCTTGGATATCATGCTGTTTCACAGGTGGGATACATGGTAGTAGGAATATCCTTAGGCTCGCCACTGGGAATTGCAGCAGGCTTATTCCATATGTTTAACAATGCCGTATATAAAGGTGGCTTGTTTTTAACAGCTACAAGCGTGGAAAGGAAAACAGGAACAGCAGAGCTGGATAAAACAGGAGGCCTGGCCCGGGCCATGCCCGTTACCTTTACTACCGCACTGATATTTGCGCTTTCAATTTCAGGTATCCCGCCTTTAAATGGCTTTGCCTCAAAATGGATGATCTATCAGGGTATAATAGATTTCGGCAATCAGGCAGGTATTGCCAGTGAACTGTGGATAGTCTGGCTGGCCCTGGCGGTTTTCGGCTCAGCCCTAACTCTGGCCAGTTTCATAAAGTTCATAGCCGGAATTTTCCTGGGTAGCAGGAAAGAAATCTATGATAAAGTGAAGGAAATAGCCGTGGTTCAGTGGATACCTGTGGCTATGCTTGCTGTAATCTGTATATGGTTCGGAGCTTTTTCAACAAAATATATTGTAAAAGAACTATTTATGCCGGTTAGCGGTGAATTCAGCTTTACAGGAATCTGGGATTCGTCGCTGCTTGCCTGGCTGGTACTTGCTTCTGTGGCCATCGGACTGCTTATCTACTGGCTGGGAAGCTTCAAAAAAATGCGTAGAGCTGATTCATTTGTAGGTGGTGAAAAGGTAGGTGATCACCATGATTACCCGGTAACCGGATTTTATACTACCCTGACCACTGCGCCGGTATTGTCAACGGTATATAGCTGGGCTGAAAGGAAATATTTCGATTTGTATGATCTCTTCAAATGGGTTGTACTGGGATTGAGCAAAGTCTTCAGTTTTTTCCATACAGGGGTGCTCAATCGATATGCATTCTGGATTTACGGAGGCTTCGTAATTCTGTTAATTCTCATGTTACTGTAAAAAAACAAGATATGGAAACATTGCTTTCAATATTAATCGGATTTATGATCATCGGAGCCTTATATGCGCTGCATGCTCATGATCTGCTGTCGGCGCTCATTGCGCAGGGTATAGTGGGTTACAGCCTGGTTATCTGTTTTCTCTTCCTGAGTGCACCGGATCTGGCTATTGTTCAGATCGTCATAGAAACCATTACACTGGTTATAATGGTAGCAGTTGTTCTTAATTCCAGCCGGCAGGAAATAAAAGACGCATGGAATGCAAACAAAGTCCTTAATATCATAAGCTCACTGGTCATTGTAGGATTACTGGGGTGGATATTTGCCTCCTTCGCCGGTTCTCTTGATCCTTTCGGGTCTTCCACCATCCGCATGTCAGAGTTTTATATTAGTGATGGTGCTTCACAAACAGGCAGTGCCAATCTGGTTACAGGAGTTCTTTTTGACTTCAGAGGGTATGATACCCTTGGCGAAGCTACCATATTGTTTACTGCAGCACTGGGAGTAATGACTGTTTTACGTTCAAAAAGCAAAAAAGAAAAAGCATCATGACCGGAATGACTGAAATAGTAAAGAAAGTAGCACAACTGCTAGGCAGCGTGATATTTATATATGGCGTATATATCATCACCCATGGTCATCTTACTCCCGGTGGGGGTTTTGCCGGGGGTGCAATTATTGCCGGATCCTTTATTTTGTTGATTCTCGCTTTTGGCAGTGAGGTGGTTAATTTGCATCAGGAGGAGATGCAGTCATCAATTACCGAAAGCATGGCCCTTTTCGTAGTAGTTCTTTTGGCTTTGGGAGGTCTGTTCTATGGTTCCTATGTGTTTTTTAATAACTATTTGCCCAAAGGGGCGGTGGGAGAACTAATCAGCGCAGGTTTGATTCCACTCTACAATATTTTTATTGGTGTGGAAGTGGCTGCAGCACTGCTCACCATTTTCCTTGGGCTGGTAATATATAAAGAGGAGGTAGCATCATGAATGTATATGTAATGTGTTTTATCCTGTTCTTAGTCGGCTTGTATGGTGTACTCACACGCCGCAACCTCATTAAGATTGTTATTGGCTTTTCGGTGATGGAATTCAGTTGCTTCCTTTTTCTGGCCATGATCGGATATGTTGATAATGGTATTGCACCCATCATCCGGAGCGGAGAAAATGCTCCTGTTTATGTTGACCCGCTGCCACAAGCTATGGTGCTTACAGCCATTGTTATCGGTATAGCTACCACAGCTCTTTTGCTGGCAATAGCCATTAGAATTTATAAAAGATACGGAACTTTTGATATACAAAAGGTCAACGAATTAAGAGGTTAACTATGGAACTGATACCCGTTTTATATGTCGCTTTACCGCTGCTGGGAGCTTTTCTGATTCCCGTACTGGGATTCTTTATTAAAGGGTTTCAGAAAACAATAACCGTGTTAATTACACTTTTCCTTGTTTTTTATAACCTGTGGTTTTTCATTGAAGGAGCAGCACTGCCAGTGGTAACGAAAATTGGAGGTTGGGAGGCGGTAAACCAGGTGCCTATTGCCATTTATTTGGTTTATGATGGTTTGAGTGCCTTTATTTTGTTGGTTGTTAGCCTCATTGCTTTTCTTTCTGCTTTTTATGCGATGGGATATATTAGGGAATATACAGGCAGTAATAACTTTTATGCCTTGCTATGCCTGATGATAGCCGGGATGAATGGTGTGGTTTTATCAGGAGACATCTTCAATATTTACGTCTTTCTCGAAATTGCTGTTATTGCTTCTTATGCGCTGGTGGCATTTGGTACAGAAAAACGTGAACTGGAAGCTTCATTCAAATACCAGGTGCTGGGTGGAATAGCCTCCTTGCTCATTCTACTGGCAGTGGGCTTGTTATACTGGCAAACGGGTACGCTTAATCTGGCTGACATATCACTGTTAATAAGAGGCCAGGCCGGTTCCACAGCCTTAATCTTTACTGAGCTGCTGTTAATAACCGGTTTCGGGCTAAAAGCTGCCATGATACCATTTCATGCCTGGCTGCCTGATGCTCATTCTTCTGCTCCCTCGCCAATTTCTGCTATGCTGTCCGGCGTGCTAATAAAAGCCGTAGGAGTCTATGCGCTCATTCGCCTGTTCTTTAATATTTTCACCATTACGTATGAAATCAGCCTGGTTATTACAGTGCTGGGTGCATTGTCCATGGTTATTGGAGTATTCCTTGCCATAGGGCAGTGGGACCTGAAACGGCTATTGGCTTATCACAGCATCAGCCAGATGGGTTATGTGGTTATAGGTATCGGGATAGGAATGCTATTACTACACAATAACGGAGACAGGGCCATCGCTGCGTTGGCTATAGCAGGAGGTCTGTTTCACCTGATTAATCATGCTTTGTTTAAAGGCCTGTTGTTTCTTGATGCTGGAGCACTGGAATATCTTACAGGCACAAGAAACCTCCGTGAGTTGGGCGGGCTCTCAGGGAAAATGCCGGTGACATCTGCTACCTCCCTTGGAGCTTCCATGGCTATTTCCGGGGTCCCGCCCTTTAATGGCTTTTTTAGCAAACTACTCATTATAATTGCCGCAGTGAGAGGTGAGTTTTACCTGCTCGCGGCTCTGGCTGTTTTTGTAAACTTTGTGACGCTGGGATCTTTTATGAAATTTATGAGATACGCCTTTCATAATAAAGAAAATCCAGCATTGCAATTTCTTGCTGACAAATTGCCTTTTAGTATGAAATTCTCCATGATAACCATGGTAATCCTCTGCCTTTTGATGAGCTTACTGGTTTTTCCGGCTTTCAGGGATGTGTTATTGACACCGGCAGTGGATGTGCTGATAGGCATGAGTGATTATTCAACGCAAATAACAGGATTATAGGATGATCCTGAAAAAATATGAAATATGAAGCGCATTGTAGCTTTTATAGTTTTACTGATATTCTGGTTGCTGATCACTTTCAACCTAAGCTGGCCCAATATCATTACTGGTGCTTTGGCAGCATTAATTGCGGTTTTTCTGTTCGGACACAATTTTGTGAGCAGTACTGGTAAACTTATCCAACCACATCGGTACTTCTGGTTCATTATTTACCTGTTTATATTTGTATGGGAAGTGCTTAAAGCCAATTTTGATGTCGCCTACCGTGTAATTCATCCCCGAATGCCCATTAAACCCGGTATAGTGCGTGTGCCTCTGGAGGTGAAATCTGATATTGCAAAAACCATGCTGGCCAATTCCATCACCATGACACCTGGAACAATCGCGGTGGATATTATTGGTGATGAGCTATTTGTTCACTGGATATATGTAAAAACCGATGACCCGGAAAAATACAGCCGTGAGGTATCCGGAAGATTTGAAAAATACATCAAAAAAATATTTGACTGATGCTGGAAACTTTATTGTACATACAAATTGCCCTGTGCGTCGCCTGCCTCTATCGCATCATCCGTGGTCCTACGGTGGCAGACCGTATGGTGGGGATCGATATCTTCGGTATTCTGGTGGTAGGAATATGCGCTATCCTGGGAATACTCACCAACAGGATGTTCCTGCTGGATATCGGCATTGCCTGGATAATACTAAGTTTTATAGGAACATTAACCCTGGCAAAATATCTGAGCAACAAAAAACTTAATGAATAATGCTAAGCACAATTATCATATTAACAGGAATAGTCTTTAACTCTTTAGGATGTTTAGGCCTCATCCGTTTCCCGGATGTTTATAACCGCCTGCAGTCGGCTACAAAATGCGTAACACTGGGAACCTGCAGCATTCTGCTTGGAGTGCTGGTGCATTATGGGTTTGTAGAAGTGGGAGTGAAGGCTCTTATAGCTATCCCGCTGCTGTTTCTGACTGCTACTGTCGGTGCCCATGCTTTGGTGCGTGGTGCATATATATCCGGTATTCCGCTGGGTAAAAAAAGTGTAAAAGATGATTATAAGGAGGTAGTGAAATGAAGTATCCTAAAATGCGTGAATTAAAGGAAGCAGTTATTTCACTTTTTTCTGCTCCCTACACTACTCGATTTCCAAAGGAACCCCACATTCCTTTTGACGGTTTCCGTGGAAAGCCCGAAGTGAACAATGAGAAGTGCGTTGGATGTCCTACCTGCACAAATGTGTGTCCGTCATACGCCATCACATATAAGGATGATAAGGAACGGGCTGTGAGGGTGATCACCCGCGACTATGGCAAGTGCATTTTTTGCGGGCAATGCCATGCCTATTGCATCACAGGTGAGGGAGTTGTATTGTCGGATAAAAAATACGACCTGGTAACCTTCGACAGAAAAGACGCTAATACTGTTGAGATACAGGAGAAGGAGCTGCTGCTTTGTGAAAACTGCAGTGCGATCATTACCACCCGCGAGCATCTGGAGTTTCTGCACAGAAAACTCGGCCCGGGAGGTTATTCTTCTACTGTTACTCTTAATATTCTGAATCAAAGCCTGAAACTGGCCGATAAGGAAAAAACCAAAACACCTATAGTAGACGGCATGCAACGAAAGGATACTTTTAATGTTCTTTGTCCCAATTGCCTGCACACTATACTGGTGAAAAATATATTGCCGGATGAATAAGCAAAGGAATCTTCGCAGAGATGAAGTCTTGTTTGTTGGAATGGGAAACCGCATCAAACATGATGATGGAGTAGGAATATACATTGCCGCAGAACTAAAAAACAGACATAGTTGCAAAGTGATTGTGGCAGAAAACAGCATTGAAAACTACCTGGGAAAGATCAATGCTCAACAGAAGGATTATGTGGTTTTTATTGATGCTGTGAATTTTGGTAAAGAGCCCGGCTATACACAGCTGCTTCCTGTGCAGAATATCCACGACAGCACTACCAATACTCATAACCTTTCACTCAAGACCATATCAGGTTTCCTCGAAGCCCGGGAAATTTGGATTTTAGGGGTACAACCCCAGCAAATGGGATTTGGTTTCGGCTTATCTGAAAAAATCAAAAAAGTGGCGGACTCAATCATTGAAAGTTTGCTCAACAACTCAACTATAAACCCCAAATACTATAATTATGAAAAACTATTTATGTCCGATTTGCAGGTCTCACCTGAGAATAGGTGATCAGATCATTTTTTCTACCAAGAGCCCTAAAAACGAACAGGGCCTGCTATTGCTAAGCGCTGGTGTGGGTGATTATAATAAAACCACCCATTCTGATTTTGAAATCAGGAAGGGGGAGAAGTATAAGTTCTATTGTCCGGTTTGTCATGCCATGCTTAATGATAAGTCAAAGCCGAATATGGTTAAAGTCCATATGGAGGAAGATGGTTCCATTTATGACTTCTACTTTTCAGAAATTGCAGGAGAAGAGGTTTCCTATAAGGTAAGTGAACAGGAAGTTGAAGAGTATGGATTCCACAAGGAGCGTTATGAGAAATACTTTGATCTTCCGGAGAAATACAAAAAATATCTGTAAATATGTTTGAAGAACCATTATTCATCCTACTCGTAACAGCAGCCAGCCTTGGATTTATTCACACCCTGCTGGGCCCCGATCATTACATTCCGTTTGTGGCAGTATCAAAAGCGCGTAACTGGAATATCAGGAAAACAGCCTGGATAACTGGCATTTGCGGTCTGGCCCATGTTGGCAGCTCGGTGATAATCGGGCTGGCTGGCTTAAAGCTAAGTTATGAACTTGGCAGTTTAACAGCCTTTGAATCTGCCCGTGGTGCGATAACAGCCTGGCTGATCATAGCTTTTGGCCTGGTTTACATGATTTGGGGCCTGCGCAAAGCTTTTTTCCCTAAAAAGGCTGCCATAATTGAAAAAATGTCTGAAGGGAAATCAAAAGCTAAAATGCGTGGGATCAGGGATATGCTCCCGTGGGCCCTGTTTATCGTTTTTCTGTTTGGCCCCTGCGAGCCGCTCATTCCGCTGCTTATGTTTCCTGCCGCTGAAATCAGCATCCTGGGAATGGCGCTGGTGGCAGGAGTTTTTGGCCTGGCTACGGTGGGCACAATGCTGGTAATGGTGCTCCTTCCGCTTTATGGTATCCATTGGGTGCGTTTGCCTTACCTCGCCCGGTACGGCCATGCCCTGGCAGGCTTTCTGATTCTTTTCTGCGGCATGGGAATAAGGTTCCTGGGGCTGTAATTTCAGAATCAGAGAGAACAAAAGGTATTTTGCTCTCTTTGATTGCAACAATTCCCCCTGAATGGACTTTGCAGATCAGTCCCGGCCGAAGTGTCTGTACCAACTGAGGAGTTATGTGATCATGGTTGCTAATTATCCGGGATTAATAAAAACACTGCATCATCACTTAGTGTTATTAAAAAACGCGAGCCTTACGGATCGCGTTCTGTTATTTTCATGGCAATGTTGTTAAGCATTTAGCATAACCGGCATCACCAGCATCAGAATCTCTTCATCATCCTCTTTTTCTGCAGGAATGATAAGACCTGCACGCTCTGGTGTGGATAGCTGAAATATCACCTCATCAGCTTGAAGATTGTTGAGCATTTCGATAATGAACCTGGAATTGAATCCGATTTCCATGTCCTCACCCTCATAATTGCAGGTCAGTCGCTCTTTGGCTTCGTTGCTGAAATCCACATCTTCCGCTGAAAGAACCAGTTCCTGACCGGAAATGTCAAAACGTACCTGGTGGGTTGACTGGTTAGCGAAGATGGAAACACGCCTGATGGAATTTAAAAGACCCTGCCGCTCCACTGTCAACGTATTTGGATTCTCTGAGGGAATTACAGCCTCATAATTCGGATATTTTCCTTCAATCAGGCGGCAAATTACATTCACATTATTGAAATGGAAGAATGCATTTTTTTCATTGTATTTCACCTGAACTTTTTCATCATCACCTGTAGCCAGGATGTTCTTCATCTGATTAAGCGGCTTTTTTGGTATCACGAAACTGGCTACGGTGCCGGGAGAATAATCCGTCCTGCGGTAGCGTACCAGCTTGTGTGCATCGGTTGCTACAAAGGTGATATCCTCTTCATTGATCTCACACAGCACGCCTGACATAACAGGTCTCAATTCGTCTGTACCCGTGGCAAAAATGGTTTTATTGATGGCGGTCGCCAGATCGTCGGAGCTCATTTCAAGCTCCTGAGCTACACTAATGGCAGGCAGTTCAGGATATTCATCAGCCTTGTGGCCACTCAACCTGAATTTTCCTTCATCAGTGCTCAACTCAATAGCCGAGCTTTCCACATCAATGACAAAGGTAATGGGAATATCTGCAAAGGTTTTTAATGTATCCAGCAGTATCTTTGCCGGGATGGCGATAAGGCCGGTACCATCACTCTGTGTCATGCCAACACTTACCTGCATGGTAGTTTCAAGGTCGGATGCAGTAATCACTAATTCGTTTTCTTTCACATCAAAAAGAAAATCATCAAGAATCGGCATGGTGTTGTTTGTGCTTAATACCCCGCTGATGCTCTGCAGGTTCTTCAACAATAAGGTGCTGGAGACTATGAATTTCATATTTCCTCAGGTTTTAGTTTCGTTCATTTTTTTCAAAAAGATAAAATTAGTGATATTTCCCTCTGGCTCCTGCTGGTGCAAGCAAATCTTTTGAAAAACTTTTCAACAGAGATAAAACTATCTTTAGCGATTTTCAGCACCGGGATTCCCTTTTATGAAGAGAGGCTTTTTAAAATAATCTGCTGTTTTGGTCAGATTATCAAATACATAATATTGTATTAGTGCAAAGTCTTCATTATCGTTAAACAAGGCATACAACCTGTCCGGGTCATGTTTCAGCTCATCACCATACACATCCAGCAGGCCTTCAGAAGCATCCCTGAGGTAGGTTTTTATCTCTGACAGGTTACCGTTTTTATCCTTAACCCTTATGATATGCAAAGGCTCCGTGGCTGTTACCGAATCCCGGGCTGAGTGCTCATTGATCAGGTCTTCAAACTTTACTGAATAAAAGGACGAAAGGAAATCAAGCACTTTAAGGGTGTCAAAAGGATACACCAGTGAACTGTCATGCAGCCTGATGATTTTAAGGGAATCACCCGGCAGTTTTTCCATACGGAATGATTGTTCTTCATTTTCAGGGTGCCGCACTTCTACCCATTTTATTTCATTGATATTTTCTGATATCATAGTATGATCACGCCATGCATCGGGTTTAGCCTTGAACCGGGGGCTTAGAAAGCCGCGAAAACCAGGGATGTAAACCACAAAGGGAATATCTGCTCCTTCTTTCACCATGTATGTACCAAGGTTGCTTTGAGTAGGGCCGCCCACGTAAAACGTCCGTGTTTTCCTTTCTTTGGTGAAGAAATTAGCCCCAAACACTCTGAATAAGGGTTTTTTCTGATACACTTCCACTTTTACACCGTCTGAAGCAAGGCGCTTCACAACAGTATTATGCTCGGTTTTGGCTACAGGCCGTTTTACATCCATTTTCTTTAGCGTTTCCAGCAGAATCTCCACCGCCTTATCCGAGGCTTTCATTTCCTGGCTCAGTACCCAGCCTCTGCCCATTTCCCTTCTAAGAACCACCTGTGTAGTATCTTTTTTGGCAAGGAAAATCCTGGTGACACTGGCTGTATCCTCCACGGCAAAATCACGGTCGGAGTCCGACAAAGTGCTGTTGCTGCGGCCTAACAGAACTATCACTGCTATGATCGCCAATATTGTAATAATCAGGAGCAGTATTCTGTTTTTTCTCAAAAATTTATTCATGGTCAATTTCTTATTTTTTTCGGTATTTTTTTCTGCGGATCACATTCCAGCTGACGCTGAACAACATTATAAGAAGGATTGGAAGCACTACATTAATGATTTGCCATTTGGTTTTTTCCTCCATCACTCTGGGGCGGTTCAGCATTCTTATCTTCAGGTCACGGCCTTTTACATTCAATAGTCCGCTTTCGTCACACAGATAATTTACGCAGTTTAAAACGAAATCTTCGTTTCCGTATTGCTGACCGGTGAATTTATCTACTCCCAGTGGCAGGGCCCTTGTGTTGCCACCGCTGGAAGTAATGGAACTTCTGATAATATCGCCGTCAGCCACCACTATCATAGCTGAGGAGTCGCTTTCCGTACGGAATCCCAGTCCCCTGTCAGAAGCAATTTCCGGAGGCAAACGGTTTTCGTAATTGGAGCGGAATTTGCCTTCAAGTAGCACTGCCACATTCTGGGGTCCGTTATCATATTGCTTTGGATTAGCCCTGCGATTAATCAGGCTGAGACTTACCTCGTGGGGCATGCTCAGTACCCTGCTGTTTTCTGAGCTTTGCAAAAGAATTGTCTTTTTCAGCTTATTACTTGATATGGTATCCAGTGTACTCACAAATTCTCCCTTCACGCCATTCAGGTTTTTCACAACCTGGTGGTTTGTAGCAGGCATCAGTACAGGGAAATAGGGCCAGGGAAACATCTCAAATTTAGGCTGCGCACCCACGGGCTGTGTATTTACCGGAATCTGTGCCGACCTTTGATCCTGTATCAGGTTGCGGTTAAGCCTCACTCCATATCGGAACAGCATTCCATCAAGGTTAAGCTGCGCAGGCATTGCCAGAGTGCGAGGACTTTCCTGCAAGGAATCCATGTTTGTGGCGACAGGATCAACAAACCATAAAACCTTCCCGCCGTACATGATGTACTGATCAATGAGAAATTTCTCCTGATCGCTAATTGCTTTGGTGGGGCGCGCTACGATCAGCGCGTCAAAACGGGGCTTTATCACTACGTTACCCGTATCCTTTTCAAAGCGTTCCAACAGACCGTAAACTTTGTTTTCCAATATCAGGTGAGTAACATCATAAAACTCGGAAAGCGCCCTGGTGGCACCTTCCAGGCTTAACTTTGACAATTCGCCATGGCCGTGTAGAAAAGCAATTTTATCTTTTTTAGCACTGGAAAGCTTTTTCAGTGCACTGGCAAGGTTATATTCCAAAGCCTGGGTGGAGTTATTGATCTGGCGTTCGCTGGAAGCACCCATTTGTGATTCAAGCAGATTTACTGCTGTTTCGCGGTTAGCCTTGTATGTTACTACGGCTCCCGGAAAGATTATCTGTTGCGATTGCCTGCCTTCGTCCTGCTGCCGGATGGAAGTTGGCTCGAGCCCTTTCTGGTTCAGCTCTGCATAAAAACTCTGCCGGTCCCGTTCATCTGTAATTTCATTAGGATCAATGAACTCATACTGAATATTAGAATTATAGGCATTGAATTCATCCAGCATTTCCCGCGTTTCGCGTTGTAGCTTTTTAAAACCTGCCGGAAAATCCCCATCCAGGTACACCTTAAATGTTACATAATCATCAAACGACTTTACCAGCTCTTTGGTAGCTGGTGAAAGGGTGTATTTCTTCTCGGAAGTGAGGTCGAAACGTGTAAAATAATAATATCCGATTACATTCACCAACACGATTATAACCAGCCCCAGTATTAGTTGAAGTATGTTTTGTCTTCTTATATCTTTTTTCTTGCTCATGACACTACCACTTTCTGCTTTCAAGTGAAACTTTGGTTAACAACACGAAAAATGCTATAAGGCTCAGGAAATATAAAATATCCCTGGTGTCCAACACCCCGCGGCTCAGGGAGGTGTAATGTGCATTTATACCCAGATTTTTGATAAACAGGTCAAAAGAACCGAAAATAGCCAGTGAATGGATGAAGTCGAATCCAACGTAAAAAAAACCGCTTATCAATAATGCAAGCAGAAATGAGACAATGGTGTTTTCAGTGAGTGACGAACAAAAAGTGCCAATGGCCACAAATCCTGATGCCAGGAAGAGCAGTCCGATATAGGAACCCCAGGTTCCGCCGGCATCTAGATTTCCCGGAGGATAGCCCAGGCTGTAAACCGAATAGAAGTAGATGAGTGTGGGTAGGATACTCAGGATTACCAAAACGACCCCGGCCAGGTACTTTCCCAAAATCACCTGTATATCTGTAACTGGTTTTGTCATCAGTATTTCAAAAGTACCGGCCTTGCGCTCATCTGCAAAACTGCGCATGGTAATTGCAGGTATCAGGAATAAAAAGACAAAGGGCGATAGCATAAACAGGTTGTCCAGCGTGGCATAGCCATAATCAAGTATGTTGAATCCCAGCGGGAAAACCCAAAGGAAAAGTCCATTGATCAAAAGGAAAACAATAATGGTTATTTGTCCGATCAATGAACTTAAAAAGGCATTAATTTCTTTTCTGAAAACCGTAAACATATTGGTTCTTTTTTGTTTTTTCAAGTTGCAAAATTAACAAAATTCAGCGAGTAAATAGCCTGTACCGCTTATTCAATAAATTCCACCGTAATGGTTGATTCCCATGGTTCAAGCCCCAGTAGCCGGTTTGCCCTGCCCTGGTTTATGGCAATCTGCAGGTACCCGGTGGTTGACATCAGTGCCAGCAGCTTTCCTTCGTCCACATCGTCATAGGCTTCATAGAGGCTGTACTGTCTGAAAGAATCGGAAGGCATATGTATATAAAAGCTGCGGTTTTTACGCAGGGCATTAAATTCCTTTTGCGGGATGTTAGTAACACAATTGCCGTAATTATCCACGTATATTACTTTACCGCTGATGCAGTCGTTTCCTGTTAGCTGATCATGATCAATGGAGGCCTGCCACAATGCTGTTTCTTTCAGTTGAGCCGTGGTAAATCCCAGTTCTTCCACGGCATGTCCTTTAGCCAGATGAACAGCAGCCTTTACGAATAAATCCCTGCCCGGAAACACAAAGTATCCCGAATCCTGGGGTATATCAATTTCGATGATCTTTTCCGGCTTTTTATCCGAGATCAGGCTCAGCAGTCCGTTATCCGCACCTATAAAGTAATGGCCTTCCAGCAATACTGCCACATGAGGGTTTTTGGTTGATGCCGTGGAATTCACCGACACTATATGTACCGTGCCTGCAGGGAACTCCCTGAATGCGTTGCGCAAAACGAAAGCAGCCTGTGCAATATTATGCGGTTCCACCAGGTGGGTAATATCAACCACGGCAAGCTCAGGCAAAGCTGATAAAAGCCTGCCCTTTACCGCACCGGCAAAATAATCCCGTTGCCCCCAATCCGTTGTCAGTGTTACTATGGCCATATGTCTTCCAATGAAGCTTCAAAATTAGCAATAAACCATAAACCCTCCACAAATACCACGGCACAAATTTTATTAATGACCGCCCGCCTGCAGGTAGAATAGGATTGAAGATTTTTGAATGAGACCGGGAATATATCCGCAACCTGTAATTCGGAATCTGTAAACTGAAAATATGACGCTTCATCAGCAGTCTTACACCAAAGATGTTGAGCTGGTTGAATTCCCAGGAATATGCCCTGCGTATCAAACAACGCAAAAAGCTAAGGGATTATAAGCTCACAGTGAAATGAGGTATTCGGTGTGTCCTGAAAACCTGTTTGTTTCAATATAGGAAAATGCCCGGATATTTTTGCCGGGCCGTTGTTTCATCATAGTTACGCAAGCACAGGAAAATATTTTTTTTGCTATTTTTGCACGAAACGGATCAAATAAATGGGCGAACACGAGATTATACTGGAAGACATTAACCCGGTGGAGTTTTTTGGAGTGAATGATGCCAACCTGGAGCTAATCAAGAAATATTTTCCAAAACTGAAGCTGATTGTGCGAGGCAGTCAGGTAAAAGCCATGGGCGATGAAGAAGAAACCGCGAGGTTTGCCGAAAAGATGCGCCTGCTGATGCTGTATTATGAAAAGTTCGGGCGCCTGCTGAAGCCCGATATAGCCCGTATGCTGGAAACAGATACGGAAACCATGGATGTGGAGCTGAACCAGCCCAAGGATGTGATCGTTCATGGCAGACACGGTAAGCTGATCAAGGCACGTACAGTGAACCAGCAAAAAATGGTGGAAAGCTTCGGGAAATACGACCTGATATTTGCTATCGGCCCTGCCGGAACTGGCAAGACCTACACGGCTGTAGCACTGGCCGTGAGGGCTCTGAAAGACCGGCAGGTGAAGCGTATCATCCTTACACGCCCGGCGGTGGAAGCCGGCGAAAACCTGGGCTTTTTGCCCGGTGATCTGCGCGATAAGCTGGACCCGTATCTGCAGCCACTCTACGATGCGCTGCGTGACATGCTTCCACCTCAAAAATTGTTGACATATCTGGAGGACGGTACCATTGAGATCGCTCCTTTGGCCTTTATGCGCGGACGCACTCTTAATCATGCCGTAGTGATACTGGATGAGGCCCAAAATGCCAGCGTCAGTCAGCTGAAAATGTTTCTCACGCGTATGGGTGAATATTCCCGGTTCGTTGTTACAGGTGACATCACGCAGATTGACCTGCCGCGAAATCAGCGCTCTGGATTAAAACATGCGATGGATAACCTGAACAGGATTAAAGGAATTGACTTTGTGATGCTGGGAAGTGAAGATATTATCCGCCATAAACTGGTTACGCGAATCATTGATGCATACCAGAAAAGCGAAAATCATAACAAGAATCAATAAATATGTCAAAAGCATTAATAAGAACAAATTTTAAGCTGCCATATCAAACCGGCTTTTACAGGGGAAAGGTTAGGGATGTGTATTTTATTAAGGATGATAAGCTGGTAATGGTTGTAAGCGACCGGATATCTGCTTTTGACGTTGTGTTGCCACGCGGAATTCCATACAAGGGGCAGGTGTTGAACATGATCGCAACCGGTTTTCTTGATGCCACCAGGGATATTATTCCTAACTGGAAGATTGACAGCCCTGATCCCATGGTTACCGTGGGCAAAAAGGCTGAGCCTTTCAAAGTGGAAATGGTTATCCGCGGTTACCTTACCGGCCATGCCTGGCGCGAATATAAAGCAGGAAAACGTGAGCTTTGCGGAGTGCCCTTACCCGATGGTATGCGCGAAAACCAGAAATTTCAAAAGCCCATCATCACACCCACAACCAAGGAAGATGCCGGGCATGATAAAGATATTTCCCGTGAGGAAATCCTGAATAAAGAACTGGTATCAGAAGAAGATTATAACAAACTGGAAGAATATACCTGTAAGCTCTTTGAACGCGGCACGAAGATGGCGGCAGATAAAGGTCTTATCCTGGTGGATACCAAGTATGAGTTTGGTAAAATCGATGACCGGATTCACCTGATTGACGAGGTGCATACACCTGACAGCTCACGCTATTTCTACCTGGAAGGTTATCAGGAGCGCTTTGATAAAGGCGAAAAACAAAAGCAGCTTTCCAAGGAATTCGTGAGAAGCTGGTTGATCGAAAACGGTTTCCGGGGGGATGAAGGTCAGGAAATACCTCATATGACTGATGAATTCGTGAACGGGGTATCCGGAAGATACATCGAGCTATACGAAAAAATTACCGGAAAAAAATTTGTAAAGGCTGATATTTCGGAGGATGTGGAAAAAAGGGTAGAGAATAACATCTTAAACTACCTGAACAAATAATTCCCAATTTTGGAATATAGTGTCCAATAATTAGAAAAAAGTTCGCCATCAATTTCCTGTTGTTCTATTTTTGCATCAGATACTAACACAGGAATGAGCAAACTTTATACACTAATTGTTATCTGCATTACACTTCTGACATCCGGATTAGTTGCTCAGGATGCCAATTATACGCAGTTCTTTAATAACCCGGTTTATTACAACCCGGCTAATGCCGGTCTTAAAGACGGCTTGCAAATCCATACGGCTTACAGGAAGCTGTGGCCAAAAATAGGCGGGAACTTTAGAAATAGCATAATTACCCTGGATGTTGCAGAGCCTTCAATCAACGGGGGTTTGGGATTGCTGGTTCATAGCGGCGAATCGGGAGCCGGGCAGATGCGCGAAAATATGGTTGGCGCTATGTACAGCTACCGGATGCCGGTGATCAAACGTAAGTTCTATTTGCAGATGGGGTTGCAGGCGGCAGCAGTGGAGAAAAAGCTGAATGACGATGGACTTGTATTTTCTGATCAGCTGGACCCGCTCTATGGCGATATATATTCCTCTGCTTATCATAATGCCAACAATGACCGTATTATATACCCTGATTTTGCTGCAGGTATAGTTGGGCGTTTTAATGCAGGTGAATTTGCCAATGGTCAGGCACGCACTACCAACGTAGTCGGAGTTTCGTTCTCACACATAACAAGACCTGATGAGAGTTTCACAGGACTGGTATCACGAAAGCCACTGAAAGTAGTGGCTCATGCCCACTCAGTGATCCCGCTGGTGGATGACTTGCGGAAAGACAGGAAGATTGCCCTCTCGCCGGCATTTATCTATGAAAACCAGGAGATGTTTGAAACCTTCTCCGCAGGCCTGAATTTTATGGCCGATCCGGTATATACCGGGGTGTGGATGCGAAATCGCAATGTAAAACTGATGAGAGAAAATTACGATGCACTTATGCTGCTTTTCGGCATCAAAATCGAACTGGATAAAAATATGTATCTGAATATCGGGTACAGTTATGATATTATAGTTTCAAAACTGGCTACTGCTACTGCAGGCTCTCATGAAGTCACCATCAGTCTTTCTTTTGAAGACTTAACACTGTTTCCTGATCGCAGGCCCTCGCTCAGAAGCCGGGCAGCCAGCGCAAGGAAATGTTATAATGACTTCTTTTAAAAATTTGCCTATTACTTTTCAGGGGGTAGTTAAAGTAAAATAGGTAAAGCTGAGGTTATCCGTCATAAGACGGGTAGCCTCTTTTTTTTCTTTTCATTAGTGAATATAGTCATTTATTAAAGTGAGACGGGATGACTTTTTGTATCAACTATTGTAATAGTTATAATCTTTTAGTATTTCTTTCAGGAATATGGCTGGTTTGCTCCTGGGTTCGATTCCTGTAATTTCCTTTATTTTATCATAGATTTTCCTGGTGAGCCTGTAATCACTGTTTTGTTTTGAATGATACAACACCTTTTTTATCAATTCAATGTCCGAAGGTTTTAATTTGATGACCTTGAGCCTGGGATGCACCGGGCTGTAATGCTGTTCTACATCAGTATGAGCCGTTTGTTCCATACTAACATACTTTTTTATTTTAACCACCACTGTTCCGGCCGCAAGATCACCTAAGCGCTGGGCTTTAGGCGTGAAAGCTATGAAAAATATCCCGAACAGTATGTCCAAAGGCCTGATAAGATTTCGTATGAACAACTGCCCAATATTTGCATTTTGACCCGACTGACTGATCACTTTTATATCGCGTGTGTGCTTTCCAATGCTTTGGCCATCCATGAATAATTCGGATACAAAAAAATAAAAGAAAAAAATAAGCCCGTAAATAACACTGATAAGAGCAAAGTTTCCTATATTTGAACTGTTAATTAATATGGAAGTTATGATATAAAATACAAATAATGTAAAATAGTCAGCTAACGCGGCAAGAGTGCGATCACCAACACCTGCCTTATTAGATAGAATTTCAACATTTTGCGTAGTTGAGAAAGAAATATTTTCCATAATGATAATGCTTAAATTGAATGAACGAAGTTAATTATTCTCACAAATATAGCAAACGCTGGAGAGAATTTGAGTCCTATCTTAACAATCATAAGAAAAAGGATCCGCAGGAGCTGGAGAAGTTATATGTGGAGCTGATGGATGACCTTGCCTATGCCCGCACCAATTTCCCCGAGAGCAATACCACTCGTTATCTTAACCAGCTTGCCATGAAAGCCCAGCAGGCGCTTTATAAACGTAACAAAAGCGACAGCAAAGGGATAATTAACTTTTTCCGTTACACCTATCCGCTGATGATTTATAAGCACAGGAAAAAAATCATATACAGCTTTCTTATACTTCTTTTCTCGGCCATAATAGGTGCGCTATCTACCCATGATGACGCAACATTTGCGAGACTTATACTGGGCGACCGCTACGTGGATATGACGTTGGAAAATATTAAGGAGGGCAACCCAATGGGAGTTTATGGTTCCATGGATCCATGGACAATGTTTTTCGTTATTGCCTGGAACAATATCAAGGTGTCCTTTTATGTGTTTATAGCAGGAATTGTTTTTACTTTCGGAAGCATTATACTGATGTTTCAAAACGGAGTAATGCTTGGCACGTTTCAGTATTTTTTCTTTCAGCAGGGGCTGCTCGGTGTGGCAAGCCAGACCATTTGGCTGCACGGCACCATTGAAATATTTTCCATTGTAATAGCCGGTGCAGCCGGTCTGTTACTCGGCAACAGCCTGTTATTTCCCGGCACTTTCAGCAGGCTGCTGTCATTTCGCAAAGGAGCCAGGGAAGGAGCAATCCTCGTTGCCGGGCTAATGCCTTTCTTTATTCTGGCCTCTTTCATTGAAAGTTTTATTACCAGGCATTATCAACAGTCCCAGTTGCTTAACCTGATCATCATCCTGGCTTCAGTTGCTTTTATTCTGTATTATTACATTATTTATCCTATAAAAATTAAAAACAAACAAACCCATGGAAGATCAAAAGAAGGCAATCCCTTTGCGCAAAGTACGTGATGTAGGTGAAACGATCAGTGCCACCTTTGAATTTATCAGGTTAAATTTTAAAAATCTGTTTAAAGCAATTCTTTATTTTGCAGGTCCCTGGTACCTGATTTCTATCGCTTTTTTGGCTGCCGGTGCATCCACAGGCACAGGTTTTTTTACTGAAAACTTCAACATTTATAATAGCCTTAGCAGCTTGTTTAATGTAATTGCCACACTTGTAGCTACGCTGGCTATTTACTGCTATCTTCGGCTTTATCTGGAGTATGATCAGGATAGTAGCCGTATTTCCATATCAGAAATAAAAAAACTTATTTTGAAATATATCGGGCCTTACATTTTGGCTGGTATTATTGTAGGTTTAATTGTAGGTGTGGGAATCGTTTTGCTTGTGTTTCCCGGTATCTATGCCATAATAGCGCTTAGCCTTACTTTTATTGTAGTTGTTATGGAGCGCAAAGAAGTTTTTGAAGCGATTTCACGTTCACACAAATTAATGAAAGGCTACTGGTGGGGTACATTTGGTCTTGTGCTCCTATTGACGATTCTTCAGGGGATCATTGTTCTTGGAGTAATGTTGCCGGTTGGCTTAGCTTTAGGATTGGACAAACTCTTTACACTGGATCCAACAGTGATATACAATATATCAACAACTAAGCTCGTAATATCGAATACGATTGAATATTTTGTTACCTTAATTGCCCAAATGCTTCCCATCGTGGGCATAGCATTGCGATACTTCTCCATAGTGGAAGATAAAGAAGGTAAAGGAATAGAAGAGGAAATAGAACTGATGGGAAGTACAGAAACCCAATGAAAATAAAGATTCTAATATCAATATTATTTTTAATTCCGGTATTATCAGGTGCCCGGCAGGTGCAGGATAGCACGAGGGGCTTTTCAGATGAGAAAATCGAAGAATATCTTCAGCATAGAGACTTTGCCTATGTGCATGCCGACAGTAATCCTGATCAAACATGGCTGGAAGCGCTTATGAGCTTTTTAATAAACCTGGTTGACGGATATGGTGGAGGGGATGCACTGGCCGTAATTTTGGAGGTTATTCTTTACCTGTTGATATTCTTCGTCCTGCTGTTAATAATTTTTAATATCACGAATCTTTCCTTCAGAAAGCTGTTTTTCAGAAGCCGGAGGAAGGATTCGGTGTGGGAACCACTGTACAATAAACAGCAGCTTCACCAAATCAACTATGATGATCTTTGGAAAGAAGCTGTTGCGAATGGGCATTACAATCTTGCTGTGAGGTATCATTTCAGGAAGATACTTCAGAAATTGTCCAAAGGAGGCTATATTGCCTGGAAGCCTCACAAGCGTAACATAGATTACTATTTTGAAATAAAACATGCTGCCGTGAAAAGTGATTTCAAAAGAGTTTACCGCGATTTTGAATACGTCTGGTACGGTGAATTCCAGATTGATAAAACGATTTACAACCGTATATCAGATCACTTCAGCAAACTTGAGGAAAGGATCACGTTTGACAGGAAAAATTAAATTGACAAGAATAATTATTAATAGATTATGAAGCTATAACAGTGAGAGAGAGTTAGCCGTGCGAGCTCCCCCGCCGTTTGTGGGGCAGGCTAACTGACCGCTGAAATCAAAAACAGACAGATGCAAATATCCCGTAAATATATCATTATCTTTGGAATAGCGGTTTTTCTACTGATATTACTAAAGTTGTATCTACCGGAAGAAATTAGCTGGGAAGCTAATCTGTCGGCTGAGGAAAAAACACCTTACGGAACCTGGGTGATGCATCGATCAATGTCTGATCTTTTTGGACAGGATAATGTGAAGGCCACTGATCAGTCGTTCTACGATTTTTATTTAAACACCCCGCTGGATACCTTTAATGTGGTGAAGATAAGGCCGGGTATTAATCCTTCGCGTGAATCTCTCGAGTATATGCTCGCGCATGTGGAGGAGGGGAATACCATTTTCCTGTCGGCTTTTAGCTTTGGACACCTTCTCATGGATACACTTGGCATAGAAGCAATATATAACTACTCAGGAAAGAAGAAAGACCAGAAACTGAAGCTTAGGCTGAAGGAGTATCCGGAAGCTGAATCAGAAATCCGGGTACAATTTACTTCAGAAACTTATTTTCTCCTAAGTGTAGATACAGGTCAGATTGATATCCTGGGCACCACAGGCAACAACCTGCCGAACTATCTACGGGTAACACACGGAAAAGGAAGCATTTTCCTGCATTCCTCACCGCTGGCATTCAGCAATTATCATATTCTGAGGGATGATACCCGCGCATATGCAGAGCAAGTACTAACTGCTTTGCCTGCCGAAGAGGTGGTGTGGATGGATGAAAGTATGCTAATCTCCAATGCTACAGCTAATCCGTTGCGTTATGTGCTTTCCGTAAAAACACTGCGTATTGCCTGGTATTTGCTCATCTTTACAGCGCTGCTCTACCTGTTGTTCAATATCAAGCGCCGGCAACGGGCCATTCCTGTGGCTGGCAAGCCACCTGAAAATGCACTGCTTTATGTGAAAAGTGTCACACGCTTATATTTGCACGACGGTCATCATAAGGCTGTAGCCATGAAAAAAATCCGGCATTTTAAAGCATTTTTGAAAGACAGATTTTATCTGAGAACCATGGATTTTTCAGAAAATGATGCCATATTGATAAGTAAGAAAAGCAAATACGATCTTAAAAAGCTAAAAGCATTATTTGCCGGGATAAACTCGGTTCAGCAGAGCGGTAAAATCACAGCAGGCCGGTTAATCGCTATGGATAAAGATATCGAATCGTTTAAAACAGAAACAGAAAAGCCATTAATATGAGTGAAGAAAATACAGAGGGAATCTTTGAAAACAGGATAGACCTGGAGCCATTCAGCCAAAAGGCCGGCGCGCTTCGTCAGGAAATAAAGAAAGTAATCGTTGGACAGGATCAGATGATTGAATTGCTGCTGATTGCCTTAATGTCAGATGGGCATGTGCTGCTGGAAGGGGTGCCCGGTATCGCCAAGACTCTAACAGCGCGGCTGATGGCCCGTACTATCAAAGCTGATTTTAAGCGGGTGCAGTTCACTCCTGATCTCTTGCCATCGGATCTCACCGGCACATCAGTTTATAATGCACAGAAAGCAACCTTTGAGTTTTATAAAGGACCTTTGTTTTCCAACATCGTGCTGGTGGACGAAGTGAACCGTGCGCCTGCCAAAACACAGGCTGCGCTGTTTGAAGTAATGGAGGAGCGCCAGATAACTGCTGACGGCAAAACCTATAAGCTCGATCCGCCTTTCCTGGTCATCGCTACCCAAAATCCGGTGGACCTGGAAGGAACTTACCGCCTTCCGGAAGCCCAGCTCGACCGTTTTTTGTTTAAGATCATCGTGGATTATCCTGATAAGCAAGAAGAAAACCTGATTCTTGAGCACTTCCAGGAGGATGAATCCAGGCTCACGGAAGAGCATATTGAGGCGGTAGTAACTCGTGAGGAGCTGGCGGAAAGCCGGAGGATTCTGCAGGACATCCGCGTGGAAAAAGAGATCAGGAATTATATCGTGGAAATAGTGCATGCTACACGCAATAATCCTGACCTGTTCCTGGGTGCTTCACCCAGGGCTTCGCTGGGAATACTCTCTGCAGCCCGGGCAAATGCCGCCCTCAACGGCAGAGATTTTGTCATCCCGGATGATGTGCAGCTTGTAGCTCCCTACGTGATGCTGCACCGTATTATTCTCAGTCCCGACAGGGAAATGGAAGGCATTACCCCCAGGGAAATAATCGAACAAATTATAGCCGACATCAAAATCCCGCGGTAATGAAGTTTATCAGGTCGTTGTTTTTAAATAAACGCTTTTTTATTGCTCTTTTGGCCATTAGTGCCTTATACGTGGCGGGAACCTGGATAGTGTGGCTGATAGTCCCGGCCAATATAATACTGATGACTTTTGCTATAATAATTATGCTGGAAATTATTATGTTATATGGCAATAAACACGGAGTTTCAGCAAAGCGGGAACTGGCTGAAATGTTCTCCAACGGTGATGAAAACCCGGTATCTATCAGTATTATAAATAATTATTCCTTTGCTGTTGATGTTACGGTGATCGATGAGATTCCTGTTGTTTTTCAGATCAGGGATTTTTCACTGGTGAAAAAAATAGGGGCCGGATCTTTAATGGAGGAGAAATACCACCTGATTCCGGTGAAGCGGGGTGAATTCACTTTCGGCAATATAAATGTTTTTGCCCGCGCCCTGTGGGGTTTGGTGGAACGCAGATTTGAATTTAAGCAGCACAGCACCGTCAAGGTCTATCCATCTTTTCAGCAGATTAAAAACATTGATTTTTATTCTTTTGCTTCGCTTAAGAGCCCATATGGTAATAAAAGGATCAGGCAGGCGGGACATAATGTAGAATTTGAGCATATCAAAAACTATGTGCCTGGCGATGAGCCGCGTCATATTAACTGGAAAGCTACGGCCAGGAAGAATGCCCTGATGGCCAATTATTATCAGCAAGAGAGAGCACAGAATATCTATAGCCTGATTGATATGGGCCGCAGCATGGAAATGGCCTTTAAAGGTATGACCTATCTGGATTACGCTATTAATGCCAGCCTGGCACTGGGAAGGGTGGCACTGAAAAACAAAGACCGCTTTGGTATGCTCAGCTATACCAATAAGCTGCACCAGTTTTTGCCTGCCGAATCAAGACATAACCAGTTTAAGCTTTTAATGGAAAGCCTGTATAATCAAAAAACGGATTTCAGGGAGTCCAGCCTGGAAGGTGTGCTGAATATGATCCGTAACCGGATAAGCACCCGCAGCCTGCTGATAATTTTCACCAACTACATGAGCCGCTATGGTATCGAGCGGCAGGCCGGTTACCTGAAGCATCTTGCCTCAAGGCATTTGGTGCTGGTAGTGGCATTTGAAAACACCACCCTAACGGATATCACGAAGCAGGAAGCTAAAAATCTCGAACAGATTTACACACGTACCATAGCGGAAAGTTTTATGTTTGAAAAGAATCAGGCACTAAAGGAACTGGGGCGTTATGGAATCCACCACCTGGTAACACGCCCGGAAGACCTGACAGTGAACAGCATCAATAAATACCTGGAAATTAAAAACAGGGGATTGTTGTAGGTTTAATTCTTTCGGGAACCTTTTTGTTGCTATAGGATAAGTGGCCAATTTGCTACAGTTATTATTATAATTGTAGCTTTCAATCTTCTTAATAAAAGATTTATATCCATCTGATTGAGTTAGTGAGGTAGGTTTTGAATTGCTACTTCCATATATTATAATTATTTGTAATAATCTCTGGTTTATTTGCCTCAATTTATTTCATCAAAAAAATCATTTGATTTAGCATTCTCCAGCTTTTGGAAGTATTCCATTATTTGTTTGTCTCCTGGATCAGTCATATTTCCTTTAGCTGACAGATTTACTAAATAAGACAAATAATGAACGGGATGTTTATTAAGCGGTAAAACAGACTGTTATGGTATAATTAACACCACTAATCTTAAGCCGGTCTGAAAAAAATAATCATCATGATACTACTAATGCTTAATGCTCATCCAGCAACTGTTTCATGTTTTCTGCTTCGGTTTTTACATGAAGGTCCATATCGCTAAGCATTCGCAAGTTTCTTTTTCTGAAAATCGTGCGTGATAAGAAAAGAAATTTTAGATGGGTGATATGCTTGAAGGTAGAGTATTTGCCATGATCCTCAATGATCATTTCTATTTTTTCTGTGATCAGTGAAAGTGGAAATGAAAATTTCATGCTAATTTTTCTGCCCGGTAGGCTTTCGGTTATCATTCCTTTGTATTTCACCTTATTGTTCATCATCATTTGTTCGGCATAAAAGGTTGAACCTTTCGCCATTGGTTCACCTCCGGTCCATTTAAAAAGTACATGATCCGAGGGATGCCACCGCGTATAATTATGTTCAATATTAAGCAGGAAATCCCATACTTTTGCAGCAGGTGCCTCAATACCTACCTGATGAACGTGCGTGCTGCGCCTTTCAAGTTTTTCCACGGTCTCCATAATATTAAGCTTTTTATTTATTGCTTTTGATTGTAGTCTGTCAGAATCAATGCTTACCGTCAAAGACACCGGAATATCTGTTGCGGCATTTTTTTGCAGCTTACACTGTGATCTACCGCTTCAATATTCATGTGAACTATTGAAAACAAAGGTGAATCATCCGCCGGACAACAAAACCTGGTCTTTTCAGGAGCCTGCCATTTTCTATCTCCCTGCTCAGGCCGTCCACACTGTCCTTAATAATCATTCAAATCCATCTTTTTACTTTTACCTTATATTCCTGGTATTCCTGCCGGAATTCCTGCTCCATCATTTTTTCTTCCTTCAGCACAAATATAAAATGCATGAGTAAAATAAACAACAGAGGTGTGATCAGAGAAAACAGATTACCAAAACAAAAGCCCAGTCCCAGCAGCAACAGGAACATGCCCAGATACATGGGGTTTCTTGATTTGGCGAAAATGCCTTCCCGAATCAGGTAAGTTGAAGGTTTTATATCAAGAGTGGTTTGATGTTTTTTGAATAAATCCCTGGATTTCCCCATAATTATAAAACCTGCAATACTTATGGGAATGCCTGACAGATTTAAAGGGAAAGGCAATATCTGAAAGGCTGGAAGTGCAAAGTAAAAGCCCACCATCAGCAGGACTGATAGTGCCACAAAAACCGGAGGAATGATAAACTTTCTCAACTGGGGTAAATTATTATTTTATTTCACATGTGTTTTTCAGCAGACCCTATTTATTGGGTGCTGTTAATTTATTTCGTTCTGCCTTCAACCAATTTTTCATATTCAGGATCATTTGGCTCCCACAGCGCAATTTTTTTCCCTTCATTGTCGAGTATATAAACGAATCTTACAAATTTAAGAATTATTGGAATTTTGTCATTTTTCCGTTCTATGGGCCAGTTCATCATTCTTTAAATACCACTCTGCCACAGATGGAAAATTTTACCGGAGCTGAAATGTTTAACTTGTTTTCCATTAGAAATTTGTTGACTGTTTTTCGAAATTCTGCTTCTTTTATGCTGTTAATGGGAGTTATAAAATGGTAAAGAAGATAGTCGATCCTGCCATTTTCATCCACGTACATACGCGTCCAGATCATTAATGCAGGTTGCCAGTTAAACCCATTATCGTCAAAATGAGCGCGGAGGTTTCGCAGAAGTTTCTGTCTTTCCGGCTTTACTATCGAATCAAAAGCCTCATGAGAGAACACAGGATTTGTAGAATCATTCGCCGATAGACCATTTTTATATATGCTGTCAAGGTCGCTCATGGTAAGGCCTTCATTGGTAGTGTCTTTAATGTTATAAACCCTGTTTTGGCCATAAAACACGAGAGAATGAAGTAGAAGAATGAATGCAAAAATTGTTGTTTTCATAAGCAGACTGGTTAATATCTTCAAAACTGTATTATTTACGTATAAGTTTTAGTCACCGAAAATATTACAGCTGCAATTTGTTCTCACTTTGTTAGTCTTATTTGATAAACAGAATGAATATGCAGATCATTTTTCCAGTTACCATTGAATTTATTTAACCTCAAATAATTGGCCTATATGATGTTTTCTTTTCAAAAATAAGCTTTTGGGTTATTAATACGTACAAATATTCATTTTTAGTCCGTATATGTCAAGTGTTTTTTTCTTTTTCGCTCAATTAACGCACAATGCAGTCTCTCCAAATTTTCGGGACAGTCCATCTAAAAATCACCGCTAAACGTTACTATATGCACTTGATAAATACTCCTTTACTTAAAATTATTAATAATTCTATCCTTATCTTCAATCTCCTTTTTAGATTTGTGATATAACTCAACTAAAACAATTTTATTCACATTTTCAAAGTGAGCATAGACCAATCGAAATCCAGAATTCACACCTTTTCCTTTAAAAGACTTACTTGCAATTTTTTTTACTTTAATTACACACGTTTCTATTCCCAGGTTATCAATCCTAAAACTAAAAGGAGGTCTTTCATTGGGATTTACAAACAGAACCTTCTTAACAACTTCTATATCTTCAGCTATTGTCCTGTATTTCCTGGAAAGTTTCTTTAAATCCTTCTTATATTCATCTAATTCCTCAATGTTCATCGCTCAGAAATATCGTCATTGTAAGTTCTGGCTGAATATGGATGCTCTCTGTAAAATGCCAGCTCATAGTCAATAACATCTCCATCTTTTGATGCTAACCAGGGCATATCTTTATGAGAATAATCACTAATTGCTGATGCAGACCAGTCTGAAAACTGCTCAATCACTTTGTCAATAATATCTTTTTCACTTGCCTTCAGGCGCTTCAAATTTGGTTTTATTAAAGGAATATATCTTGTTTGTGGATAACCGTGATATTCTGTTTTAAGCCTTTTTATCATTTTATTTGTAATCATCTGTTTTATAATAGAATCAATCCCCTGGGGTACAGGACCAAAAGGAAGTTTCCTGTACTCTGCACCTGTTAAATGCTCTTCGAATATCTCATAATAATTAAAATCAGAAAAATATAATAGTTTGTATAATAGTGTTTCTCCTATGTTTGGTTTGCCTGCACATTTCTCAAGAATGTATAGCAATATTTCTTTAAACTTATCGACATTTAATTTGGGTGTTGATATTCTTAATTCCTGGCTATCTGGAGAATCAGAGGAAGCAAAAATTATATCCTCAGTTTCAAAATCATGTGATAATAATTTATCAATTGAAATGGAGAGATGATCTGCAATCTTTTTAAGTTCGATTACGGATACATTTCTATTACCTAATTCAATCTGAGTTAAAGATGGTCTTGAAATTTCCACCAATTTAGCAAGCTCATATTGAGAATATCCCTTTATCTTCCGAAGTTCAGATATTCTATTTCCCAACTCTTTTTGATTTATCGTATCCATTTTTATATCGTTTTCCATACAAAAATACAAAATGTTTCATATTAAAACAAGTAAATGTTCTGATATAATACATTACCTTCATTATACTAAGGAGTCTCTCAAAATTATCGCATTCGTTTCTACTTATGGAGAGTTATTTACAAAGGAATGTTTTTTTAAAATAACAGGATAATGTTTTGAAAGCAAAAAGGTACGGATGCTTCCCAAAAACTACAATAAATCGCAAAATATAGCCAGGGGATTGGATTTAAGTCAAGCCCGTAAAACGAGGGCAGATCGGGAACTACTTGCAGGTAATGCGCGCTGCTTAAATCTTAATTTATTGGTAGCCGTTTTTATTCCTTTTTTAGAATCTAACTTAGTTCTTCATGTTCTTTCAAATTTTGTCTGAAACAATCAGCTCGATAGAAGAAGTGTGTCTTCTTTTTGTAATTGAGAAATAGCGAGGAATGCTTACTGGTTTCATTGTGAAATACTTCTGGTGAAACCAAATAAGCGCTTTCTCCATGAACCGCCACGAATTTCTGGAAGTAGTAAAATGCGTAGGTCGGGTCTTTTCATCTTTTTGTAGTTACTAATACGAGTTCAATGCTATCCAGGTGATTCACAGCTTCCATGAAAGGTCCTTTGTCTTTGGTCGAATAGCTAAAAGGAATTTCTTCCAGGCATTCCATTAGTAGAGATTGTCCTTCAAATCTTTCTTGTGCTTGAAAGTTATAATTGAGCTGCTGTTATATCCAGTTGATTCTTATCTGATAGTCAGGTTTAAACTTTTTCCAAATCCAATTTCAACAAGTCTGTAAAGGGTTGATAATTGAATGTCGCTATGACCATTTTCAATTCGGGATATAAAACTTTTTCTTGTTCCTGTTTTTTTTGCAAGTTCTTCCTGTGTCATGTTTGCTTGCTTCCTTGCATCTCTAAGGATTTCCCCAATTGCAAAAGCTTTAGCCTTAATTTCAAATTCAGTCCTTTTTTCAGTTCCTTTCTTGCCGTATCTTTGGTCAAGATGCTCATCAAATGTTGTTATGTTTTTCATTTATTTTCTCCTTTGATTTTTAATTCAAAGTATTCGTTCTTGATCCGCATTGCTTTTTCAATTTCCTTTTTTGGAGTCTTTTGGGTCTTTTTTTGAAACCCGTTGAAAAGGACAACTATATTTCCCTGGTCGAAACAGCAAAAGATTCTATAAATATTGCTCTCAAATTCAATCCTGATTTCAAATCAGCCGTCATATCCTTTTAAATTATCAAAGAACTTTTTTGGTATCCGTTCCGCATAAGTCACAAGGTAAAGAACGTAATCAATTTTATCTTTTACATTTTCAGGTTGCTTGTTGAAGAATCTCCAAAAATAGTTCTTGAAATAAATAAGTTGTCGATTTCTGTCCATTTAACAAAGTTAACTAATAATGGAACATTTAAAGTAGTTTTTTATTGCTTTTTTCTGATCGAAATTTTTCAATTGGCTATAACGTCAGTCCGTCTAAAAAACCCCGCTAAAAGTTACTATTTTGTATTTTTTCAGTTTGCTTTGTAAAGGTAATAGAAAATCATGTTTGATCCTATGGTTTTGGCAGAAGAAAAGAAAAGAGGCCGGAAACGAAATACCCGGATTTCTATTTGAATTTCTGCTCTTTCGCTCAAAATAAATCCTCATAATATATCCAAAAACGTTGGAAAATATAACATAGGGAAGGGTCGTAATATCGGCTTGCCGGATTCCGATGGCTATCTAATACTCGCTGAGCTCCCGATAACTAAAAGGGAGCCTGCCGCTCATATTCCTGGATATTGGGCACACGTTTTTTCTATCTCATTCCTGGTGGAGCTGGAGGGGGTGGAGGATTATTTTCATCCACTCTGCCCAGTTGTTCAATTTCTTTTGTCCCTGGTTTAATCTCATCTTTCTCTCTAAACTCAATTTTAGAGATCATTACTGATCCATTATTTTCTATCAGTTCTAGATATATTTGGATTTGATATTCAATTCCAGTCTCTGTTCGCGTGAAATAAGTTCTTTCGTACCAAAGAGAAGAAGATTTGTCATTGATAAAAGCTGACGGTGTTGAGCCTTCTTCATGATGATAAATTTCTGTAACCTGGTGAATGATTTTTTCAAATTCCATAGTGTCAACAGTTATGCTGTTTGGCAGGTGAGAGTACACGGCTTGAGCTTTTCCTTGCTCTATTAATTCAAGAACAGTTACCGCCTTTCCCAATTTTCGGTAATCTCCACTTCCTTTGTCAAGAACCCTCGTCTGACCAAAAGTGGTCAATGTGAAAAGAACGAATGAAAAGGTAATTATCAGTCTCATGTTTTCCTTTTAATGTGTGGCTACGTACGCTGTTATGAAGCGAAGGCCTTACTTGGCGGTGTTAATATATAATCCAGAACGTATAAAAACGTTCTCATTGCCTTTGCTTTATGAATCGCTGTTGCCGCCTGTGCTTTATTTTCTGAAAATCAAATTCATTTCTGATAATTCCTGACCAATTTGATGAATTCCATATAAAATCTTTTCAGTCTGGTTTTCCGAAGGTTTTTTATGTCCTTGCACGTACTGACTCAACAAGGTTGGATTCATGCCAATCTTTTTTGCCAGGTATTTTGAGTTTATCACCTTGTAATATTGAAAGAATTGCTGAAAATCTACCTCAAATTGAAGGTCAGAATGTTTAACTTCAATCCCCTCGTCTTCGAAATACAGAGTCGCAGATTCAAATGAATTCGCCATCAAATCCGGAATTGTTTTTCCTGTCGTAAATATTGGATAATCTTCAGAATAACAGGAGAATCCAGTATCTGTCTTTTCGACGATTAATTTTATTTTCTCTTTTAGTTTTTTCATAGTCACTAACTTTTTTTGTTAATTCCTGCGTCTTTAAGTATCTTTTTCTCCAATCCCTTACCAACTTCCTGTGATCCATGATCTGGAAAAATTATCAATCCAGGTTTTAAATCATGTCTCATTTTCACATGTGACCCTTTTTGAGATACTGCATACCATCCATCTTTAGTCAAAAGTCTATACAATTCTGAACATTTCATTAAAATGTCAGTTTATCTATTTGAACTAACACAAAGGTAAATATAAATTTACTTTTATGCAAAAAAAATTAGTTGCTTTGACGGTGGAATTTTTCCGCATAGGGGTAACGTCAGTCCGTCTAAAAACCACTGCTATACGTTACTGTTTTGTACTTTTTCGGTTTGTTGTGTAAAGGTAACAGAAAAAATTGGCTCATCCAACGATTTTGCAAAAACAGCTGCAGAAATGATGTAAAGAGCCGAAATAAGCCCAAAAATCGATCTAAACCCGAATAAAATTGTGGCCAGTTTTCTACTTGATCTCATGCTTAGGTGCTTCCAGTAAATTTGTGTCAATGTTTTTATATTTTAATTCCTCTTTTAAAATTTCATTTTTGTCGTCTTTAAATGAGAGACTTCCAATAGCTACATTAAAGTCAATTTTTTGGTAAGGTAAGTCCTGATTAATAATGACATATTTTTCACCCTTTATCTCGTATCCAACGACATTCATAATACTGTCCTTAGATTGGTCAGGAGAATTAAATGTCGCATCTGTAAAGTTTTGTGAAAGAACCTGGCAAGGAGTCAGGATTCTCACGGTGTCTTTATTTCTCTGTACTACTCCAATAACAGAATAGTAGTAGGTTTCATCTTTTGTACAATCTTTACCATCAGAGATTGATAGGATTTTTATCTTATCGCCATCATTAATACTTGCCTTGTTATAATTAAACTTCTCAAGTTTAAAAATCTCGAAATCCGGTTTTTGGGTGAGGTATCTCAAGTATTTAAACGAAAGAATCGCAAGAGGAATTATTAAAAGCAAATTACCCACTATGCCTACCCATTGCCTTCTGTTTGTCCTTCTTTTTTTAATTCCGGCGAACAGTCCATAACTACTAATAATCAAAGAAATAAGAAAGAATGAAAATAGGATGTCATGATGAATGTCGTTCAATTTAAGTTCACGATGATAAACAAGAACCGTGAGGGTAATTATGCTTATAAGAAAGCTAACGATCAATAGTTGATTTGAAGAAGGTCTCATTTTTTTTAATTGGCCACAACTCATTTATAAGAAAGGTAAAACCGTTCTTATACTGATATATTCATGCGTATTTGCAGGGTTTGTGTCCATCTTATCCTTGCAAATACAAACGTACAATATTATTCATTACCCTCAGATTCATAATTATTATTTTGTCTTGCACTTTTTCTTTAATCGTGCTATTTTCAAGACGCCTCTTCTCGAAGGAGGGAAGCTGGCGGAGTTTTTTAAAACCATCCCCGGTTAGTTCTCTTTATTACCATCCAACAGTTTTTGTTGTTAAGGTAATCAATTCAATTAAGGGGCAAATTGTTATTTCCGGATATCATGTTTTAAACGGTATTGCCTAATACCGTTGCCTGAATTTTTTGTGTTTGTCGAAAATGGTGTTTCGGTTCCTGCTGTTATTGGGAGTACCTAAAACAGGGAAGAAGTATAACTGAATGATTTTATATAAACCATTTAGAAACTGCTGCCATTTTGATCTTTTTTTCCTTTTTATCATGTTCTGAGGTTGTATGTTATAGTTTTCAGGTGATCAGGAAAGATGCTATAAAAAGAATGGCTGGAATTCCTGTGACCACGATGGTGATTACAGCAGTTTTCCGGCTTATATTAAAATATTCTGTGAGTATTTTTTTGTTCAATAGCCAAACTGTACCGCCGTAAATCAGTATGATGATAATTTGGGTTAGGAGAGAGGTGGCAGGCAGCAGCCCGTCAGGTGCAGTTACACCGGATGGCTGTATATACCATAACATGACCATCAAACCAAATGAGCTTATACATGACCAGGTAAGATATGCTGTAAGTAATATCCAGCCGGATTTTTTTCTTAAGGCGAACAGTATTACAGCGGTGGGAAGCAATAGCAACGACAAAAGGTAGCCGGCAGTACTGATATCCCAGTAGCGTATATCGTCAGTTAAGATGTATGAGATCATTCCTGACTGGCTGAAGATTTGTATGGCAGCTATTAATCCAAATACTATTGTAATCAGATGCTTCAATCTTTCTGCTGTAGGTGCTGATTTCCGGAATGGAATGATGACTTCCAGGACCGAATTACCAAAGCTTTTTAGCTTTTCACCATATTCAGACCTTTGCTCATACTGCATTTGTTTTTCCTGTTGCCGGGCTTCCAGTTCATCTGACGCTTTTTCCAACTCCTGTTCAGTGAGATTGCGGCGAATGATTTCACGTTTCGCTGCTTCAACGGCCTCAGCCTGGTAGTCAGCCTGATTTTTAACCACCCTTACTAATTCAATATCCGTGAGAGTTTTATATCTTTCTGAAAAATTTACCATGGTGCTATATTTTCAATGCTTTAGAACTCCACAGCTAAATAAGAAGCCAGGCGGATAATAATCCAAATAACAGGCTGTACATTATTGCTTCAAACTGGATAGTCCAGAAAACTTTTCTTTCAACGTATTGCTTTTTCAGATAAACAATACCTTCAATCGTATTGGAAAATGGAATGGCACTGGCAAAATCGGCATATACAAACATCAGTGATCCCATAAAAATAAACTGTACTCCAAATGTTAGTTCTTTAATAAATGGCAGTATGGGATAAAGCACCAATGACATTAATATAGCTCTGGCGAACTGTGAAGGAAGAAGTAATCTGCCAATGCGGAGCCTCTCTGTTTCAATATCCATATCCCGGAAAAAGGATTTAAACAGGCGGTTTTTGCCGGCATATATCTTTTTTGCTAATTGAAGGTCAATCACCCCCGCCACAATATAACAGGCCAGGTGTATGATAAAAAATAACCCGCTGAAAATAATGTACTCTTTCATTTTTTGTATGTTTTGGTACAAAAATAGAGCAAATCCAAATTATACTGCTGCTTTTTCAGGAGGTAATTACCTCAAATATTAGCATCAATTTTTTGTTGAGCGCTCATAGGAAAACCCGCCTCCCTGCCCACCGGATTGCCAGGAAGTGAATTTGATATCCAGGTAAAGATTGTCTTTGATCAAATGAACAACCATATCCTGATTAACTAAAGCCGGAGGTTCACTTCCGCTGGCATCTTCCCAGCTCAGAAAAGTTAAATCTGATATTTCAGCTGTGGTGCCAATTGCCCACTCCGTATCAGCAGGGGACACAAAATCAGAATATGAAGTTTCAGTAACGATATTGAATATACCTTTTTTGTCCTTCCGTGTAATCCAGACATTATCAGTTATTCTGTCCTGATTCGCTTCCTGGGTCCAGTCGGCATAATTCTCTTTTGTGAATGTGATTTTTGGTCCCTGCCATACCGTATTCGGATTTAGATTGGGATCAGTATCATCAACATCACTGGAGTTTGCCACAAAATTTGCAGGCTGATCACAGGATAATTTTGTCACTTCAGGATTACCAAATCCATCGTTGTCGCTGTCTTCATACCATGTCGATTCCACGCAGTCGTCATCCTTGCTGCAGGAACTCATTGAAATGATCAATGATAAAAGAAATACTGCTGTAAGTGCTTGTTTTTTCATAAAATATAATGTTTTAGATAAATATTAATGTAAAATAAATCTGAGTTTATTTACAGTTTTTTCTATAAATGTCCTTTTAATGCTGTTTTGTTACTCATGGATTTAGTTAACATCCAGTAATGGTTTAATCACTTTCATGAGCATAAATCTCAATGCTTTAGAGGTGTAGGATTGGTCATTAAATGTACCTGCAACATAAGCTTCAGTTCGCGGGTGGTAAAACAAAAAAGCTCCGGTAACACCCACGCAGCCCCAGCAAAAAAACTTTTCGGGCATCAATACCGGTATGGCTCTGGGCTTCCATATTGAATAACCATAGTCAAAACCTAAAACCGGGAATCCCATTTTTACATCGTCATTAATCATTTGATTTAAGGTGGATTCCTTTACCAGTTTACCATTTGCCAATGCTTTCATAAATATGAGGAATTCGCTCAGAGGAGCCACCACACCACCTCCTGCGTAGTCAATCTTTGCTATTCTTTTATCCTCTATAAAATTGATGTTGGATAGATAGATGTGCGCCGGTGGAAACCGGGGTTTGTTCTTTGGTTCCGAATAACCGTTTATATAGGAATTATCCATACCTAACGGCTCAAGGATCATTTCATGAACTGCTTCGTGAAAAGGTTTTTTAGTGATGGTTTCTATGATCAACCCCAGCAGGTAATAATTTGTGTCATTATAAACATGCTTTTGGCCAGGCCTGGCAACAGGTTTTTGATTCGCTTTTCCCCATTCCAGAGCCTCTCTCACCGTCATTTCAAGTGCAGGGTCATTCGTCATTTTTTTCAATAAGGGAAAAAATACATCATTCAAGCCGGATGTTTGTTTTAATAAATGCTTGATGCTGATATCACCGGAATAATCTTTACCCTTATAAACATGTAAATTGCGCATCAGGTCAGCATCCAGATAGTCTTTTATTTTGTCATTAAACGCCAGCAAACCTTGATCATGCAGCATACTTACAGCAGTGGCTGTAAACAATTTGCCAACTGAGGCCAAATGGTTGGCCTGCTTAGGGTTTGCCTGCATTTCACCTGTCTGGCCTTCGGCTATGTTTATGTCAATTCCCAGTTTGGCAGATTGAACAAGCAGGTAAGCATTTTTTACTTTTTCATCATTCTTTACCTGTTGCCTAAATACAGTTTCAATTTTTTTCTGGACGCTTTCTGACTTTTTCATATCTGTTTATTTAAGCATATTTTGTTTGCATACTATGATTGTACGTGTTGTAATCAAATTACAGTCTTTTAGTTACTGACAAAGCTCCGCTCCCTCAATTACAGTGGAGCGATCTGCTGAGTGACAATGGCGACTTGAAATATCCTTAACAAAAATAACGATTGGTTTTTATCGGGCAATTTTTTTTATTCTTTTTTGCTGGAATAATAATTTCATTTTTTGTATCTCTGGGTCACAGTCAGCTTGGCTGGTCATGAGAGGATACAGGCACCTGAACGATAGGCGTGAAAAATACAGAACCAATAGATATGATGCTTTCGGTTTCTTCTTTGATCTTTGTTCTTTGTGTTTTTGGGAAAAGATATCTTCATGTTTTCCTCATACCTTGTTCGTGCTTTCTCCAAATCCGCTGCCGGCAGACAAGAATTTTACTTGAGAATGGTACGAGTGAGGTATGAGTAAGGTATGAGCAAAACATGAGATTGCTAAAAATGGGATCCTTGTATTATTTTGGGAAATAATGCTTTACCCTGGAATGAATATCATATTGAGACATATGCCGTCATCCTGAATAATTGCAATTTTTCAAAATAGTAAAATGGTAGATATTGAATTAGATAACTGATAAAAGTAATAATATTGTGTCAGGATTTACTGCTAATTTTAATTGGAGTGAAATTTTATTATAAGATCTGGTTTTTTGTGAGCTTAGCAAAGCTGATCGAGATCAATACTGGAAGATCAGTGTGTAATTACGGGATCATTTTTATGCGCGACAGGCTACTTTCCCATTTCCTGTTAATATCCAATAACTGTTTTTAGGATAATCAAGCAGACATGCATTCAAGAACCAATAAATGAAAAAAGCCCGCAGGATTCCTGCGGGCTTTTATATCTGCGGTCTGGACGAGACTCGAACTCGCGACCTCCGGCGTGACAGGCCGGCATTCTAACCAACTGAACTACCAGACCAGATTTTTAACGAACGTTGCTTTATCAAAGCGATTGCAAAAATAATACAGTTTTTCATTCCTGCAAACTTTTTTGCACTTTTTTCTAAAAAAAATCTCGATTACAGTTTACTAAAAAATACAAAAGACTGACATTGAACGGCCGGTCTTTAGCTGTATGGGCAGCTTTTTTTTTATACTTCACCTGCGGAAGCAAATCTCCTATTCTTTTTTGATGTATTTTTTTGCCACCTCGTGGTAGTCCCACAGGATTTGAGGGTCTTCCTTAAAGCTTACTTCCTTCCAGCCCGGGTGATATTTGTCCTCGTTTTTTAGTGTTTTCAGATTGGTACTCAATGTTTTCATGAAGAGGTTGAGCATTTCAGTTTCGCTGATACTGAAATCTCCTGAGGTTACCAGCACTGTGCTTACACTATAGGTGTGGATATCCCTGTCGAGCCATTCATAGGCCGACGCCGGAATAACCGTACGTTCACCATAAAATTTGCTGAGCTTTTCATTTTCCGGTATGGAAAGCATTTTAACCTGATCTGCGATATGATACCTTTGAAACATAGCGAAAATATCAACAGGAGCAGCACCCACAAAAATTATAGCATCCAGGCGGTTATTTACAAATGATTTGATGGAGTGCTCCAGGTCAATGGGCCGGGGAATCCATTCAATGCCAAGGGCATCCTGTAAAATCCCTGCAGTGTAATGAGTGCCCTGCAGGGAATTACCTACGGCCACTTTTTTATTCTTCAGGTCTCCGATGGTGTCAATATCGGAATCCTTTCTCACAATTAAGTGTATCTGTTCATAGCCCATGGGTAGAAGCAACTTTATCTGCTCGGTTCGCTTGTAGCGGGCATCTATTTCTTTAATAAATTCATTACGCAGGATGTCGTACTGTACAAATCCCATGTCGAAATCATTGGCTATTAGCCGCTGGTAATTATCATAGGAGCCGCGCGAAACGAACATTTCAAATATCTGAGCGGAGGCTGCCGTGCTGTCTTTCTCCAGTGTGCTATCAACAACTTCTCCCGAATCATCATAATTATACTCCCAGTCCTCACTCACGTTCACTCGTTTCACAGGCTCGAATATTTCCTTAAGATCACGCCCCATAGCCTCATAGTACCCACCATCGGCACCGGTTACCATGCGAAGCGTGGAGAGCTTTTGAGCCTGTATTGATTGTCCGGCAAGCGCCAGCAAAACACTTAGGATTATTAGTTTAGATTTCATATGATTATAGTTTGATTCTGTTTCAGTAAATACCTCACTGGTTAATGCCAGGTGCTTCTCAAAAAAATGCTTTATTCTTACCGTTAATGATCAGAATGAGATAATCATCCACTTCGATCAACACTTACCGGGCAGGGTTTGTCAGCAGCTTCTGACCGGTGTTTTTGAAATCCCCGGTAAAACGGTATTATATTTGTCTTTCAGATTAAGAAACGCCTGTATGTAAGCTTTGTTCAGATATGTATTGTCCGGAGGTGCTAAAAATTTCCTGATTGCCGTGCTCGCCTGTGCTTTTGGCGGCATAGCGGATGATGAGGTTAAGTTCCGCCACATCCGGTTCACAAATATTGCCGGCGGCAACTTCGGATGCGATTTCGTTGCCGGAAACCTCAGTTGTTGCCTTAATCCTTATTTTAGCCTGGTGTGCCTGTTATTAACTGATATTATTCCTGCCTGAAATGAAAGAACCCATCTCCTTTTATACACGGGTGCTGTTGCCTGAATGCTTCATTTTTTATGCGAATAACTGATTATTTTGGTATTAGTTCCATAGTGAGTGTAATAAAGCACAGAAGTAAATCCAAATAATTCGATAAAAAGCATTCAGTGTTTGATATAAACCTCTGAAGAGCCTCATACGTACTCACTACTGACAGCAGACATAATGGTTTTTTTGTGAACTTTTATTCAAACACTTGCGTTTATAATATTTAGATGTAAAACTCATATTTTAATTCCAATCCATTTAGATATGCAAGAACATTTGAACTACAAAACATCCCTTTTATACCTTTACTGGTTAATGGCTGGTGCTGACGGTGAAAAGGAATTCGACAAGGATGATCCGGAATGGCAAACCATGCAAGCCATGCGTAAACATGAGAAGATCACAGCTAAAGACTTTGACCGTTTTATCATGTCTGATCTGGGTACTAAGGAAGAGCAACTGAACAAGACACTGGACATTATCCGTAAATGCACACATGAGGAGCAGGTAAGGGCACTGGCCTGGATGAACAGGGTAATGCTCGCTGACGGGGATATCCATTCAAAAGAGCACGAGCTTTACAAGGAAGTGCGTGATCGTTTGGATATCACCGAGGATGAGGTCAAGGAGCAGGCAGTGAAGCTGCCGGAAACCTAAAGTTTTTTAATCAATTCCGAAGGTTGTTATTTTACAACACGGAACATCTTATTAAACCTGATCTTGCTGAACAGGCCGCGTTTGTTATAGTCAAGCGAGAGCCATACAAAAGAAGCTTTACCCACGATATGATCCATAGGTACAAACCCCCAGAATCTTGAATCAAGTGAATTATGGCGGTTGTCGCCCATCATCCAGTAATAGTCCATTTCAAAGGTGTAAGTATCGCTTTGTTTGCCGTTGATGAAAACCTGGCCGTTGCGTACTTCCAGCTCATTATGCTCGTAGGCTTCAATGATTCGCTCATACAGCACTATATTTTCAGCATTAATATCCACAGTTTCCCCGGCTTTGGGAATATACAGCGGGCCGAAGTTATCGATGTTCCATGCATAGGCTGAGTCATGAGGAAAAACCCTGCGGTTCCACTTGCCGGCTTTTTGTGTTACCGGCTTAATGCTTTTAATAAAAGGCAGATTTTCCATTTTTTGTCTGCTTTCCTCAGTCATAATCAGTTCATACCTGCTATATGTTCCATCCAGCATTTTTCCTTCAGTGATGTCATATTTTTCCAGAGTATTCTGATTAATGGGAGTGCCTTTAGTAAGCGCCACATAACTAAACTGTGCGTTATCCGGCAGCTGCTGCTTTTCCCCGTTGATATAGACCATCCGGTCTTTTATTTCCAGGGTTTGCCCTGGCAGGCCGGTACAGCGTTTTACGTAGTTTTCACGTTTGTCCACCGGTCTGTAAACAATATCACCAAACTGTTGCGGGTTATTATGTATAATGTCTCTGCCATAATGCCTTACCAGTGAATAATAGGTTTGAGCCGGCAGTTTTGTGGCTACCGTATCCCCGGCAGGGAAATTAAACACAACTACGTCACGCTCTTCTATTTCATCCAGGCCCGGAAAGCGATAATAAGGGAGTTTTATCCATTCAAGATATGATTTAGTGGTTTTTGTAAGTGGCAGCGTATGATGAACAAAGGGAAATGCAATGGGAGTATTGGGCACCTTAGGGCCGTAGGCCACTTTACTTACGAACAGGAAATCACCCACCAGCATGGATTTTTCCATGGAAGAAGTGGGAATGGTATAGGCTTCGATAAGAAAGGTGCGGATGATAGTGGCCGCTATAACTGCAAAAATGATGGCATCCACCCATTCTCTGGCCCAGGATTTCTTAACTTTTGGAAGGTCGTGGGTGGGAGTAAAGGTTTCTTTTCTGGAGAAGCCCAGGTAGGGGAGATACACAAAAGGAAAAAGCACAGCCAGTGCCTGCTGTCCCAGACCGAACTTCCGGAAATTTTTCAGAAATTCCACCACCATAAGCATAATGGTAAAAACATTAATGAAGGGTATCAGCAAAAAGATATACCACCACATGGGTTTTTCAATGATCTTTAGCCAGATATAGAAATTGTAAAATGGGACCAGAACCTTCCAGCCAGGTTCACCTGCTTTTTCAAACATGCCCCACAAACCCGCTAATGATAAAACAAAGGCTGCAATTGTAAAAATAAGATATATACTCATGATGATGATTTTTTTCTTCTGCTAAAATGCTAAAAATAGATTTACATGTGGGTTAAATAAAGTTAACCCGGGGAAAACAGCATATCTGTCATTTCAAAATATCCTTTTTTGCCCTTAACCCATTCTGCTGCAATCACAGCTCCCAGAGCAAAGCCATGGCGTGATTTGGCATGGTGTTCAATGCTGATGTTATCCACCTCTGATTGCCAGCTAACCTTATGGTCACCAATGATTTCCCCTTCGCGTTTTGAGATGACGGGTATTTCATTTTCACCGGCAGCATCTTCAGCCCATTTGCTGTAGTCAGCGTGTTTGTTGATGATGTCGTTGGCCAGTGCAATGGCTGTTCCGCTGGGAGCATCCAGCTTGTGTATATGGTGAGTTTCATCAATCTTTACTTTGTATTGAGGATGCGACGACATTAATTCTGAAAGGCGACGGTTAAGCTCAAACAACAGGTTTACGCCTATGCTGAAGTTGGGTGCAAAAAACAGGGTATTTCCGCTTTTTTTTACCAGATCGATGATTTGCATGCGGGTTTCATCCCAGGCAGTGGTGCCGGTAACCACTGGCAGGTTCATACTGTGGCTGCGGCTGATGTTATCCGCCACACAGCCTGGCCCGGAAAAGTCAATCACCATATCGGCCGTGTTAAGTTTCTCCTGGTTTTTCTTCCAGTCTTCACGGCTGTTCATGATACAATGAATAGTATGGCCGCGTTTTATCGCTGTTTCTTCAACTGCTTTTCCCATTCTGCCATATCCGCTGATTACAATATCCATATATGAAATGCTTTAAAAGAATATACTAAGCCTGAATCCTCCGTTTATCCGTCCGGGTGTAAAAGCATTCACCTCGGGTTCCAGCTTCACCGTCAGGTCATCACTCACATCAAAGTAAAACAGGTGAGCGTCCACGGTGGCATCCACGATGTTAAGCAGATAAATACCCGCGGTAATCAGGATGCTCAGCTCAAGGTTGCGCCGGTAATATTCCCGGCGTTGCCTGATATTTTCAGTGCTGTAACGGATTTTAGTTACAGTGGATGTATCATCATCGGTTCGGGCAATATAGGCTTCTCTATATTCCTGGTATTTTTTGTTATTGTGATGGATATAATATCCTGAGGTACTCAGAGCAGCATACACTACAGGAATCTTCCAGTATTTGCGGTTGTATGCCTGTCCAAGACCCGGCAGTATGGCCGACAGCCGTGCTGCACGGGCCGGTGAATGAATCCTTGCTATGGTATCCACTCCGGGTGATACGGTAGTATAGCCCGTGTCCGGTGGTATATTGCGTTCGCTTCTGATGGTGTCTGCTTGGGCGGTGGCACTATTGCCGGATAACAGCAGAAGCAACAGGACTGCTGTAACAGGAAAAATATCAGTTATTCTGATAGTATTCGCAGCGGTATTCATTTTCCGGAACAGATTCACTTCTATGTTACTAATTATGTAGGCAGTTGCTCCAGGGATCTGATCAGCTTTTCGAGTTGTTCATCAGAATCAAATGAGATGCTGATGTTTCCCCTGCCTTTGCCGTTTCTTTTCATCTGCACTTTAGTGCCCAGTTTACCCGATAAACGCTGTCCTGCCTGTTTATATTTTTCAGGCAGTTTATTTACTGCCCGTGGTTTGCGTGCCGCCTGCCGGTGCCCGGCAGCCAGGTTCTGTACTATATTCTCCACATCCCTGACGGACAATCCGTTTTCTGTGATTTCCCTGAGTATATCCAGTTGCATTTCCTCATCGTCCACATTCACCAGTGCGCGGGCATGGCCCATGCTGAGTTGCCCGTCGCGCAGAGCGATTTGTATATCGGGCGGCAGTTTGAGCAACCGCACATAGTTGGTTATGGTGGAGCGTTTTTTTCCCACCCGTTCCGACAGTTTCTCCTGGGTCAGGCTGCATTCCTCCAGCAACCGCTGATAACTGATGGCGACCTCAATGGCATTGAGATCACGACGCTGAATGTTCTCCACCAGCGACATCTCAAGCATCTGCTGGTCATCTGCTATGCGTATAAAAGAGGGGACATGTTTTAAACCTGCCATTCGTGATGCTCTCAGGCGGCGCTCACCCGAAATCAGCTGGTATTTATCATACCCCATTTTACGTACTGTGAGCGGCTGTATGATTCCCTGTTCCCGGATGGATTGAGCAAGTTCCTCCAGACCATCGGCAGCAAATTCCGAACGGGGCTGGAAAGGATTTGCCTCAATACTGTCAATGGGTATTTCCGCAACCGATCCGGCTACATATTTCCCCGAATCCACTCCCCTGGTGGTAATATCGGTATCCGGGTTTTCAAGTAATGCTCCCAGTCCTTTGCCCAGTGCTTTCTTCTTTGCGCTCATCTGTTATTTCTTTGTCCTGATTTGTTTATCCTCGTTTTTCATCTTCGTCATATCATTCCGCTGGAGTATTTCCCTGGCCAGATTCAGATAATTGATGGCTCCTGTGGAATCAGCGTCATGCATAATGATGCTTTCGCCATAGCTGGGAGCCTCTCCCAGTTTGGTATTACGGTGGATAATGGTATCGAAAACCATTTGCTGAAAATGTGTTTTCACTTCACTCACCACCTGCTTGGCAAGTCGCAGACGGCGGTCGAACATGGTCAGGAGCAAACCTTCTATTTCCAGATCGGAATTCAGGCGCGACTGCACAATCTTAATGGTATTCAGTAGCTTGCCCAGGCCTTCCAGGGCAAAGTATTCGCATTGTACGGGAATGATTACAGAATGTGCCGCTGTGAGTGCGTTGACCGTTATCAGGCCCAGGGAAGGAGAGCAGTCGATAACAATAAAATCATAGTCATCGATGATCTTACCAATGACCTTACGCATGATCTTTTCCCTGTTGGGCATGTTGATCATCTCAATTTCCGCTCCCACCAGGTCGATGTGAGCCGGCAGCAGGCTGAGGTTGGGTGTTTGTGTTTCCAGTATGATGGCCGCGGGTTCCTGGTCATCAATCATGCATTCGTAGATGGATGTTTTTACATTCTTTGGATCGAAGCCCACACCGGAGGTGGCGTTGGCCTGCGGATCAGCATCAATGAGCAGAACATTTTTATCCAGCACGGCAAGTCCCGCGCCCAGGTTGATGGCCGTGGTGGTTTTTCCCACCCCGCCTTTCTGATTAGCTATGGTTATGACCTTTCCCATTAATAGTAACCTACAGATTTATGGTTTTACCTATGTCTAATAATATCAGCTCTTTCTGTACGGAAGAAAACTGCTCAATAGCCTCTTCCTTGTCGATTTTTGTGCCCTCAAACGTATCGTAATGCATACCAATAATGGTTTTACATTTAATGAAGTCAGAGGCCATGATTGCTGCCTCCCTGTTCATGGTGAACTTACCGCCTATGGGAAGAAAGGCAAAAGCCAGATCCTTAAACTCGGTGATTAGCTTCATATCTGTTGTCAGGCCTGTGTCACCGGCAAAGTAAAAACTACCTTCCTCACTTTCGATGATAAAACCACCGGCCACACCGCCATAACTTCCATCGGGCAGGCTGCTGGAATGGGCTGCCTGTACATAATTCACGCGCCCGAATTCTAAGATAGTGGAGCCTCCTATATTCATGGGGTAGAGCTTCTCAAGCCCTTTGGTTTTATACCAGTTTACAATTTCGTAGTTGGCCACCAGTGTGGCATTGGTTCTTTTGGCAATTGCCTCTGCATCCAGCAGGTGGTCTTCATGACCATGGGAAACCAGGATATAATCGGCTTCCAGTTTGTTTATGTCGATTTCTTCCGCCAGTGGGTTTTCGCTGATGTAGGGGTCAAAAAGTAGCTTTTTTCCCTTTACTTCCACTGAAAAACAGGAGTGTCCGTAGCTTGTAACTTTCATTTTATAACAGTTTTGTTGTCTGCACAAATTTACGGAAATATTCCGGTAGTGGAATATTTAGCTGTAAGTTTAAACGCAAAAAGCTGACAGACAATACTGCCAGCCTGAAAAATATTTTAGGTGATTTTACTCCTTTGAGGTATCTTCTGAATCCAGATCATCAAAGTCTACATCAGAGAAACTGGAGCTGTCGAGATTTTTGTCTCCCTGTTTCTCATCCTGTTTTTCTTCTTCCCCGTAATCATTTTCATGGGTCTTTTCCACAACCTCTTGCTTTGACTTGATGAACTCAATTACATCTTCAAGTGCTTCGGTGAATTTTTCGAAGTCCTCTTTGTAAAGAAATAATTTGTGTTTTTCGTAGAAAAAATTTCCCTGTTCCTTGCTAAATCTACGCTTGCTCTCGGTGAGGGTAAGATAATACTCGCCTTTACGTGTTTCTTTGACATCAAAAAAATAAGTCCTTTTGCCTGCTCTCACTGCGTTTGCGTAAATCTCATTTCTCCCTGTGTTCTCTGCCATATGTCTAACATTATTTGATGTTCAGCAAATAAGAATCCTTTATCACAGCAAATATATGAAGAAATATTTCTTATGCAATAAATTTCTGCATTAATGATACATGAATAAATAAACTGCATAGCTTTTTCATGTTATAACAGTGTTGTTTTGCTTCAAAAAAAATTATGCTGGTAAACCGCTTATTTAGCTTATATAGACAAGGACGGGAATTAGTATGCAATTTTGCTCTCCGCTGCGTAAAAACCATTACTTTTGCAGTGCTGAAACAGGAAAATACAATAATGCTAACAAGAAGACATTTGAGGATCAAGGTGATGCAGGCTGTTTACGCGCATCAAAGTGTGGGAGAGGAAACCATAGGCGAAGGTGAAAAAAAGATGCTGAAAAGCTTCGGGCAGCTGCATGATCTGTTTGTTTACCAGTTATCATTTCTGGTGGAAATTTTTGATTTTGCAGAGCAGAAAATAGAAGAGGGAAAAAATAAACTCTTACCCAGCAGGGAGGACCTGGAGCCCAATACCAGATTTATTGATAACAGGCTGATAAAAAAAATCAGGGAAAACAGGGATTATATCAATAACTACAACCGTCTTAGAATAAACTGGAAAGAACATACTGATGTGGTTAGAAAAGCCTATAATACCATCAGGGAATCCGAGCTGTATAAAAAGTACATGGAAGGCGACAGGGATTCATTTCAGGAAGACCGCAAACTGCTTATCAACCTGATCAAAGAATTTATCTCCGACTTTCAGCCTCTGAAGCAGATTTATGAGGAGAAAAGCATCTTTTGGGATGAGGATTATTACGCTGCGAGTATGATGTTGTTGAATGCCGTGGAGGCAGTAATGCCTTCTGATGATGAATTTGTAAAATTACCGGCAGTTTTTAAGGATATTGATGAGCGGGGACGCAGTGAAGACCGGCAGTTTGCCGTTGATCTTTTCCGTAAAACCGTGATCAGTGGAAATAAATATGACGAAGTGATTGCTGCCCGTGCACGTAACTGGGAGTTTGAACGCATTGCCCGGGTGGATGTGATCCTGCTGAAGATGGCTATTACCGAGCTGCTGGAATTTCCCTCCATACCCGTAAAGGTTACACTGAATGAATATATTGAAATATCAAAATATTACAGCACTCCCAAAAGCAGGATTTTTATCAATGGAATACTGGATACACTGATAGCGGAAATGAATGCCGAAGGAAAGATCAAAAAAACAGGCCGCGGACTCATAGATAATTAACCGGCTTTATTTACGTTGGTTTTATGGTGTTGAAGTATTAACTTTGTGGCGGATGGGTAAACTATCATCCGCACAATAAAACTAATTTACAAATGAATAGCATCAAAATAACAGCTTTCGTTTTCATTGCCATGCTGATTATAGCAGGGTGTAAGAATGACAATGGTAATATCTCCACGGATGTGATTAGCAATCCGGCCAGCGCAGGTGGTGAATCCGGTTCAAAGCAACCGCAGATATCTTTTGATACCAGGGAACACGATTTCGGTAAAGTGATCGATGGTGAGATTGTAAGCTACAGCTTTAAATTTACCAATACAGGAGAAGCCGACCTGGTGATCACCTCGGTACATGCATCCTGTGGCTGCACAGTGGCCGATTATCCCAAAGAGCCTTTGGCTCCCGGTGAAGAAGGATATATTGATTTGAAATTTGACTCACAACGCCGGCTGGGCTTTAATCACAAGGAGGTTAAAGTGATGTCGAATACGAGGCCCAATAAAACCGTATTACACATGAAAGCAAAGGTCTACAGACCCGAATCCATAGTAAACTAAAATTATTATCAATATGCAATTATCAAATGTTATCCTCCAGGGAGGATTTGGCGGGGGCGGAACAGAAAGCCTTATTTTTCTGGCAGCGATCATTGTGATCTTCTGGCTGTTTTTTATTCGTCCGCAAACTAAAAAGAATAAAGAACTGAGAAAATTCAGAGAAAACCTGGAAAAAGGACAAAAGGTAGTAACCATCGGTGGTATCCACGGTAAAGTAGTTTCAGTGGATGAAACTACTGTTACTATTGAAGTGGAAGGGCAGAACCGCCTGAAACTTGAAAAAGCTGCTATCTCCAATGAATACAGGGATGAGGCCGGTGTAGCACAAAGGAAATAGTATAAAAATAATTCCGGATTATGGATACAGGGAAACTGGTTCCCAGGATACCGCAGAGAATGCGAAGGTTCAGCGAGCGGCGTTTTCGCGAGCGGCTGACGGTGTTTTCTATATGTATCCTGATAGCCTGTTTTCTCTGGCTTGTTATTAAGCTGAGCGAATCCTATGTGGCTGAAGTAGAATACCCCGTGAAGTTCAGTAACCGTACCGGCGATAAAATTCTTGCAGGTGCTTCCGAATCAACTATCCGCATCAGAATGGAAGCCAAAGGCTTCAGGGTGCTAAACCTGAAGTGGTTCGGTTCTTCCGATACTTTGAGGCTGGATATCGACTATAGGAACTTTCATGATTTTCCCACCGGTAAACGTTACAACTTCTTTGTATATGCTGAAAAACTAATACCCCAGGTGGCCTCCAGCATAGAAGAGATCGATCATGTAACTGGAATATCACCCGATACCTTTTATTTCTGGATGGATGAAAAGGTAAGCAGAAAGTTACCGGTGGTGCTGCGCTCGAATATTTCTTACTCGAAACAGTTTCAACCCTACCGCCAGCCAGATGTGGAACCCGACAGCCTTATGGTATCAGGCCCCTCCAGAATTGTGGACACCCTTACAGCTGTCCGCACAGAAATGTTTGAGGCTTCAGGGGTTAAGAATGATGTTTCCGAAGAACTGCAATTGCAACTGCCTGAAAAAGTAAAGGCCCGGAGTAAAACAGTGAACCTGAAGATCGATGTGGAAGAATTTACGGAAGCTTCGGTTAAAATTCCGGTGGAAACAGAAAAAGCAGCCACTAATTCTGACTGTAACATTAAAACCTTCCCCGAGCAGGTGAAAGTAACCTACTGGATTGCTCTGAAAGACTATCAGAAGGTATCGGAAGCACAGTTTACAGCCAGTGTGAACTGTGAAGATATGATGGAAAACGAAGAAAAGATACGGGTTAAGATAACCCGCTTCCCTTCTTATCTGAAAAATATCCGTGTTAGTCCGCGGTATGTGGAGTATGTCATTCAAAATTCGGGGCAACAATGATCAGGGCGGGGCTAACTGGCAGTATCGGCAGTGGCAAAAGCACCGTTGCCCGCATTTTTGATGCATTGGGTTATCCGGTATATTATTCTGATGTCCGCGCCCGCATGATGTATTTGCGCCGGGAGGTTAAGGATGAAGTGAGGCAGGCACTGGGAGAAGAAGTATTTGATGATTGTGAGAACATTGATACCAGAAAAATGGCCGATGTGATTTTCAGCGACAGTGCCAGGCTTCAAAAGATAAATGATATTATACATCCCCGTGTGGCGGATGATTTTAAACAGTGGGCCGCGAATCAGGATGCCGAAATGGTTATACATGAATCGGCACTGATATTTGAAGCGGGATTCCAGGATATGTTTCACCTGGTGATGATGGTGAGCGCGCCCAGGGAGGAGCGCATCAGCCGTGTGATGAAACGCGACAAATGCAACAGGGAGAAAATTCTGCAGCGAATGAGCTATCAATGGGACGAAAATCGAAAACAACAACTGGCAGATTATGTGCTCAACAATAATGAACATATCATGTTGCTTCCGCAGGTGCTGGACCTTATCAGGCGCATAAAAGAAAATTATTGAGGTGAACCGGCAACGATTCGCCCCAGGCACACAGGCATAAGAATGGTCGAGGTTATTCAATTGCATGCAAGTGTCCTGCATATATGACAGGGAGCCTGGTTAATCAAATTTATACTGATGGATACTGCTGATGATCAAAGGAATACGCTGATTTTATCCACTGCCGTTTTCCCTCCGGTGGAGTATTTTGTATATCTTGCTGCCTTTGAGGAGGTATGGATAGAGGCGGATGAGAATTTCAATAAGCAAACATACCGTAACCGCTTCGTGATTAATGCTGCCAATGGGCCGCTGAGCCTGGTGATTCCGGTGAAAAGGGAGCACGGCCGTAAAACTAAGATTACTAAGGCAGGGGTGGATTATGATATACCCTGGCCCAGGGAATACTGGCGCTCGGTGTTTGCTGCCTATAATAATTCTCCCTTCTTTCTTTTTTATCAGGATGAAATAGATGGATTTCTGAACCGCAAATTTGATTCCTTGTTTGAAATGAATCTTGAAAGTATCCGGTTGGTCTGTGATCTGTTGCAGCTTGACAAACAGATAAAAATCAGCCGTGATTTCCGCAAAACATATGGGCAGGCGTTGGACCTGCGCTACAAATTGCATCCAAAAAAGCCGCTTTTACTGGATCTTCTGCCCTGGACACAGGTCTTCGCTGAGAAATATGGATTTAATCCCAGGGTGAGCATCCTTGACCTGCTGTTTAACAAAGGCCCGGAGAGCCTGATTTATTTGAAAAATGCCCGTCAGTTGTAAGATGAATTTTTTCCTGATCATTCCTTACCGGACCCCGGGCCTTGCTGGTTGTGCTGCCTCCTCTGTTCTTTTTTATCACAAAGTGCTGATAGTTATCTGAAACCGGCATAAGCCAGGAAGTTTAGCCCCCAATTAACCGGACAATTAGTAGTGATATGAAAAGTATGAATATGATCAGATCGCTATATATTTTAAAACAATCTCAGGCATAACCGTGTTACAATTAAAGAAATGTATTTTTTAAATCACTAAAATAAACTAGATTATGGACCTGAAAAAAGAATTTGAAGAACGATTCAAGAAAATCGAGGAACTTATTGAGCAAAAAGGAGTCGGCTCATCCCCGCTGAAAAAGGCAAAGAAAGTGCAGAAGGCAGTTAATCTGGGATTATTCGTGGGCAGCCTCATCACTGTGGCCGGTGTAACCTATTGGCTGTTTAACAGGAAGGATTAGGTCGCGCATAATCTCAACCCGGTATTTTCAATGTAGAAATGCTCGCGTTTTTAGAATAGGCGCTGGCGTGCCGGCTCTGCATTGTAAAGCCCGTTTTATAGAGCCTTTGGCAGTAGCCACAGGCTTAATTTTTAGGCGTGGTGCAGTTGAAGGGAGTATATATGCTCATTCACCAGGTTATAACTCCATAGCGGATCATTGCTTTTTCTTACTCCGGATATTCAATTCTTACATGATAAATATTATGCAATTTGCGTTTAAGGATTTTTTTTGCTGCTGAGATATCCGCAAAGGTGATATCAGAATTATAAAACTGTTCTTCCGCCATTTGTTTATCAATAATATTGTCTACCAGTTTATTGATGTTTTTCTCGCTGGGTTTTTTAAGGCTTCTTGAAGCAGCTTCCACTGAGTCAGCCATCATTACCACTGCTGTTTCCCTGGAAAAAGGTGCCGGCCCGTGATACTGGAAGTTTTTTTGGTCCACCACTTCATCAGGATTGTCTCTTTTCTCCATGGCATAGAAATATTCCACTTTTTTAGTACCATGATGCGTCCGGATAAAATCTATGATCTGTTCGGGAAGCTTATGTTTTTTGGCCATTTCAATGCCCGCTGTAACATGTTCGATAAGAATTCGTGCACTTTCGGTATTGCTCAGCTCATCGTGAGGGTTAAAATTTCCATTCTGATTTTCGATAAAAAACATGGGATTTTCCATTTTACCGATATCATGATACAGCGCACCAGTACGAACCAGCAGCGCATTCCCACCGATTTTATGTATTACTTCTTCACTCAGGTTGGCCACTTGTATGGAGTGTTGGAATGTTCCGGGAGCTGTTTCTGCCAGTTGCCGGAGCAACTTACTGTTGGAGTCGGAGTATTCCATCAGCGATACATCGGTAGTTAATCCCAAAAGCTTTTCAAAGATATAAAGCAATGGGTAGGAAAACAAAGTGATAATCGCTGAGCCGGCAAACATGGCAAACTGCATGGGCTCTAAAGCTTCCGGGTCAGCAGCGTTCAGCAGGGTTATGCCCACATAAGTTACCGAGTAGGAGAAGAAAATAAACAGGGAGGGGATAAAAAACTGTGAGCGTTTTTGCAGGTCCATCACCGTGAGGATGGTTATGATCCCTGCTATGAGTTGCAGGAATACAAACTCAAAACTGTTGGGAACAATAAAACTGATCAGAATGATAGTTATCAGATGGACGAATAACGCCAGACGCGAATCAAAAAAGGCTCTGATTACAATTGGTACGATACAAATGGGCAGCAGATAGATATAATTGGATGAAAAGTTACGCGAAATCCAGCCGGTGAGGAAAACCATGAGGATCAGCAATAGCAGTATCAGGATTATCTTACGGTTATTGTCAAACACTGCCGGCCACAAAAAATACAGGAACAGCACCAACATTAGTATGGTAACAGTTACCAGGATAATTTGCCCCAGTACTATGGAGTTGTAGCTATGGCCCGTGGCCAGGCTTTCTTCATATTCTTTTTTAAGGCTTAGCAAGACCTGGTATGTCTTCTGATCTACCGGTTCGCCCTGGGCTACTATCAGCTCTCCTTTCTGAACCATGCGGTAGGTTGTGGAGATGCTGCTGATGAGGTTCTCGCGCTCCTGTACAGTTTTCGCCGGATCGAATATCACGTTTCTATTCAGGTAAGGCCTGATGGTGGCAGCAATCATGCTGCTGTCATACCTTTTCTGATCCAGGTTGCTTTTAATGAAATCCATGGCGGTTTCAGGAGTGAAAAAACGCGAATAGACCATTTCCTGTGCGAACTTGTTTTTTATCAGGATCAGTGAATTCCCCTCAAAGCGTTTCTTCACCTCTTCTCCGGCATCCATCAGCCCGCGCGAACCAATAGAGTCATAAAGCCACACCAGCCTGTCGCGGTTCACTGTATAGGAAACAGTGTCATTCTTCAGCGAACCGTACTTATCCCGCCAGTTATCACGGAATTCCCTCAGCAAATCGGCCTTGTTTGACGGATAGATGTTATCTTTAAACTCGAAATAGGGCCGCAGGTCTTTCAGTATCTCGTTCTTTTCCCGCTCGATGGTTTCATCGGACTTTTGTATGGGAAATGCAGTAGGAGCGATCAGGTCCTTATGCCGCCACGGTTTTCCCTTTTGAAACTCATACCGGAATTTTGCTTCATTGGGAAAGAAATAAACAATTGCCACTATCGCTATGATAAACAGTGATATCTTGTATATTTCCTGGTAGTGGTGATGTATGTATGAGATTATTTTTTTCATTTCAGCTCACGAAATTAAGCATTTCAAGCAAACTTTGTTAATTTTACCATAGTTTTCATATGACTTATTTTTTTAGCAAAATAACAACGGAAATTGAGGTTTTTTATTGATTGGTAAGTTAATATATTTGCAGTGACAGTGAATGTTACTAATAGTTAAATTGGAAAATTATATAGAATATGACATACGGTGTGAATTTGCTCAGTATGATAGCGGTGCGCGAAGCACCTTCTGATAAGGCGGAAATGGTAAATCAACTTTTGTTTGGTGAAGTTTTCGAGGTGGAAACCATTCAGGGCAACTGGGCATTTATAGCTTCGGCTCACGATCAGTATAAAGGATGGATTGATAAAAAGCAGATGATGGGCATAGGTGAGCATGAATACAAGCGTATGACATCCGATGAAATTCATGTATGTACTGATATTGCACAGGTGGTTTTCAATAAATCCACTGAAGAGATGATACCGGTAGTGGCGGGCAGCAATCTTCCTGCTTTGGATGATAATAATGGTTTTATTATTGCCAACAGAGAATTTATCTATGAAGGGGTTAAGGAAGACCTGGTAAGAGGAAAAATGCCCGGACAGATTACTCAGATTGCGGAAATGTTTCTGGGTGCACCATATCTGTGGGGTGGTCGATCGATTTTTGGCCTGGATTGCTCCGGCTTTATTCAGCTGGTATTTAAAATCGGCGGATATTACGTCCGAAGGGATGCCGCAGAGCAGGCTATGGAAGGTGAGGATGTGGATTTTATCTCGCATGCCGAAGCTGCTGATCTGGTATTTTTTGACAACGAAGATGGTGAAATCACACATGTAGGGATCTATATGGGCGGCAATAAGATCATTCATGCTCATGGAAAAGTAAGGATTGATCATGTGGATCATCAGGGAATCTATAATAAGGATGCACGACAGTATTCCCACAAACTGCGTCTGGTGAAAAGAATCGTGTAGCAAAAAATACTTTTGCCAAGCCTTTAATTTATGATCAGCCTGCCCGTTTGATTAACATCGCCGCCGGTTGTTGTAAATCGTAACAGATAAATTCCCTTATCCAGGTCTGGTATCAGTTTAGCCTTGCTTTCCTTAACTTCTTGCCGGTGAACAAGTTGTCCTTCTGAAGAATAAATACTGAGAATTCCCGGCTCAGCTGTTCCGGTGTTGATATTCAAAACCTCACCTTGCATCAAAGGATTTGGCATGAGTTGCAGTTTTGCATCCTGTCGTAAATTAATGCTTATGATTTCTCCTGAAGAGCGGGTGCCATCAAAATCTGTTTGTGCAAGCCTGTAATAATTAATGCCTTCTGCTGGCTTCATGTGAAGATAGCTGTAATACTCAAGCTGATTTGAATTGCCCTTTCCTGGAATTTCAGCTATCTGTCTGAATTCACCACTTGCGTCAGAATGGTACAGGGTAAAGTGATCATTGTTGATTTCTGAAGCTGTAGCCCACTCCAGCCGGGTTTTTCCGTTTTCTAACCGGCCCTCAAACTTTATCAGTTCCACCGGATAAGGATCATTGTCAGGCTGCGCCACATCAGGATACTCATCCTGGGGTACAGCTGTTGGATCCGAAAGATTAATATAGAGGATGACATCATTGTAATCTTTATCTGGAGTGGAGCCTACATGCAACTGATCATCCCAGCCGATTACATACTTATCGACAGTGGAATAATACGCGATGGCATTTTGCTTTGAATTTACCTGGGTAGAGCCATCATCATTAAGATCATAGGTGGTGTAGAGATGTTGTTTTGATGAGTTCACCTGGTCGGTGGTATTGTGGTTCCAGCCGTCCGACACCAGGAAAAAGCCTATGGTGGTGCCGCTATGGAAAGTGTTAAGCTCCACTGTTGTGCCACTACTCATCTGCGATATATCAACATTAGGAAAAACCACATGCAGCTCCATATTATTTTGGGATGTAGGAGGATTTCCGGTAGGATAGGTGTAGTAACCCACCGAATTTTGATAACCAGCATCCTCGGTTACAAATGTAAGTGAAATGCTGGTGGTTGATTTTATATCCAATCCGCCATGTGATGGACTCAGGAAATGATTATAGGGGCCTGACATATTTTGAGAAGTGAAAATGCTGAGTAATTCATTTACCTCCCCACTGCTTACGGTTGTGTTGCTCGAATTGATTGGTATGCCGTAGCTGTCCACATTACTGTACTTGTAATTTTGGGCGGTTAACGAAATGACACAAAGCATTAAGGCCACCATACTGAGAGCTCTGGGTATTATTTTCATGATAACAGTTTTTACACAGCACAATAATATATATATTTATCTTAAAAATCAAGTTATAATGGGTTCTTTTTCCGGAATATTTAAAAGAAACGAACCAAAATTTGTAAAAAGGAAAAAATGATTAGAATAAATGGCTTTTGGGGCAAACATTGAAGCTTTAATGTTGTTGCATTTAACAAAGGGTAATGAAGAATAGGTAATCTTCAGATAAAGAATCAAATAACTCAAAATACTAACATTATAAACAAGACGATTATGGCTTTAAAATTTGACAAGTACGCACAGGAAGGAAATTATTTCATCAGAGAACTGGCAGATAAGTACGGGCATCCTGAAGAGACTGCGCGTGCGGGCATTGTTCTGCGGGCAGTTCTCCACACCTTGCGTGACCGGATAACCATCAGTGAATCATTAGATCTGCTATCCCAGCTCCCCATGTTTTTGAAAGCGGTTTACGTGGAAAACTGGAAGTATCATGAAAAACCCATGAAATATGATACTGCCCACGAATTTAAAACGGAAGTAAAGAAGCGGCAGGTAGAATTTGGCGAGCAGGAATTTGAGTGGAATAAATCGACAGATGAGTTGATCAGGATTACAATGGAAGCTCTTAACCGCTATATTTCAAAAGGTCAGGCTAAGCATGTGGTGGGGCAGCTTCCAAATGATATTAAAGCATTGTTTGTGGATGAACCCTGATAGCCTTTCAATTTCTTAATATCTAACCTGTAAAACGTAATTTACTATGGCACTTAACTTAACTAGCACTGCATTTGAACATGGTGGGAGCATACCTGAAAAACACAGCTGCAAGGGTGAAGATGTTTCGCCAACCCTGAAATGGGATGAGGCACCGAAAGGAACAGTCACCTTTGCCCTTATCATGGAAGACCCTGATGCCCCTGGTGGAACATTTCTTCATTGGGTGATATATAACATCCCAAAGGAAACCAGGGAGTTAAAAGATATTCCTGCATTGCAGAAGAACCTGAAAAACGGAGCCATACAGGGCGAAAATGATTTCAACCGGATCGGGTATAACGGGCCATGCCCTCCGGAAGGAGAGGAGCACCGTTATTTTTTCAGGCTGTACGCACTGAAAAAGAAACTGCCCCCTGAGTCGGCTAACAGTATTGAGGCGTTTTATCAGTCCCTCAATGGCTTTGTTATTGACAGATCAGAGTATATGGGCAGGTTCAGAAAATAAACTAACTGCCTGCTTCAAAACTTTCTTTTCTTCCTGACAGGCGCAGGATTACATAGTGATAAATAATGCCGGGATTTTTTTAAAGAACTCCTGAAGCGGGCTCAGCTAAAAAACTGCTCTGCGGGGCAGTTTTTTAGTACACATTTTTTCTTTTTTTCAGCTTTTTTGCAACGCTGTCGTAGTCAAGATAGTAAAGAATTTTAACCGACAGGCTGTTAAATTGTGGTTCGGCAAATACCTGTTCAAGGCTTTCACGGTAGTAATCATAAATTCTACTGCTTTGTTGCAGCAATTCATTTTTCCATACCACCGACATTTCACTGCCCGGGGCAAAGCGCCAGTAAAAGGACAGGTCAACATTAAAGGCGTTGAAATTGATATCATAGTTTGATGATGCGGGGTGTTTTTGCAGCTCACCACCAGGCTGTAGTGTAAAGTAATCATCGTATTTCACCCGCGCCCAGTAATGCCTTGCACGAAGGTTAAAGCCGGTATTCACGCTAATAATATAACGGGAACTTATGGTATTGGTTATGGTTTGGGAGTTTCTTTCACCGAAAATAATATCCGGTGAATTGTAATCAACGAATCCGCGGGAGTTAAATGCTTTTTCTATGCGTGATTCCGCGGTAAGAAAAACCTGATCATTTACCCGGAAACGTGGGGAGAGGCGAAACATAAACTGATGCATATCCCACTGTGCAGCTTCCTCGTATTCACTTCCGGCATCAACGGCCAGGCGTTTACTGTAATCCGAAGAAACCCAGAAGCCGGCATTCCATTGTGGTGGACGGTCAAATACGGCATAACGAATCCTTGCCTCGTAAAAGTCGTGCCGTTCTTCGGGATAGAATCCCCAGTAGAAGTTCATTGTCAGATGGTTTTTAAAGGTGTTTCTGCTATTGCCGTGAATATAAAGGCTGGCATAACGCCGTGGTTGGTGCAGCATCTGGTATTCAGCCATCAGGCTGGTGTGCCAGTTCAGGATGATCCACCTGGGATTAAGCACCCTGTATTGCAGCTTTACGGATTCCTCTATATAATTATTCCTGGCCAGATATCCCATATCGTTGGGGTTATAGTCATCTGATAATACTTTGTGCTCAATATCAAATACAAAATTTCCCTTTTCCTTATTCAACTTCAGTTTATAATGGTGACCATACTCACGTAAAGAGATTGAAGAATATTTTTGGCTTAGCAGTGCCACGCCGCTTATGCTGTATGTTTGCTTTTTGTTTTTCAGATTGAAGTCTGTTCCGGTAACATTAGCCGAATAATTATTTCTAAACATAGTTACATTAGTGTTGATAAGCGCCAGATAGCTGTTATTGGCCAGGTTTTGATCCAGCACTACCATATTGTAATTGGAAAAAGGTTGTGTAAGTATCTTTCTGCGCTGCTCATGCGGCACCTTCACAGTGGCATAGGTATTGGCAGTGATGGCATTAAAAAAGCCGATTCCCAGCCCTTTGCTGGTTCTTCCGGAAATTTTGGTGGCATTTAATAACCTGGTACGGTCAGGGTTTTCCAATATTACCTCGCCTGAATCCAATTGAGCGGCAATACGTGCATAATCGCGCGGTGTGCCTCCGATTCTCCTGGAATAAAAGATATCACCCTTGCTGAAAAGCTCAGTTCCTTCGGTGAAAAACTGGCGCTTTTCATCATACTGGATTTCAAATGGGGTGAGGTTTAATACAATATCATCAGAAGTGACCTGTCCAAAATCGGGTATCAGGGTCATGTCCAGTGTAAAGCTTTCATTGATACCATATTTCATATCCATACCGCCATTCCACGGATATTCGGTTTCTTTCTCGTACATATTGGCGTATGCAGACATATAAGGCATGATGGAAAGGCGCATAGGGGGATCTATATTCCGGATGCCTGAAATGGTTCCGTATTGGGCAAAGATATTTCCGGTGCCTTTTTCCATATCTGTCCAGGTATCCCACTCTCTGTATCTTCTGATGTGACGCCAGATGCTGAACCCCCAGCTCTGCTCTTCTTTCCGGGGAAATCGCAAGGCGGACCAGGGAATCCGGATTTCTGCTACCCACCCGGAATCCGTCACAGCAGTGGCTGATTCCCAGACAGCATCCCAGTTCCGGTCCACACCGGCAGGGGAATACTTTTCATCAGCCTGAAGGTTATCAGGGGTCAGCTTGAAGGCATATCCGTTGAGGCCGTCATTGAATGGAAAAAAATCAAGGGAGATATTATCCGCGTTTAGGTTATCAAAATCATCTCTTTGGCCCAGTTCGCTCTTGATGCTGTCAGGATGAGGATCGGCCATATAACAGGCCACATATAAGGCCTGATCATCATACATTATCTGAAAATAGGTCTCAAAACTTGGCTGCCTGTGATTATAAGGTTCATGCATCCAGAAATCATTAGCAATGGGTGCCTGTTGCCAAAGCTTTTCAATTCTGCCATCGATTTCAGGGGCTGTATGGGTTCTTACTGCGGTATAGTCCTTTTTATCCTGAGAGCACAGAAAGTTTACACTCAGCAGTAAGAATGATATAATGAATGTTTTTTTGTGTTTGCTGTTCATATTTAATTATTTAACCAAAACGTGTGTTCATTCCGCAGCATTGTGGCTTAATCATAGGTGAAAGGGAAATCACAAAAATAGTGAGAATAATCTGAGGCTTCCTTTCTTTTCAGGCAAAAGTTTTACAGGTATGCCTGTGCGGAGCATATCCGGAACCGGGTTTTGAGGGATATGGGCTTATAAGATATTATATCTGAAAAATCTGGCCATCACGAGCTGCTTCTACAGTAATGTTATTGGGAGCGAGCTCCTGTATCTTTTCGCGTGCCATCTTTACATCCTTCATAAACCAGCTGCCCAAATGCATTAACACTATATGTGAAGTGTACTGTTGAAAAATCCTGATCAGGTCAGGCACACCTGTATGGCCGAAAATTTTACCTGATTTTTGGTCACGGCGAATCATACCACCTTTTCTTATGAAACTTCCTTCCGTAATGACCATATCAAGTTTACCCAGTTTTTTCTGATATTTTTTTTCCATCCAGGCCAGGTCTCCTGTGTATAATATGCGCTTGTTATCGTACTCTGTTATGTATGCCAGCGATTTTACTTTCAGGCTGTGAATGGTAGGAATGGGGATAAACCGGTAGCCCTTTATGGTAAATGGGCTGTCGACGATTTTTACCTTCAATTCGTCAGTATCCTCCGGCCCGTATGCCCCGGGCTGTATGTTTAGCTTGTTTTTATGTCTGACAAAACAGGCATGATCGGGATGAAAATGAGTAAATAAAATGAAATCGGGGTTATACTTCAGGTATTCTTCTTCACCAAGGTCAAACAGGAATGTGTCATCAACTAAAACTCCTGAATGCCTGGTATGCCAGGGAGCGCTTTCTTTTATTTCACCTCGAGTGCCCAGGATTTTAATCTTCATGCCGGATAAACAAACTGCAACCGCTGTGGTTTGATAAAGTTCATTTTATTGCTGCCTGGTGCTTTATCTGCAATATTGCTTCATATCCAACTGGCCTTCTTTTTTATCATATCCAAACATGATAGCCAGTTTGGTATCTTCACAGGCACCCTTGTAATCTTTCAGATAGAACTTACATTTAGCCCTTAGGGCATAAGCTTTGCCGTTATGTTCCTGTTTCAGGGATTTATCCAGGTTTTCAAGTGCTTTATCATACTGATGGTCATTCAGTTGTAATTTTCCCATTAGGCGAAGGGCTATAGGGTTACCGGGATCTTTGAGCAGCGCCTTTCTTAAATCCTGTTTAGCCTGTGCTTCGCGGTCCATGCGCAGGTAGATAAATGCGCGCTGGGCATAAGCATCGGCATAGTCAGGCTCCAGGGAAATAACCCTTGTAAAAGCGCGCCTGGCGCGCATTTCATTCCCGGTATTGGCATAACACACACCCATGCGATATTCAAACAAAATATCCCTGCGGCCAAATTTGCCGGTCAGCATTTCATAATCAGCAAGTGCTTGCTGATACTTGCCCTGTTCGAAATATAAATCAGCCCGCTCCTCATAAGCAGCTTCGCTTTTGCTGTTAATGTTCAGCAGGTTTTCTATCTCTCTTTCTGCTTTCCCAAACTTCAGTTGCTTACGGAAAATGCGTGAGCGTAAAACGAAAGGGTCAGGATTTTCCGGCTGCCTGTCAAGGGCTTTAAGCGCATCATCGAGCGCTTCCTGGTATTTGCCCATATTGGTAAGCAGTACAGCCCTGTTGTAATACAGCTCATAGCTTCCACCGGCCAGTTCTTCATTTTTAGTATAATTTTGCAGCGCCCGTTCACGGTTGCCGCGCATATCATAAATCCGGGCCTTTTCGATGTACGCAATGGCCAGGTCGGGATTAACCTGTATTGCACGATCATAATCATGCAGGGCTTTATCATACTGCTCCAGCTTATGATAAACCCTGCCGCGGAAATACCAGGCCGGGTAAAAGTCATCCTGTTGTTCCACCACATCAGTAAAAGCGGATATGGCCTGCTCATAATTTCCCAGATGATAATCACATCTGCCTGAGTAAAAAAGCGCCTCATGAAAGTGCTCGTCCAATTCAAGTACTTCAGCAAAACGATCCTTTGCAATCTTGTAATTTCCTGCTTTAAAATGCGTGAGCCCTTCATTGTATAAGGCATTCTTGCTTTGTGCCGCAAGTAATACAGGTATTAAAATAATGACAACTGCCAGTATCTTCTTCATAATTTTAATCTAAAGGATTTTATAGTTCTTTCTTTCAGAAGGCAAAAATAATCATTATAAGCACGGCTGTTTTTTCTTCAGAAGGAAATTATTACGAGTAAATAGAATTGTTTACAGTAAGTATTGAGCGTAATGATTTTACCAGGGGTAAAATGGTCTTCAGGTGAATTAAATGTTCACCAAAAAAATGTGTTGTCAAAATATAAATGACGTTGTATGAAAATTCTTCCTGCCATATTTTTTCAGGAATCATTACATCGGTTTCAGCCCCTGATTGCTACCGGGGCGGCTGTAGTGGCGAAAACTACTGCTATTGTCGCTTATCCCGGTGTCTTCTTCTGTTTAAGTTTGTGATGGTTATGAGTGTCATTTTCATCGTTATGGACAAACGAAGTATTACAAATTTGATGTATGCTTATGAACAAATTCCCGCTGTCAGGCATTATACTGTTGGATTAAACACAAAAACTTAAAACTATGGATGATTCTAAGAAACTTAAGATTGAAGGAAATTGGAATGAAATCAAAGGCAAGCTGAAACAAAAGTATGGCCAGCTATCAGATGACGACCTGAAGTATATGGAGGGCAAGGAAGAGGAATTGCTCGGAAGGCTTCAGAAAAAAACCGGAAAAACTAAAGAAGAATTAAGAGATGAGATATCAAAAATGTGATACTCACTTTTGAATGTTCACTTTTTACTAATCAAAACCTATGAGCTATGACGAAAAAGTTTATTAACTTATTGCTTTCAGCCTTATTCCTGGTGTTTATGGCAGCCTGCAATCAGCCCGGTGAAACCGGTAGAGAAGCAGATGATAAAGAGTCGGAAGAACTAATGGAAACCGACGACCGGGAAACTGAAAACCGGGAAACTGAAAACCTGGAGTCTGAATTTGAGGAAATTGGTAATGATATCAATGACTTATTTGAAGATGAACAGGAAAACTTCAAGGAATCAGCTAACGCAGTACTCAACGACCTAAACCGTAAAATTGATGAGGTACGCACCGATGTGAGAAATACAGATAACGAAAGGATAGAACAGGATCTGGATGAGTTGGAAGCTAAAGCTGATAACATTGAGCAGGACCTCGACAATCTTGGTGAAGAATCGGAAGAGGAAATGGCAGAAGCCAGAGAATCTATTCGCCGGAAGTTCAATGAGATTGAGCGGGATATCCAAAACCTGGACAAAGAAGATGACTATTAATTTTTTAAGTAGCGTGTGAAGAGGCAGAATTTTTCAGTTTTGCACTTCATCCGTCTTACATTTTAACCTTTTAAAACTGTTATAAAATGATACGTTGGATAATTGCTTTTTTAGTACTCGCATTAATAGCCGCACTTTTCGGATTTGGTGGAATAGCCGCCGGACTGGCTGAAATAGCTGAAATTCTGTTTTATATTTTCATTGTACTGTTTGTTATTTCACTGGTTGTATCAATTTTCAGAAAACCACGTGGATAGATATGCCGGTATAATGGCATCAGATAAAAGTAAGAAGATGCTCCCGTAATATGAAGAAGGTATGGAAAAAGGCTTTAAAGATATTTTTATGGATAGCAGGTATTTTGCTGGGACTGATACTGCTGGTTACAGTCGCACTTCGCATACCTGCTGTGCAGGACTATGTTGCTGATAAAGCTGTTTCTGTAGCTTCTGATAAGCTTGAAACGAAGATAACAATCGGGAGTATCTTTGTGCTTCCCCCTAACAGTGTTAGCCTGAAAGAGCTTTATGTAGAGGGAAACAAAAATGATACTTTGGCCTATATCGGTGAACTCAAGCTGAATATAGGCCTTTTTCAGCTTCTGGATAATAAAATAGAAATAAATAAACTCAAGCTCGAAAAGCTTACTGCAAGGATAAAACGTTATGGCCCTGACAGTACTTTCAACTTTGAGTTTCCCGGCCTGCAAAGCGATAAAGCACCGGCTGAAGCTGAAAAAGATACCTCCGGTTCCTCCTGGACTTTTGATATTGATAAAATATACCTGGATGATATCGACTTAAGCTTCGATGATCAGACTACCGGAAATGAATATGCTACCCGCCTGGGTAAGCTCAGGCTGAAAATCGATCATCTGGACCCTGAGAAATCAGACTTTGGTGTTAAATCCCTCTTGCTGGCGGACACCTATATTGATGTAAGCATGCGGTCAGCTTCCGGGGATACCACCAATGAGCAGCCGGAAATGCCTGATATCACCATAGAAAAATTCATCAGGCTGGATAACGTCAATGTAAATTATGAAAATGAAGTAGATGGTCAGGCCCTGCTAATAGAAAATGCACATCTGAATATAGAACCATCTGAGATTGACCTGGCCAATAATCTGGTGGTTCTTGATGTGATAGATATCCATGATACGCATATAGGTTTTGTTACCTCAAACGATACAGTTACTGCTTCTGATTCTGCTGAGCAGAAAGATACAGCAACAATGGACTGGCGCATTGCAGTGCATGAATTTAATATGGAAAACAACAGCTTGCAATTCAGCAATCGCGATGAGCCTGAAAAACCCGGGGGATTAGATCCGGCTCATATTGCAGTGAATGACCTTGCTGCAGTAATTCGTGATATCCGTTTTACCGCCGATACCGTGAAGGCCGCTATTGGAAATTTTGAATTTACTGAAGGCGGTGAATTTGCGCTCCGGGAATTTGCTGCTGATATCGGGATGGTGAAGGACAGGATATTTCTTGAAAATGGCATCCTGCGCACAGATCACACAAGCATGGATATGGATATGGTGGCTGAAAACGTGGATTTTAACGCTCTGGAGCAGAATATGGGCGATATACTGCTGGACATTAATATCAGTAATGGTGCTTTTCATCGCCAGGACCTGTTGTACTTCTATCCCGGCTTTAGCAGTGAGAATCCTTATAATATGCAACGGTTTTTACTGGCTGCAGACATTGACGGCAGAGTGGATGATTTGAATATAAATAACATGAGAGCAGCAGTTGACCGTGATGTTATTGTGCGCATGCATGGTAGTATCAGCGGATTACCTGACGTGAAGCAAAGCTATGCCGATATTACCATCGACAGCCTGTTTGCCCGCGGCAACAAGCTCCAGCGGAATCTTCCGGATACCATGATCCCTGAAAATATCAATATCCCTGCGCGCATGCTGTTGCATGGCTTTGTGCAGGGCGATATGGAAGAACTGAAGAGCAGGCTGGATATGGAAAGCACTGCCGGTAACTTTAAAACGAAGCTCGATGCCAGAGGTGATACTGCCGGGTCTTACAACTTTGATTTCTCTTTTAATACTGACGGAATTGATGCTGGTGAAATCGTTGATATGGGCGATACTCTGGGAAGGATGGTGCTGGACCTGAATGCCAAAGGCACGGTGAAAGATTTTGAAATCTTTAATGCAGATATTGATTTCAATGCTGATACGCTTACCCTCATAGGGTATCCCTATAATCATTTAAGCGTTGAGGGTGAAATAGCCAATAACTATTTCCGCGGTGATGCAGAAATGGAAGACAGTAATATCGTCTTTACTTTCAATGGTATGATTGATAACAGGGATTCTGTCCCGGTGGCAGATTTTTTATTCAATCTGAAAGGAGCTGACCTTAAAAAGCTTCATCTGAGCGAAGAAGAGCTACGCCTGGCCCTTGATGTGGAGGCTAATATAAAAGGTTCTGATCCTGATGATCTTAATGGGGAGCTTTCAGTAAATGACATTATAGTAGTGGATGCTGACAGCACCTACAGGGTTGATTCCATTAATGTGCTGGCACGCAATAAGCAGGACCGGATAAAGCTGCAATTGAATTCTGATTTTATCCATGGCGAATATTCAGGATCAGTTAAATTCCAGGATATATCAGGGACAGTTATGGCGCATATCAACTCATTTCTGGAAATAAGCAAGGATCAGCTAAAGGAAACCGAGGTTCCGCAACAGTTTCGTTTTGACCTGGAAGTGGAGGACCATCCCCTGATCTCGTCATTTTTACTTGATGGCCTTACCCAGTTTAATGGCCTGAAGGTTAAAGCCCGTTACAATCAGGATGAAAAACTTTTTACAGTGGAAAGTACTGTAATGCCTTTGCAGTATAATGATCTGGAAGTGGACAGCCTTCAGCTGATGGTAAATTCAGAAGATTCGGCCCTAAGTTTTAACATGAATTCTTCGGGCATATACCAGGATCCGTTGCACATCTCCGGCATGAAAGCCGGTATTACACTGGCAGACCAGCGGGCAGAGTGGAGTTTTAAAGTCCATGATGAAGAAGGAGATGATGAGTATAATCTGAAGGGAGATCTGCGCAGATCAGACAATGCCATTATTGCCAATATCAGTAATAATAATCTGATATTAGATAAGAAAAACTGGGATATCGATCTGGATAATGCCGTTTTATTCTACGATGACAGCACCAGTATTAAACATTTCACGCTCAGCAGGAATAAACAGGTATTGAACATCAGTCAGGTAGCCGGAGAGAAGGGTGGTGATAAAACAAAAGTGAAGTTTGAAAACTTCCATCTGAGTACTCTTACCAATATTGCTACCAACAATTTTGCCGATGCAGTGATAAATGGGGTTTTTACAGTGGAAGAAGGAGATGTAGAGGGCATTTCTGCCGATCTGGATATGAAAGATGTTATTCTTGATAATAACCAGATGTTTACCCATGGCAGCATTGATGCAAGCTTCACGGATGGCGATAAAATTGAATTTAAGGCTGACTTTGCTCAGGAAAAAGGCAGGATGGATATCACTGGATCAATGACAACCGGTGATAAACCTGATATTAGTGCCGGTATCATGATCGATAAGATCAATCTTCACAGCTTTCAGCCACTTCTGGAAGAAAGTGTAGATTCCATATCAGGTTTGGTAAAGGCAGATATCAAGATTAGCGGCAGTCCCTCCAGTCCTGATATAGCGGGTGATTTACAGCTAATCCAGAGTTATGTTTTTCCTTCTATCCTGGGTACAGGATTTAAAACTAAGCATAATGTAATGAGAATTGAAAATGACGCTCTGGTACTGGAGGATTTCACCATATATGATGAAACCGGGCGAAAAGCTTATTTTAACGGCAAAGTAGAGAATCTGACACAGGGCACCATGCGCCTGAATATGCGTGCAGATGCCGATGCCTTTACCTGGGTGAACAGTAATAGAGGTAATTATGAGCTTTTTTACGGAAAACTTTCCAATGATCTTGATGCCAGTATCACCGGACCTGTGAATGCATTGAGTGTGGAGCTTACAACTACCATTAGGGATAATACGGATTTTAACTTTATTATCCCACAAAACCAGACAGCTACCATTGAAAGAGAAGGGCTCGTTAGATTTCTGGATAAGGAAAAGCAGCAACGCGGTGCCACAAACCGCATTCTGTATCCATCAGGAAGCAGAGAAGAGCAGCAGGAAGAGTCAGATGAAGTGGAGAACGAATCGAATGTGGAAATCACAGCCAGGATAAATATCAATCCTGAAGCGAGGCTCGCAGTCGTGATGAATCCGGCTACCAACGAAAAGCTTGAGGTGCAGGGTGAGGGTAGCATAAATTATAATCTGACAAGTACCGGCCAACAGACAATTACAGGCAAATATGATATTGTTGAGGGCTTTTACTACCTGATCCTGTATGATGTCATTCGCAGGGAATTTAGTATAAGAGAAGGAAGTTCACTCACCTTTAATGGCGATTTGATGGATGCCCGGGCTGATATTACAGCAGTACACGAGGTGCGTACATCACCGGAAGCCCTGGTGGCCAATGAGATTTCGGGCGCGGAGGGAGCTGACAATACCAGGTTTCAGTCGTCATTGCCCTTTAATGTGGTGCTAAACATTGATGGTGAGATTATGAAACCCGACCTGGATTTTGATATTGAGCTGCCTCCTGACAATCAGGTTACGGAAGTCCAGAACAAACTTAACCAGATAAATGAAAACGAATCACAGGTAAACAAGCAGGCATTCGCGCTCCTTGTTTTTGGAAGCTTTTTGGAAACCAGCATGTCTTCCGGACATCCTTTGTCATATCAGCTTAGTTCCACGGCAAGAAGCAGCGTGAGCAATATTATTTCCGCACAGCTGAATCAGCTTGCTGAAAAATATATACAGGGAATTGAGATCAATGTGGATGTAAAATCCTATACCGATTATGTGGACGAGCAAAGCAAAGGGACCACAAATGTGGAGTTTGATGTGAAAAAGCAGTTTTTAAATGAAAGACTCACCGTACAGGTTGGCGGAAAGGTAAACGTAGAAGGACGCCAGCAAAGAGCCAATGAAGATGTCAGCACGCTATCGGGCGATGTGCGGGTGTTTTATGATCTCACTGAAGACGGGCGCTGGGTACTAAAAGGGTTTAATGTAAATGAATATGGTAATCTGCTGGAAGGAGAGATCAGAAAAACCGGTGTTGGTATTATATATAATCGCGATATGTACAAGCTAAGCGACCTGTGGTCGGGTGAAAATCAAAAGCCAACTGAAAAACAACAAAAGGAGGACAGGGAATAAATTATGATGAAGGCAGGCAACATACATAGTGTTCTTCTCATACTGCTGATCGCGCTGGCCGGAAGCTCGTGTTCGGTTACCCGCAATCTGGAAGAGGATGAACAGCTCTATACCGGCACTAAAGTGGAGATGGAGGATATGACATTTACTGAAGAAGTCGGGCTGGAAGGTGAATTGAAGGAGGTGGCTGTTCCTGAGCCCAATGACCGTATTCTCGGACTGATCCCTGTAAGACTGATGATATATAATATGGTGGATGATACGGTGACAGAAGACGGAAGCGGCTTCAATCGCTGGCTGAAATATGAAATTGGCAGAAAGCCTGTCCTGTTTAAACCCATACACATCGAACAATCGAAAATAGAAATCAGAAACAGTATGTTTTCAAAGGGATACTTTGAAGCTGATGTCAGCAGTGAAAAGCAAAGCAAGTCTCAAAAAGTTTCCGTTACCTATAAGGTCACGGCAGGTCCTCAATATATGATAGAAGAATTGACTTTTGACAGCACGCTGAATAAACTCGACTATCCGCTTAGTGTTTTAAAGGAAAAAACTTTACTTGATGAGGATGAGCCCTATGACCTGGAATTAATGAGAAACGAAAGGGAACGTATTGCCAAAAAACTGCAGGATCGCGGATACTATTACTTCATAGAAAACTACATAATTTTTAAAGTTGACAGCAACCGGCGGGACAAAAACCTCAAGCTTTATGTGGGGCTTAAGGAAAACATCCCTGACAAAGCATTCCGGCGCTACAATATCAACGAAATTGTTATCTATCCCGATTACAGCATCCGTGAAAATGATGACACAACGGACAGCACAAAGGTGGGGGGAGCGGTGATAATCGACTCCAAAAAACGTGTTAATCATGATCTGATAAGAACCAGTGTGAGATTTAAGCGCGGTGATCTTTATACCGCAGATGCCTATACAAACACCTTGAATAAACTCATGGGGCTTGGCATATTCAAATATGCCAATATCACTTTTAAGGAAGATACGCTGGCACCCGATTCCATAGCACCTGCACTCAATATGAAGGTATATCTTACTCAGATGATACCAGTTTCAACCAGGGTTGAACTAAGGGCAGTTACCAAATCAAATGATTATTCCGGGCCTTTCCTCTATCTTACCTATCTTAACCGGAATACCTTTGGCGGTGCTGAGGAGCTAAACCTTAATTTGGATGGAGGTTTTGAATCGCAGTGGACACGGAGTGAAAATCCCTATATTTCCTACGAAGTTGGGTTTAATGCGAGTATTACATTTCCCAAATTTATCACGCCTTTTATTGATATGAATAAGTATCTGGCTGAAAGATATACCCCAAATACAACTTTCAGGCTGGGCTACAGTCTGGAAAACAGGGTAAGATATTTCACTTCTAACACCTTTGAGGGATCTTATGGGTTCCAGTGGCAGGAAACAGAAAACAAATCACACAACTGGCGTCTGATACATGTTTCTTATTCCAGCATTACCAACAAAACCGGTCGTTTTGAGGAATTGCTGAATGAAAATCCGCTGCTCCGGCAGAGCTTTGAAGAGCGTTTTATCCTCAGCCAAAAGTACACCTACAAACTTGAAATGGGAAATGGAGATAATACCCGTAATAAATGGAGCAGCTTTTTGAATGTAAGCGGTGAACTGGCAGGGAATGTGCTCACAGGCATTGAATACCTGTTTGAGGACTTTGAGAAAGATAAAATGGACGGCGAATTCCTGGGACTGGATTATTCACGCTTTTTCAGGGTTACCCCGGAATACCGTATTATTTATGACTTTAATAAGGAAGTTAAGCTTGTAAACCGTTATCTGTTGGGCGCGGGTTTTCCCCTGGGATTGTCCCGCTCACTGCCCTATAGCAGGCAGTATTTTATCGGCGGGCCTAATTCTCTCCGCGGATTTCATTTCCGGACAATCGGGCCCGGTTCTTATGAAGGTTCTCAGGAGGATCAGTATATCTTCACCCATAATGGGAATGTAAAAATTCTGGGTAACCTTGAACTTCGATTTCCCATCGTTGGTGTGTTAAAAGGCGCTGTTTTTGTGGATGCCGGTAATATCTGGACCTGGGAAGAATCAACTGAAAAGCCCGGTGGCAAGATCAGCTGGGATGACCTGGGTGATGAAATGGCTTTCAATACAGGTTTTGGCTTGCGGGTGGATATTAGCTTTTTTATACTGCGTCTTGATCTTGGCATTCCGTTGCGGTTGCCCTATGAAGTTGAAGGAAAGAACTGGATCAGCCCGGAGCCTTTGAAAGCTGCCTGGCGGACAGAATACCCGGTGTTAAACATTGCTCTGGGTTACCCGTTCTGATGCGTTTAAATAAAAACAGCGAATTAAAATCAGCAACAAATGCACACTAAAATTGTCCTAATATCATAGCTCAAACTTTAAAACAATAATGGCATCATCTTCCCCGAAATACTTAGACGGCTTAGAGAATTTCCTTGTGGAAACAGGTAAGCTGTACCGTTTTACTGCAAATGTGATGAGGGAATTTTTCCGTTCACCTTTTGAGCACCAGGAAGCGGTAAGACAGGCCTACTTTCTGGGCTTCAAAAGCCTTTCGTTGGTGAGCATAACAGCCTTGATAATGGGGCTGGTACTCACCTTGCAGTCAAGGCCCACACTGGCCGCTTTCGGTGCCGAAAGCCTGCTGCCGGGAATGATATCCGTATCGCTGTTACGCGAAATCGTACCGGTGATAACCGCCCTGCTGTGTGCAGGCAGGATAAGCTCGGGCATAGGTGCGGAATTGGGGTCCATGAGGGTGACCGAACAGATCGATGCCATGGAAGTGTCTGGAACTAACCCCATGAATTTTGTGGTGGCCAGCCGGATACTGGCTACTACTATCATGGTGCCGGTACTGGTGCTTATTGCTGATGTGATAGCACTGATGGGATCATACATTGCCATCAGGATAAGCGGTGATATGCCCTTTATTCTTTTTTACCGTAATGCCATGAGTGCACTGGATTTGGCGGATTTCATCCCGGCGGTGATTAAAACGGTTTTCTTCGGATTCTTTATTGGGCTGATCGGGAGTTATAAAGGCTATAATGCCACCAGAGGAACGGAGTCGGTGGGGCGTGCCGCCAACGAAGCGGTGGTGCTGGCTTCCCTGCTCATTTTTATTATCGACCTGATCGTCGTGCAGATTATTAATGTCTTTTAACAAAGAGCAACAGAAATGGAAAAGAAACTTGAGATAAAAAATGTTTCCAAATCCTTCGGCGATCATACAATACTGGACAATATCAGTATGACATTGCCTAAAGGTGAAAATATTTCTGTACTCGGGCGATCGGGGGTTGGTAAATCTGTGCTTATAAAATGTATTATCCGGCTAATAGATGCTGATTCAGGTGAAATATTTGTCAATGGTGAGGACATTATGAAAGCTGAAGGACGCAAGCAGGTGGACAAAATCCGTGAAGGAATGGGATTTCTTTTCCAGGGTGGTGCTTTATATGACTCCATGAGCGTGAAAGATAACCTGGCATTTCCACTGCGCAGAAAAAAGAAAAAAAGTAAAAAATCAGTGGATGAGCTGGTGAACCGCGCACTGGAAAGTGTAGGGCTTAAGGAAGCTAAAGATAAATACCCTGCCGATCTTTCCGGAGGAATGCTCAAAAGAGTAGCCCTGGCCCGTACTATTGTTAGGCAACCCGGCATTATTTTGTATGATGAACCTACAACAGGACTTGACCCTGTAACAGGCAGAGAAATCGTTGACCTTATTATAAAGATACAGAAGGAATATGATACCTCTTCTGTTATTGTTACACATGACCTGGAATGTGCACGAAGAACATCAAATGATATAAAATTGTTACATGAGGGTAAGTTTTACGCTGAAGGAACTTTTGACGAACTAAAAAAATCGGATGAAAAACACGTTAAAGAGTTCTTTGCGGATTATAATCAGCAACATAATAATGACTAATATTAATTCAGATTTCATTCCGGAATACATTAACGCAGATAAAATGAGCCATGACAAAATCTTTAACATACACCGGCAGGATTATATAAAACTTTCGAGTAGTTCGGGAATACCGTAATGTTATGGATAACTCCTTAAGCATATATGACGGGTCTGGCGGGATAGAAGTTTGACAAATAAAAACAAATTATTGACAGATGAAAACTAAAAAATCACGTTCACTTAAACTTGGCATACTGATAATCGGCGGCCTGGGAGTGTTGGTTGCAGGCGTTTACCTGCTGGGGCTTCAACAGAATATTTTTAATGCCGGAATTTCGGTGAAGAGTATATTTAAAGATGTAAAAGGCCTGGAAGTTGGCAACAAGGTTTTGTATTCAGGAATTGATGTGGGTAATGTTTCAGATATTACTATAAAAAGTGACTCCGTAGTTGTGGTGGAAATGACTGTTACCAAAGAGGTTACCAAATTTATCCGTGAGGATGCCATTGTAGAGATAAAAACTGAAGGTGTGCTGGGCAATAAGCTGGTAACCATTGGCGGCGGGAGCACTTCTGCTTCGCGTATTGAGAATGGTTCAACCCTGCGGTCGAGAACCTCACCGGATATAGGTGATATTCTGGAGGAGTTCTCAGGCATTGTTAAAGAAAGCAGGGAAGTGGTTAATAACATCAAGGCAGTTACAGCAAATGTGAAGGAAGGAAAAGGCGACCTGGGGCGTTTTATCAATGATACTACTATATATTACACTTTCGAAAAGGCTTCAAAAGAGGTCAGTTCAGTTATAAAAAATGTAAATAGTATAACTTCCAAGATTGACAGTGGAGAAGGTGACCTGGCAATATTGCTAAACGAGAACAAGATCACCACCGGTGCGAAAAACATAATGAGTACAGCCGATTCTGCCATGAATGTGCTGAATAAGGCTTCCCGGGAAATTGAAAAAGCCAGCATTCAAATAAATGAAGGTGACGGACTGCTGCAGATGCTGCTTTATGATGAATCACTTACCTATGAAGTGGATACTGCAGTTTCCAAACTGGATGACGGAGTAAGGGGAGTGATAGATGTGGCGGAAACGGTGGAAGGCTCCTGGTTGTTCAACATATTTAGTAGTAATAAGGACAAGAAGAAGAAAGAGCAGGTAAATAGTAAAAAAGAAGAGTAAACAGGGTTTTGGATACTATCTCATGACATGAAAAGCCTGGATGAGTATTGGTAAAGAGACTATATGCATGGACAGTTAGCTGATATGGGTGGAAAAACATATGATTGAAGCCCATCATATCAAATACTAATGAAAAGTCGAAGGAGAAAAAATCCTGGCAGAAGCAGTATATGTCTGTTTTTCATTCAGGGATAATTACTTTCAGTGCACGATGAAGATTCCGTATTTCCAGTTTTTCCGGCCTTCCTATGATTTCCCCGTCAATGTTTACATTCTCCTTATTCAAATTATATACAGTAATTGAACGGTGGCTTGTCAGTTCCACATTGTGCATATGGTGGATGCGGTTTGTAAAGAGTGAAAAGAATATCTGAATAATGTTCCAGAAAGAATGATAGCGGATCAGCACCAGCTCAAATTTACCGTCATTAATATCAGCCCTGGGATTTACGACTGCTCCGGTACCATATTTATGCATGTTGGTAAGAATAACCATGTGAGCTTTTTTAATTCTCACAGTATCATTTTCTTCTATTTTATACCTGGCCGGTTTTGTAGTTCTCAGCACTTCCCAGAAATGCCTGGCATAGCCGCGCAGTCCGCGAATGCTGTCGTTCTCAAAGCGTTTTACTATACGTGCATTAAATCCAATATCGCAAATATGCGCACAATAGATATCATTCACCTTCAGCAGGTCTATTATCCTGATGTTTTGTTTTCTGATGGTATCCAGGCTCAGGTCCAGGTTTTTCGGGATATCAAGCTCCGTTGCCAATCCGTTTGCCGAACCTACAGGGATTATACCCAACGGAATGCCAAGTTCGGTCAGCAACGGGAGCAGTTCAAATATAGTTCCGTCGCCACCGGCCGCAACTATGATATCCGTGACAAAGTTCTTTAGCTTTTCCTTTATTTGGCCGGTATCATCCTTATCAGTTGTAAAAAAGAAATCATACCTGATCCTGTGCCTGGCGCAGTAGTCGGAAATGCGGCTTTTTAATCCGCCTTTATCCAAATTGCTTGACACCGGATTAATTACAAAAAGGATGCTTTTTATTTGCTTATCTGAATCTTCCTTACTCAAGTTTTTGTTTGATAAACATCTCGGCATATAAAATGTTCTAACATGTGAGGAGCGTAAAAAGTACAATATTTATGCATTTTTTCAGGAAGATCGGTAAATATTTCAGAAACCTGGCACTATCTGACAGGGAGCCGCGCCTGCTGGGATACAGAGGCTTTGGTAGTGATGAAAGAGTAATTATTCAGGGTGCTTTGCAAAAGACCTATACCATAACCAACATCAGGCCCGAAAACCGCAGAACCAGTAACTTCCTGAATCAGCTAAAAAGATATTTGGCCACTCCCATACCAGGAGCCACTGTATGTGTTCATTTCAACGGGATGAAGAAAAGCGTGAAAACCAATGATAATGGAATTTTCATGGCGGTTTTCGACAAGGTTGAAAAGCAGATAAATGCAAATGCATCACCATGGAGAGAATACAAACTTACCCTGGAACATTCACCCCAGCCGCTGGAAAAAGATCTGGATGCTCCGGTTTGGAACAAGCTTCTTGTACCCCATGAAGGGCAGCAGTTTGGCGTTATTTCTGATATCGATGATACCTTACTTGTGAGTCATTCCACTGAAATGATCAGAAAGCTGAAACTCATGATGCTGAAAAATTCCTATACCAGGAAACCTTTTCCCGGGGTGGTTGCATTCTACAACGCCCTGCACAAGGAAGACGGCGCTACAGCGAAAAATCCGTTTTTTTATGTGTCGAGCAGTGAATGGAATCTCTACGAAATGCTTGATGAATTTTGCAGATATAATGAATTTCCTGAAGGCGTTTTTATGCTCCGTGACCTTCAGCACAGCATTTTCAAGTTCTGGAAATCGGGCGGAGGAAGCCATGATCATAAAATTGATAAGATACGTTCCATACTCTTAACTTATAACCACATCAAATTTGTTTTGATGGGTGATATCGGTCAGCAGGACCCGGTGATTTACCGACGCATAATAAAGGATTTTCCCGGCAGAATAAAGGCTGTTTTCATCCGGAAAATTAAGAAAAAAGAATCTGAAAACGAGATTGTAAAGGATGATCAGGGTAATGAAATTCCTTTTTATTACGTGAAAGACAGTTATGAAGCTTCAAAATACGCCCTGAAACATGACTTGATTACCGGAGATGAACTGAATAATATTCTTGCTGATACCAAAAAGGAAAAGGAGAGGGGTGCAGTGGAAATATAGATTACTGCATCATCAGGTGTGATCTGTTCTTCCTTAAGGTCTTTCAAACTTACCGATTTAAAGTAATCTGTAACCTGATTGAATGTTTCGCATGCAGACATATTGACTCCGATTTCTTTAACTTGTATTTATCCTGAGATGCCAATGTTGCAGGAAATCGCAGTACTGCCAGCAAGCTTGTTCTTATATTGTTTTTCTTCCCCAAAGATATTTTTTCCCACGCTGGGATTATTCTCTAAATAATGAATTATCGAAAGGATTTGATAATCAATGCTCTTGATAATTATGTTTTGATATGGTATAGTTTTCGCAAAAAGATCAAAAAACCAAAACTTTTAACATGGAGTTGAGCAAAGACCAGCTGGATCGGGAAAGGAGATTGAGGTATAAGTGGTATGATAAGCGTATATTGATCGTTGAAGATATCAAAGTTAATCATATGTTGATCGATCGGATTCTACGGAAAACAAAAGCACAGGTTATATGGGCTATGGATGGCCAAAAAGCTGTAGATATCATAAAGGAAGATAATAAAATAGACCTTATACTGATGGATATCCGATTACCTGTGATGAACGGTTATGAAGCCACCAGGGAAATCAGAAAGCTGAATGGTGACGTCCCGATTATTGCCCAAACCGCCTATGTAATGGAAGATGAAAAAGATAAAGTGCTGCAGGTTGGATGTAATGATCTTATCACAAAGCCGTTGCGTAAAGATGTGCTGCTTGAAAAGATAGCATTTTTTCTTGGCAACTAATTATCACAGGAACATATTATTTTAGATAAATGGTAGTATTGCGTCTTTATAAACTTTTTTAATCAAAGCAAAACCAAACAGTTATGCGGGCTGCCTGTATTTTCAGGCAGCCCTTATTGTTTTTAATATGATTCCTGGTGGATAAACAAGTGAACAATTTTTACTGGCATTTAGTTAGTTATTTGAAGTGGAGTGATAAAAGTTACTGTTTAAATTACTGATTGATAACTAATATAAAAATTTTTATGATATGAGGACTATAAATACTTTAAAACTTTCACTGCTTGGCTTGCTGCTAATTACATTCGTTAATCTCGATGCTCAACCAAACAAGGCACTCTCTTTTAGTAGTAAAAGTCATGATAACGTCGATCTTGGATCACCTGCTAATCTGAACAATCTGACACCTTCAGGTTCATTCACCATTATGGTATGGTTTAAAATGGCTTCAGGTAAGGACGGTCTGTTTTTGTCTAAATCTTCGGATGATGGTAACGGAAATATCGACAATGAATTTACATTTGGTTATGATGAGTCTAACAAAGTTTTCGCTGTTGTTGGTAATGATACTATACAATCATCAACCACTGGTTTAGACGATGATCAATGGCATCATGCAGCCGTTACTTCAGATGGTACTGATTTTACTCTTTATGTGGATGGCATGCCAGAGCTAACGGGCACTAATGGAACTCAAAATGCTGTGAATGTGGAATGGGTAATAGGTGCACGTGATACAGCCGATGGAGGCAACGAGGTGGAGGATCCTTTAGATGGCGAGCTGGATGAAATGAGAATATTTAATACCGAACTCACTGAATCTGAAATCACAGATATTATGGGCCATGAGATTGATGTAAATCACACAGGCCTGGTGAGCTATTACAGGATGAATACCAAGGACGATGGTTCCGTGAAGGATTTTGCAGGGAATAATGATGGTCAAAGAAATGGCGCAAACGTATTAGAAACTTCTACTGCACCTGTGGGTGATGCCAGCCTGTATGCCATAAGTGATGATGATATTACACATACTAGCGATGTGTGGATGGATATAGGTTTGAGCGAAGAAAGCAGCTCATATTCATATGTGGCCATGCAGATTGATTCAACCCCGGATTACCAAACCGGTATGACTTATGTGGCCGACCATTACTGGAACATCTGGGCCAGTGATCCTGATTTTGGCGGAACCTTTACGGCTACCCTTACATTTCATTACGATAATCTTACCGGAATCCAGGATGAAACGAAACTGCAGCTTTTTACCAGAGACGATGCCACACACATCGATTGGACAGAAATAACCGATACAACGCTGAATACTGAAGGTGATAATACTGATGGGAAAGGATCAATCTCAATTACTTTGGATGAAAACTCAGTAAGTGGAGGTGATGACTTCAGAAATAATTATATACTTGCATCAGAAGACCCCGACAATCCGCTTCCTGTGGAATTCGGTGCAATTACTGCAGTATGGCAGGATGAGGAAGTAAAACTGGATTGGTTAACCTATACCGAAACCAACAACAGTCATTTTGTGGTTGAGCGAAGTATAAATGCTGAAGATTTTGAAGAAGCCGGTACAGTGGAAGGTAGTGGCACACGAGCAGATATATCTGAATATACATTCACCGACAGGAATGCAGTAGCAGATCAAAACCTGTACTACAGATTGAAACAGGTTGATTTTAACGGTGCATCCAGCTACAGCGAAGTGATTGACCTTCGCGCGTCCAATCTCGATAATGGTAGAATATATCCTTCTCTGGCTACAAATACAGTTACATTTGAAATAGATGGTGAGTACACGCTTAGTATTTACAATATTCAGGGTAAACTCATGATGAAGAAGGAATTATCAGGATATACTGATCTTGATGTTAGTGATCTTCCTGAAGGTGCATATCTTTATAAAATCCATACCAGTGAGGAATTCCGCTCCGGCAAATTTGTGAAGCAATAACAAATATCCTTATTTTCTCATATCAAACAAAAAAGGGTGTCCATAGCGGCAGCCTTTTTTTGTTGCCGGGTATGAAAAAAGCCCGGCTACATATTTTTGTCCGGGCTTTTTAGCTGCTTACGATTTCTTTATTGGCGTATTACTTTTATTCGCCTGCTGTTATTACCTGCAGTAAGTTCCAGGATGTAAACCGCCCGTTCCAGGTGCCGGATATTTAGTTCAGTGTTTTTACTAAAGCTTCCTGACATCAGCAATTGACCTTTCATGCTTAAAATCCTGTATTTTGTTTCCTCATCAAAATCCGTACGGATGTTCAATATATCTGTAGTAGGATTCGGGTAAACCGCCAGGCGTTTTTCTGCAGTTATATCCTCAATGCTAATCCAGGTGACATTCACCACATTGGAAGTGTCGCTGAGGCAGCCATTCGCTGCGGTTACTATGACGAAATACTCTCCATTTTGGTCTGCTACATGGTATTGGTCCGTACTGCCGTTAATAGCAGTATAGTCATAATACCACTGGTTTCCGCCGGATGCATCGGAAAAAAGAGTGTCATGATTATAGGTTACCACGGGGGTTGACGGAGCCGGCAATACAGATAAAGACAAACTGATAACGCTGTCGCAACCGGTCTGAGATGAAAGGCTGTGATAATAAATTCCTGTTACAGTGAGCGGGTTTCCGTAAAAACTGTACGTTTGGCCTTCACAGATAGAGGCATTGTCGAAGGTGGTGTCCACTGGATTTACATTTAGCTGTAACTGCAATATGCTGTCACATCCGGTGGATGCGTTAGTTTGGTGATAATAAATGCCTGCAGCAGTGAGTGTCTGTCCGTGGAAATTATAGCTGTCGCCTTCACAAATGCTGTTGATCAGCAGGGTAGTGTCTACCGGGTTAATCTCAAGTTGCAGGCTGATCGTGCTATCACATCCATACTGACTGCTGAGTGAATGGTAATAAGTGCCGGAAGCGCTTAACTGAATTCCATAGAAGTTATAGGTACTGCCTTCACATATGGTTTGTTTGGTCCAGTTTGTATCCACGGCGTTAACAGTGAAATCAAGCTGAATCACGCTATCACAGCCATACTGTGAGCTAAGCGTGTGGTGGTAAATGCCGGATTGTGTAAGCAGATTTCCATGGAAGTTGTAGCTATTACCTTCACAAACACTTTGGCTGATCCAGGTGGTGTCTTCAGGCTGAACAAACAATTGCAGCTCAACTATACTGTCGCAGTTTGCGGTGGTCGTGATGGTGTGGTAATAGACACCTGATTGCGTTAATGGTGTTCCATAAAAGTTATAAGTCTGTCCCTCACAAATGCCGGCAAAGCTGCTTACCGTATCCGCAGTCTCTACATAAAGGTTTAGTTTCAATACACTGTCGCATCCGGTTGAAGCTGATAATGTGTGGTAATAGGTTCCGCTGTTGCCAAGGGGTGTTCCATGGAAGTTGTAGCTGTTTCCCTGGCAGATGGAGTCTGAAAGCAAGGTTGTGTCAACCGGATTGACGGAGAGATACAGAACCACGGTACTGTCGCAACCAAACTGATTGCTTGTGCTGTAATAATAAGTACCGCTTTGGCTGAGCATAGTTTCATGGAAATTGTATGAGCCACCTTCACAGATGCTTGCAGTCTCGTAGGTTGTGTCCTGGGGGTTGACGTTGAGCGTAAGAACAATTACGCTGTCACAGCCGTTTTGATTACTGAATATGTGATAGTAAGTTCCTGAACTGCTGAGTGTCTGCCCATGAAAATCATAAGTGTTTCCCGCGCACACAGAGTGGGAAAGAATTATGCTGTCTATTGGAAATATGCTTAGGTTAAGTTCCAGCACACTGTCACATCCTGCCTGAGAGCTTACCGTGTGATAATAGGTTCCTGCCTGACTGATTGGAGTGCCATGGAAACTGTATGTGCTTCCTTCACAAATGCTCTGGTTCAGAATGGTTGTGTCCACTGTCTGAACAAACAGATCCAGCATGATAATACTGTCACAGCCGCTGTTCGCCGTCAGCGTGTGATAATAAACTCCCGGTTGTGTCAGGCTGTTTCCGTGGAAACTGTAACTGTTACCCTCACAGATGCTGGCAATGATAAGGCTTGTATCCACAGGATTAACCGTTAGCTGAACTGCCAGTGTGCTGTCGCAGCCTGCGGTGGAAACCGTCTGATGAAAATAGTTCCCGGAGCCGGTAAGACCCTGCCCGTGGAAATTATAACTGCTTCCTTCGCAGATATTGCCGTAAGTCCAGCTGGTATCCACAGGATTAACATGTAGTTCTATAATCACAATACTGTCACAGCCGTTGGCTGAAGTAAGTGTGTCGCGGTAGATGCCGGGCATGCTATAAACACTACCGTTATGGCTAAAAGAATTGCCTTCACATATGGTTGGTGAAATTGTTGATGAGTATGAAGGCAGCACATTAAGCGTGAGTTCTACCACACTGTCGCAACCCCAGACGGAGGTGAATGTTTCTGTGTAAATTCCGGCCGTTGTCAAAGGCTGTCCGTTAAACAACAAGCTGTTACCTTCGCAAATACTTTGAGTTACCTGGACAGAATCAATGGGAAGTATGCTGACGTTTACTGTAAGTATAGAGTCGCAGCCATTGGTGCTGGTCATTGTTTGTGTGTAAGTGCCGGCCTGGGTGATCTGTTGCGGCCCAAGTATGAACGTATCTCCCTGGCACAGTTGTATATCCTGTGTGAAGCTGAAGTCAGCCTCCAGCGGACCCAGGTCCACGTTTGCTGAATTGTCACTGTTGCCATCGGAAAAACGGGCATTACCTGCCAAATCCAATGTAACAGAATCGGGTAGAATCAAATTATCACCTTTATCAATGGCTGCTGAGCCACAATTCAGACTCCAGTCAGCAGAAAACAGCTCAAGACTGTCTGTTGTACTGGTGAAGTTACCGGCAAAGGAAGTTGGATTCACGTAATTAATGTAATTACCACTTCCTGAGCTGTAGTTGGCACTGTCAAGATCGATGATTAAGGTTCCTGCACCAAAACCGGTATATCCATTCAAAATGGCTGTGGTGTCAAACTCTGTAAAGCTTGAAGTTCCAACCAGATATATTTGCAGGCTGTCATTTCCCCAGAGTACGCTGTTTTTGATTTTTGCTTTATAATCAATAAAAACGCCGCCTCCCTGATCCAGTGCTTTGTTGTTATTGATGTTGCAGTTGATCAGCTCACCGCCAAAGTAGAAATAAACACCACCACCATCATATCGTGCTTCATTATTATAAATATTGGCGTTTATAACCAATCCGTTATTGTTATTGGAAATATCCTGATAAATGCCGCCACCATTATACCGCGCATAGTTATTGAATACTTCACAGTTGAAAATAGCTGCATCGTTATTATTGTTGTAGATGGCACCGCCATGATAATGAGCAATGTTACTATGAAATACCGAGCTTTTCAGGGATGCATTTCCCAAAAGGTACACGGCCCCACCATCGTCACCATAATTTCCAATAAAACGGCAGTTTTCTATTTCTCCTGTGGTCATAACATAAACTCCGCCTCCGTTATTAGAAGTATAATTGGAGTCGATGAGGCTGTTAAATACTTTTCCGCCGTTATCAATATAAACTGCTCCTCCGTCGGAAGACTGATTATCAGTAAGTGTAGAGTTGTTGACCAGGCCACCCTGATAAATATAAACGGCTCCGCCTTCGCCGGCTGCTGTATTCCCGTGGAAATAGCAGCTATCCATTTCAGCAGTGGCATTCAGATATACAGCACCACCTTCTGTGGCTGTGTTATTAATAAAGGTACTGTTTGATATTTTTCCTGATGTTATTAATACAGCACCACCAGTACCATCATAGGTTGTATTAGTGGCTTGTGCCAGGTAATCAATAGCCGTATTGTTTTCGAAGGTGCAATTCCTGATGATATTTCCGGTAGCGTTTCCGCTCATGTAGATTGCTGAACCCAAAACTGTCTGGTTGTTGATGAAGGTACAGTTAGTTACACGCATTGTGTCAGCACTTCCGTCAATGCTTAAACCAGCGCCCCAGCCATATCCTTCAATTTTGTTATTCTGGAAAGTAGTGCTGTCAATAACAACAAAGTCCTGTGCGGCATGAATACCGGCACCACCGTTGCCGCTTACAATATTTCCGTCAATAACGGAATTCAACACCTTTCCTCCAAAAAGATAAATGCCTCCGCCGTCAGTATCGGCTTTATTTTCTTTAATAATGCAATTATCAATAATACCGTGATCACTATAAACACCACCTCCGCGCCATGCTGAATGGTTGTTGTAAACCACACAATTGCGCAAAACGCCATTCTCACGGAGATATACACCTGCACCTTCCGGCGTAGTGCCCGGATGACTGGCATCGCGGATGGTAAACCCATCTATCAGGCAGTAGCCATTGCTTGTTTGATGAACAATTAAATATGTATTGTCGGTGGAGTCCATTAAGGTATTGATGTCTCCGCTTAAGATAGTTTCGCTACCCTGATACTGCCCGTAACCGCTACGCTGGCTGATGCTGGTTTCATTTCCATTGAAGCCGCCATATAACTCTACTCCCGGGGAAATATAGAAGCTGGCTCCGCGGTTGCTTCCTGTGGTTGGTTTGTATGTTCCCTGGGCTACCCAAACCTGGCCGCCACCGAAATTGGCTACTTCGTTTATGGCTGTTTGCAGTGAAGTGGCTGAATAAGCATTGGCCCAGTTATGACCGTTCTGGCTTCCGGAGCCATACTGTTTGACATATCTGCGGGGAAATACCGTTAATTCCAAAACGCTGTCACAACCATTCACAGAAGTAGTAGTGTGATAATAAGTGCCTGGTGAATTAAGTGTGGTGCCATAAAAATTGTAAGTAGCACTTCCATCCAGATAAATGGATTGTAACACGGTAGTATCAACAGGGAACAGCGACAGATTTAGCTGAATTGAGCTATCCTGATTATTGGAATTCTGGATAGTGGTAAAGTAAGTTCCCGGGGCAGATAAAATTGTGCCTTCAAAGGTGTAAGTTCCGCCCTGGCAGAAAAAATCATTCAGAATTGTATCCACCGGGTACCAGGTAAATGATTGCTGTATCACTGAGTCGCAGCCGTAAATATTCTGTAAGTTATGATAGTAGATTCCGCTGCTGCTAACAATTTGTCCGTAAAAATCATAATCCTGATTCTCATACACAGCCATGTTGGCAAGTATGGTGGTATCTATTGGATGAGCATCTACGGTAATTTTAATGATGGAATCGCAACCGTTAGGGTTATTAATCGTCTGATAATAAACACCGGTTTGGTTATAGCTTTGCCCGCCGTAAGCGAAACTGCTGCCTTCACAGATTTCTGCATTCACAAAACCGGAATCAGCAGGCAAAACGGTAAGGGTAAGCATTACTACTGAATCACAACCCCTGGAACTTATCAGGCTGTTCTGGTATGTGCCGGAAGTAGTAAGGTTCATGTTTCCGAAGTGGAAGGTATCACCCTGACAGATGCTTGCAGAAGTGCTATAATTACTGGTATATTCATAAGCCCCCAAATCAGGTTTGGCGTTACCGTCGTTGTTTCCGTCTATGATCCTGGAATTACCAGCCAGATCGGTTATTATACCTGCCGGAACAAGAGCGGCACTGGCTGTGTCAATGATTGCTGAATGACAGCTCACACGCCAGTCGGCTGCGAGAAATGTAGAAGTCATAGAGGGATTATAACCCTGGAAGCTTACCGGGCTTATGAACTCAGGATAATTCGCGTTCCCTGAGCCTGAATTAGACGCATCAAGGTTTATAATTCCGCTTCCGGCAGATGATCCGCTAAAACCTCCTTCAATAGCGCAGTATTCAAAGGCTGTTCCTGAGCCATAGCTCAAAATATCATTATTCCAGATTATACAGTTTTGAATTATTGCAGAACCCCTGTTTCTGTTTACACCGGAAGAATAATTTGCTTCATTGCTTACAATAGTACTGTTTGCCAATGTTCCGCCATAATCCAGGAATACACCTCCGCCATAGAAATTAGATTCGTTGTTTGCAATAAGGTTGTTGGTCATCAGCCCACCATATGAGGCGAATATTCCACCACCACGGCTGGCATCATTATTAATAATTCTACAATTGCGAATATCTCCGCCTGTTTTAATATAAACACCGCCTCCATCTGATGAAGATACGTTATTATAGATCAAAGAGTTTTTAATAAGAGGTACAGGATCAGTATAAAAAGACCAATATAAGGTGTAAATTCCGCCACCTTCTGCGCCGCTGGTATTGGAGTGAATAATACTGCTGTCGACCACGCAATTGCTTTGAATATACAAACCGCCACCATTGTCATTAGCATGATTATTTTTTATCACGCAATTGTAAATGGTTAAATCCCCATAAGAGGTATAGACACCGCCGCCATCGTTGTATGAACCTGCGTTTGCATTTCCGTCCTGAACGGTTAATCCGTCAAGACGGGCATTGTTCACACCTGATTCCACATAAACCACATAGTACGAATTATCAGCATTTATGCCTGCAGAGCCTAAGTCGCCGCTGATTATGGTTTCATTCAGTCCTCCTTCGCCATAGTCCGTTCTTTGGCCCGGTGAGGTTTCATTTCCTGAAAAACCTCCATATACTTCTACATCGGTTTTCAGGTTCAAGGATTTCTTACGCACATCCGTGTAATCGTTGTCAAAAGGAACAGTAGGATAGTAAGTGCCGGAAGCTATCCAAACCTGTCCGCCACCCGCAGTGGCCATATCATCGATGGCTGACTGTATTGAATTGGCCGGGTAAGCATTTGCCCAGCTTGTGCCATCCTGGTTGCCTGCTCCGGAGATGGTTACGTAGCTTGTGTTCTGAGCTGCAATATCAATAAAGAAAATGGATAAAAAAGTCAGGAGTATAAATTGTTTCATCTTAATCAGGGTTTTAAGCAAATGACAACAAAAATGTGAATATTTCTTATTCAGAAGCAAGGGTTACGATAATTTAACAAATTGAAGAAATGGGCCATGATACGCCTCCTGCGGAACACACGAACATGGATCAATGTCACAAAATGAAGCTATAGTAGCGGCAGGAAACTACTCATGGCGGGTTCCCCGAATAAATGATCGCCCAATGCGGGAAATGCTTAAATCAAAATTATCAACGGATGAAAAAGGAAATAATTTAAGAATGCCGGTAGGTTATGATTGAGGGTGCCCGGATTGTTTATGAAAACCATTATGATGATGGAAGTGAAATATGCAGAGATGCGCAATCGTCCCTCATTCGGAATGGTAAAACAAAACGCTTGAAGCTGTTGTTCTATAAAATAAACAGAAAGATTATGCAAAAATCAGCTTTAGCATTTGCAATGGTACTGATAATCGTTTTGGGGCTGGTACTCATTTATCTGGGTGTATTTACCGGTGGAGGTGATTTAGTGGGGCCTCCCATAGTTACCGGTGCCGGTTTTCTGGTAATCGGATGGATCTTTCACGTGCTTAGAAAAACCCTTCCCTGAAAAAGTCGCCAGATTTAATATAAGACATTGTTGAATGATAGCATGGGAGAATTATATTTGTTGCTAGAAAAAAACTTCCATGGAAATCTATATCATATACGATTCTTACTTCGGTAATACGCGCAAAGTGGCGGAAATACTGGCTGCTGAATTAAGTCGTAGTTATAATGTACAACTTGACAAAGCTGAGGATTTTCGTGAGGAAAAGCTGAAAGCTGCAGATATTTTTATTGCCGGCAGCCCCACCAGGGGTTTTACTTTTTCAGCCAGAATCAAGCATTTATTAGGGAAATTACCTGCAAAAGCACTTAAAGGAAAACAGCTTGCTGCTTTTGACACGAGAGTAAAACCCGGGGATACGAATTCACATATATATAAGCACTTTGCCGGCACCTTCGGATATGCTGCCGGATCATTGCAGAGAAAGTTGATAGGGAAAAAAGGTCAGCTGCTGCTGCCTTCACGTGGATTTGCGGTGGAAGGGAAGGAAGGACCACTGAAAAAAGGAGAGGAAGAAGGTGTGAAATCCTGGGCTGCGGAGATCAATATGATTATCGAAGAGCAAAAAACAGAGCCGGAATCACCCGGCTCCTTGTCATGATTATATACGGCTCAATTACCCTTTAATCACTTCTATCAGCTTTTTAACATAAACATGTAGATCATGCGGGCTTCTGCTCGATATCAGGTTCCCATCCACAACAACTTCTTCATCCACCCAGTCAACACCGGCATTTACCATATCGTCCTTAATGGATATGTAGCTGGTTGCCTTTTTGCCATCAAGAATTCCTGCCGAAACTAGTACCCAGCCCGCGTGGCAGATAATACCAATAGGCTTTTCTGCATCATTCATCTGCTTCGCGAAGGCAGTTACATAAGAGTCGCGTCTTAACTTATCCGGAGCATAGCCACCGGGTATAATCAGTGCATCAAAATCTGTGGGTTTCATATCTTCAAAACCAATATCAGCCCTGGCTGGTAAACCGTGTTTGCCGGTAACTTCAGTACCTGCCTTATCACCGGCCAGTAATACTTCTGCGCCTGCTTCTTTCAGCCGGATTACGGGATACCATAATTCAAGGTCTTCATACATGTCATGTATCAGAGTGACGATCTTTTTGTTTTGTAGTTCCATATTTTGATAGTTTTTGAATGGTTTATATGATCAACGAATAGTACATCATATTGTTTGCACTTTATTCCGTATTTATAAATTTTTCAGATTCGCCATCAGGGCCGGCTGCTGTCCGGAATATTGCTGATTTTGTAAATCTACAGGCTGTATGGGCAATAGATATGTCACTCATTCTACGGCAATTCATTACACAGGCTGTTGAAGTAAATTAGAATAAATCTAAATTTGTATGAATTGATTATTTAACAATATTTATATAACATCTTAATAATCAATACTAAAACATGATAAAGTGAAAGGAATGGCCAAACGCCGTGAGCTTGAGTTAATGCTGTTTTAAGATTTGGTTGTATTTTTAACTCAAAGAAAATTTCAAACCAATATTATCATGAAGCATTTCTATTCTAGTATGGTCGTTTTTTTTCTGCTTCTTTCCTCCACACTTTCAGCCGGAAACCTTGAAAAAGGATGGGAAGCATTTGCAGAGAACAGGCTTGACGAAGCTGAAACTTATTTTAAGCAGGCAACTTCCAGTCCTGGCAACAGGGCTGAAGCTTATGTAGGGCTTGTGCTATTGAAAACAATTGTAAAAGATGAAGAGGGAGAACTTAAGTATTTCAAAAAGGCTATGGAATATTATCCTGATAAGTCTGCACTTGCATTTGCTATGTACGAAAACATGCAATTTACCTGGTCTCAGTCGGATCTGAATGAAGGCCGGATGGAGCTAATTGAATCACTGGTTGAAGACCCCAGTGTACACGGTACAGTAAAGGCTTCTTTATATAATAGTATTGGGGATTATCAGTTTACTCTCACTGATTTTAAAGACTCAAGACAATCATATGAAAAGGTTGGAGCGGTAAAGGAGTGGTCAACTGTAGGCACCTTTGAGAATATATCGGGAAGTGGTTTTGATAAAATTTGGGAACCATTAAAAAATCCCAGAAGGACAGGGGATTTTATGAATAAGCGCGAGGCCCCGGTTAACTGGAAAGAGGTTCGTTACACAGATGAAGGTGTGTGGATCAACCTGGCACAGCGTTATGATTATTCAAACTCGCTGGTTTTTGCTCAGACTTTTTGTGAAAGCCCTGATGAGAGAGATGTTATTTTAAATGTTGGTACTTCAGGCTCCATCAAACTGTGGTTAAACGATGCGCTGATATATTCCAATGATGAGGAGCGAAATAACGGAATGGATACTTACAGTATCAAAACAAGGTTAAACCGTGGGTATAATCGCATCCTGCTGCAGGTGGGGGAAAGTGATATTATTGATGATCTGAATTATAATTTCCGTATTACTGATATGGATTATGCTCCTATGAGGGATCTGAACTACGATCCGTTCTATCAACAATATCAAAAAGCCTCGGAAGTGGAGGCCGAATTCCTGCCTCTTTTCGCAGAATCCTATTATGAGAAAGAAATTAAGGAGGAGCCTCAAAAGCTGCTTAATTATCTGATGCTTTCCAGTGTTTATATGATGAATGATAAAATGTATAAAGCCCGCGAAGTGCTTGATAAAGCACTGGAATTTGCCCCGGAATGCAGCTACCTGCGCTGGAAACTGGCAGTTATTCATTCACGCACTGATAATGAAACCGACCTGAACATTATTCTGGAAAAGCTTAAGGAAGATGATCCGCATAACCCGTTGTCAATCATTTTACTTCTGGATGAAGCTATTGACACTGAGGACTATGAAGAAGCTCATGATTACCTTGAGCAACTAGAGGGTGTGTATGGAAAGAATTATAACTATTACAACTACAAAATCAATATTCTGATAGCAGAAAGCAAACAGGAGGAACTCATTGAAACCATAGAAGAGGGTTATGATGACTACCCGTTGCTTTATGACATGGTACAATATAAATATGCTGTTGAAAAAGAAATAGAGAATGATAACAGGGCAGCCATGAAGGTATTGAGAAAATATCTGAAAAAGGTATATAATGAAAGTGCCATGGGCTCACTTGCCCATCTGTATTTCCAGGATGGCGACCCTCATAAGGGCCTTCAATTATTAAATGCAAGAATAAGAAATGATCCCTCAGCAGTGGGCTATATTTCCCAACTGGCAGATGTTTTTCACAGCATGGGCTCCTATTCAAGTGCTGTAGAGGAATATAAAAAATGCCTGGAGCGAGCACCATATATTGGAGCGTTTTATGCCGGTATAGGACGGGCAAATAAAGAAATGGGACGTGATGAAGAAGCCATTAAAGCTTTTGATACCTGCCTGCTATATAGTCCATTCTCATATGAAGAAAGAAGAATATTGCGAGAGCTGAAAGGTGAAAAACCTGCCTTTGATTATTTTGAGGAACCGGATTATTATGAAATAGCCAGGGAAACAAAAATATCACAGGAAGATTACCCGGAAGACCATAGTGTGATTCTGCTTGATGAAGTACAAAAGGTTATTTATAAAGGCGGTGCCAATGAAGAAATGCATTACTTCATGGTGAAGGTTCTCAATCCTTCAGGCATAGATGCCTGGAAAGATTTTTACCTGCCATATGGGTATTACAATAATGTGATCCTGGAAAAGGCCGAAGTGATCAAGGAAAACGGGTCCAAGGTGAAAGCTGATCGTGGGGGAAGCCACCTGGTGTTTACGTCACTGGAAAAAGGGGATGTAATGCTGGTGGTGTATAAGCTTCAGAATTACGGCGCTGGAAGACTCGCGAGGCACTTCTGGGATCAGTTCTGGATGACCAGCGCCATGCCTGCACGCAACACCAGCTACAAAATCCTCACACAGGGCGATATGGAGTTTGATCATGTGATGATGCACAGTGCCCTTAAGCCCACTGTAGAAGACAAGTCGGGCTATAAACTCTATTCATGGAAGATTGATCACAGTGAAAGTCTCAAGAAAGAAACCTATATGCCGTCAATGGTTGACATAGGACAGGTATTGAATTTTTCATCCATACCCAACTGGGACTATATCGCGAAATGGTATTATGACCTGAGCGAATCAAAAATTGACGCAAATTATGTGGTGAGGAAAACCCTGGAGGACCTGTTCCCGGACGGTTATAAAGGAATGTCGGATCGCGAAAAGGCCATGGTGCTCTATGATTACATCGTGAAGGATATCCGCTACAGTTCAGTATCCTTTCGTCAGAGTAATTTTATTCCGCAGAAAGCCTCCAAAACCATCGTTACCAAAATTGGCGACTGCAAGGATGTCAGTACCTTATTTGTTACTCTGGCACGGGAAGTAGGACTGGATGCACACCTGGTGCTGGTGAATACCAGGGATAACGGGGAAGATGACATGGTGCTGCCAAACCCGGAATTCAATCACGCCATTGCTGCTGTTATGCTTGATGACAAGAAATATTATGTGGAATTTACAAGCGACCTGCTTCCCTTTTCTACCTTCGGACAAACACTGAAAAAGTCTTTCGCCCTGGATATCATCGGATCACCGGATGTGGAAGTTGAACCGGTAAAGCTCGATCCTGAAACCAGGGTGGAAAACAATAAGCTGAGATACACCAGGGTATCTTTCGATGATGATAATATGATAGTGGAAGTGGAAACGGACAGAACAGGTACCTATGCTTCCTACACCCGTAACTCCTATCGCGATATAGGTGACGAGATGAGGCGCAAGAATATGGCAGAAGCTATTTCTTCCGGTAAAAGTAAAGTCCGGCTTAATGAGCTGAAATTCGAAGAATCATTGCAGACTACCTCCGATACAGTAGAATATTATTATTCATACACCATGGATAATGCTTTTACTACTGTAGGAAGTATGCAGCTGCTCAAAATTCCTTTTGCTGACCCCGAGGAGCCCATGCCATTTACTTCGGCAACCGATCGCAAGCATCCTCTCACTATCTGGGGATTTACTTCCATGGATAAGTTTTATGAAAAGATGGTTATTGAGCTTCCACAAGACAGGCGCCTGGTGGAAAAACCCAGGGACGTACATTACGAGTGCGACTATGCTGTTTATGATCTTACTTTTGATCTGAAAGGACAGAACCTCGTGGTTGAACGTTCATTTATACTTAAGGATGATGTGGTACCCGTGGAAAAGTATGAGGAGTTTCGTGATTTCTTTAGTGATGTGGTTACGGCTGATGAAACTCAGATTGGATTAAGGTATCAGGCAAGAGCTCACTCCGAATGATATATAATACTTAAATAGCTTAAAAATTCTTTAAGCAGGTTGTCCGGAGGGGCTTAATCAATCATAATTAATACTTTCTGCAAAGCGGCTGTGGGTAATCTGCAGCCGTTTTTATTTTCCGCTTTGCCCCGCCGGGATTAATTCTCTTATCTTTGCAGTATGTGGGAATCACTGAAAAAGGGATATAAAACCTATTTGAAACTGGAGCGCAATATGTCGGATAATTCCGTGTTTGCCTATACACGTGATGTAAATCACCTCACTGCTTTTCTATCCCAATGGTCACCCGGTTTATCCGTTAAGGAGGTGGGGCCGGATCACCTTCGGGAATTTATCTCTTATTTAAACGATCTTGGCATAGCAGCCAATTCACAGGCCAGGATGATTTCAGGTATAAAAAGCTTTTTCAGGTTCCTGCTGCTGGAAGATGTTGTTACAAACGATCCCACCGAATTGATTCAGCCTCCCCAAACAGGAAGAAAACTACCCGATACATTGTCCTGTGACGAGATACAGAAACTTCTTGATGCCATTGATCGCAGTACACCGGAAGGAGAGAGGAACAAAGCCATAATAGAAACACTCTACGGCTGCGGGCTTCGGGTAAGTGAACTGGTTAACATGAAAATGTCGAACCTGTTTTTCAGGGAAGGTTTTATCAGAATAGTAGGAAAAGGGGATAAGGAACGCCTGATCCCCATAGGCACACATGCCCGCCGGCAAATAGAAATCTACCTGGAACAGGTGCGCGTGCATCAGAAAATAGCTGAAGGCCACGAAGACGTTGTCTTTCTCAGCCGCAGGGGCAAACAGTTGACCAGGGTGATGATCTTTACCATTATAAAACGCCTGAATGAACTTTCAGGGCTTAATAAAAACATCAGTCCGCATACCTTTCGCCACAGCTTTGCCACGCATCTGGTGGAAGGCGGTGCTAACCTAAGGGCCGTGCAGGAAATGCTGGGGCACCGTTCCATAACTACCACCGAGATTTATACCCACCTCGATCGTGATTTTCTAAGACAAACCATCAGGGATTTCCATCCCATGAGCGGCTCCGGTAAATCAGCTTAATACCACTCTACTTCGCCTTTTTCATTGATCACCACACCCCAGTTAACGGAGATGAGTGTATCATTTTTGAAATAGAAATCAATGAGCGCATCATCAAATGAAACACGCTTTTCACCCCATATCTCTTTGTCCTGATCGATGTTATGATAACCATGTCCCTTCATCAGTTCAATAATTTCATCTTCTGACAGGTCAAAGATTTTTTTACCAAACAGCACGGTTTTATCATTGTCGGTTTCGCAGGTGGACAGCCGGGCTGTTGACTCACCTTCAAAGAAAAGTGAAAATCCCTGATCAACGTAATCCCAAAGGATGGTGCTCATGCTATCCTCTTCATCATCTACTACTTCAGTAGTGTCGGGTTCGCCCAGCAGTTCCACAACCTGCTGGTCGGTATCTGTAAAGTTTAACTCTCCGAAACCTTTGCCGGGGCGTATCTCCAGCGTAATTTTTTTCATTCTTGATTGGATATTTTTGGATTTATTTTAATTGAATTAACCAGGTTAAATATACAATGTCAATCTTAAAAAAACAATATTTCTTTTATTTAAAAGGAGAATTGGGTTCCTTAGCCATTTGGTTATATATCAGGCGGTCTATCGAGCGCGGGAAAAATTTGTTGAGCAGCACTGTCAGTTTGCCTTCGGTGGTAAGCGTTAGTGTTCGTTTTCGTTTCACTACCGCCTTATAAATATGTCGAGCTACTTCTTCGGCGGGCATCATTTTATTTTCATCGCGTGGAGTCTCTCCCTGTGGGCTTCCGTTATGCGTCAGGGCGCTTTTTCTAATGTTCGAGCTTGTGAATCCCGGGCAGGCCAGTAATACGTGCAGGCCTTTTTTTCGTGTTTCCACTCTGATCACATCCAGAAACCCGTGGATGGCTGATTTGCTTGCCGAATAGCCGGTGCGGCCTGGCAGACCCTTATAGCCAGCTATGGAGGATACACCCACCACCGAACCATGTGCTTCCAGCAGGTGCGGAAATGCGTACTTGGTGCAATAAACAGTGCCCCAGAAATTCACATCCATCAGTTTGCGGATAACATCCAGGTCTGTTTGCTCAAATAAAGCACGCATGGATATCCCGGCATTATTGATCAATATATCAATTTTGCCATAGGTTTTCAGCGTTTGTTTAATCAGGTTTTCGCACTCTGCCTCCTTACTAACATCAGTGGGCACCGGTAGTACGTCCTGGCCTTTTTTTCTGAATTCACCGGCCAACTCATCCAGCTTAGCGGCATTGCGCGCAGCCATCACTACTTTGGAGCCACGGGATGCATACTCCCCCGCCAATGCTTTACCAATGCCTGATGACGCTCCCGTTATGATTACTACCTTGTCCTTCATCCATGCTTTCTTTAGCACAATTATAGTCTAAAATGCTTAGCAAGGCCATAAAAATACAGGAAAAATCTTTAACCAGATTTTCAACAAAAAAATCTTCAAATTTGTTTTACTCGAATACAGGCGGTTGCAGATTTAATTCATATTTTTCCTGGAAAACCTTTGCATAGTTCAAAAAGGTCTTTATCTTTGCACCCGCGTTTGAGAGATCAGTCAAACATTCTTTAAAAAATCTGATTCTGTAGCTCAGTTGGTAGAGCATCTGCCTTTTAAGCAGAGGGTCCTGAGTTCGAGCCTCAGCAGAATCACGTTGAATGTTTAAAGCCGTTGCGATTTTGCAACGGCTTTTTGCATTTATAGCAACATGTT
>CAYZDA010000001.1:0-145510 GCA_964477095.1 uncultured Bacteroidales bacterium | reverse complement strand
GGGCATTTATTTACTGCCCGCAAAAATAATATTTTTTTTTGATTGCTTCAAATAATTCGGCTGATCCTGCTTATCCCAATCATATTTCCTTTCTCAGGGCTGGTGCCCCGGTCAGTCCTCAAACTTTCTGCAGCTTCAGCAGGCTGACATACAGCTCGCTGATAACAGCTGCGAGTGAAGCAAAGTCTATGGTATCAATAGTATCATCCGGGCTGTGATAATTGGGATTACGGTAATGGGCTGTATCGGTAATCATTGCTGCAGTATATCCAAAATTGCGGTAGTTCATATGATCCGATAAATCCAGGGCTTTAAGGCCTTTCACGGCCACCGTTTTCACCAGGTCCTGTTGTTCCATGGAGCGTCTGAGCACTCTGCCAAACCTGCCGCTTCTGCGCCCCAGGGCCAGCATGATAAAATCGCCCCTGCTCCCGTGAATCAGCTTCATCATTCCCATCGGGTACTTTTGACTGTTTTTTGAATCATCAAAATAGCCGATCATGTCCAGGCCTATCATCCCCATCAGTTGCACACCGTTTTCATACAGGCTGCGGGCATGCACGAAGCTGCCCATATTTTTTGTTCCAAAAAAGGGTGGTTCTTCCAGGGTATAGGCCACCAGGTCGATACGTACATTCAGCCGCTGATCCTTTAGCAGCCTGGCAAGCTCCAGCAATCCGCAAACGCCACTGGCATTGTCATCAGCACCAGGCGTGTTATAGGCTACATCATAATGCGCACCAACAACGATACGTTTGCCATCACGTGGCCCCAGCGACCCGATCACATTTCTAAAAGTATCGCCGTTTACCTCATATTCCTGAAACCAGGCGGTGTCGCAATGGCTGTTATAAACGGCCAAAATATAGTCTGCCACGCTGTCAAGCGTTTCAGGATGCTGAAAATTGCGGTAGTTATGAAACCCTGTGAGCTGTTTCATATGAGCTTTGAGCCTGCCTGTGCTGGCAGGCAGCGAGTCTGTTTCGGCCTGGCATGCTGCAGTTATCAGCACGAAAAGCAATATCAGTAGTTTTATTCTCATCCCCTATTACTTCAACACCCACAACTGCCCGTCAGACATTGACATACCGATTACCCCTTCATTCAATGTATAATAGAATTTTTTTACGTGCAGTAGTTGAGAATCCGCGGCTTCCGCTTCCAGTACATACACATCAGAATACACTGCACCCCTCAGTTCCAGTGATTGCTTGAAATAGCTGTTATCCGGGGTGGCGGCCAGCATTTCATCCACAGGCAGGCTGGAAGATACGGATGAATGCTTTGACCCGGTTTCTTCATACTGCCAGTGGAGATAAAAAGATGCCGGATGGGTGTTGCCGGAAAAGCGGTCGAAACGTGAGGCCACATCCACATTCAGGGTGGCGTTCATGTATGAACTGACAAAAACTGTGTGATAGAGGATTTCAACATTATAATAATCGCAGCAACCGCCGTCGCATTCATACAGATCATCCGTTACAATTTCATGAACAGAAGGCTGAAAGGACATTACATCCCCGCTGTCGTTCACGAATTCGGGCTGCTCAATTCCCTCGTAGGCATTTGCAGTGAGTTCTTCAGGAGTAAAACTGATGGTATCTATCAGATCATTACTGCAACATGACCCGATAGCGAAGGCAATTACCAGTAAATAAAGTACTTGTTTTTGCATCTGTGTATAGTTTTAATTTTATTTTTCAGATGAAACAAACATCAGGGCACTATTTAATCATGTCTGTTTTATCTCTATATTTTCTGATTACCGGCCGGCAATCACTGCCGGCTGTTTTACGATTTTCAAATATAACCATGATTCCACAGCTATGCAAGAATATTCTCAGCAATAGTAATGCTGTTATGATCTGCTGCATGGCCATGCGGGTCATTTTGCCGGAAATCAAACACTGTACCTCCCATGATTAAGATATCATTATCATATTAGCAGGCAACTTTCCACAACACACATTAATCTTTTTATGCAGAGTTATACTCTGCTATAATCACTTGCATTTTTTAAAAATCTATACCATATGAAAAAAGTATTATTTTTAGCAGTAGCCGTTATGCTTATATTTACGGCATGCGAAAAAGATGAAGACAAGAATAACAACAAGGCAGAATTGAATCCAACAGCCGCACAAAAAGGTTTTATTCTGGAATGGACAAGCATTACCTGCTCACTTTGCGGCCACCATGGCGGCCCGGCTCTGGACAGGTTTTCAGAAGACGGACCGCAGGGAGCCATGATTGCATTACATGTGAATTCTTCCGATTCCATGAAAGTACCTAATGATGTATATTGGGCATTTTCTGAAGACCGCCCTACCGGAGGAGGTATCCCGTCATTTTATGCCGGTGACACCAAAATCTCTTATAGTGATGACCAGGCGGTGATCGACCAGATCAATAGTGGCAATGCAGTGGCAGGCGTGGCAATCGATTATGAGGTTGAAGGAAATAGCATGAGTATCCGCACCCGGACCAAATTCTTTCAGCCTGCACAGGGTGATTATCATCTAAGTGTTTTTGTGCTTGAAGATGGCATTGACGGTTCCGACGGCGCACCTCAGGGTTACGAGCAGACAGGGGGCGGCAACGACTACACGCACAATTGTGTGTGGAGGGCCAGTGCTACTTCCGAAATCATGGGAGAGCTTATAGCTACTGATCCCACTACCGGCAGTAAGGTGAATAAAAACTACACCGTGCAGCTTGACCCTAAATGGAAGGATGTTTATCCCGTGGCAGTCATCTGGAAGCATGATGACCAGGCCAGCGTAAAATTCAAATATGTGAATTCTATCAGGAAAAAATAATCATTCACTGTATTCCAATAAAAAGCTGCCTTCTTCTGGCAGCTTTTTATTTATCATATAGCCATTTATTCAGATCATAGCAAAATAATTCACCTGCTACACTGGAAAAAAGCAACCCATTGGATCTGTCAATAACAAACGCAGAACCGAAGCCAGCCAGGCCAATTCTGCTACCATTTGTTTCATCCAGACAAATAATCCCACATCTTCTTTTATTTTGATTATATACTTTCCAGCATGAATAAAAAAACAGGTATCCGTTATATTCCTCTATTTCACCATCAAAATAATCATAACTAAGGTCTTTCCAATATAATGTGCCGTCATCCATACTAAAAGCCCTAATACCTTCCTGCCTTGTTTTTGCATATAAACTACCATTATTGTAGAAAATCTCCTCAAAGCATTCGTAAGCTCCCTTAACTTCAAAATCCCAGACGAGTATTCCACTTTCTCGATCGAAACACTTGATAAAATCTTTGCAACTATAAGCTACGAGGTTACCAGACACCGCTGGCAAATGGCGAGATACTCCAGAAGGGATATCTTCAATTTTCCATACTAAAGAATCTGCAGAAAGGTTATAAGCATAAATATCACCCCTTTCATGCATAATATCATAGTTATACATACCCATTGCAAAATAAGCAATTGTATCATTGTTTGCAGAAGTTGCAAAAGCCGGCTTTCCCATGTGAAGACAATATCCTTCGGTGTCAGTTATAAGCAGTTCTTTTTTGATTTTTCCGGTCATAGCACTGAAATTTCCAATTGCCTGCCACTTATCCGCCTGGTCCCAGGTTCCAAAACCCTGGATTATATTACCATTTAGAATTGAAAGCCACGTTCTTCCTCTGATTTCTCCAAAATTATGAATCCACCTGACATTTGCCGTGTTTAGATCCATGGCATATAAACCTAATTGATCAGTGATTGCAATTACATCCTGATCTGCTCCAGCTATAACAAAAGCATTTACCGGACCACTCCAGTATTGAATAGCAGGATCAGCTGTCCAGGCATGATGTGGAATACCGCTGTACTTATTAAAGACTCTTACTCCTGTAGGTTTGTTATTTGCTCTCCATTTTGTGCAAAACGCTACATAATCGCCTGCCAACTGTGGCTTTATAAAAGAAGTAGCTGTTCTATCAGAATAGAAATACTGATGCCATACAGGCTCAAGACCATCATCATTCACGACAGTTTGGCTATTATTTTCAGGTGCTTCATATTCACGACAAGAGACAACAAGGAATATTGCTGTCAATATTGCTATTTGAAGCAACCGGTTGCCACAATAAGATATCGAACGCGTCTTCATATAAAGTATATAAGTATCATGCAGTAAATGTAATCAAGAATTATTAAACATCCTGATACTTTAACATTTTTCTTAGATCCTTTGCTCAAACTCTTCCAGCATTTCTTCTGTAAAATCCAAATGCGTGACAAACCGTACCAGGTGTTTCCCGAAAGGTACACAAAAAATATCCTTTTCGGCCATTACTTTCACAAAGTCTGTGGCTAATCTTCCTCCGGCAAGTTCAATTACCACGATATTAGTATCCACCGGATAAATATCTGCAGCATAATCTTTACCCATAAGTATCTCTCCAATTTTTTTGGCTTTCTTATGATCATCCTTTAGCCTTTCGATGTTATTATCAAGGGCATAAACTCCGGCTGCTGCCATAAACCCGGCCTGCCGCCAGCCTCCCCCCATTACCTTGCGCAAACGCCGTGCTTTTAAAATATCCTGTTTGCTGCCGATGAGCAGCGAACCTACCGGGCAGCCAAGTCCTTTAGACAGGCAAATGGATATGCTATTAAAAAGCTGACCGTATTCTTCAGTTGTTTCACCGGTTTCCACCAGTGCATTAAACAAACGCGCACCGTCCAGGTGAAGCTTCAGCGAATGCTTATCACAAACTTCTTTGATCCTGACAAATTCCTGAAAATCATAAATACACCCCCCGCCTTTGTTCATGGTATTTTCCACTGACACCAACCGGCTCAGGGGTTTGTGCACATCATCAGGATTATTGATGGCATCTTCTACCTGTGTGGCCGTAATACGGCCCCTGTTCCCCTGCAGCAGCTTTACTGATGAAAAGGCATTTAAAGCAACCCCTCCGCCTTCATACTGGTATATATGCGATAGTTCATGGCAGATCACTTCACTTCCCGGCTGGCAGTGCACACGGATGGCAAGCTGGTTGGTCATGGTACCTGACGGACAAAACAGCGCGGCCTCCATACCGAACATTTGCGCTGCTTTTTCTTCCAGTTCGTTTACTGTTGGATCATCATTAAAAACATCATCGCCCACTTTAGCATTAAACATGGCCTGCATCATTGCTTTACCGGGTCTGGTGATTGTGTCGCTTCTTAAATCTATCTGCATGGCAATTGATTCGCTTTCAAACAGCAAAGGTAGCAAATTCAGCACATAGTGCCTCATAGTGATTTTCCTTTGTCTGATTATACCCGCATTATGTGCGCGCCATATGTTTTCTTATTTTTGTATTCAAATTCAAACCTCCTATGCAGAAAGTAAAGCCATATATTTACCTGCCCATAGCCTTCGCGCTGGTACTGATAACCGGTATATACCTGGGCAGCCATATGATTACCAGCCCCAAGGGAAAATCGCTGTTTCGCACCAGTTCGGGTTCCTTTGAAAAACTGGTGGATGTACTTAACCTGATACAGCAGGATTATGTGGACACCCTGGACACAGAGCAGATCGCCAACGCGGCTGTCAGGAGTATTCTGAGCGAACTGGACCCGCATTCCGAGTTTATCCCGGCAGATCAATACAACCAGGTAACCGATCTTTTACAGGGGAAATTTGACGGTATTGGCATACAGTTCAGGATGGTGAATGACACCATCGTGGTATTGCAAACCATAGCCGGCGGGCCCTCCGAAAAGGTTGGCCTGATGGCAGGCGACAGGATAGTGACTGTGGATGAAAAGAAGGTGGCGGGAAAAGGAATTCCCAGCGACAGTATTGTGGGAATGCTCAAGGGAGAACGCGGGACGGAGGTAGATGTATCCGTCTTCAGACGCGGCTCTCCAAAATTACTGAATTTCACCATCACCCGTGATGAAATCCCCACCTTCAGCCTGGATATCGCCTATATGATTAACGGCACCACCGGCTACATCAAGCTGAACAAGTTCAGTGCCACCACCGCCGAAGAGGTACATAATGCCTTGCTACAGCTAAAAGCGCAGGGGATGCAAAAGCTGATACTTGACCTTCGCGGAAATAGTGGCGGTTATCTGTCTGAATCCGTCAAAATGGCCGATGAATTTCTTGAAAAAGGAAAGCTGATTGTTTATACAGAAGGCAAAAACAGGCCCAGGAAAGAAAGCTACGCCACCGCGCGCGGTGAATTCCTTCAGGGTGAGCTGGTAGTGCTGATCGATGAGTTGTCGGCTTCAGCCAGCGAAATAGTGGCAGGCGCAGTGCAGGATAACGACAGGGGAACCATCATCGGGAGGCGCAGCTTTGGAAAAGGGCTGGTGCAGGAGCAGCTCGACATGAAGGATGGCTCAGCCATACGGCTGACAGTGGCAAGGTATTATACGCCCACCGGGCGAAGCATACAAAAACCCTATGAAGCCGGAAATGAACAGCAATATTACAGGGAAATAGTGGAACGCTACCAGTCGGGAGAAATGGGCAATGCTGATTCGGTGCGTCTGGTTACATCCTCCAAATATCTTACACCTGAAGGAGATACTGTGTATGGCGGTGGTGGGATTTTCCCCGATATTTATGTGCCGCTGGATGAAAACATCCCCAATAACCTGGCAAAGAACCTTATCCGCTCGGGCATGATGTTTCGCTTTGCCTTTAATTATGCCGATGCACATCGCCAAAGCTTCGATCGATACCATGAACCCAGTGACTTCGTAAAAAACTACAGGGTTTCTTCTGCAGTAATGAAACAATTCAGAAGTTTTGCCCGCCAAAACGGCATTAAAGCATCCAATAGTGAGTTTGCCGCTGCTGACAAGGTGATCAGAACCCGGCTGAAAGCTTTTATAGGGAGAAATATCTTTGATGACAAGGCTTTTTATCCGGTTATCCATAATATAGATGCAGAATTCCAAAGGGCTCTGGATTATTTAAATAGCGAAAGCAGCTGATATCTGTTATGATATTTATTTTTAATCAGATAAACAAAAGTATAAGAGCTATTGTTATCTGATTAACGAAAAAAGACAACCAAAAAAAACCAAAATTATGAAACACGAACTACCGGAGCTGCCTTATCCGAAAAAAGCACTTGAGCCCCACATCAGTGAAACCACCCTGGAATATCACCATGGCAAACATCATCAGAAATATGTAGATAATCTGAACGACCTGATACAGGGTACTGAATTTGAAGATGCTGATCTTGAAGAGATCATTAAAAAAGCAGATGGCGGCATCTTTAACAATGGCGCACAGGTATGGAATCACACTTTTTACTGGAACTGCATGAGTCCTGACGGTGGCGGAAAACCCGAAGGCGAACTGGCCGATGCCATTAACCGCGATTTTGGCTCTTTTGATGAATTTAAGGAAGAGTTTTCCAAAGCAGGAAAGGACCTGTTCGGTTCAGGATGGGTATGGCTTTCAAAAGATGATCAGGGAAAGCTGTACATCAGTAAAGGACAAAATGCCGAAAACCCCATCAGAGACGGATACACGCCCCTGCTTACCATGGATACCTGGGAGCACGCCTTCTACCTGGATAAGCAAAACAAGAAACCGGATTATATCGAGGATTTCTTCAAAATTATTGACTGGAAAAAAGTACAGGAAAGATATTAATATTTCACCAGGGATAATTCCCTGTTGATTGTCTGACTAATCCCGCAGGCAGCTTTCACAAAAGGCTGCCTGTTTTTTTATTTTTTCAGCCTATCAATGATGCCGCTGCTTGAAAAGCCTTCCACCAGATCAACGGTTTTCACCTGTCCGCCGGCAGCCGTCACTATATCGTGCCCCACTACCTCTTCTATTTTATAGTCTTTCCCCTTAACCAGCACACCGGGTTTCACCATATTTATCAGCTCATAAGGCGTATCTTCAGCAAACAATACCACGTAATCCACAAATTCCATTGCGGCAAGCAATAATGCACGGGAATACTCCGGGTTTACAGGACGATCTGCACCCTTAAGTTTTCTTACTGAATCATCTGTATTCAATCCGATCATCAATGCATCGCCAAAGGCAGCAGCCTTAGCCAGGTAAACCACATGACCATGATGCAGGATGTCGAAACAGCCGTTGGAAAACACCAGAGTTTTTCCCTTTGCCTTTAGTTCATCACTGGCTTTTTGTGCCTGTTTCCTGCTGAGTAACTTGCTGTGTAGCTTTTGAAGCGGTTCCATATGTCTTTTTTCTTGTAAGCAAAGGTAATAACAGAAGTGAGAGTATGCCAAGGGAAACTATCAATACATTCTGCGCCGACCATGTCAACCAGCCTGAAGCATATCCTTTCACCTCAGAAATGCCGTAGATGGCCAGTGTTTCCGCTACTATGGCCGGGTACACACCTATTCCACCCTGCACTACCATAATCCCAATGGTTCCAAATATCAATACCGACAGGCCTGGTGCAAATCCAAGTCCTGATGTTTCAGTCAGGCTGAAGAAAGACAGATAGATCATAAAGAAATACATCACCCAGATTAACAGTGAATACACCAGAAACATTCCGAATTGCTTTACCTGCAGAACTGACCTGAAGCCTTCCACAAAGCCGCGTAATATATCCTTGATCCTTACTACGATCCTTGCTTCGCTGTAGAAGCGGTGGATCACGAAGATCAATGCCAGTATAGCGGTTAAGGATACCCCGATTATCCAAAGCCCGGCTGAACGGCTACCAAGGGCGGTGAACTTCTGGCTGACCGGATCAAACACATTTTCGTTAACATATCCGGACAACTGCCACCAGAATACATACAGGTTAATAAAAAACAGCAATAAAAAGACGATCATATCCACCGACCGTTCGGCAATCACAGTTCCAAAAGACTTATTTACAGGAATTTTCTCGTACTTATTAAGTATACCGCAACGTGTAACCTCTCCCAGCCTGGGCAGTGCCAGATTGGCCAGGTATCCGATCATCACGGCAAAAAAAGTATTGGACAGCTTTGGCTTGTACCCCATAGGCTTCATCAACAAGCGCCAGCGTTCGGCACGCAGCAGATGACTAATGGCCCCGGCAGCCATCGAAAAAAGCAACCAGATATAATCAGCTCTTTTGAATGAAACTATGATGTCCTGTCGCTGCTCTGTAGAGAGCTGCTTTAGAAATATCCAGATAAAGAAAAAACCTATGGACAGGAAAAACAGTACTTTCAATATGGTTAGTATATACCGCCTCAAAAGCTATTTAGATTTTGTTATTATCATCAGGGAAAATGATAATGGGCTCGAACTTCTTAGCTTCCTCCAAAGGCATCATTGCATATGACAAAATAATCAGCGTATCGCCAACAAGTGCTTTTCTTGCTGCCGGGCCGTTCATGCATATCTCGCCGCTGCCTCTTTTTCCTTTTATCACATAGGTGATTAAGCGTTCACCATTATCTAAATTTACTACCTGTACTTTCTCATTTTCAATAATGTTAACAGCGTCCATCAAATCTTCATCTATGGTAATGCTGCCAATATAATGTAAATCTGCTTCAGTAACTTTTACTCTGTGTATCTTGGATTTTAATACTTCAATTTGCATAACAATTTCAATTTTACGAAAATAATATAATATTATCTATTAAACGAACTTCACCAATAAAAACAGCCACACACAAAATGCAACAGGAAGTTTCATCCCAATTACTCACGGGTGCAAGTGTTTCCATATCAACAATTTCAAAATACTCGGGTTCAAGCAGAGCTTGCTTTTTCAATTCATTTAACCCCCATTTCTGCATATCAGCCGGAGTTTGAAACTGCTGTAGTTTGTCACGAGCCTTGCTGATAATTTTATAAATAGCCGGTGCAGCTTCCCGCTCCTCCGGCTTAAGCCTGGCATTTCGCGAGCTACGGGCAAGCCCATCCACCTCTCGTGATATTTCCACGGGTACAATTTTCACATTGAGGTTTGCTTCCTGCACCAGTTTCCGAATGATCTGGAGTTGCTGGTAATCTTTTTCGCCAAAATAAGCACGTTTAGGCTCAGTTATTTCCAGCAATTTCCTCACCACCACAGCGACCCCGTTAAAGTGACCCGGGCGGAACTTTCCCTCCATTACCTGTTCAAGGTGGCCGAAGTTATATTTTTCAGTTACAGGTTCGGGATACATTTCAGAAACAGAAGGTGTAAAGGCATAATCGCAGCCGGCCTTTTTTAGCATTTCCAGATCCTTTGCCAAAGCGCGGGGATAATTATTCAGGTCCTCCTTATTATTAAACTGAACAGGATTCACAAAAATACTGCACACCAGTATATCGTTTTGTTGCCTGCCCTTGTCAATCAGGTCGAGATGTCCCTGGTGTAAAGCACCCATGGTTGGAACAAACCCTATACTTTTTTGTTGATGTCTGTGATATCTCAATTCCGACCTCAGTTGGTCGATTTTGTCTATGGTTTTCATAAACAGCTTTTTATAACGGGCGCATCATGCTGTTTTACACCCGTTTTTTAGGGGGCATAAAGCTAACAGGAAAAAATTGAATATCTGGCTTTTTTTTGCTAATTTTGCATCTTTCTTTATAACAAATATACCAAATTATTATGGCTAAGGCTAGAGTTTTATATGTGTCACAGAAAATTACTCCCTTCCTTCCCGAGGATCACATGAGCAAGATAGGGCGTTTTTTACCGCAGGGCATACAGGAAAGCGATAAGGAAATCAGGACTTTCATGCCCCGTTACGGTCTTATCAATGAGCGCCGCAATCAGTTGCACGAAGTGATCCGCTTATCAGGAATGAACCTGATCATTCATGACATCGATCATCCGTTGATCATTAAGGTGGCTTCCATTCAAAGCGCCAGGATGCAGGTTTATTTTATTGATAATGAGGAGTACTTCCAGCGCAAAGCACTCTTCCGCGACAAAGATGGGAATTTCTTCGAAGATAATGATGAGCGTGCTTTGTTCTTTTCCAAAGGGGTGCTGGAAACAGTGAAAAAGCTGGGATGGGTGCCTGATATCATTCACATTCACGGCTGGATGTCAAGCCTGGTGCCTTTATACATCAGGAAGGTAATGAAAGATAATCCTATCTTTTCTGACGCAAAAATCGTCACCTCACTTTATGATGACGATTTTCCAGAAGAGATGAATCCTGAATTGGTTGACAAGCTTAAATTCGACGGTTTGAAGGATGATGAGCTGGCATACTATAAAAAGCCAACCTACGTTAACCTTATGAAATCAGCTATTGATCTTTCCGATGCCCTGATAATGGGTAGTGAGAAAATCAATGATGAACTTCGTAAATATGCAGAAAAAAGCGGAAAACCCATACTGGAACACCAGTCGGAAGAAACCTATATTCAGGCCTATAACGAGTTCTACGATAATTTGATCCCGGAAGAAGAATAAGCATTAACAGGATTGATCGCAAAAAAGAAGAAGCAGTTTGCCTATGCCACAACGTATTTTCAAGGTCATTGCCGCAGCATTGACATTTGCAGTATTTGCCCTAATTCAGGCATGTGAAAAGCCTGACGATATCGGTAAAAACATTTTACCTCCTTCGGATAACCTGAACGTAGACTTCACGGATACCATTACCATCCACGCCTATTCATTCAGCGAAGATTCCGTAAAAACCAGCGGGCAACAGTTGTTGCTTGCAGGAAGCTACCTGGATCCGGTGTTCGGACAGGCGGACGCCTCCTTTTATTCCCAGGTGAAGATGCCGGTTTCAAACCTGAGCTTTGGCTCTAACCCGGTGGTTGATTCAGTAGTGCTCAGCCTTACCTATTTCAGCTTTTACGGCGACACCACTTATCCCCAAACATTCGAGGTGTATGAAGTATTAGAGGATCTGGATGACGACACTACTTATTTTTCCAGTGATGAAAAGGTGGTAAGCCCGCAAATTCTCGGGAGCCGCACCTTTACACCACACCCGCAAAAACCCCTTACAATTGGTGATGATACCCTCCCGCCGGGGCTTCGCATTCCAATTGACAATGCGCTGGCAGAACGGTTTTTCGCCGCCGGCACCGGCCCCTTTACCGACAATGAGGCATTTACTGATTTTTTTAAGGGTATCAAGGTGAAAGCGGCCACCAACACCTCCGACGGTGCCATACTGTATTTCGATCCGCTGGTGGTGCATTCAGCTCTTCATATCTATTATCACAATGATGATGATACAATTACTACCAGTTTTTATATGAATGAGGATGCTGCAAGATTTTCGCACTTTGATCATGATTTTTCCACAGGAACATCCATGCTGGCATCCGAACTACAGCAACAGGTTGTCCAGAAAGACACCGCACCTCCTGTAGAGTCGCTTTTCCTCCAATCCATGGCAGGGGTAAATGTAAAAATACAATTCCCGCATATTGCCAACTGGCGTGACGAAGATATAGCCGTTAATAAAGCCACTTTAGTAGTGGAAACTGATACCACGGATTATTCAGCCGACCGCTACAAGGCACCCCTACGACTTGGGATGGCTAAATTAAACGAGGATGGAAAACTAGGCCTGATTGAAGATTTCCTGATATCTCCGGAACTGTTTGACGGGCGATACCGCAAGGATCAAAATGAGTACCACTTTAATATTACTCGTCATATACAGGAAATATTAAGCGGAGAGCCTGATTACGGAATGATTATGCTCGTTGACAAAAGAAACTCAAACGGATACCGTGCTGCGCTTATGGGGCCACAGGCTCAGGAGCGCCGCATGAGGCTCGAACTGATATATACTAAACTCGATAATGATTAACCCTTAAAACCTCTTTTTATGTGTGGAATCGTTGGATACATTGGAGAAAAACAAGCATATCCTATCCTTATAAACGGACTGTACCGCCTGGAATACCGCGGCTACGACAGTGCCGGCCTTTCACTGATAAATAATTCCCTTAAGCTCTATAAAACAAAAGGGAAAGTTGCCGATCTGGAAAAATTTGTCCAGGGAAAGGATATTTCAGGAACTGTTGGAATTGCCCATACCCGCTGGGCTACACATGGCGAGCCTAATGATGTGAATGCCCATCCTCATTATTCCCCTTCAGGAAAAATGGCCATGATCCATAATGGTATTATTGAAAATTATGCACCACTGAAAGAAGAATTAATTAACCGCGGTCATAAATTCACCAGTGAAACAGATACAGAAGTACTGATCCACCTGATTGAAGATATCAAAGTTAATGAAAAGGTAGATATAGTGCATGCACTGCAAATCGCTCTCAGCCAGGTAGTGGGAGCATACGCTATAGTGGTTATCTCGGAGGAGGAACCTGACATGCTGATCGCTGCCCGTAAAGGTAGCCCGCTGGTGGTGGGGATCGGCGACGGTGATTTCTACCTGGCGTCAGATGCAACACCCATCGTGGAGCATACTAAAGATGTGGTTTATCTGGATGACGAGGAAATCGCGTTTTTAAAACCAGGTGAAGACCTTAAAATCAGAACCATCTCCAACCAAATTAAAACACCTTATATTGAAAAACTGGAAATGAGCCTGACCGCCCTGGAGAAAGGCGGATTTCCGCATTTTATGCTGAAGGAAATCTTTGAACAGCCGCGTTCCATACGCGACAGCATGCGTGGCCGGATAAGTGCCAAAAAAGATATTGTTTCCCTGGGAGGCATTAAGGATTACGAAAACAAGCTGATTAATGCCAAAAGAATCATCATGGTTGCATGTGGTACTTCCTGGCACGCCGGACTTGTTGGTGAATATATGTTTGAATCCATGGCCCGCATACCAGTGGAAGTAGAATATGCATCTGAATTCCGCTACCGCCAGCCGGTGATATATGAAGAAGATGTGGTAATCGCTATTTCTCAATCAGGTGAAACTGCAGATACCATCGCAGCTATTAATCTTGCCCGGGAAAAAGGAGCTACCATCCTGGGTATTTGCAATGTGGTAGGCTCAACAATCGCCCGTATCACAGATGCCGGATCTTTTACACATGCCGGACCGGAAATCGGGGTAGCTTCCACAAAAGCATTCACCGCACAGGTAACCATCCTGATACAAATGGCGCTGATGATTGCCAAGAAAAAAGGCACGATTACCAAGACCCGTTTCCATGACCTGGTTTATCAACTGGATCAAATCCCTTCAAAAATTGAACAGGTACTAAAAGTGGATGACCTGGTGCAGGAAATTTCCAGAAAATACAAGGATGCTACCAATGCCCTTTACCTGGGGCGCGGCATCAATTACCCAGTGGCACTGGAAGGTGCACTTAAGCTGAAGGAAATTTCCTATATCCACGCGGAAGGATACCCCGCAGCTGAAATGAAGCATGGACCCATTGCTCTTATTGACGAAGAAATGCCTGTGGTTGTAATAGCCACAAAATATGGAACCTATGATAAGGTTATCAGCAACATACAGGAAGTAAAAGCACGTAAAGGAAAAATAATTGCCATTGTTACTGACGGAGATAAAGAAGTAAGAAAAATGGCCGATTATGTAATCGAAATCCCGGAAACAGATGAAATGCTGGTACCCCTGGTAGCCACTATCCCATTGCAGCTTCTGTCTTATCACATCGCTGTGCTGCGTGGTTGTAATGTTGATCAGCCGAGGAATCTGGCCAAGTCGGTTACAGTGGAATAAGATATATACTATGTCAAAAGAAAAAAAGGTTGTCGGATAAAGACAGCCTTTTTTTCTGAACAAAAACCGCAAAGGGAAACTTATACTTTTGATGTCAACTCTATCAAAATATGATTTGTCTGCGCTATATCATGTCAGTTAACGAAATGATTTCCCGGCCTGCCCATGCTGTGAAAGCGTTATATAAACCTTCAGAAAGCACAAAAGCAAATCTGTGGCAGGCTTTCATAATCCGGGATTGCCTTCAGACCTGCATAATTTATCAAGAACTGCATCAGCACGCAGTTCATAGAACTAACAGGCATGAGTTCATCGCAGTTTAAAAAGCAGCAAAATACCGGCAGCAGGGCCATTGACAATTTGACATCAGAGGAATAAACACGGAATTCTATACTTTTTCCAGGGATTCGCAACACCTTTTCCCCGGGAGCTGTTTTATTTAAGAAATCAGAAAAAATGGCAATTGTAAAAAAGACGTATCATGTTGAAGGAATGACCTGCGCAGCCTGTGCATCCAGCGTAGAAAGTATGCTGAATGCACAAAAGGGCGTGGAAAAAGCACAGGTGAATTTTGCTGATGGAAGTGTGCTAATTGTCTATGATGAAGAAGAAACAGGGCACAAAGAACTTTCAAAGACCCTGAAAGCTACCGGCTATAAACTGGGCAATCCGGTTTCTGATGATGTTGATGAGGTAAACGAGAGGCTTGGCAAAAGATTCCGGTCGCTGCGCATTAAAATGGCCGTTGCTGTGATTTTTTCGTTGCCGGTGTTCATTTTATCCATGTTTTTTCCGCCTGTGGTATCCTGGGAAAACTGGCTCCTGCTGGCTCTTAGTATTCCGGTAATCTTTTTCAGTGGTGCGGAATTTTATATCATCGCCTGGAAAAAGGCACGCCATGCTACCACCAATATGGATACACTGGTGGCCCTGGGTACAGGCATTGCATTTTTATTCAGCATATTTAACACGGCCTTTCCTTCATTTCTTATGGAACGGGGCTTTCAACCGCACGTGTATTATGAATCTGCTGTGGTAATTATCACACTGATACTTCTGGGGCGGTACTGGGAAGAACGCTCAAAGACACGTGCATCTGCAGCTATACGCGAGCTAATGGGCCTTAAACCCAACAGCGTAATACAAATCATAGATGGCAGGCATGTGAAAACGCCAGCCTCGGAAGTAAAACCGGGTGACCTGATCCTGGTAAAACCTGGAGCCAAAATCCCGGTTGACGGCAGGCTTACTGAAGGCAACTCCCACGTGGATGAAAGCATGCTGAGCGGAGAACCTGTTCCGTTGGAAAAAGGTCCTGGTGATATGGTTTATACAGGAACTGTCAACCAGAAAGGTACCTTTGTGATAAAAGCCGAAAAGACGGGCGCCGAAACTGTGCTCTCGCAAATGATCAGGATGGTGCGTGAGGCGCAAAGCCAAAAGCCCGGCGTACAACGGCTCGTCGATAAGGTAGCTTCTGTATTTGTGCCGGTGGTAATTACTATAGCTGTAATTACTTTTGCTATCTGGATCATCTGGGGTCCTGAGCCGGAAATGACCTATGCCTTTATAACCATGCTAAGCGTTTTGATCATTGCCTGCCCCTGTGCCCTTGGCCTTGCCACACCAACTGCTTTGATGGTGGGCCTTGGAAAAGGAGCTAAAAACGGCATTCTTATCCGGAATGCTGACAGCCTCGAAAAAGCCCATAAGGCCGATATAATCGCAGTGGACAAAACCGGAACAGTGACAATGGGAATGCCCCGGGTAAAAGATGCGTTGTGGGCTGATGATATTTCTGACGAAAATAAGGCCACAATAAGGGCCATAGAACAACGCTCGGAACATCCCCTGGCGGAATCTGTAGTTAAATACTTACAGGGTGAAAATATTGAGGTTAAGCCGGATCACTTTAACAGTCTTACCGGCATGGGGGTATCAGCTGAAGCCGGCGGCAATCGCTGGCTGATAGGAAATGAACGCCTGATGAGGGAAAACAGCATCCATATATCCGACAGCTTTTCTAAAACGGCATCCCAATGGTCGCAGCAGGCTCAGACGGTAATTTATTGTGCCAAAAACACCCGGGTGGCAGGGCTCATTGGCATAGGCGATCCTGTGAAAGAAACATCAGTGAGTGCCATCCGGGAGCTTAAAAACGCAGGACTTGAAGTGATACTGCTAACCGGTGACCGTGAAGAAACTGCTGCTGCAGTGGCTCGTGAAACCGGCATCGATAATTACAGGGCTGAACTGCTGCCACACGATAAGGCAGAAATAATCAGAAAAATGCAGCAGGAAGGAAAAACAGTGATCATGGCTGGTGACGGCATTAATGATGCAGAGTCGCTGGCAGTGGCTGATATAGGAATAGCCATGGCATCAGGAACAGATATCGCCATGGAAAGTGCTGACATTACGTTGGTGCACTCGGATTTACGACAGGTTAAGACCGCATTGAAACTGGCAGAAAAGACACGTCAAAAGATACGTCAGAACCTGTTCTGGGCTTTTTTCTATAATATCCTTGCCATACCAGTGGCTGCCGGGCTGCTGTTCCCCTTAACGGGCTTCCTGCTAAACCCTATGATAGCCGCAGCAGCAATGGCTATGTCTTCTGTGAGTGTAGTGACAAACAGCCTCAGATTAAAAAGTGCAAACTTAAAATAATATAACACCTATGAAAACTTTCAAATTCAAAACAAACTTTAAATGCCAGGGTTGCATTGATACCGTTCAGCCTCACCTGGATAAAATTGAAGGAGTTACAAAATGGAAAGTCATCAATGACAAAACCTACAAGATACTGGAGGTGGAAACTGATGACAAAACCGACAAACAACAAATAATAGACGCCATACAAGCAGCCGGATATGATGTCGTGGAAATAAAGCCTGGCATCAAAGGCTTATTCCGATAACAGGCGGGTGAGTTCACAAAAATCGCTAACTCCAAGCTGCTCGGGGCGCTCAGAAGTATAATGCTCCGGCAGCTCTTTCCCTTCGGCCAGCACCTTCAGGCTGTTTCGCAGCGTTTTTCTCCGCTGCTGAAATGCTGTTTTCACCACCTTAAAAAACATTGCTTCATCACATCCCAAACTGTAGTCTACATTCCTGATGAGCCTGATAACTGCTGACTTCACCTTTGGCGGAGGAAAGAATTCGTTTTCTGACAGTGAAAAAAGAACTTCTGTTTGATAAAAGGCCTGGGTGAGGACACTTAATATGCCATAAACCTTTGATCCCGGTGAAGCGGCAATACGCAGTGCAACTTCCTTCTGAAACATCCCGGTGAGTGATGGTATTTTGTTACGGTTCTCCAGCATTCTAAAAAGTATCTGGCTGGAAATATTATACGGAAAATTCCCGCAGAGGTGAAATTCATCAGCAAATATGTTTTCCAGGTCCAGCTTCAGAAAATCACCTTCAATAACCTGACCAGGCTTTAGCTGTGGAAATTCCTCTTTTAAATATGCAACAGCGTCTCTGTCGATTTCTATCACTTTTAAATCATTTCCAAACCGCTGAAGCAGATGTTGTGTAAGGATTCCCTTACCGGGCCCTACTTCCAGCACACTGCCGGTTTTTGCGGGTATAGCATCAGAAATGCGTTTAGCGGTGTCAGGATTTTTCAAAAAATGCTGTCCGAAGTATTTTTTAGGCTTTACCTGCATCTGAAGTATTAATTAGAAATATTATTCATTCGTTCCACGGAAGGAAGGACTTTATCACCCCGGAGCATTCTGAAACGTTTTCTGGCCTTGACAGTGTAAAGGCTGCCCGGGTATTCGGTAATCAGCTTTTTATAAAGAGATCTGGCCCGCTCAGGGCGTTGCAGGTAAAATTCATTCAATTCGGCTCTCGTCATGAGTGCGTCATCAGCAAGAATGTCATAACTGTATTGCTCCACCACCATATTTAGCAGACTGTCAGCTGTTTTGTAGTTTCTTTGATCAATGTGAATTTCTGCTTTCCTAAACAGCACCTCGTCCATGATATTATGTTCCACGTAAAACTGCTCCAGTGTGTCGAGCGTTTTCAGTGCCAGGGCGGTTTTTTTCTGAAAAGCATACAGATCGGCTCTTGCATACGTTTCAATGGCAGCCACACTGGAATCAAGACCGATATTATCACGTATGAGCAGTGCAAGCTGCATGGCGTCATTGGCAATTAACTTTGAGGTAGCTGCTTTCAGCACATCAAGCTGGGTGAGTGCCCACTGGAATTCACCTATATAGAATGAGAGTTTGGCATTTTTGAACTTCGCCAGATGCCCCAGGGGTTCTTCCTTAAAAGCTTTGTCAACTTGCTGGTAAAGCAATGTGGCTTCCCACACATCACCGGCCATGGTAAGAATATCAGCCAGCTCAATTTTGCATTCGGCAATCTGCCTGGGCTTTGCGCCCGGGATTTTTATGGCTTCTTCCAGCAGTTTCCGGGCTTCATCGCTCTTCCCCATATAAAAGGCCTGCATATGAGCCATATTCAGCATCAGCTCCACTGTAGAGGCATTTGTTCCAAGCCTGGACAGAGCATTGTGGTATTCCTGTTCCAGATCATCCAGTTCTTCCTTATCGAAATCCGTGGTTTGCGTTAGCTTTTCAAACTTAACGTCCAGTAAACGGATAAGACTTCCCAGGTACAAGTACTTATCCTCCCCTTTCTTCATAACGTATTGATAGGCCTCAGCGGCCAGGTCATATTTCCTGTTATCCTTCAGGATTTTTGCAAGGTAAAACACCCGTTGTCCGTCTTCATTAAAGCGGCGGTCGAGAGCTTTGGCCTGAAGCAGCGCTATTTTAAAATCTTTCAGCTGTATGGAAAACCACATCAGCAATTCGGCATACAAGCTGTTGGAAGACTGGCTTTGCGTACGTTCCAGCAGGATGTTTTTTATTGCCCGGATCTTTTCCGCTTCACCATCCTCAATAAATAGCTGCAATTCGTCCTTTATTACCCTTGAATAATCTGGAGCCTTATCCAGCAGCTGCAGGTATTGTTCCATCATTTTATTATACCGCCTGGTTCTGGCATATACTCCAGCAAGCTCCATGTGAAAAGCCCGGTCTGAATTAATCCTCCGGTTGCCCTTTTCAAGCACCTGGATGGCATAATCGTATAAATCACGGCTCACAAAAGCATTAGCTAAATCAATGTAATCCTGCCGGTTTGGTTCAATCTCTTTTATGGCATCCTTAAAATGCCTGCGTGCCTTCTTTTCCTCATCTTCCTGAAGGTACAAATAACCCAGTTCCACTGCATATTTCAGAGGGAAATCTGAATCGCGTTTTTGTTTACGGACCAGGCGTTTGGCTTCAGAAAAATCCTCCAGTTTAATCAGGCAGTCAAGATAATATTTGTAATAGAAAACCGTGGGCTGATCCCGGTACAGTTCCTTATAAATCTCTACAGCTTTTTCGTACTCTTTCTTCTGATAATACTGCGCAGCCAGTTGCTCTTCTTCACTTTGGGCATAACTGCCGAGTGAAAGCATTATCAGTATGATCAGACTGCAGAGTTTCTTCATAATCTATGGCTAATATTTAACGCGATTTGCCTTCAGGTATTGCTCGACAGCATTGTGCAGACTATCGATGCGTTTAAGTTCTTCTTCGGAAGTTTCCGCCAGATAAAAGGTAAGGTCCCTGAGTTCTTTAACAGAGGTCTTTTCATCACGGTAGTAATATTTAAACTTCCCTTCAGGTACCAGGTCGTGCTTGACATCATAGCTGAGACTGTCCAGCTGGTTATAGCTCAGCTCCAGCTCGCTGTGCAGATTGTCCGCATTTGCCAGGTATTTACGCAAATTGCGTTCTGCATTTCTATATTCCCTGATCAATTCCTGATCTTCATTCTCTTCCGGCACTGAATCCAGATAGGTGTTATACTTCAGGATGGCATTATAGTTAGCCTGAATCTGAGCGGAATCCACAGTATTCAGCCTTTCAGAAACAGAATCGAGAACCACCTCCAGGCTGTCGATTTTTTCTATTCGTTGTTTTTGTTCCTTGTTCATGCAACTGCTCAACACAACGATTCCCGCGAGCATTAAAGCAAAGAATATCTTTCTCATATTTTCAGTTTTTAGTCAATATATTCAAATCTGGTGTACTTAACGAGTGCCCCGGGCACTTTTATTTTATCCCCTTGCTGATTATTTTCAAGCAGGGCTGCCATGATACGCGGAAATGCAAGCGCACTACCATTTAGCGTATGAACCGGTTGTTTCTTACCATTACTGTCTTTGTATCTTAGTTTCATCCGGTTAGCCTGAAAGGACTCGAAATTGGAAATGGAACTAACCTCCAGCCAACGGCTCTGCGCAGCAGAAAAGACCTCAATATCATAAGTGAGAGCAGCTGCAAAGCTGGTATCACCTCCGCATAAGCGAAGCACCCTGTAGGGCAGCTCCAGCTTTTCAACCAGAGTAATCACATAATCTACCATTTCTTCCAGCACCTCGTATGAACGGGCAGGATCAACCACCTGTACTATTTCCACCTTATCAAACTGGTGCAGGCGGTTAAGACCACGAACATCCTTGCCGTATGATCCGGCTTCACGCCTGAAGCAGGCTGAATAAGCCACATTTTTTAGCGGTAGCTGACTTTCATCCAGGATAACATCCCGGTAAATATTAGTTACCGGCACTTCTGCTGTAGGGATCAGGTAAAAATTATCACTTCCTATACGATACATTTGCCCGTCTTTATCCGGTAATTGCCCGGTTCCAAAACCGGAAGCCTCATTCACCAGCAGGGGTGGTTGCACCTCATCATATCCGGCTTCCAACGCCTGATCTAGAAAAAAGTACTGCAGTGCGCGCTGAAGGCGTGCTCCTTTTTTCTTATAAACAGGAAAGCCGGCGCCTGTAATTTTTACGCCCAGGTCAAAATCTATAAGATCATATTTTCCGGCCAGCTCCCAGTGAGGTTGAGCCTTATCACCTATCTGCGGCAGTTCTCCGCCTTCTTTGGTGATTATATTATCAGCAGCTGAATTACCTGCCGGTACACTTTCATGTGGCACGTTTGGAATTTCCATAAGCAACTGCTGCTGCTCATCACTGATCTCATTAAGCTTCTGCTGCAGCTGCTTGCTGTCCTTTTTAAGCTCTGCCGTGCGCTTCTTTGCCTCTTCAGCCTGATCCCTGTCTCCCTCTTGCATCAGACGGCCGATCTCTTTCGCTGCTTTTTTTGATTCGGCCAGAATATTATCCAGTTTATTCTGTGTTTCCCTTCTGACTATATCAAGCTCAAGCACACGATCAATCAACCTGCTGTCTTTAAAGTTTTTTACCGACAGACGCTTTACAATTTCGTCCCTGTTATTCCTTATTTCCTGTATCTGTAACATAAATCCTGATTTTCGGAGGCCCAAAATTACAAAGAAATTGGGAGATAGATTCATGAAGGCAGTTTTCACTGCATGTAATTAATGTAAAAATCAACCGTTTTGCCCGCTCCACTTATCATTTTACTTCCGCTACTATTGCCGGATTTATTAATAGACAAACCGATCAGCTTGCCCTCCCTTCGGCCTTTTAAAAATTGATTAGCTAATAGATATGAGCTGCAAAACAGCAATCGAAGTGGATATTTCAACATATAAACTGCCCCGAAACAGGGCCCAAAAGTAAAGGTATTAAGTCATTTGGATTACTTCAGACAGCATTTAAATACAGATATCAGCGGTACATTCCATATAGCTGTTCCCCGGCCAGCTAAATTCCGGATTGAAACCAACCCATGAACAGATATTCTTCCGTCACAAAAAAAGGTGATGAAAGGCAGAATAAGTGTTGCGTTTTATGACATGATTACCTTCTTTCAGTCTTTTAAAAAAATCATAAACGGGTATAAGCACCCATAAAAAAACGGCTTTTTTAGCATATCTTAATTATACTTTTGTTATGTGTTCCGGGACTTGATATGTTAATTTTTGACTGTATTTGGGACAGATTTCTGCCTGACCTTGTTCTTGTTTCGTTCTTGTTTCCTTCTTGTTTCCTTCTTGTTTCGTTCTAATATAACAAGGAGAAGTTAAGACGAAAACAAGAACAAGAACAGAATTAAAACCCTTGCATGTATTTTCCGGTTAAATTTCACACGGGCAGGATCACTTAAATTTCAGATTTATGTATTGGAAACCGGGAGTGTATTTTCACCGGAGAAATTTACGGCCTCTTTGCATAATTGACCGGGATGAATCCGCATCAGGCGGAAGAACAACAAAATGGAATTATCACCAACATAAGCAATAAATGCAATGAAAGAAATCCGTAAACGGATATTGCCCCGGTACAAGACTGGTTAAAACTAAAATCATGAATTCATCAGGATTACAATCCGCTTACTCAACAAGAAAATTTAAAAGTGGGTGATGCAATCGAGTAGGCAAGGGGAATTTCACCCCAAGCCCCTCACAGAACCGTACGTGATAGTCTCCCATCACACGGTTCTTCAGTTAATAATCCATTTACGTTGATCCTCCCTTTTTCAAGCTTGTCGTTTAAAACGGTTATTAAGCTGCTATCCCCTTCACTCCATCCCCATTACAGGAACTTCTTCACTATTATGAGATAGTCCTGACTTCCTGTTATACTTCGGTATTCGGCCTTTTAAGCGTTCATCTAAAGCAGCTGAAGTGCATGGGACGATAGAACGAGCAGAAAATAAAGGAAAAATCATTTTTGAGGTACCCTGATGTTCACAGACAGGTTTTATGAAAAACATATTGTAACATATGAGTTTTCCCGTTTTATCAGCAAACGACGGAAGTTGTTGTACGGATACGAACAAAGGCATGCAGATACGAACAGCTTCTCCGAACATAAAAACCAGAAAACCATTCTTTATCTGCTGATTTAGTTTGTTTTATAAAGACTGGCACACGTTTTTTATATAAGTCAAACGGAAACGGAAATAAGATTATAACCATAAAACCTTAGAGCCATGAAAACAACAACCTTTACACTTCTGACAATACTCTTTCTCGCCGCTGCTGCCTCAGTAAATGCAGGAAACCCACAATTGGGAAACGAACAGGTAAAACCGGATGACGAGCCTTACGTTAACGATGTTCCTTTTAATACTGAGATAGTTTTGGCTGGCATAGATGGTGATCAAAAAGAAAGGAAATCAACCACTTTTGAAGTACAGTTAAATGAGGAAGGATACGTGGACGACGTTGACTTCGATACACGGCAGGTGGTAATTAATTACCTGAACAGCTTGCTTCAACAGGCAGGAGAATTAGCCCGGGCACTCAACAAAAATTATGAGATGATTAGCGTTAGCCCCGGCAACAACCTGCAGAACCATAATAATTATGATGTGCAGCTTGCGCCAGAACCCTATGTGGACGATGTTCCTTTTGATACAAACGATATTGCTAAAATCGATTAACCAACATAGCCTGAATTTTTGATTTTTACCGGCTGCTGAATGGTAGCCGGTTTTTTATGGAAGTTTAGTTCTGTTTAAACCATTTAGTTTCATAATTGCTTATATTACCTGAAGTTTGTAATTTCGCCCTAACTACCTTTAATAACGGAACAAACATGACTATAAACAATATAAAACCATAGACAGATGAAGAAATTTGCCATTATTCTCTCGGGAAGCGGCGTATATGACGGCGCTGAAATTCATGAAAGCACCATGACCATGCTGGCCATTAAACGCCAGGGAGCTGATTACGATGTTTTTGCGCCTGACATAGAGCAGCATCATGTGATAAACCACTACACCGGTGATGTAACCGGAGAGAAAAGAAATGTTCTGGTAGAAGCTGCGCGCATAGCCCGTGGTAATATTACCCCTTTATCAAGATTTGATGCCTCGGTGTATGATGCACTGATCTTGCCGGGCGGTTTTGGAGCAGCAAAAAACCTTTCCTCTTTTGCTTTTCATGGTACAGCCTGCACTGTAAACAGTGATACTGAAAAAGCAATCAGGGACATGCATGCCTCCGGAAAACCCATCGCTGCGCTGTGTATAGCACCGGTAGTGGTGGCTGCAGTGCTGGAAAAAGGCACCTATACCATCGGACAGGATAAGGACACTGCCGATGCCATAAAGAAATTCGGCGGTTCGCATGAAACCACAAATCATGGTGAAGTGATTATTGATAAGGAGAATAAAATTTTTACAACCCCCTGCTACATGCTGGATGCCTCCATCACTCAAATAGCTGACGGGGCAGAAAATATTGTGAAGGCCATACTGGAATACCTGAAATAATATTTTTTTTATTCTGATTACTTGGGAATCGGGTCTTTCTTTATTACTTTTATGCTGATCAATACTCTGTGACCATGAAAGCAAAAGATCTGATTTCCCTTTTATGGATTTTTGCAGCAATCAGCTGCTCCTGTTTACTGGAGGCACAAACTACCGTAGGATCGTTTGAATCATCCGGAGCAGGTATAAGCACTACCACAAGCACCGATTACCAGTGCCTCGGGGTGAATCCTGCAAATCTTGGCTTTCAGCAGGACGACCGCTTTTTACATTTCACTCTGGCGGAATCCAGCTTCGCTCTCAGTTCAGATGCACTTAGTCGTAAAGATATCTGGAAGAACTATATTTCCATCAGCAGCGATGGCCTGTCGTATGCTGAGAAGATTGAAGCTGCCCAGGTTTTTGCCGGAGCAGGTTTTGTACTTGATTTCAACATCACCCTGGGGGCAATTTCCCTGCAGAATGAAAAGTCAGGCGGATTGGCTTTCATGGTGCGCGAACGTCTTGACAATCAGTTCAGGATTCAGACCCGGCTGGCAGACCTGCTTTTCCTGGGCTACAATGCTCCGGTGTTTGACAATCAGCAAAATATCACGGCGAAGGACATCTTTGAAGGGTCCAGGATTTCCGGTAGCTGGTATCGCGAATATATGGTTGGTTATGGCAGAAGGGTTCTGAAGATGCCGGCTTTAAAGCTGTATGTGGGAGCAGACGTGAAATACATCCAGGGCTACGGAAACCTGAATATTTACACAGATGATAATGACTTTTATGCCAAATCCTCTATCACTCCTTTCATGCAAGTGGATTATCAGGGCCCATCCCCGACTGCTCTTGCCGGCAGTGCCGCCGAGCTGAAAGCAGTTGGCCACGGGCTGGGATTCGATTTTGGGGCAACTCTGAAGATAATCGACAAAATAAAAGTTGGCCTTGCAATTAATGATATCGGATCCATCACCTGGGATGGGGAGACTTATGAAGCACCGAACATTACTGTTGATTCAGTTTCAACAGATGGGTTTGACAGTTATAACCTTATAGCAGAGTTCAAACCTTTGTTTGAGAACAACAGCATATTAAAATGGCAGGGAGCAGAACAATACACTACCGGACTTCCTGCGCATGTTAAACTCGGGTGCAGCTTTATGCCAATAAAATGGTTTGAATTTGGTGTGGATATGTATGCACCATTGAATAATCATGCGGCTAACCTGGAGAAGGCCATATTCAGTGCAGGTGGATATTTCAGGCTGGGAAACATAACCAAGCTGTCGATGGGCTATGTAAACGGCGATATCTATCACCATAACATCCCGATGGGTCTGGTCTTCTGCGTCAAATGGTGGGAGTTTGGCATGGCCACCGGCGATGTATTCACTTTCTTCAGACAGGATAATCCTACACTCTCACTCGCAGTTGGTTTTCTGCGCTTTAAATTCGGACTTCCCGGGGTGTAGAATCTTCAATCTTCCTTTTATACAGCTAGGCAAAAACACTGAGGAAGAAGCCTGTGACGGATCAGGCAGGAGGATCAAAGGTGCTTTATGCTTAAGGTGAGCAGATGAAGGAGTGATTAAAGGGTAAGTACTTTAAAAAGAATCCAAATAACTTGTCATACAAATTGCTTTAATCCGAATAAACCACAGTTTTATTGAGCACAAGAACGGCTTCATTCACAATCAATTTTCAACCGTTCAAGCTATGAATGGCATTCATATGAGCAAAGAAAAAAACCAGCGTGTTTTTTTGAAGATCAGCAGTTTTCTTTTGATATCCATAATCAGGGCATAAATCAGCTGTAATTGAAAGGATTTGACCGGGGGATAACAAATCATGTTTTTAAAAGCTTTCTTGCTAATTCTCCTTCTTTTTCTATTTTTGTCCTGAAACATAAACAATACGAATTATGACTTTGAAATTAAAATTGCTGGCAGCAGCATTGCTGCCTTTTGTTTTTACAGTATATGCCCAGGATAAGCCCGACTGGGAAGGCGGAGTACCTGAAGGGTGTACTTCCATTACTGTAGGGAAAGATGCATCTTCTGATGGCTCGGTAATGACCTCGCATACCGATGACAGCCACCGTACCCGCTCCTGGATGAATATAATTCCGGCCATGGATCATGAAAAATCCGCTGTGGCACCCATGTATAAGAGAACCGCTTGTGATACGTTTGCCATGCCCACCTATCAGCATACGGAAATCGGCAGCATTCCTCAGGTTCCTCACACCTATCAATTCATCAACACGGCCTACCCGAGTATGAATGAGCATCAGCTGGCCATAGGCGAATCAACCTTTGGTGGACGTAAGGAACTGCAATCGGATGAAGGGCTGATTGACTGCCAGCGGCTGAACCAGCTCATGCTGGAACGCTGCACCACCGCACGTCAGGCAATAGAAATGGCGGACGAACTAACAAAGAAATACGGCTGGAATGATGTTGGCGAATGTCTTACCATAGCAGACACCAGGGAGGTATGGCATTTCGAGATCATAGGCCCCGGCAAAGGAAAAACCGGCGCAGTTTGGGTAGCTCAGCGTGTTCCCGACGATCACATTTCCGTTAATGCCAATGCTTCTACCATCAAGGAAATTGATCTTGACAACGAAGACTATTTCATGGCCTCCGGCAACATCTTTGAAATTGCCAAAGAAAACGGCTGGTGGAATGAAGATGAGATATTTCGTTTTTGCGATGTATATGCACCTGAGAGCCGCAAATCGATAGCCGCACGCCGCCGTGAATGGCGCGTATTCGACCTGCTCGCTCCCTCATTAAAGCTGAGCCCGACCAGCGAAAACTATCCTTTTTCAGTTAAGCCTGATAAAAAAGTTTCCATTCAGGATATGATAAATGTATTCGGTGATTACTATCAGGGAACACCCTATGACATGAGGCGGAACATCACCGTGGAAAATGAGGAAGGAAAGCAGGTGATTTCGCCAATGGCTAATCCGTTTATGCCCTACGATCAGCTTAAGATTGACAACGTGAATGGTGGTTGGTTCCACGTGGATGAGGAAACGGGGCATATCAGGTTTTTGGGAGAACGCACCATTGCCCGCTGGTACACCATGTATGGAACCATTACCCAGTCACGTGACTGGTTGCCCGACGAAATTGGCGGTGTGGTATGGCTGGCCCAGGATAATATTGCTACTTCCATTTACATCCCTGTTTACAGTAACGTAAAAGACCTGCCACAAAGCTATAAAACACCCGGGCGCACTAATGGATACACCCGTGAATCAGCCTGGTGGGCTTTCAACCGGCTGGGAACACTGGCAGCACAACGCTGGGGTGACATGAGCAAGGATGTAAGAGCAGTTTGGGACCCTATGCAAACCGAATTACTTGATAAGCAGGCTGAGTTTGAAGCAGAAGCACTCAGGCTTCATAAGGAAGGAAAAACAGATGAACTGATAGAGCTGCTTACTACCTATACCAATACCTGGGGCGAAAAGGTGGTAACCCGTGCCTGGCTGCTGGGTGATGAACTCTGGACAAAATATGATGAAAAATTCTGATCATTTCACAAGCTAATGATATAAAAAAAACAGCGGCTTCTTTTTAAACCGCTGTTTTTTCATTTTCACCTAAATCATACTACATTTATTTCTTTAAGCTATAGCTCCTTATGACGTTTAGTCGCCTTACGGCTAGCTGGGCAATCTTTTTATCATTCAGAAACTGGCATACTCCAAAATTATGTTCCGCATTGCTGGCTTGTGTTACAAATCTTCAAATAAGCAAAGGAACTCCGGTTATATAACTTCTATCAGGAAAAATAGTTTATCCCATACTTTATTTTCAAAATTCGAATCAGCCTCTTCAGAATCCACTAAGATTCATCAGTACGGTTGGGATCAACAACATGAAGCCAATAATTATAAGTACTGCCATAAAAGGCGCTATCCAGCGAACCCATTTTTCATATGGTATTTTGGCAGCACCTAATACTCCAAGCAATACGCCGCTTGTTGGTGTGATCATATTGGTGAAGCCGTCACCAAACTGAAATGCCATAACAGTTGCCTGCCTGGAAATACCGATCAGATCTGAGAATGGTGCCATAATCGGCATGGTGAGTGCTGCTTTGGCCGAGCCTGAAGGAATGATGACGTTGATAACCGTTTGAATAATGTACATGATTCCCACTGAAGCCACGCGGCCCATTTCATTCATAGACTGTGACAGCTCATATAGGATAGAGTCGATGATACGGCCGTCTTCCAGCACTACAATTATACCTCCTGCCAGCCCCACAATAAGTGCCGCTGACATGATATCCTTTGATCCGTCAAGAAACAGTTTTGTTATACGGTTTGGTGAAGCATTCATGGCTACACCCGACAATATCCCCATGCCAAAAAACAGCGTGGCAATCTCCATCACGTACCAGCCATAGCCCATCACACCTATAATCAGGAAAATAATAGTAAATGCCAGAATGTTCAGTATGAAGAAATGCACCGATTTTCGTAAAGAGAAAAACCCAAGTACAGCAAACAAAATTGCTGAGGCAGGAATAACGGGCATCACACTTTCGGAATTACCTATCTTCATCGTGGTTTGTGGCTCAAGAAATGATACAGTTACCAGAATCCCCAAAACAAAAATATAGGTAAACCAGGAAGCTTTATTTGTGTAATACCGGATATTCATTCCGCCTTTTTCTTCACCGCGTTTGCGCCAGTACTCATCTTCAGCATAAACCGGTGATGATTTGGGGTTGCGCCTGATCTTGCGTGCATACAGAAGCACATAGGTTATGCCGATGATATTGATAACCACCCAGCAAAAGAGCCTGTATTCTATACCTGAAAACAGTGGAATATCCGACAGCCCCTGAGCAATTCCGATGGTAAACGGATTGAGCACCGCCCCGGCAAATCCAAGGCCGGCAGCCACAAACACCATTGACACGCCCACTATGGAATCATACCCCATACTAATGGACAGGGGAACCACGATGATGATAAAGGCTATGGTTTCCTCACTCATCCCGAACACTGCCCCAAATACACTAAACATCAGCATAATCAGAGTAATGATTATATTATCGACACCAAGTATCCGGAAAATCTTATATTTTTCCAGCCGGCGCGCAGCCTTCAGGAATGACAGGATACCCACGTCGATGGCACGGCTTTCATTCATGATCCAAAAAGCACCTCCGATCATCAGAATAAAAATGATAATATCGGACTGCCGCACGAATCCCTTAAACATAGCGGCAAAAACCTCCCAGGTTTGCGGCTCATTATCCACCTCATGAAACGATCCCGGAACTATTACCTCGCGCGTACTTCCGTCATCAAGCGTTACGACCTCTCTTTCATATTCACCCCCGGGAACCACCCAGGTCATGATTGCGGAAAAAGCAATAATGAAGAAAACGATCACATATGCATGTGGTATTGCTCTTTTTTTCTTTGCCATAGTTCTCTGATTTTTGCGAGCAACAAAAATAGAAAAACAAGCAGAATATACAGAACTGAACCCTGATATTGAAAAACACAGGATATCTTCTGCTAATTCACTCTATACTTTAAAAGGATAATCTGAAAAAAGAAAAAAAGAAAGCTGCAAGCCGTGGATAGAAAAAGTGAAGAAGGAAAACAAACCCAAAACCCACTGAGAAGAAATAAGCTTGCAGCTTTAAAACGATCACCAATCAAAAAACGATTTCCGTTTGATTATTTTAGAAACAAGGTCAAACGCAAAATGTTCACGTGGTGCTATTCGTGTTTTTTAGTAAAAAACCAAAAAAATTTACAAAGAACTTTGCTCACTATATATAACAAAAAAAGTGCACAAAAATTGTGCACTTTCTTTGATATATTTTCAGATTAAGATGTAATCAATTCATCTCTATTATCTGGAATAACTCATTCAGCTTGGGAGTGAGGATTATTTCTGTGCGGCGGTTTGTGGCGCGTCCGGTACGAGATTCATTAGTGGCTATAGGCATGAATTTGCTACGTCCGCCAGCAATCAACCTTGAGCCATCAATATCAGAATTATTCATGAGGACTCTCACAACAGTGGTAGCTCTTTTCACGCTGAGGTCCCAGTTATCTTCCAGCTGTCCTTTGCCGCCGTAAGGAATGCTGTCAGTATGTCCTTCCACCATAATATTGATATCTTTATTCTTTGCCAGCACATTGCCAAGTTCTATCAGTGCTTTCTTTCCCTGAGTACTTATATTATAGCTACCCGAAGCAAAGAGCAGTTTTTCTTCCATGGAAACATACACTTTACCATTTCTCTCTTCAATGGTGAGCCCTTCACCTTCAAAACCGCGCAAGGCTTCATTAACCTTGTCTTTTAATGCAGTAACCACTGAATCTTTACTGTCAAGAACAGCCTGCAGCTCATTAAGGCGCTGTTGTTTTCTTGCCATGGCTTCCTGAGCGGCAGACAATTCCTGGCTCATTTCTTTGAGGTTCTTTTCTTTTTCCATTATGCTCTGCTCCAAACGCCTCAGGCTGTCACGCTGGTGGAGGATATCTTCCTGGGTATCCTGAAGATCAGCCAGAATCTGTGCAGCTTCTTCCTTGCTTTGGGAAAGTTCCTGCTCGCGGTTTTTCTTTAGCTGCTCATAGGAAGCAAACAATTCATTGTAATTTTTACTTAGCCTTCTTTTGGTGGTGGACAGAATAGCTGTATCCTCACGCAGGCTCTGAACCCTTTTCCTATGTTTTTCAAGGCTGGCAGTATATTCCTGAAGGCTGCTGGTGAGCTCTTCGTTTTCAATCAGCAGCTGCTTGTTTTGGTCCAGGCAGCGGTCACGGGCCTCAACTACATCCTGGTATTTCCTTTGTGGCACACACCCGGCCATTATGATCATGCCCAGGGCTGACATGATGATCATATTCCGGTACTTCCTGTTAAATTTCATCTGTCTATAATTTGGTTTTAATGGTATCCCGTTATTTATGCGGGGGAACTCGCATGCAAAAGTCCGCCTGAGACGGATCATTCTCTTGTGTTTAAACCAGTCATGCTCGTTACATATGATTGCTTTTATAAATATTTCTATGTTTGATTAAACAAAAATACACTAAACGAGTAGGATAAATGTGCTGAATAAAAAAAGTAACCAACATACGGCTGTTAAAAATCAATATCCACCAACACAGGGCAATGATCTGAATGGACGGCATCAGGTAGGATTACAGTTCTTTTCAGTTTATTTTTCAGATTATTACTTACCATGTGGTAATCAATACGCCAGCCTTTGTTTTTCTTTCTTGCTCCGGCACGGTAACTCCACCAGGTGTAATGGTGCGGGTCCGGGTTGAATTCCCGGAAAGTGTCGGTAAAACCGGAATCCACAAATCCATCCAACCATTCCCTCTCTTCAGGGAGAAAACCGGAAACTGTAGCATTTCTCACCGGATCATGAATATCTATAGGTTTATGACAGATATTATAATCGCCCGAGATAACCAGCTTTGGACGTTCTTCCTTCAGCCTGTCGATGTAATCCCGGAAGTCATCCAGCCAGCGCAGTTTAAACTGAAGCCGCTCATCGGTAGTGCCTGAGGGATGATATACACTGATTACTGATACATCACCATAATCGGCCCGGATAAACCGGCCTTCACGGTCATAACGCTCTATGCCCATTCCCTTAATCACCCGGTCAGGCTTTTGCTTAGTGAGGATGGCCACTCCGCTATAACCTTTTTTTACTGCCGAATGCCAGTAATGATGATAGCCGAGTGTTTCGAATTCTTCCACCGGCACCTGCTCTTTCATGGCTTTTGTTTCCTGCAGCATGACGATATCCGGATTTAGTGCAGCCAGCCAGGGAATAAGGTCCTTCCGGATGGCAGCACGAATACCATTCACATTATAGGTTATAATTGTTGGCATGTTCTATTTTGTTTTTACTATCTTTTGCCTGACAAAGGTATTATTCCTGCCGAGAATTTCCACGACATAAATACCCGCCGGAAGAGTGGATACATCCAGTTCTTTTTCTGAAGTGGTTACCTTAGCAGACATTACTTGTTGTCCGGTAAGCGAATACAGATTAACATGAGTGATTTGCTCATCACCCCGAACTTTGATACTGAGTGTGTTTTCCACAGGATTAGGGATAAAAGCCCGGAAGCCGGTTGATTCAACTGAAACTGTGGCCTGCTGGTCAATAATGAGGTTCATTAATACCGGGAGATGATCCGACATAACATACAGGGCATTGAGTACATTTGCGGGTACGCTGCTATTGCCACCATAATTAATGGCATCATTAAAGTGTTTTCCATCATTGCCCATGGCCTGATAGCTTCCGGATTCAATGCTGAAATGCCCGGCACTATACAGGATATCCCTGGATGCAAGAATAAAGTCAAACCGGTCGTCCAGACCGCCGCCTGAGGCACAACCATTGGAGCTATAGTGTGTTGACTGGGTATGTATTGCTGCATAAGAAGAATTATTATTCCAGCTGCCCGGTGTGCTGATGGGGTCATAAAACCGCAACTGCGGGTCGCTGTAGCCTACAAGGTTTTGATAGGATTGTTCGGATGAGGAACGTATATTGAGATCCCCGCACAGCAGATAATCCCCGGGGCTCATATTATTGTCAATGTAATTCATTAAAGCTGCAGTCATTGCTGAACGCAACTGTTTATCCGATGCAGAACTCCCTGCTTTCAGATGGGTTACAAAGCAGGTAAGAAAAGCTGTATCAGCCGTTGTTGCAAGGTCATCAGCCTTGTAATACAGTTTATACACATCTATATCCCGGATTGATGTAGAAATAACATCCTGACCTGCCAGTGCCAGGTAGCGACTGTCATAGTATATCATATTATCAATCGTTCCTCCAGAAGCATTCACGATATTGGCCATGGCATAGTAGTTTCGCCCCTGTGAGTTCAGCACTGAATTAAGCAAATGTTCCTGGGCAAAGTTTGAACTACCGATTTCATTCACGGTGAGTATATGCGGGTTGCTGTATGCCATTATTTCCTGCATAGCATCATCCTTCGTTTGCAGATTATTATTCTGGTTAGTGCAGTATGAAGTTACATTTGCGTAATTAAGCAGATTATAATGCATTACCCTAAGCGTATCCTGCTGGCCCGATGCCAAAAGAGGTACCAGAATCAGCAATATCATGAGTTTTTTCATCAGCTTCAATTTAATTTTAAAAGTACAGGAGATTATTCTCATATGTGTTTCAAGCAATCATGCTCGTTTCATCTGTCTAATTTACATCATTCCCACTATCTAATTTCTGCTCAGTAAACAAATAAGGCCGGATTACGTTGCAATCCGGCCATTACTACTATATCTTAAAGTTCTGGAAATTCATCAGGAAAGGGCCTGGTTAACCTGTGATGAAATTTCAATTACTTTCTCATATTCTTCGGGTGTGAGATCGTTGTAGAAAAAGTGAACAGGGTTAACCGGTTTTTCATTTTTCAATACTTCATAATGAAGATGCGGACCTGTAGATACTCCGGTGTTCCCAACATAACCGATAATTTCTCCGCGTTTCACTTTTTGCCAGGGTTTCACGATCACTTTGCTCATATGGGCATACACGGTTTTATATCCGTAACCATGATCTATCAAAACGTACAGTCCGTAGCCTCCCATACCCCTTCGGGGTTTTATCACTTTGCCATCCCCGGTGGCATAGATTGGCGTTCCTCTGGGAGCAGTAAAATCCATCCCGGTGTGCATTCTCAGTGTTTTATACACCGGATGAATGCGATAGCCGAAACCTGAGGCGATACGTGTAAGGTTTTTATTGTTGATAGGCTGAATGGCAGGGATGCATTCCAGCATCTGATCCTTTTTCCTGGCCATTTTAATCACATCATCAAAAGATTTCGACTGCACATAGAGCCGGCGTGAAATCCTGTCAAGCCTTTTGGAGGTCTGTACCAGCAGTTCGGAGCTTTCGTATCCCTGCAGTTCCTTATATCTGTCAGCACCACCATATCCGGCTTTGCGCTGAGCAGCGGAAATAGGTTCTGCTTCAAAAATCACACGATAAATATTATCATCCCTGTTTTCAAGATCAGCCAGTACCTCTTCCATTTGGTTTAGCCTCTCGTTCATAACCCTGTATTTCAGCTTTGTATGCTGCAATTCACGTTCCAGCATGCGTTCCTTAGGTGAAGGAAACAGGGTGAATATGATGATAACAGCCAGCAGGGCAAACATAAGCCCTGAGAGGGTATGCCAGCCAAAACGCTTTAACCTGTCGCGCCAGGTTACCTTTACCTCTTCCAGTTTTAATGAGTTGGGATTTAATCTGTATTTCTTATCCGCCATAAAATATCTTTCAGTCCAAAATTACTTAGATCGGGCGCAAAATTAATTAAATAAACTAATTTTGCAAGGCTGTTGTTGTTAAAGATCGTTAAAAGGCCTTAGAAGCCAGCCATCTAAAAAAAACAACCAGAAGTATAACTCTGTTAAACCCGAAAAATTATATGCAGTCTAAAGAAATCAGGCAAAAATTTTTTGATTTTTTCCGGGCCAGGGGACATGAGATAGTCCCTTCCGCCCCCATGGTTATTAAAAATGACCCAACCCTCATGTTCACCAATGCTGGGATGAACCAGTTTAAAGATATATTTCTCGGTAACCGTGAAGCCTCACATCCACGCGTGGCCGACACTCAGAAGTGTTTAAGAGTTAGCGGCAAGCATAATGACCTGGAGGAGGTGGGCCATGACACTTATCATCATACCATGTTTGAGATGCTGGGCAACTGGTCATTTGGTGATTATTTCAAAAAAGAAGCCATTGAATGGGCCTGGGAACTCCTCACCACGGTTTTCGGTATGGATCAGGATTCATTATATGTAACAGTTTTTGAAGGAGACAGTGAAGATAAAACCGGACCGGATCAGGAAGCTTTTGACATCTGGAAAGCAACGATCCCTGATGAGTCACATATATTATTTGGTAACAGGAAAGATAATTTTTGGGAGATGGGCGATACCGGCCCCTGCGGACCATGTTCAGAAATCCATGTTGATCTTCGTTCAGAAGAAGAGAAAAAAGAATTGAGTGGCCGTGAACTGGTTAACAAGGATCATCCGCTGGTTGTGGAAATATGGAATCTTGTTTTTATCCAGTTCAATCGCAAAGCAGACGGTTCGTTGATAAATCTTCCTCAAAAGCATGTTGATACCGGAATGGGCTTTGAAAGACTGACCATGGCTCTTCAGGGTAAAAAATCCAATTACGATACCGATATTTTTCAGCCGCTTATCCGTGCACTTGCTAAAAAAGCAGGCAAAAGATATGGAGAGGACGAAAAAACAGATATTGCGCTGCGTGTAGTATCCGATCATATCCGTGCCATTTCATTTGCTATAGCCGACGGGCAGCTGCCCTCCAATGTAAAGGCAGGTTATGTTATCCGCAGGATATTGCGTCGGGCTGTGCGTTACGGATATACTTTCCTGGACTTCCGCCAGCCATTTATGTATGAATTTGTGCCTCTGCTGGTGGAACAGATGAAGGAGGTTTTTCCGGAAACAGAGTCTCAGCAAAGCCTGATAACCAAAGTGATGAAAGAAGAGGAGGAATCATTCCTGCGCACACTGGAAACCGGTATCCAGATGCTTAATAAACTGATGGAATCAGCCAGTGCACAAGGCAAGACAATGATCAGCGGCAATGAAGCTTTCGTTTTATATGATACCTATGGATTTCCTTTTGACCTCACCCGCCTCATACTCTCAGAAAAAGGGTTCACGGTAGATGGAAAGGCATTTCAAGCTGAGCTTGAAAAGCAGAAAACACGATCAAGGAAAGCCTCTGCACAGGAAGCAGGCGATTGGGTGAACGTTAAAGAAGGCGCTGAAGTACATTTTGTGGGCTACGACAGTATGGAGGCCGAAGCACAGATACTAAAGTACCGTAAGGTGCAGGCAAAGAAAAAATGGTTTTACCAGGTGGTATTGGACAAAACTCCATTTTATGCCGAAGCAGGCGGACAGGTGGGTGACACGGGATTCCTGAAGCAGGGCGATAAAAAAATTGTCGTCAGAAATACAATACGTGAAAATGAGCTTATTATTCACATCTGCGATGAGATCCCCGAGGATACTTCCATTCCATTACATGCTGAAGTAAGTACCAGTAAGCGCAGGGAAACCGCTGCCAATCACACAGCTACCCACCTCTTGCATTATGCTCTGCGCCAGGTGTTGGGAAAGCATGTGGAGCAAAAGGGATCGTTGGTACATCCTGATTATTTAAGGTTTGATTTTTCTCACTTTCAGAAGCTAAATAATGAAGAAATCAGGGGCATTGAAAAGCTTGTAAACAGGAAGATCAGAGCCAACATCAGTCTTGAGGAGCACAGAAAGACCAGCATGCAGGATGCACAGCAAATGGGAGCCATCGCACTCTTTGGTGAAAAGTATGAAGATAATGTGAGGGTAATCCGTTTTGGCGATTCCATTGAGTTGTGTGGTGGCACACATGTATCAGCCACAGGGCAGATTGGTCTTTTCAAGATAATTACTGAAACTTCTGTTGCGGCCGGAATCAGGCGTGTGGAAGCTGTTACTTCGGAAAAAGCAGAAGCCTGGGCCTATGAGCAATATGACACGCTGAAGCTGGTAAAAGATATTTTACGAAACCCGAAAGATCCTGTGAAGGGCGCACGCTCTCTCACACAGCAACTTGAAAATGCAGAAAAGCAACTTCAGGAATTGAAAAAACAACAAACCAGCAACCTCGTTGCCGAACTGGAGAAAAGCGCTGAAAAGATTAATGGCGTGAATGTTATCAGAAAAAAGCTCCAAACAGACACGGCTATGGTAAAAGATATCGCCTTCCGGCTAAAACAAAAAATGGACAACCTTTACCTCATTATAGGTGCTGAGGAACCTTCAAGCGGAAAGGTGACCATTACAGCAATGATCTCGGACGAATTGGTGAAGGAAAAAGGCCTGCATGCCGGAAACATAGTAAAAGAACTGGCCAAAGAAATAAAAGGAGGTGGCGGCGGACAGCCATTTTTTGCCACAGCAGGCGGAAAAGACAGTAGCGGACTGGACCGAGCCCTGGATAAAGCCACCGGCTTTATATAAGTAAACTGATTTTTATAAACTAATTGCCTGCCAGATGAGGTAGGCAAGATATAAGGCCAGCAGGAGGATCCCTGTTGGCTTTCCTATTTTCCAGCGGCGGTATATCAGAAGCATAAAAACAACCAGCACTGAAGCAAACAACAGCATTACTGACACAAATATGTTCTGGCTGCTTACTTCAACCGAATCTTTTAACAACACTATCACTATCAGCCATGGAATACCCAATCCCAAAAGGATATCAAAAATATTTGATCCCAATGCATTGCTGATGGCCATACCTCCACGGCCTTTTTTTGCCACTAACACGGAAGCTAACAGGTCAGGTACTGAGGTTCCTGCAGCCAAAACAGTAAGAGCAATGATCCCTTCCGGTACATTTAAAATCAAAGACACTTCAATGGCGCTATGAACCAGTCCCCAGGAGAGGAGTGCAATCCACAGAACGGAGATAATGAAATTCAGCAGGTAGAACCGCGATGAAGCAAATGTAATATCCAGGAGTTTATCCAGTGGCTTTATCAGCAGCCGGAAAAGCCTGTAGCGCTTTACAATCTCAACATCGGCCTTTTCCAGTTTCAGTTCCACGGCATCATCCTTATAGGGGAATATCTTACTCCAATGGATAACGGCAAAAATATATACCACATAAACCACAAGCATGATCAGAGCCTCCCACAGCGATATCTTATTATTATAGAAGACTAACGCCAGGAGAGCTATCGATATTAAATAAAAGAAAATATCCCTGAGGATAGGTTGCCAGGCTACAATTGCCTTACGCACCAAAGCAACTGCCCCAATAATAGCCAATACATTAAAAAGAGCCGAACCCACTATGGTACCTATTCCTATTTCTTCATGCCCGCCAGGATGGAAAACTGCAATGAGAGCTATAAATAATTCCGGCGCACTGGAGCCTATAGCCATAAATGTTGCCCCTGCAACATCAGAACGCATATTGAGCCGTCCTGATATAGAATCAAGGGCCGGTATAAAATAGCGATCGCTAACCTTAGCAATTAGATAAAAAGAAATCAGTACTAATAAGCAATATAAGGCTAAATGCATGGACTTTGCTTTATGCGGCAAAGATATGAAATTTGAAAATATATAAAGTGCATTCTAATTTATAGTTTACAAGGCATAATGATGTCTTTATAAAGTGTATTGTGTAAAACTTTAAACAAAAAAATCAACAAAAGCTTTGCTGTTAGCAAAAAAAAACTTTTTTTTGTTGCGTTTGTTTAAGATTCAGCCAGAAGAATTAGTCAAATGAGTACATACTTCATTAAGGATTTAGAGAAGCTTTCCGGGATCAAAGCACATACCATTCGCATTTGGGAAAAGCGCTATAATATTGTCAGTCCAAAACGGACTAATACTAACATTCGCTATTATTCCAATGATGACCTGAAGAGAATCCTTAATGTTTCTATTCTTAATCGTAATGGCTTTAAAATCTCGAATATCGCCCGGATGTCTGATTCTGAAATTGAAAAGCGGGTACTTGAGATAAATGAAGAAAACGATGATCACCGCTCGGTAATTGAGAACCTGATTCTGGCGATGGTTGATCTGGATGAAGACCGCTTTGAGCGCATCCTGGCACATATTGTTACCCGAATCGGCTTTGAACAAACTCTGATTAAAGTTATACACCCATTCTTCAACAAAATCGGAGTGCTATGGCTAACCGGCTCTATAAACCCTGCGCAGGAGCACTTTGTAAGTAACCTCATCCGGCAGAAACTCATTGTCGCTATTGACGGCATCAGTGTGTCCCCTAAAGAAAACAGCAAAGTGTTCATGATGTTTCTTCCTGAAAATGAATGGCATGAACTGGGATTGCTTTTCTATCAATACCTGGTAAAGGCCCATGGCCACCGTGTGATCTACCTGGGGCAGAGTGTGCCCCTGTCAGATGTGGTAAAAGTGTCAGCCATAAGACGCCCGGATTATATTTTCAGTATTATCACTTCGTCTCTTCCTGATGATGAACTACAGGCATTTCTTCGTGAGCTTTCGTCCTGCTTCCCTAAGCAAAGTATCTTTATTGGCGGGCTGCAGATGAGAGAGTTTTCCAGAAGTCTGCCCGTAAATATTAAAAAAATGACCTCGGGACAGGATTTTGTTCAATTCCTGGAAGAGGAAGCTTAAGCAATATTAAACAATCTTTCCAGTTATTTTTTATTAATTATTATTTATAAAAACGCCCTTACACTACTTATAACACCTAGGTGTTACAGCCTTTAGGCGCTGTATTACTATTTAGAACACCTCTGGATAATGCAAATTTAATAGCGAAAACACTTGACTTATGTTTAATGGTGTATTACTTTTGTTAAACATTTTTGACCAGAATTAAATAAACCCAATACTATAACCAAAAAATCCAGAAGACATGACTAGAGTAGAATTTAACAAGCAGATTACGGAACTTTACAAGAATTTGGAATATTTTGCCTTGAGCCTCACCCAAAATGAAGATGACGCCCAGGATCTACTACAGGAAACATATCTTAAGGCTTTAAAATACCGCGACAAGTTTGTTCAACCTAATAATTTAAAGGCATGGTTGTTCACCATCATGAAAAATACCTTTATCAATAACTATCGCCGGAAGGTCAAAGCCCGAACCATTATCGACACTACAGATGACACCTACTACCTCAACTCTTTCACTGAAACCAAATTCGCATCACCGGAATCAATTATGAACCATCAGGAAATTGATAAGCAGGTTAAAAAGCTTGACAAGGACTATCGCATACCTTTTGAAATGCACACCAGGGGATTTAAGTACAAAGAAATTGCTGAAGAACTTGACCTTTCCATCGGTACTGTGAAAAGCCGTATCTTCTTTACAAGAAGAAAACTAATGAAACGATTAAAAGATTTTCAGAATTAGAAAAACCACTTGACGATGATAAAGCTTAGCTATAAAATAACCAGAATGTCTATCCTCAGGGAATATCGTACTAACAGCCTAAAAGCTATGCTTACTCAAAAATACATGAATAAAAAACGCATAGCAAAGGATGTCAGGTTGCTTTGGAATCGTAACCTGCGCACGATATCCTACAATTAAGAAGGGAACCGTTTTAATAAATTGAGAATGGGGATGCAACAATTCATGCAGTTGCATCCCCTGTTTTTTTTAAAACTAATTTTCCGACAGAAGTTGTCATCAGAAATTGAAAAACGCAAACGTAAAATGAAGCGGGTAGTACTGGGAATGTCAGGAGGAGTTGATTCTTCAGTTGCAGCACACATCCTTAAACAAAAAAGGTATGATGTACTGGGGGTATTTATGAAAAACTGGGATGAGAAAAGCGAACATGGTGTTTGCATGGCGCGTCAGGATTTTCTGGACGTGGAGGCAGTGTGTAAAAAGCTGGACATCCCTTATTTTGATGTTAATTTCGAAGAAGAATATAACCACAGGGTTTTCAATTATTTCCTAAACGAGTTGCAGAAAGGCCGTACACCCAATCCGGATGTTATGTGCAACAACGAAATCAAATTTAAGGCTTTTCTTGAATTTGCCATGGATATAAAAGCAGACTATATGGCCACTGGACATTTTGCACGGATAGAACGCAGTCGCGAAGGAAGCATTCTAAAAAAAGGTATTGATGCAAATAAGGATCAGTCGTACTTTCTCTCCGGTCTCTCCTCCCAACAGCTGGATAAGGCGCTATTCCCACTGGGAAATATGACTAAGAATGATGTGCGTAAAATTGCTTCAGAACTGAAGCTCCCAAATGCCAAAAAAAAGGACAGCACCGGGATCTGCTTTATAGGCGAACGCAATTTCAACAGGTTTTTGTCCGGCTATCTTCCTAATCAACCTGGTGAAATCATTGATATAGATTCGGGAAAAGTTATGGGCCTGCACAACGGACTTATGTATTACACAATAGGCCAGCGTAAGGGCCTTGGCATTGGTGGCAATGAACATAATCAACCCTGGTATGTGGTGGATAAAGATGTTAAAACCCGGGTGCTAAAGGTTGTCCAGGGTAAAAATCATCCGGCAAGGTTTGATCATGCACTGATTACAGAAAACAGCCACTGGATAAAGTCTGCTCCTGATATGCCACTGAATTGTATGGCCAAATTCCGCTACCGCCAGGCGGATAAACCAGTAAGACTTATCCCCATGGAAAACCAAAGGCTGCTGGTTATTTTTGACCAGGCTCAAACCGGCATTACTCCAGGGCAAATGGCCGTTTTTTATCAGGAGGATATTTGCCTGGGAAATGCCACTATTCATCAGGCCGTTAGATCAAAAAAAGAATTGAAGCAAATAAAGGATGCCTACTTATAATGCATTTTCCTTCCAGTCATCTCTTTAATTATAACCCGGTAGGTACTCACTTCCCTTAAAGCCGGATCATTATATTTGAATTCCCTGTTGCTGTACTGTGCCATGATAATATCCAGCGCCCTGATTTTCTGATCCCTGTCCTCTATAAACTCTATATCTCCCTCTACGGTAACCGAGCGGTATTTCATGCTGTAGCTGCAGGCTACATGCTCACTTTGATACTGCAATTCGTGATCTGTGGTAAAATTCACAGCTACAGCAGGGTTTTTGCTCAGGATATCCATTTTGCGGCCCTGCTGTGCGCCATGCAGGTATATATAGCCCTGCTCATAGCCAAAATTCATCGGCACCAGGTAAGGTTTGCCATTTTCATCTACCATGGCCAGATGACACACCTTACACCTACTGATGACCGCGGCCATTTCTTCTTTGTCGGTAATTTGCTGTACTCGCATAGTCTTTTTGTGCAATACTACTAAATTTTCCAACTCATCTGCCTCAAGTAATCAGCGTTTGTGATAGTTTTCTATTTTTGCAGATTATTTAATTTGATTTTGATGCTACGAGAAGATTTAGAGAACAGCGGAGATAAGCTGTTTAAGCGCAGGAGCTATATCCCTTTAATATTATATGCTCTCGCAACCATAGCAGTTGTTATAGACTCCGGCAGCATTTTTTTATTTAACAGTATTTCCTGGAGCATCACCTGCATGCTTGTTTCATTGCTTGGTTTGTTTATCCGTGTTGCTACAATAGGTTTGGTAGCAAAAAATACCTCCGGGAGAAATACCACACAAGGACAGATAGCTGAATCATTAAACACCACAGGAATGTATTCTATGGTTCGCCATCCGCTGTATCTGGGCAATTTTTTCATGTGGATGGGACTGATCCTGTATGTCGCCATCCCCTGGGTAATAATTCTGAGTGTTTTCTTCTTTTGGTTTGTTTATGAAAGAATTATGCTGGCCGAAGAACGCTTTATCCGTTCAAAATTCAAGGAAGCTTTTGAAGAATGGGCAAGAAAGACCCCGGCATTTTTCCCCGTGAAGTTAAGATGGAAAACCGGCGGACGCAGGTTTTCCGTGAAAAAAGTAATGCGCCGTGAATACAGCGGAATATTAGCACTGGGCGTAAGCTTTGTTTATCTTGACACTTTAAAAAATTACGTGAAAACCGGAAATCCTGAACCAGCTATGTTCTGGATCGTCTTCGGTATCATTTGCGTGATCCTGTGGCTTACCTTCCGTTCTTTGCGGAAATGGACAAACATACTGGAATCAAAAGAAGAATAATTGCCTGTTGTTATGCAGATTAATTCCTGCAACAATTTTTTCCCTCTGATGTTAACCATTTGTCAGTAGCGTACCGCTTGGTCAGTAATTGGGTTTTGCCTATTTTTACCTGTTCAAAATAAGCGGGTAATTCCAAACTGATGCTGAAGCAAAAATCAGGTATTTAAAAACACAAAGATATTATGAAGTATGATGTAATAGTAGTAGGCAGCGGCCCGGGAGGCTATGTAACTGCCATACGCGCATCCCAGCTGGGATTTAAAACTGCAGTGGTGGAAAGGGAATCGGTAGGTGGTGTGTGCCTTAACTGGGGATGCATCCCCACTAAAGCACTGCTTAAAAGCGCACAGGTTTATAAATATGTTTCCCATTCCATTGATTACGGAGTGAAGATTGAAGGTGAGGTTAAACCTCATTTTGAAGGAATAATAGACCGTAGCCGTGAAGTAGCAAATGGTATGAACAAAGGAGTGAAATATCTCTTTAAGAAAAATAAAATCGATCTTTTGGAAGGTCATGGCACTTTAAAAGAAGGCCCAAAAGTAGAAGTAGAGGATAAGGAAGGCAACAAAAACGAATATGAGGCCAAACATGTTATTATTGCCACCGGTGCCCGCTCACGCCAGCTGGAAGGAATGAAGCAGGATGGCAAAAAGATCATTGGCTATCGTGAAGCCATGACACTGAAGGAACAGCCCGAATCTATGGTTGTAGTAGGTTCTGGTGCCATAGGATCAGAGTTTGCACATTTCTATAATACACTTGGCACTAAAGTTACGCTTGTTGAATACCTGCCAAATATCTTACCGGTGGAGGATGAGGAAGCATCCAGGCAGCTGGCTCGCAGCTTCAAGAAGAACAAAATGAAAGTGATGACCGGGGCCAAGGTTACTGAGGTGGATACTTCAGGTGATAAATGCAAGGTAAAGGTGGAAACCAAAAAAGGCGAAGAAGAAATTGAAGCCGACCTGGTTCTTTCAGCCGTAGGCATTAAATCAAATATTGAGAACCTGGGATTGGAAGAGCTTGGAATAAAAACAGAAAAAGATAAAATCACGGTAGATGAGTTTTACCGCACAAATATTGAAGGATTTTATGCTATTGGTGATGTTATTCCAGGGCCAGCTCTGGCCCATGTGGCTTCTCACGAAGGAATAATCTGTGTGGAAAAAATCGCCGGTGAAGACCCCGAGCCACTGGACTACAACAATATTCCAAGCTGCACCTATACAGTGCCGGAAGTGGCTTCGGTTGGATATACCGAGAAACAGGCAAAGGAAAAGGGTTATGATATTAAAGTAGGCAAGTTTCCTTTTTCTGCATCCGGAAAAGCCAAAGCATCAGGTGCACCCGATGGCTTTGTAAAAGTAATTTTTGACGCCAAATATGGTGAATGGCTTGGCGCTCACATGGTCGGCGAAAATGTAACTGAGATCATTTCTGAAGCCGTGGTAGCACGGAAGCTGGAAACTACCGCACATGAGATTATCAAAGCAGTACATCCCCACCCCACACTTTCCGAAGCTGTTATGGAAGCAGTAGCAGCGGCCTATGATGAAGTTATCCACATCTAAAATAATTCGCAATTAAATATCATGCACCGGTTTGACCAACAGCCCGGTGCATTTTTTTTATGATTAGGAGCAATGCCCCTCCCGGAATACGCGAATTATTTCATAATTTTATAAGCTTGTAAAAAAAATAGAAATCATGAATATTGTACCAACAGACATAACAGACCTTTACGTAGTTGAACCACAGGTTTTCAAAGACAAAAGAGGATATTTCTTTGAGGCTCATAATCAGAAAAAACTAAAAGATGCAGGGCTTGAGCTTACTTTCGTTCAGGACAATGAATCAAAATCGCAAAAAGGAGTATTACGTGGATTGCATTTTCAAAAACCGCCTTACGCACAGGGAAAGCTGGTAAGGGTGATAAAGGGAAAAGTACTTGATGTGGCCGTGGATATCCGAAAAGGCAGCCCAACCTATGGCAAATATCATGCTGTGGAAATCAGTGAAGAGAATAAGCGAATGTTTTGGATTCCGCCAGGCTTTGCTCACGGCTTTGCCACACTGGAAGATGAAACCATATTTTTTTATAAGTGCACCAATTACTACCACAGGGAATCCGAAGGTAGTATTTTATGGAATGATCCCGATTTAGATATCGACTGGCAAATAGAAAATCCAGTGTTGTCAGAAAAAGATCAAAACTCTCCGCGCTTTTCTCAGCTGGATTCCCCTTTTGTTTATTAGTAACTTAAAAACCAGGCAGACATTATGAAACTTAAAAACTGGATTTTAATCCCACTGTTTATCCTTACAGGAGCAGGTATGATTTATCTTTTTTCCAATTCAACCGGAAAAAAAGAACAGTTAACAGAGGATGAATACCGCAACGCCTTCCGCCGCCATTACAAGATTTTTGCAGCCCAGATTCCATCACAGCTGGATTTTGCCGGAGAAAAGGTCCCGCTCAACCGCTTTGATGTGAGGGAAGGCCTGGACCGGGAGCTACTGGTGAATTCCTACTGGCATTCCAATACACAACTCATGTTTAAAAGGGCTTTTCGCTACTTCCCGATTATTGATTCCGTGTTAAAAGCCAATAATATTCCTGTTGATTTCCGTTACCTGGCCATGATCGAAAGCGGACTGCAGAATGTGGTATCACCTACGGGAGCATCCGGATTTTGGCAGATAATGAAGGGTACAGGCATTGACTACGGCCTTGAGATCACTCTTCAGGTGGATGAGCGTTATCATTTGATAAAATCTACCGAGGCAGCCTGCAAATACCTGCAGGAAGCAAAAGAGCGATTCGGCTCATGGACACTGGCGGCAGTTGCCTACAACATGGGTAACGGAGCCACTACCAAACAGTTATACGAGCAGCAGGTAAATAATTACTACGATATGTATCTTAATCCAGAAACTGCAAGATATATATTCAGGATACTGGCTGTGAAAACCATCTATGAAAAGCCAACGCAATACGGATTCTATTTCAGGAAAAAAGATTTTTATCCCCCTTTGATCACGAATACCGTTAAAACCAGCGAGACGGATATTAATCTGGTGGAATTTTCCAAAATCCATGGTATTCCATATAAAATCCTGAAGCTGCTGAATCCGTGGTTGCGCTCCGACAGGCTTTTAAATCCATCAGGAAAAACCTACCGGATCACCGTGCCGCAAGAAAACGGATTGTTGTACAGCACTATTATGGATCCTTTTGAAGATGACCAGTTGATTTTTAATGATACACTTCTTATAAAACAAATCTATTAAACCGGCGTTTCCCTCAGGAGAGTAAAAAAGAACATGAAGGAAGAATTTGTAAAGATTGATAAAGAACTCGGTGAAGATGTTCAGGAAGCTTCCGAATATGACAACATGCTGCGCATTTTTGGTGCCCGTGAACATAACCTTAAAAATATAGACCTGGAGATTCCCCGTAATAAACTGAGTGTAATAACAGGTCTAAGCGGCAGCGGAAAGTCTTCACTGGCTTTTGATACCATTTATGCTGAAGGACAACGCCGCTATATGGAAACCTTTTCAGCATATGCCAGACAGTTTATCGGCAGCCTGGAGCGCCCTGATGTGGATAAGATAACAGGACTGAGCCCGGTAATTTCAATTGAACAGAAAACCACGAGTAAAAACCCGCGCTCCACGGTGGGCACGGTAACCGAGATTTATGACTTTCTCAGGCTGCTCTATGCCAGGGTAAGTGATGCCTATTCCTACGTTACCGGCAAAAAGATGACTCAGTACACCGAAGAGCAGATCATTAACCTGATCCAGGAACACTTTGGCGGCAAGAAAGCAGTAGTAATGTCACCAGTGGTAAAAGGCAGGAAAGGACATTACCGGGAGCTTTTCGAAACTGTAAGAAAACAAGGGTTTACAAAAGTCAGGGTGGATGGAGAAATCAGAGATATCACCTTCGGGATGAAAGTGGACCGCTACAAGATCCATGACATAGAAATTGTAATCGACCGCATTCAGGTGAAGGAAGCGGATCGTGAGCGTACAAAAAAGGCAGTTGATCTGGCCATGAAGCATGGCCGCGGCATCGTGATGGTGCTGGATCATGAAACCGGAGAGGTGCGGCAATACAGCCGGTCACTGATGTGCGTGGATTCCGGAATATCCTATGACCCGCCGGAACCCAACACTTTTTCATTCAACTCACCTTATGGAGCCTGCCCAAGATGCAACGGGCTGGGGAAAATTTCGGAAGTAGACATGAAACGAATTATCCCTGATGAAGAACTAAGCATTAAGCAGGGCGGACTGGCTCCACTGGGTAAATACAAAAACTCATGGATATTCAGGCAGATTGAGGCCATTGGACAACAGTTCCATTTTGATCTGAAAATACCCATCAAAGATATCTCAGAAGAAGCAATGAATGTTATTCTTTACGGATCAGGCAAGCCTCTGGAGATAAAAAATGATTATCTGGGTGTAACTTCTTCTTATGAATTGAGTTTTGAAGGAATTGTCAACTTCATTCTGAATCAGAATACGGAGGAAGCTCCTCACAACATCAGAAAATGGGTGAGCAGCTTCATGAATAAGACTACCTGCCCGGCCTGCAATGGCTACAGGCTGAAGGAAGAATCGCTGCATTTTAAAATCGGGGAAAAACACATCGGTGATCTTTCAGAAATGGACCTTAACGAACTACAGACCTGGATCAGCCAAGCTCACAAATCGCTGGACAACCGCAAAATGCAGGTAGCCGGAGAAATTATCCGTGAGATACAAACACGCATCAGTTTTCTTCTTGATGTGGGCATTGATTATCTGTCGCTAAACCGCCCTGCCCGCAGTCTAAGCGGAGGCGAAGCTCAGCGCATAAGGTTGGGTACACAGATAGGTTCTCAATTGGTGGGAGTGCTATATATTCTGGATGAACCAAGCATAGGCTTGCATCAGAGGGATAACCGGCGGCTGATCAACTCGCTTAAAAAGCTGCGGGATATTGGTAATTCGGTGATCGTGGTGGAACATGACGAGGAGATGATCCGTTCGGCTGATTTTGTTTCAGACATTGGCCCCGGTGCCGGCAGGCTGGGCGGGCGCATAGTAGCCAAAGGCTCACCGGCCGATATAGAAAAAAGCAGGACAGTTACGGGTGATTACCTGAGCAGACGAAGACAAATTGAAGTGCCGGAAAGCCGCAGACCCGGATCAGGCAAGGAAATAAAACTGACAGGAGCCAAAGGAAACAACCTGAAAAACGTAGATGTTTCCATTCCGCTCAGCAAGCTGATTTGCATAACAGGGGTTTCTGGAAGCGGAAAATCATCGCTGGTAAATGAAACACTGTATCCCATTTTAAACCACCATTTTTTCAGAGCTGAAAAAAAACCGCTTCCCTATGATAATATTTCAGGATTGAAGCATATCGATAAGGTTATCGAAATTGATCAATCGCCCATTGGCAGAACGCCTCGCTCAAATCCTTCGACCTATACCGGGGTCTTTTCCCTCATCAGGAATCTTTTTGTTCAACTTCCTGAAGCCCGGATAAGAGGCTATAAACCAGGCCGCTTCTCCTTTAATGTGAAAGGCGGAAGATGTGAAGAGTGTAAAGGAGCCGGAGTAAAGATAATAGAAATGAATTTCCTGCCGGATGTTCAGGTACACTGCGAAGTATGCAACGGCAAGCGATACAACAGGGAAACACTTGAAGTGCGCTACAAAGGTAAATCCATCAATGATGTGCTGGACATGACCATAAACCAGGCCGTGGATTTTTTTGACAGCATTCCCCAGATCAAACGAAAACTAAAAACGCTACAGGATGTCGGGCTTGGGTATATCACACTGGGGCAGCAATCCACTACCCTTTCAGGAGGAGAAGCGCAACGTGTAAAACTTTCAACGGAATTGTCGAAAAAAGACACCGGGAAAACACTCTACATACTTGACGAACCCACTACCGGCCTCCACTTTGAGGACATAAGGGTATTGCTTAATGTTATCAATAGGCTGGTTGACAAGGGAAATACTGTGATCATAATTGAGCACAATCTGGATGTGATAAAGGTTGCCGATCATATCATTGATCTTGGACCTGAGGGAGGTAATCGCGGAGGCGAAATAATCACCGTAGGCACTCCCGAAGAAGTAGCAGAGAACAGAAATAGTTATACGGCTTCTTTCCTGAAAGAAGTGCTTAATCAGAAATAAAAGATCAAATAACGGCTACTGCATAAATCCGTATGAAACAGGCAATTTTTAAGCAATTGTTTAGAAAAATTATGTAGGTTTGGGCTAAAATTCTTAATTTTATAACGATGACAGATGATTATCAGAATTTGAATGAAGAGGAAAAAATCCGCAGGGCATTTTTAGCCAAGGATTGGAATGAGATTAAGACCAATGATTCATGGCAGATATTCAAGATTATTTCAGAAGTCGTAGGTGGTTTTGAGAAACTGGCACGCATAGGTCCTTGTGTATCAATTTTCGGGTCCGCGCGCACAAAACCACAACACCGGTATTACAAAATGGCAGAAGAAATTGCCTTTAAGCTCACCAAACACGGCTTCGGCATTATCACCGGAGGAGGCCCCGGCATTATGGAAGCAGCCAATAAAGGAGCCTCCAAAGGAAACGGCAAATCCGTTGGTATGAACATCGCTTTGCCCTTTGAACAGTCATCCAACAGATTTATTGACCAGGATAAGCTGTTTACATTTGACTATTTTTTCATACGCAAGATCATGTTTATGAAATATTCCCAGGGATACATAGTAATGCCCGGTGGATACGGAACACTTGATGAGTTGTTTGAGGCCATTACCCTGATACAAACACAAAAAATGGTTCATTTTCCCATTGTGTTGGTGGCAAAAGATTACTGGACGGATATGGTTAGCTGGCTCAAAAATAAATTGCTGGAAGAAAAAAATATAAGCCCCGAGGATATCGATATTGCCAAAATCGTGGACACACCAGATGAAGCAGTTGAAGCCATCACTACTTTTTATGAAAAATATTCACTAAAACCCAACTTCTGACAGAATAAAATTTTAAAATCTCTCTCTTATGCATTATATTTGTTTGCTCATAAACTTCATGCCGATATATTTCATGTACAAATCTTTTACACAATGATAAAAAAGATCACTATACTTATCCTTTTTACACTGATAGCCATTAGTGCTTTTTCTCAGCCGTTTAACTTCGGCCGCAATAGTTACTACCGCAATAATCCCATCCAAAAACATCCTGCCATAGGTCTGGGATTTGCAGGTACCTACTTCCTGGGCGATATTGGAAGTGCTGAAAAAGGAGTTATCCGGCCTGCCCTGACATTGAAAACTGACTATCGACTTACCCGTTCATTCGCCGTGGAATTCAATTCTGCCGGTGGTATTCTGGCTCAAAAGTATAATAACCCAAATTATTATCTGGCTGATTTCAAATCCTATTTCGGGCATTTTAGCCTGAATTTCAGATTGCACTTTGACGGAATCCTTAATTTGAAGCCTAATTCATTTATATCACCCTACCTGTCTGCCGGTTTCGGGGTTATGTTTTTCAGCACACGTCGTAATTTATACGACGAGCAGGGTGACCCATATACGGTTACAGAAGAAGGCCTGATAGTGGATGTAGAGGGAAATGTTGTAACCAGAGACAATGAATACGAAACAAAAGTGGATGAAGACGGCGAATATGCCCATAATGCACTAATTCTGCCAGTGGGAGCTGGTGTGAAATTCCAGTTCTCGGAACATTTTGAGGTTAATCTGGAAGGGCTTATTTACTACACTGATCATGATTTTATTGAAGGCCGTTTGGGCTACCGTCAGGACCATGCCGGAAACTGGCAGCCCAATCCCACCAATGAGGATAATGATGCTTATTTTATGCCAACGCTCACATTGATGTACAGTTTTGGATTTAATCCCAACCGCAGGGGGCGCAGGCCGACCCCATCAATTATTCCTTCTTTCTGACAACAATCATCTGAAAATATTAAGCCGCTTTTTGTCACCAAAAAGCGGCTCTTTTTTATCCCTGGAGTATTTTCTGAAGTTCCCTGCGGTTCGGTTCGTTATTCATATCCCGTGCTATGGGAGAAAACAAACCCTGCAACCTGCCCTTGTAAGTTTCGATAATCCTTCCGCGTACCATCTTCATGGTTGAATTCAACAGCTTATTCTGCTCGCTGAATGGCTCGGATAATATAGCCACTGAAGCAGGAAGCCAGCGTTGTGGAAACTGCGCTTCCTTTTCACCACCGGCATACCAGGGTTCAAGTTCCTTTTTTAACTTACTGATGCATAAATCCACGGCGTCAGCAGCGTTGGTATCTTTTCCGTGTTTGTTTTTCAGCCACCGCTTCAGAGCATCCTTATTGGGTACCAGCAAACAGACAGTTTGTGGCGACTGGTTGTTGTATAACATCAGCTGGTCCACATAGCGGCTATGTTCTATGATAGCCTCTTCTATTCCTTCGGGCGAATATTTTTCCCCGTCGCTACCAATCAGCAGGCTTTTAAATCTACCGGTAACATACAAAAAGCCATCTTCATCAAAATAACCCATATCACCCGTAAACAGCCATCCATCTTTCAGCACTTCATCTGTGCCCGCTTGATTCTTCCAGTAGCCCTGCATTACGTTATCACCTTTAATCACAATTTCGCCCTTTTCACCAATGGGCAGAGCATTCCCGTCTGCATCACAAATCTTTACCTCCAGCTCCGGCACAATTTTACCAGAAGACCCAAGCTTATGCACATCAGGGGTATTGGCAGAAACTATGGGAGCTGCCTCTGACAGGCCATAACCCTGAAACATCGGGATGCCTATGGCATAGAAAAAACGTTGCAATTCAAGATCGAGCAGCGCACCTCCGCCAACAAAGAACCTGAGCCGTCCTCCGAAATTTGCCTTGATTTTCCGGAACAATATCCTTTCATAAAAAGCATAAGGAACCCTTAAAAAGGAACGAAAGCCCCCACCTTTGTTGTAGCCTTCACGATTATATTTGTAGGCTACGGCCAGACCGGCATTAAACAATTTAATCGCTCTGATTCCCCCGGCATCACGTACCCCTTTTTCAATGTTTTTTCTGAAGTTTTTAGCCAGGGCAGGCACACTCAGCAGAAAATGAGGCTTAATTTCTTTAATATTCTGCGGGATATTCCTCAGGGTTTCCATCGGGGATTTTCCTCCCTGCACCGAGGCCATAGAAGCTCCTGCAGTCATTAGGGTGTAAACTCCCACTGTGTGGGCAAAAGAATGATCCCAGGGTAAAATGAGCAAAGAACAGTAATAATCCGGCACATCGAAAATAGCAGTAGCCTGCCTGGTGTTGGTAAGATAATTTCGATGGGAAAGCATGATCCCTTTGGGATCAGCTGTGGTGCCGGATGTATAGCAGATATTCACCGTATCATCCTGATCCAGCTCAGCAATAATTTTCTCAAACAGGGTGGGATCTTCATTCAATGCCTTTCTGCCTCTTTCTGTTATATCATCCATGGACAGCTCATCTCCCTGTACAGCCTTTGCGTCCATTATGATAAGGTGTTTCAGGTAGGTCAGCTCAGCACGGATATTCCGGATCTTTTCAGCCTGTGCGGCAGAAACAATCACACACGAGCTTTCCGAATGATTAATCCTGAACTCCAGCTCCTGCGGCTCATTCAGTTTTACTGAAAGGGGCACACTCACAGCTCCGCAGCTAATCACACCGAATTCAGCTACCACCCATTTATTGCGGCCTTCCGCCAGCAAGGCTACTTTTTCACCTTTCTCCAGCCCCAGCTGCTTAAGGCCGGCAGTAAACCATCTGCTAAGGTCGTACATTTCGCGGTAGGTGGAAGGCTTATAGCCTTCTCCGTCATGTTCCCACATCATAACATTGGTGGGATACTTTTCAGCACTTCTTTTAAAAACATGCGGTATAATTTGCATGGCAGGGCAGTTTATGATGTTTAAATCATTCAGAAAAAAATGTTTCCCGGCAAGATGCCAGGCGTAAAGATAATATGAAAAAGGGCACTGGCAAAAAACCGCAGTCATTAGCTGCTGTGATCGACCAGTTCACGGATAATGTCCTCTATGGAAATATCCTCAGCCTCAGCCTTATAGTTTTTAATGATCCGGTGACGCAAAATGCCAGCACTCACCGCTTTCACATTTTCGATATCGGGGGAATATTTGCCGTGGATAGCGGCATGCGTTTTAGCACTTACCACAAGATACTGAGATGCTCTTGGGCCTGCCCCCCATGAAAGATATTCATTTGCCCATGGATGAGCGGCATCTGTTCCGGGACGGGTTTTGGCCACCAGATCCACTGCATATTGATACACATTATCAGGTACGGGAAGCTTCTCGATCATATTCTGAAAGCTGATGATATCTTCTCTGCTGATTATCTCCTGAAGATCTACAACTTTTCCGACGGTGGTTTCTTTCACAATCTGCAGCTCCTGTTCCCTTGAGGGATAATCAAGCATCACATTAAACATAAAACGGTCGAGTTGAGCTTCAGGCAGAGGATAGGTTCCCTCCTGCTCGATGGGGTTTTGTGTAGCCAGCACAAAGAAAGGCTTTTCCAACAGATATTGCTTCCCCGCCACGGTTACACTTTTTTCCTGCATCGCCTCCAGCAAGGCCGACTGGGTTTTGGGGGGTGTTCTGTTTATCTCATCTGCCAGGATAATATTGGCAAAAACGGGCCCCTGGTTAAAGCGGAAATTCCTGCTTTCGTCCAGTATTTCCGTTCCAATGATATCCGAAGGCATCAGATCAGGCGTGAACTGAATACGGCTGTATTTTAACCCCAGCACACTGGCAAGGGTATTCACCATAAGCGTTTTAGCAAGCCCTGGTACACCCACCAGCAGGCAGTGCCCACGACTGAATATGGAAACCAGCAGGTTTTCCACTACCTCATCCTGTCCCACAACGATACGGGAAATTTCATTCCTTAACCCTGAATATTTCTTCGAAAAAAGCTGAAGATCGTCTGCCTTTGAATTATCCTGACTCATATCTAATTATTCAAACCAGTTATACGTAAAATCACATTGTTTGTACCTGTCATCCAACACTTTGATGAACGTTTCCTTACTTTTTGTGTTCACCCAGTCCTTAATCTTCAGGCTTTTCTTTCTTTCCAGTGCGGATGACTTGATCTTATCATAATCATCATCCAGGTTAGCCCGGTGTGGCTCGGTTTTTTCCAGCATCTTATAAATCCTGATAGCTTTGGCACCTGATTGTGTAGTGTGGCTCACAGGCTCTGATATTTCTCCTTCCTCCAGGTCATCCACCGCAAAATACATTTGTTTTTCCATTTCTTCAGGAGAAAACTTTGTACTGCCTGTTTGCGGATTAAGAACAATGCCTGCGCTGGTTTCATCATAGGTATCAGAATACTCCCTTGCTGCTATGGCAAAGGTTAGTGTATCTATTTCCCTGATCATATTTCTGATGCTATCCAGCTCAAATTGTGCTTCCATAAGCCGCCGGCCCGAAACCTTCTTCATAAGCAGTATATGCCTCACATTGATGTACTCGCCTTCCCTGTCAATCATTTGTATGATGTGAAAACCGGCTTCGGTTTCCACTATGGGTGAAACTTCCCCAACCTCAAGTTTAAAGGCAGCTTCTTCGAATTCAGGATACATCTCACCTTTGGTAAACATGCCTAACTCACCTCCTTCTTCAGCTGATCCCGGGTCTTCCGAGTATAATTCCGCCAGCAATTTAAATGAAGAGCCGTTGATAATACGCTCACGCAATTCACGCAACCTGGTTTTGATCTTAACCTCATCCTCATGGCTTACCTCCGGCACTAAAGTAATTTCGGCTATTTGAAACTGCTGCGGAATAACCGGAAGTGAATCCTTTGGAAGTTCATTGAAAAAATCTTTCACTTCAGAAGGTGTAATTGTAATTTCATCGGTTAATGTCCGTTGAACCTGGCTAACCAGCAATTGCTCCCTTATGCTGCCCCGCAGTTCATCCTTAAGCTCTACTATGGATTTATTGTAATATTCTTCCAGCTTTTCAGGTGAGCCGATCTGACGGATAAAATAACGCATCCGGCGGTCAAGTTCCGAGTTTACCTGTGATGGTGTTACGGTGATACTGTCAACTTCTGCCTTATTCAGAAGCATCTTCTGAAAAAGCAATTCTTCGAAAATCTGGCAGTGGATTTCTCCTTTTTGTGTATATCCCTGCATGACATACTGCATGTACTGGTTTTCAATATCAGAATGCAGAATAACATTATCGCCTACTATGGCCACAATTTTATCGATGGTCTTTCCATTTTCCTGCCCTTTTAGTTGTTTTTGAATTCCACTTGTCAGAATAATAACAGACAGGCTAAGGATAAACACAAGATTCTTTTTACTCATATATGATATTCTTTTATGATCCGTTTTGACTAAATATTTCAATATTACCTTTGTTATGTGCTTCATTCAATACTGCATCTTCCATCAAAGAAATCAGTTCCATTTTGCGCTTATTGATTATCATATCGCGGATTCTGCCCTTCTCGAAAGCCAGTGGCGAAAGGCTTTCTTTAATCCTGAATCCTTTGATGTTAATATAATAGCGGAATAATGAATCTTCCTCAACCACATAGCGATTGTTTTTCAGATAATTCTCCTGATTATAAGTTTCTATTGGAATCTCTTTCAGAAGATCATTAAAGTACAGCCAGGAGTTGTCATCCAGAAAATAAGTGACTGCATACCGGTCGCAAAACTCCCTTAACTTCTGCCGGTCTCCCGGATCGTCACTTCTCATGAAAGATTTAAGCTGCCGCTGATTTGGTGCATCCTTACGCACCTTCACATACTGTACCTTCACAATATTGTCACGCAGCTTAAACTCTTCTTTGTGCTCTTCGTAATAATTTCTGATTTCCTTATTTGAAACGTTGGTATCAAGCTTCTGCCGGATGAGTTCTGTTTGATATCTGTACACTATCAGTGTCCGGCGATAATCTTCCAGCTTTTGTTCCACGTCAAGCTGGTATTCCGGCAAATTAGCCTCGGCCTTTTGCAGTACAACCTGTTGCTTAATCCAGTTTTTGATATAATTCTGAACAGCCTCTGCACTGTCTTTTGCACTGCCCGAAGCAGGCACAACGCCTTTCAGCTCATCTTTATACAGATACGTATCTCCCACACGTGCCACCTCTTTGCCCTCCGAAGCTGGATTAAGCCAATGGCATCCTGAAAAGACCAGGCTGGCAGTAAATATGATCAGTATCGTTTTAAGATTCAAATTAAAGAGTTTTTATCGATTTTTCAAAAGCTTCATTCTAAACGGAAAATGCCGGGATGGATTGTGAACCCGTTATTTTATTTTTTCAAGCGCATCCCGGTTAACCTTAAAGTCGTATTTTTTCCTGAGTTTTTTTATCCATTGCTCTTCCAGATAATTTTGATACCGTGCAATCACCTGCCCTCTGACTTCATTCAGCTTTTTGGGCTGAGGCGGTAGTATTTCATACCGGTCAACAAAGATGAATTTACCTTCTTCCTCCCTAATATCGGTCGTCCCTTTTTCCCATTTGATTTGTCCAATGGTTTTATTCTGATCTTTAGAAAATTTGCGTGTTTTAACCGCTACCGAATATTCATCCACCATGCTCACTGAATCGGCAATCACTTCAGGTTTCATTCCCTGCAATGCCAGCTGGCGTGCGAAAATAGCTGCCTCTTTTGTATTTGCCTCAAAAATAGTAGCATGAAGCCGTTTATCCCACATGAAATCAGTTTTATGCTTTTCATAAAACTGCTGCAGGCCGGCTGTATCTTCCATAGCCTTCGACCATATTTTCTCTGTCATCAGATTAAACAAGAGAATGCCGTCATGATATTCTTCGAGTAGTTGTTTGAACTCAGGATATTCATCTCCCAGTCGCTCATTTTTATAATCCATGGTCAACTTATCCACATACTGCGTGAATACGGTTTTGGCATAGCTCTTAGCATCCCCCTTGCCATCGCGCTTTTGATTTTGTGCCAGATATGCTCCAAAATCACGCACGGAATATTTTCTATTACCGATTTTAAAAACAGGTTTATCCGGTAGTGACGAAATATTTATATCCCAGTCGTTGGTGAGTATATTGCTGTCCACTTTTTCAATAACAACATCCCTGTTTTTTGTGTAAATCTTTGATTTATATTTTTCACGGATATTCCGGGCTGATACGGTTTCAGCTTTCTGCGCGCGGTCACTGCGTGAGATTTTGTTTTTTATCATTGCTTTTTCTTCCTCCCATGTTCCCGGAACATCTTTGGAAATCAGCTTTACAATGTGAGTTCCGTAGTAGGTGTGAACAGGGCTGGAAACGTCGCCTTCATTTTCAAGCTTACTAACGGCTTTAATAAAGGATGGCACCATTGAATTTGAAGTAAATTCCGGTAATACCCCTCCCCGTGATTTGGTTCTGCTGTCATCGGAATATTTTGCCGCAGCTTCATCCCAGTTGATATTTCCGTTTTTGATCTCAGTACGGATGCTGTCCAGAAGGTTTGCAGCCCTGGCTGAGTCGGTGCTGTTGTTAATCATAATATGCGCCACTTTCACCGTACCAATTGCCGGGATCTTATCCGTTAGCCTGATAATGTGATAGCCAAAGCGAGTTCTCACCGGTGCTGATAATTCGCCTTTCTCCAGCTTATAGGCCGCTTTTTCAAAAGGATACACCATATCGAAAACAGTGAAATATCCTATATCACCCTTGTTGCCTGGTATCATCCTTCCGCGTTGCTGGTGGTCCTGTGCTGATTTGTCCTCGGACTCCTCCACAGCTACTTTAGCAAATGATTCTCCGGCTTTAATGCGCTCTCTTATTTCAACTATTTTGTTGTAAGCTATTGTGGTGTCCTGCGGTGATGCATCCGGCTCTACCCTGATGAGAATATGGCTGGCGCGAAGATCATATTTCATATGATCATAGGCTTCGCGCATGAGTTTATTATTTACATCTTCATTAATCAGGTAGGGACGAGCCAACTGCTGGCGGTAGTTTTCCAGTTCATCTTTAAATTCCTGAACGGTATCCATCCCGAGCTCTTCTGCCTGCTGAACTTTTAGGCGAAAGTTAATGAACAGGTCGAGATACTCTTCCACGGACTTTTTCTCAACCACGTTACCCATGGTGTTGTTCTTATTATAAACCCGCATAAATTCATCTACCGTTATCTCCTCTCCTTCAATAACGAGGAGCACTTTGTCGTCCTGTGCTATTGCTGATTGCGATAGCAAAACTGAGGTGATAATCAAAAGTGCTGCAAAAACACGCTTCATAGTATTTGGTTTTTATTTCTTGAACGTACTATAATTCGGGGCTTCCCGTGTAATGGTTATATCGTGTGGATGGCTTTCCACAACACCGGCTGCAGTAATTTTAATAAAGCTTGCTTTCTGCAGCTCTTCAATGTTTGAGGCTCCACAATAACCCATGCCGGCACGCAACCCGCCAACCATCTGGTGCACAACTTCCGAAAGGCTTCCTTTAAAGTCGACGCGCCCCACGATGCCTTCCGGCACCAGCTTTTGGATGTCATCTTCAGCATCCTGAAAATAGCGGTCTTTTGATCCGTCTTTCATGGCTTCAATGGACCCCATACCACGATATGCTTTGTATTTACGTCCCTGGTAAATAATAGTTTCCCCTGGCGACTCTTCCACACCGGCAAACATTGACCCTATCATTACCGAATCACCACCGGCAACTATGGCCTTCACGATATCACCACTGTAGCGGATACCACCATCGGCAATAACAGGAACTCCTGTTCCTTCCAGCGCCCTGGAGACATCATAAACTGCAGTAAGCTGCGGTACGCCTACCCCGGCTACCACGCGGGTGGTGCAGATAGACCCGGGTCCGATACCCACTTTAACTGCATCAGCACCGGCATCAATCAGTGCCCGGGCAGCTTCTTTGGTCGCAATATTACCGGCTACCAGCTCGATCTGAGGGAATTGTTTCTTTACCCTGCGGGCCATATCAATAACCCCCTGGCTATGCCCATGGGCCGTATCCACTACAATGGCATCCACTGCGGCTTCAACCAGGGCTTCTACCCGCTCCAGTGTGTCTCTGGCAATGCCCACAGCAGCAGCAACTAACAATCGCCCATGCTCGTCTTTGGATGCATTGGGACGTGCCTTGATCTTGATAATATCCTTGTAGGTGATCAGACCTACCAGCTTATAGTCGGCATCAACCACCGGCAGCTTTTCGATCTTATGCTTCTGAAGTATGTCAGCAGCCTTTTCAAAATCTGTGAATTCTGTGGTGGTGATCAGATTTTCACTCGTCATCACTTCCGTTACCTTTCTGTTCACATTACGCTCAAAACGAAGGTCACGGTTGGTGACTATACCCACAAGTTTGTTGTTATCATCAACCACCGGAATGCCGCCAATGGAATTCTCCTTCATGATATGAAGGATTTCCGAGACTATAGCATCCTTCTTAACAGTAATAGGATCAATGATCATACCGTTTTCCGCACGCTTTACTTTCCTCACCTCTCTGGCCTGAGACTCTATCGACATATTTTTATGAAGAATCCCTATACCACCCTCCTGTGCCATGGCAATGGCCATAGTGGAATTGGTTACGGTGTCCATAGCCGCCGACACTATGGGCAGATTCAGGTGGATATTACGTGTAAACCTGGTTTTCAGACTTACTTCCCTTGGTAATATGTTTGAATAAGCCGGGACAAGCAGCACATCATCATAAGTTAGCCCCTCTCCCAAAAATTTATCATTGCTCATAGCCTTTTGCTGATTATAAGTTTGCGCAAATTTATGAAAATTACCCGGATGTGCGCATCTCTTATTAAAGGTCTGTTATACCTTCCAAAAGCAAAGCTAGTAAACAGTTGGCGACAACCATCACTAAAAGTGTTAAAATATCTTAATGCAGGAATAAACCAGAATCTCCATCCGCTTAAAAGATCGAAAACATGCAATAATGATGTGTTGTAAAGGGCAGTTTAATTAATGCTACCGCATTTCATGGTAGCAGGGAGCAGAACATAGATACAAGCGAATATAAAAATGCTTCCTTTTCTGCAAACGACATTCCGCCACTTAACAATAGCATCTATATATCAAGATAAATGCAAACGGGAAACGCTTCTCTTCATCTAAGCTGATTAAATTATAAATAAACAGGCAGACCTTTGATCAACACCTGCCTGTTTTTACAGTTACTCTATAGCTTTTAAGCTCCAGGTGGTAATATAATCGAGATAACCAGTGGTGAATTCTCCGGGAAGCTCTGAATATTCCTGCACTCCACCGGTTTTAGCTTTTTGAAAAAGATGATTGGCCTCGGGGAAAACTTTCACGGTGATATTTTTTCTTTCTTTTTCTGATAAGGTTTCCAGTGCTTTTATATTCTGATCAGCCAGAACCTGCACATCCTTTCCGCCAAACAGAAGCAAAGCGGGTATTTCCAGGTCTTTTAAGGCCGGCAACGGATCATATTTCAGAAAAAAGCGGAACCAGGGCATCATAATAACTTTTGATTGCTCCTCCACTGTTTTCTCCAGGGTAAGACTGTCCATATCCCCCTCCTCCTGCAGGAAATCATACAGCATCCAGTAAATCGTTTCTTTATCAGGATTTTCCTTCATGGCTTCCTTATACACCATGGTATTCAGTCTTATTGTTCTGGCAATTTCAGCACTGTCAGTACCCATGGATTCCATAACTGAGCGGCTTTGCTCGCGTAATACTTCATGACCCGTGATAGTGGGACCTGCCATCAGGACAACAAAAGCCGGATCACGATCACTGGCCACCATGGGAGCGATAATTCCTCCCTCGCTGTGCCCTAGGATTCCGATTTGAGCTGCATCAACATTAGGGTGATTCTTCAGAAAATCGAAGGCTGCAGTTGCATCCCTGGCAAAATCGCGTGTATCACAAGCATTGGGATTTCCATGGTCGGACTCACCAGTGCCACGATCATCATAGCGAAGCACTGCAAAACCCTTGTTGATGAATGCCGGGGCCATTGTTTTAAATACTTTGAAGCCAAAAACGTTTTCATCGCGGTCCTGCTGCCCGGATCCGCTGATAAAAAATACTGCCGGATGTTTGCTTGTGGTATCAGGCAGGCTTAATGTGCCGGCCAGTTCAACTGTATCATTGGCGAACCGGACCTCCCGGTCAATCCAGGAATGGTCTTCCTCTTCCTGAGTCACTAAATTGAGGCCAAATTCTCCGGTGAAACCCCTTTGCATAAAAGTCCCTCCTATGGAGTCTTTGCTAATCATTTTACCCTTAAACTCCATGTCTGATTGCGCGGAATCCACGAGCATCAGAATATCTCCATCCTCGAAAGTAAGCCTGTTTATTTCAAGATTGTATGCTCCCTGAGCAGGAACATTCATCATTCCATTATCACCCTTATCAAAATTAAACTCTATTCCGACTTTCTGCCCCATTACGGATATTTGGCCTTCCCAATTTCCGGAAGGCTGGGCTATTGCTGACTGTTGAACAAGCAACAGCATGCAAATAACTGCTATATATTTTATGCTTTTCATTTTGAACATTTTTTTTGATTATCAAACAGGTATAAGCATCATATCTTCAAACAGAAAATATATTGCAGCCTTAACCAAAGCCTCAGCAATGAGGATGACCATAAAAAACAAGGCTGCAGCTTTTATTCCTTTCACATTAAACAGTGTTTTAAAGGCATAGTAGCCCCAGATAAGCGACCAGAAGACCAGCACTATAGTAAGCAATGTCATAATAACAAAACTAATCACCTCACCGGTGGAAATGGAAACAGGGTTGCCAATGTTTAGAAAGTGGTATAAAATGTAATCAGCCACCGCAGATACATTAAACAAAAAAGGAAAGAACACTGCAATGAGCAGCGGCAGGCGCATAAGAGCAGTATATGCAGCAAGATCAATAAAGCGGAAATTTCTGCCGGATATCATCAGCCCGCTAATTCCATAAGTAAGCATTAACGCTCCCCATGTAAGTGTGTTTTCTTTCAGAAACAGCAAAAAATCACCTTTGCTTGCAAAATGTACATCAATTACACCGTCCAGGTGAGTTTTGGAATATGACGATACAAATGCCATCAGTAAAAGACCTGCAACTCCTATTATCAAAGCAGGCCAGCCGGAGATGTACCGGAAAGGATTAATTAGCCATCTACCCATTGTTCTCTTTCATTTTTTCAATTTCTTCCAGCTGCCCGATTATATCGTTAAGCATATTTCGTACTGTCGGATAACTCATATTAAGCTCTTTGGCCATTTTTTTCAATGAGCCACTATGTTTGACAAAGCTAACCACAAATTCCTGCGATTTATCATCCAGCCTCGCCAGCAGCGGAAGCTCATATAAGCCCTCGATATTGGTTCCGCAACTATCACAGTGCAGGCGCTGCACTTTCAGCAGGCTACTGCAACTTGGACATTGTTTGGGAAGTATCTTCATACTCATATAAATTAAAAATCAAAAATACACTTAATTAAGAATCAGATCAGACTGATTGATCTGGTTTCTTAATTGTGGTAAGGTAAATAATCGGCAAAATACCAATAGTATTCACCAGTGCCAGCACTATGAACCAGACCTTACTTCCGCGGCGGGCAGCATTCCACATGGCAATAAGCTTCCAGATGATCTCCCATGCTACAAGCACTCCAATTAAAACAGGGTGCTCAACAATGAAATTTTCCATGACTATATATTTTTAGGTTTACGCTGCAAATATATAACCTAAAAATTACTTTTGTCAAGTTTTTCTTTAATTTTTTTAAACTGTGGTTTTATTTTATTTATTCTGACAAGTCAGAAATAAACTTTTCGAGGGAAAGCTGGGCCTGCTCCCATTCTTCCATGGCAGCCTCAAGTTTAGTTTGTTTGTATTGATATTTCTGAAAATAATCCTGCTGATCCTCCAGCTGCTGTAGCTTTTCAGGATCTTTCATTATTTCATCCATTTCAGCCACTTCATTTTCAAGCCTGTCTACCAATTCTTCTGCTTTTACCACCAGCTTTTCAAGCTTTCTTTTCTGCCTGTCGAGTTCTTTACGCTTTTCGTAGTGATTTTTTCCTGCTGATTTAGATTTCTCCTGCCTTTCTTTTACCCTTTCTTTCATTTCCAGCTGCTGAAATGTCTCCATTTTACGTTTTTCCAGAAACTGATTAACATCACCAATGTGCTGGTAAACATCTCCATTCCTGAACTCGAAGACCTTATCCGTAAGTCCCTGCAGGAAATCCCGGTCGTGGGAAACCACAATCAGCGTACCGTCAAATCGCAGTAAAGCATTTTTCAAAATGTCTTTGGAAGTCATGTCAAGGTGGTTAGTGGGCTCATCAAGCACGAGCAGGTTAACTGGTTCCAGCAGCAATTTTGCAAGGGAAAGTCTGGTCTTTTCTCCTCCTGACAGCACCTTTACTTTTTTATCCACATCGTCGCCACTAAACAGAAAAGACCCAAGAATTCCCCGGAGCTTTCCATGGGTTTGTTCTCCTGCAACCTCCTCCAGGGTCTGAAAGACCGTAAGTTCCGGATTAAGCCTTTCAGCCTGATTCTGGGCAAAATATCCCACCTTTACGTTATGGCCGGGCTTATAGTCACCCGTATGGTCAAGATCTTCAGCTATGATCTTTGCCATAGTGGTTTTTCCCTCTCCATTACGCCCCACAAAGGCAATAAACTCACCTTTCTGAATACCAAAACTTACATCAGAAAAAACTTTATTGGCACCATAAGACTTCCCAAGGTTTTCAACTTCGACTACCACTTTACCGGAGCGCGGTGCGGGTGGAAAACGAAAGTGAACTGAGGCTTCATCCTTTTCATCCACCTTTACTTCATCCATCTTTTCCAGCATTTTCACCCTTGATTGTACCTGTTTTGCCTTGCTGGCTTTATACCGGAAACGCTCCACAAACCGCTCCACCTCAGCTACAGCCTTTTGCTGATTCTCATATGCAGCCAGCTGCTGTTCCCTTCTTATGGCTCGTTGTTCCACATAACCGGAATAGGATACCGGGTAATCATAGATCTTTCCCAGCGATATTTCTATCGTGCGCTTTGTCACAGAATCCAGGAAGCGGCGGTCATGGGAAACCAGCAATATAGCTCCGGGGTATGCGATAAGGAAATCCTCAAGCCATTGTATTGATTCTATATCCAGATGGTTAGTCGGCTCATCCAGCAATATCAGGTCAGGACGCTTCAGCAGGATTTTGGCCAGTTCCACACGCATTTGCCAGCCACCGGAAAACTCAGATAAAGGACGCTGAAAGTCAGATGATTTAAACCCAAGCCCGAGCAGCACTTTTTCAGTTTCTGCATCACGGGTTTCCCCTCCTGTCATCTGGTAGCGATCAGCCATTTCGTTTAACCGGTTGATCAGCCGGAGATAAGCCTGACTTTCATAGTCTGAACGATTGGTCAGCTCATCGTTAATTCCCGAAATCTCTTGCTCAATTCTGATAACTTCATCAAAAGCTTTTGATGCTTCATCGAAAATTGACTCACTGGAGGTAATAAGCTTTTCCTGTGGAAGGTATCCGATGGTTTTATTTTTTGGAATAACAATATCTCCGCTGGTGGCTTCCAAATCACCGGAAATAATCCTCATAAGCGTGGTTTTTCCTGCCCCGTTCTTTCCTGTTAATCCTATCCTGTCTTTGGGATTAATAAGAAAGCTGACTTCATCAAACAAAAATTCGCCGGTGAAGTGTACTGAAAGTTTATTTACTGAAAACATAATATGCCGGTTGAGCCTGCAAAAATAATATTAGTGACCAATCTATTGAAAAAGAGATTGAATTCAGTGGTTCATATATCCAATATCTAATTATTACTACCCGCCGGCTTTGACACTGAAGATCAAACCTGCCGATAACCGGCTGATTTTATTCGAATATAATGTGAGCCGGAGAATTATTCCCCGTATATCCAGTAGATCTCCACTTTAAGCTCTCCGGAAACTTTGGCAGTAAATTCTGGTTGTTCATCAATGATTTCATCAATAGTGAAAGGTCCGGCTATTCCCATCAGATCACTTTCACCGATCTGATCCTTATCAAAAACCTTCACATAAAAAGGCTGATACCAGTCAATAACTTCAAAAGGCTCAATCAGTGGCCATCTCAAAGGAAGGTCGCCCTGGGTAACCTCGCTGTAGTTAGCACCATATTTATCAATCCAGTGGATTGAATCAGGTGCATTTACTGAGGAATCAGGTGTTAATACAAAATATACATCCGGTTTTGGATCAAGAGGGCTATCCCAGTCATTACCATTTTCATCAAGAAACGGGATAAATGGTATTTCCACAGTTTGAATAAAGACTTTAGCCGGCTGTGTATCCGGATTTATATCGTCCTCACAGCCCCAGACTGCCAGTAAAAATGCCAGCAGCAACCAGCATACCTTTTTCATATAAATCAGTTTCGTTTCTCGGTGAGTTTAGCGGAATAATACTCTCTGTTCATGGTTGCTATCACCGACCTGGATATTTCTTTGGGGCATTCGGCTTCACAGGCATACATATTTGAGCAGTTGCCAAATCCCAGTTCATCCATCTTACGTATCATGTTTCTTGCACGCTCTTTGGCTTCCACCCGGCCCTGAGGCAGTTTTGCCAGGTGGGTGATTTTAGCGCCCACAAACAGCATAGCAGAGGCATTACCACATGCAGCCACACAGGCCCCGCAACCAATACATGCTGCGGCATCAAATGACTCCTCGGCATTTTCTTTAGGCACAGGCAGCGCATTGGCATCCTGTGGGGCACCAGTATTAACACTCACAAATCCGCCGGCTTCAATGATACGATCAAAAGAAGAACGGTCAACAATAAGGTCTTTCACGATGGGGAAAGGCTTTGCGCGCCAGGGTTCAACCACAATGGTCTGCCCGTCTTTAAAATAGCGCATATGCACCTGACAACTGGTAACAGCCTTGAGTGGCCCGTGAGGACGCCCGTTTATATAAAGGCTGCAAGTTCCGCAGATACCTTCGCGGCAATCGTGGTCAAATGCCACAGGATCGCCGCCATCGTTAATGATATCCTGATTCAGGACATCCAGCATTTCAAAAAATGAACTGTCGGGCGAAACATCTGTAACTTTATAGGTTACAAATTTCCCTTTTGCCCTTCTATCTTTTTGCCGCCATACTATCAGTTTGAAATCCATAAGGCATTATATTTAAAGTCCTACTTATAGCTTCTTTGTTTTAACTCAACTGCTTCAAAATTCAGGTCTTCTTTGATCATCTCAGGCTCTTCTCCATCTCCTTTATATTTCCAGCAGGAAACAAAGGCATATTCCTCATCTTTTCTTAAAGCCTCACCCTCTGCGGTTTGTGATTCTTCGCGAAAATGTCCACCGCAGGATTCATTACGCATCAGCGCATCGCGTGCCATCAGCTCGGCCAGCTCGAAATAATCTGCCAGGTTATTGGCTTTTTGAATTTCCCAGTTAAAGCTGTTTAGTTCACCAGGCACATTTACATCATTCCAGAATTCCTCGCGCAGTGCTTTTATCTCTTCAATTGCTTTTTGGAGTCCTTCAGCATTCCGTGCCATTCCAACATGTTCCCACATGATTTTTCCAAGCCTTTTGTGGAAATGATCCACTGAATGCTTTCCTTTTATGCTCATGAGTTTATCAATCCTGCTCTGCACCTCTCTGGCAGTTTTTTCAAAAGCCTCATCAGAGGTAGGGATGGTTTTGGTGTGCAGCTCATCAGCCAGATAGTTAGCAATGGTATAGGGCAGCACGAAGTATCCATCGGCCAGCCCCTGCATCAGGGCAGAAGCTCCAAGGCGGTTGGCCCCATGATCGGAAAAGTTTACTTCACCTATAGCATACAGCCCGGGAATATTAGTCATCAGCTCATAATCAACCCACAGGCCGCCCATGGTGTAATGAATTGCCGGGTAGATCATCATAGGAGTTTCATAAGGATCATCATCCACGATGAGCTTGTACATATCAAACAGGTTACCGTATTTGGCAGCAATAGCATCCCGTCCTTTCTCTTTAATGGCATCACGGAAATCAAGAAATACTGCTTTTCCGGTTTCATTCACGCCATAGCCAGCATCACAACGCTCTTTGGCAGCTCTCGAAGCCACATCACGGGGCACGAGGTTTCCGAATGCCGGATACCGGCGCTCCAGATAATAATCCCGGTCTTCCTCAAGTATATCTAAGGGTTTAATTTGATTCTTTTGAAGCTTTTCGGCATCCTCTTTTTTCTTAGGCACCCAGATGCGGCCGTCATTACGGAGGCTTTCGCTCATCAGTGTCAGTTTACTCTGAAACTCACCATGAACAGGTATGCAGGTAGGGTGAATTTGTGCAAAAGAAGGATTGGAAAACCAGGCTCCTTTTTTATAGGCTTGCCATGCCGGAGATGCATTAGAACCCATGGCATTTGTTGACAGGTAATACACGTTTCCATATCCACCGGTAGCCAGTACCACAGCATGCCCAAAATAGCGTTCCATCTCGCCCGTTACCAGGTTGCGTACAATAATGCCGCGGGCTTTTCCTTCATGAATCACTACATCCTGCATGTCGCGCCTTGAGTATAGCTTCACAGTTCCTTTGGCCACCTGCCGTGCCAGAGCTCCATAAGCGCCCAGCAGCAGTTGCTGCCCTGTTTGCCCACGGGCATAAAATGTACGGGATACCTGCGCACCTCCAAACGAACGGTTGTCCAGCAGTCCGCCGTATTCACGTGCAAAAGGTACTCCCTGGGCTACACACTGGTCGATAATAGCATTGCTTACCTCAGCCAGCCGGTAAACGTTGGATTCTCTTGAACGGTAATCACCGCCTTTGATGGTATCATAAAAAAGGCGAAACACGCTGTCGCCGTCATTCTGGTAATTCTTGGCAGCATTTATACCTCCCTGAGCTGCGATACTATGCGCACGGCGGGGCGAATCCTGATAACAGAAAACCTTAACCTTGTAACCCTGCTCACCAAGACTGGCGGCCGCGGAGGCACCTGCAAGGCCGGTGCCAACCACGATTACTTCCATCTTTGGACGGTTGTTTGGAGCTACCAGCCTGGCATTGCCTTTATAATTGGTCCATTTTTCTGTAATATTTCCTTCAGGAACTTTACTTTTTATTTGGGTCATATTGCTTTGGCTTTGACAATGAACATCAGATTAATTAATAGATAAACAGGAAGTACACCGGTATATAGGCAAATCCTACACATATCACGATAGCATATAATGTTCCGAATCCACGAACATAAGGTGCATATTTACTATGATGCCAGCCAAGTGTTTGAAAAGCTGACTGAAAGGCGTGATTTAGGTGAAATCCCAAAAACAGGAATGACACCAGATAAATGATGGAAAACAGTGGCCTCTGGAACAATACTATAGCCATATTGTAAAAATCGTCCCTGGCCATTCCGTCAGGGGGTGTGGCCCACCCCTCCTTTACAAAATAGAAGTTGGTGAGATGAAACACTAAAAACGCCAGCACGATCATACCCGTGTGGAACATATACTTCGAGAAAAAAGAAGTTTCAGATTTATTCCGCACTTTGTATCCGCGTCCACGGGCAATCGTGTTACGAATCCATAGAATAATCCCGATGGCTATGTGCAGGATAAAACCACCGAAAAGAACTATCTCAAACGCCTGCACCAGCGGGTTATGCCCCATAAAATAGGCTGCAGCCCTGAAACTCTCGCCACCATCATCTTTTGTCATAAGTAAATTGATATAAAGATGTACAACGAGGAAAACCATCAGGAACAGCCCGGCAAGGGCAATGGCAAGTTTTCTGCCAAGTGAGGAAAGAAGCTGTGAATTCATATGATTATTTGATTTACTTTTTGGTATTAGCTAACAAAAATAGGATTCAGCAGGCGAAAAAACAATGATATTTTAAATTTGTATTAGCTCTAAATAGCAATTTCGCAATGGATAACCTGATTTCCATGATGAATTCCGGTCAACATATGCAAAATGTTTTTATCTTATGCTTCAGAAAGGTTTTTTTATTTATTTTGACAAAAAAACAAAGTGATTATGCCATACAAATATCTAAGCAAGGAATTTTTTAGCCACAATAGAAAAAAATTAAGCTCCCTAATGGAACGTGACTCCCTGGCAGTTATGCACTCTGCTGATTTGATGCCACGCAACGGTGATCAGTATTACCCTTACCGGCAGAATTCCGACCTGTTTTATCTTACAGGAACAGACCAGGAGGAAACCATATTGTTGTTCTTTCCGGATTGCCCGCTTGAACAGTATCGCGAAGTGCTTTTCATACGTAAAACCAATGATCGCATAGCCACCTGGGAAGGCCATAAATATACTCAGGAAGAAGCCAGTGAAATCTCGGGGATAAAAAATGTGATGTGGACAGAATCATTTGAAGACGTAATGACGCAGGCAGCTACCTTAAGCAGCAATATTTACCTGAACCGTAACGAACACTGGGGTGCACCCCAGGTACCCGAATCCAGAGAAGTCAGGGAAGGGAAAAAACTTAAGGAAAGATATCCCTTTCACCAGTTTCACCGCCTTGCTCCCCTGCTGACTGAGCTGCGACTGATAAAGGACAAAGCGGAGATAGATACTATGCGGCATGCCTGCAAAATAACTGCAAAAGCTTTTGAGCGCACTGCCAGATTTGTAAAGCCCGGCTTAAATGAATTTCAGGTAGAAGCAGAAATAACACACGAGTTTTTACGATCAGGTGCCAAAGGACATGCTTATGCGCCAATAGTTGCTTCTGGAAAAAATGCTACAGTCCTGCATTACATCGACAATAATTCAGTTCTCAAAGACGGAGACCTGATTTTATTCGACATAGGCTGTGAATTTGAAAATTATTCCAGTGATCTCTCACGAACAATTCCTGTGAATGGAAAATTCACAAAACGCCAAAGAGAAGTATATGATGCTGTTTTAAGGGTATTCAAGCAGGCTCGTGACATGATCCGGCCGGGTATTACCATTGATCAGATCAATAAAAAAGTTGAAACACTGCTAATGGAAGAGCATATAAGACTGGGCTTGTATAAAGAAGAAGATGTGATGGAAAAGGATGAGGCGCAAAAACTGGTAAAAGCTTATTATCCTCATGGCACAAGCCATTTTATGGGCCTGGATGTGCATGATGTGGGCACAAAGTATGAGCGCCTGGAAGCCGGAATGGTATTGAGCTGTGAACCCGGCATCTATATCCGGGAGGAAAACATTGGCATCCGGCTGGAAAATGATATCCTGGTAACCAACGGCGACCCGGTTGATCTGATGGAAGAAATCCCTGTGGAAGCGGAAGATATTGAAAAATTAATGAGTAAGTAAATAATTATAAATTCTGTTTTTGATCATTTCTTTCTACGGGTTGTTATAAAAGAAAATAAATCCAGATGTCAAACTTTCAGAAGAATGACCGTTCGGAAAAAAGATATATACTGGCGAAGCACATCACGTTCAGCCTGCTGGCGATCATATTATTTATTTATGGATTGATCATCATTAAGCCGTTTCTATACCCCATAGCATTCGGCTTTTTACTGGCGTATCTGCTTCTTCCTGTGGTTACCTGGCTGGAAAGGCATAATATCCCACGAATTCTGGCTAACCTGATTAGTATTATCGGAGCTTTGGTGATTATCGGGAGCCTGGCTTTAATTGCCTACCGGCAGATAGCACCTTTTACCATTGAGCTGCCCAATTTGGCTGAAAGAGGACTTAAAAACCTGACTGAAATGCTTTCAGACTTAGGTGAATACTTTGGATTTGAAAAAGCCACTACCAGAGATTACCTGCATAAACAGTCCTCACAGATGCTTAAGACCGGAACCGACTTCCTGCGCGCGCTATTCAGCGCAACTACCAGTACAATTGTTGCCATCGGTCTGATGCCGGTATATATCTTTCTGTTTTTATATTACCGAACTAAATTTATGTATTTCCTGCTAATGGTTTTTGGGCGGAAGAACCGCAGGATAGTAACCGGCACTCTGCGTGAAATTTCAAATGTAATGGTTCGCTACCTTGCCGGTGTAATCACTGTGGTTTTAATTTTGTGTGTCATTAATTCTGCAGGGCTGTACATCATAGGCCTGAAATTTGCCATCCCCCTCGGAGTTACGGCTGCGATCTTTAATTTTATCCCTTATTTCGGAACCCTGCTGGGCGGTTTAGTCCCGTTCTCCTATGCTTTCCTGGTAGCAGGTGACCTGGCTCTGACTTTCAGGGTTGTGATATTATTTATTATTGTCCAGTTTATTGAAAATAATATCCTCACACCTAATATTGTAGGAGGAAACGTCAAAATTAATCCCTTCTTCATTATCACAGGGTTAGTGGCCGCGAGTATGATCTGGGGAGTACCTGGCATGTTGCTTCTGGCCCCATTTCTGGCTATTTTACGGATTATCTCTTCCCATCTGCATTATATGAAGCCATATGCTTTTCTGATTGGTGAAGCAGGTACCAGCCAGCACACAATCAATGTTCATAACATTAAAGAATTCTGGAACAAAAAGATCAGAAGGAAATAAATCGAAGTTGATCTTAGCTTGCCGGGTAACATTTAAAGCATTTCATAAGTGTTATACGATACTTTTTAGGAAGTTTTTTAATTAACTCAAGTTTCGCACATGAATAAAAAGCTAGCTATCAATAGAAAAAAGTGAATAAAAAGTAGCATGATATCAGACTAATAAACTCAATAGCTGTATATTAGCCAGGTCTTCCAAAACAATAACACCATGCTACTGCGTAAAGTTATAAAAAACATTTCAGAATTAAAAAACGGTTTTACCCATAGGTGCCCGGAACCTGATTTTATTTCCGGTTCTTTGAATTGCTTCAAATTTTCAAGCCTTTGTGTCCAAATACCACCCCAAAATTAAAGTATCAGACTCCAGGACTCATAACTAATATATAATTGATATGTGCTAAAAAGCCGTTTTTTTATGGCGATTATACCCGCTTATGATTATTTTAAAAGAATGAAAGATGGTAATCATGCCAAAAAATGCACCACTTCTTATTCCTTTCAACACCTTTTTCATTTGACGGAATGATATCTGTTCATGAATTGGTTTCAATCCGGAATTTAGCCGGCCGGGGAACCACTAAATGGATTGAACAGAAATACCTGTATTTAAATGCTGTCTGAAGTTATTTGGGGCCTGTAATTTACTGCCGGGCTAAACCAACGGGCACTATACCCGTTTTTTTTGCAGGCCGTATGATCCATCCACTAAATCAGTCTGACCAGCAAATAATGAATGAACAAGCTTAACGTACTCTTTTTCTGGTTGTACAGTAAAATTCAGCAGCTTTTCCTCACGCCTGGCCTCAGCACTTCCAAATGACTTTACACCTTCACTTTCAGGCCCGGTTTCGGGGCAGTTAATATGCTGACCGGTTCATTTCGATTGCTGCTTTTTAAAATAAACATGGGCAAAAATCAGTCACGCATGACTCAAAATACATTTTTTTGGAGGCAACCCATTGATTACATGCAATAGTATTATCAGGTGTGGTTGTCGCTTACAAAACAGGAGATTTTGCATAGCAACCACTGAGATGCTCTTCATTTCAAAACAAATCATTACATTTGTGGCAGAAGCAACAAAAAAAAACCAGAGATATGTTTAAAAAAGATGTTTATACAAAGCGCAGGAACTGTCTGCGGGAGAAGATGAGCAGCGGGCTTGTTCTTTTACCCGGGCATCCCGATTCACCCATGAATGCTCCTGCCAACATTTATCATTTCCGCCAGGACAGCACATTCCTCTATTACTTCGGGCTTGACTTCCCTAACATCATCGGAATCATGGATATTGATAATAATGAAGATTATTTATTTGCTGATGATGTGGAACTGGATGACATTATCTGGATGGGACCTCAGGAAACCCTGAAAGAAAACGGCGAGCGTGTGGGTGTTAAGAACACTGCTCCATTTACCAAAGCTGCAGATTTGCTGACAGATGCTATTAAAAAGGGCCGGAGTATCCATTTTCTGCCACAATATCGTGCTGAAAATGTCATCTTGTTGGAGAAACTGCTAGGCATACATCCTTCCAAAAATGCAGACTATGTTTCAGAAGAACTGATCAAAGCCGTTGTTTCACAACGCTCAATTAAAGATCACTATGAAATTGAAGAGCTGGATAAAGCTGCTAACATAGGTTATCAGATGCATGTTACTGCCATGAGGATGGCCAAACCCGGCATGTATGAACGTGATGTGGCAGGCAAAATTGAAGGAATTGCCCTGGCTTATGGCGGCATGCTTTCATTTCCGGCTATTGTTACCATAAACGGGCAGACCCTTCACAACCATTATCATGGAAACAAAATGAAAGAAGGCGATTTGCTACTGGTGGATTCAGGTGCTGAAACACCTATGCATTACGCTTCGGATTTTACCCGTACAATTCCTGTCGGCGGCAAATTCACCCCTGAGCAAAAGGATGTTTACGATATCGTACTACATGCTAATAACAGGGCTTTCAAAAATATCAAACCAGGCATCCCCTTTAAAGATATCCATTTGATTGCCGCTCATGCCATAGCAGAAGGCCTTAAGGACCTGGGCATTATGAAAGGCAATATGAATAACGCTGTTGAACAGGGCGCACACGCCATGTTTATGCCACATGGTCTTGGCCATATGATGGGGCTGGATGTTCATGATATGGAAGCCATAGGTGAGAATTATGTCGGGTATGATGATGAAGTACAACGCTCTTCCGTATTCGGATTATCAGGGCTGCGCCTTGGAAGAAGACTGGAGCCAAACTTTGTACTAACCAATGAACCCGGTATCTATTTTATTCCTGAATTGATCGACCGTTGGAGAGCTGATAAAAAATTCAGTGAATTTATCAATTACGATAAACTGATTGGATACAAAAACTTTGGCGGAATCCGCCTGGAGGATGATATTCTGATTACCGATGACGGCTGCAGGCTTCTTGGCGATCGCAGGCTTCCCATCACTATTGAAGACGTGGAAGCTGAAATGAAAAAGGACATAGAATTTTAAGCAGAGCTGAATTCTGCACCATATAAAAGCCGTCAAAAATTCTGGCGGCTTTTTCCTTTTTATTCAACTCATTAGTAATACAAATAAAATTTTAACGGGAATGCATTATTCAAAAATGCTAACTTTGCTAATTCAAATAATGACTTAACTACACCGTTAAGAACCAAAAGGAACACTATGGGATACAACGAAGGAAGCAACGGACTCCGTGCGCGTGGCTGTTTAAGCGTTCCAAAAGCATATGAAAAAATAGATCAGAAACAGATACATACCACCAGCAAGCTTGACGTATACAACTGGCTGGGCGACATGCAGCTGCCCATCAGCAAAACATCATTTAATATCGTGGAAGTCAGGTTTAAAAACAGCCGGAAAGGCTTTTTTGTTAAACCTGACGAGATGACGGTGGATATTGGTGATCTGGTGGCTGTAGAAGCCAGTCCCGGCCATGATATTGGTATGGTTTCACTCATGGGAGACCTGGTGAAGATCCAGATGAAAAAATGTGGAATAGCGGAAAAATCTGAAGAGGTAAAACAAGTTTACCGCCGGGCACGGGCAACTGATATTGGCAAATGGAAATCAGCAATTGACCGTGAAGAACATACCATGCTCAAGGCACGGTCTTTAGTGGAACGCCTGCAGCTGGATATGAAAATTAATGATGTGGAGTATCAGGGAGACGCCACCAAAGCTATCTTTTACTACACTGCGGATGGTCGTGTGGATTTTCGCCAGCTCATAAAAGACCTGGCCAGAGAGTTCTGCATCAGGATTGAAATGAAGCAGATAGGTGCTAGGCAGGAATCTGCTCGCATTGGAGGTATCGGTTCCTGCGGCAGGGAACTTTGCTGCGCCACCTGGCTGCAGAACTTCAGATCGGTTTCAACCAGCATTGCCCGTGAACAGCAGTTATCATTGAATCCGCAAAAGCTTGCAGGCCAATGTGGAAAACTTAAATGCTGCCTGAATTACGAATATGATGTTTATGTGGATGCGCTGAAAAAGTTTCCTCCCCCAAATACCATCATTGAAACAAACAAAGGAAAAGCATTTCACCAGAAAACTGATATCTTCAAGGAAATCATGTGGTTTAGCTATGAAAGCAATACTTTTGTAATGATTCCGGTGCCACTGGACAATGTAAACAAGCTGATTTCGTTAAATAAAAAAGGAAAAAACCCGGATTCACTGGAAGAATTTGTTAAACCCAAGGAAGTTGAAATTAACGAAAGTTTTTCAAATGTTGTTGGACAGGACGACCTGAAACGTTTTGACAAGAAAGAAAAAACCAAAGGCAACAAAGGGCGTGCCAACCGCAATACAAAAGGAAGCTTCAACGGTAACAACCGCCAGAAGAACAGACGTGGAAAATCCCGCAGAAACAACAATAATAAATGAACAGGAACATTTTTAAATTACTTGGATTAGTAGTCATTCCCCTTATACTCTTATACGGGTGTGGGGAAGATTATTTTTATGCGAAAAGCAATACGATTAACGAGCAGAAATGGCCTGCAGATGCAACCAAAGGCTTTAACTTTTCCATTGAAGACACTACAACTACTTATAATTTTATCATTAATCTGAGAAATACCACTGATTACGATTATCGTAATCTCTATTTATTTATGAATACTATTTATCCTGACCAAAGCACCAGCCGCGACACGCTGGAGCTAATCCTGGCGGCCCCTTCGGGAAAATGGCTGGGGAAAGGAAAAGGTTTATACAGAGACAACCTCTTCCTTTTTAAAAAAGATGTAAATTTGCCTTTACCCGGAAACTACAGGATTGAATTTATTCAGGCTATGAGAGAAGATACTTTAAAGGGAATTGATGAAATTGGGCTTCGCATAAAAATAAATGAGCCACAGTCATAACTGATCATCATGGCAAAACAGAAGAAAAACAATCAATCAGAGAATAAGAAGAAGGAGAAACCTTCTTTTAAAAAGACTATCCGGACTCTTTGGGTGATATATTTTGCAGGGCTTTTTGCAGTGATCCTGATATTTTTTATGATCTCCCGTGGCTGGCTTGGGTTCATGCCTTCTTTTGAAGAGCTTGAAAACCCGAAAAGCAATCTGGCATCAGAAATTTACAGTGCCGATGACATTTTGCTGGGAAAATACTTTTTCGAAAACAGGTCCAATGTACCCTACCGGGCTTTACCGGAAAACCTTATATATGCGCTTTTAGCCACGGAAGATATTCGATTCAGAAAACACTCAGGGGTGGACATTAAGGGAACCATTGCAGGAGTTGTTTCAACTATTCGTGGCAAGCAGCGAGGTGCAAGTACCATTACCCAGCAGCTGGCAAAGAATCTGTTCCCTCGTGGCACCGAAATGTCAGTCGTTGAATTCATACTCACTAAACTCAAAGAGTGGGTAGTGGCTGTTCGCCTTGAACATAACTATAGCAAAAATGAGATTATAGCTATGTATCTGAATACTGTTTCTTTTGGTGGGAATTCATTTGGAATTAAATCAGCATCAAAAACATACTTCGATAAGGAACCCCATGAGCTTGATTATCAAGAATCAGCCATGCTGGTGGGTATGCTCAGAGCGCCAACCTATTACAGCCCGGTGCGAAACCCTGAACGTGCGAAACAGCGAAGGGAAGTTGTACTAAGCCAAATGGAAAAATATGATTTCATAGCAGAAAACACCTATGATTCTCTCAGGCAGATGCCGCTGGATATGTCGAAGTACAATATGACAGACCATAATAAAGGCCTGGCTACATATTTTAGAGAATATTTGAGGATTCAATTGCACGACTGGTGTAAAAAACACACCAAACCTGACGGTGAGCCATATGATCTTTATAAAGACGGCCTGAAGATTTACACCACCATTGATTCTGAAATGCAGATAAATGCTGAAAAAGCTGTTGTTAAGCATTTAAGCGAAGACCTTCAGCCGCTATTCTTCAAAGAACAAAAAAACAGAAAAAATGCTCCTTTCTACGGCATCAACCAGGAAGCCCGCGACAAGATACTGACAAGGGCCATGAAACGCTCTGCGCGTTACTACCTGCTTAAGCAAAGAGGTTTATCAGAAGACAGTATCCGCACTATCTTTAATAAACCGGTTAAAATGACTGTTTTCAGTTATGATGGTGATGTGGATACGGTGTTGTCGCCTATGGATTCCATCCGTTACTATAAGCATTTTCTGCGCGCCGGATTGATGTCCGTTGACCCTTATACCGGATATGTAAAAGCATATGTGGGCGGCCCTGACTACGAGCATTTTAAATTTGACCAGGTTACCTCGGGCAGAAGGCAGGTAGGCTCCACGTTTAAGCCATTTGTGTATGCACTGGCCATGCAGGAGCTGAATTATCATCCCTGCATGAAGGTGCCAAATGTTCCCGTTACCTTTGAATTGCCTGACGGTTCCACCTGGACACCTAAAAACTCTGACGATAAACGTGAGGGTGAAATGGTAACACTAAAGTGGGCGCTGGCGAATTCTGTCAACTACATATCAGCCTATCTGATGAAGCGAATGTCGCCACAGGGTGTAATTAATCTCGCACGGAAAATGGGCGTCACTTCCCCTATTGAACCTGTTCCGGCTATCGCACTGGGCACTCCTGACCTGAGTGTCTATGAAATGGTTGGCGCCATGGCTACTTTTGCCAACAAGGGAATCCACATCAAACCGATGTTTATTACCAGGATCGAAGATAAAAACGGAAATGTGATTGAAACCTTCATCCCTCAGCAAAATGAAGCCATGAGTGCCAAAGCTGCATATTCCATGTTGGGATTAATGCAGGGCGTGGTAGATCATGGAACAGGAAGAAGGCTGAGGTTCAGATATAATTTCACCCATCCCATTGCCGGCAAAACCGGAACTACTGATAATAACTCCGATGGCTGGTTTATGGGGCTCACTCCTGATCTGGTAACCGGAGTATGGGTTGGAGGAGAAGACCGTAGCATTCACTTCCGCAGTACTGCCTACGGGCAGGGTGCCAATACAGGTTTGCCCATCTGGGCCCTTTACATGCAAAGCCTTTACAACAGCCCTACAGTGAAATTGTCAAAAGGTGATTTTGAACGCCCAAAAGGAGTTAAAATGGAACATGACTGTAGAGAATATGAAAAACAGCACAGGCAAAGCCGGAATATGATGGGCCCCGGAAGTTTTTGACCTGCTTTAGCTGAAAATTCAAACGGAAACGGTTTTTGTCTGTTAGTCTTATTACCTTACAAAAACCGTTTTTCTATGGATACTAAAAAATTCCGTGCACTCCGTGTTGAAGAGCAATCAGGCACATACGTTAAAAACATCATTGAACGAAATACAAATGATCTTCCTGAAGGTGATGTATTGATCAAAGTACAATACTCATCATTGAACTACAAGGATGCTCTTTCCGCAAGTGGCAATAAGGGTGTGACAAAACAATATCCTTTTACACCCGGTATAGATGCTGCCGGTGTGGTTGAATTCTGCCAAACAGACGACTTTGTGCAGGGCGATGAGGTAATTGTTACCGGAAAAGATCTTGGCATGAACACTGACGGCGGTTTCGGGCAGTATATCCGTGTTCCGGTGAAATGGGTATTACCCCGGCCTGAAGGCCTGAGTTTGAAGGAAAGCATGATGTTTGGAACAGCAGGCCTCACAGCTGCAGCCTCGGTTTATGAAATCACGTCACAAATCAATTCCGGGGAAGGGAAGGTTCTGGTGTCAGGAACCTCAGGAGGTGTTGGTTCAATCACTGCTAAAATCCTGATTAAACTGGGCTATGACGTTACCGGAATAGCCGGATCAGAAAAGAGCAGGCAAGCAGTGGAATCAATTGGCGTGAAGAGTATTCTCAGCCACGAAGAAGCTTCAGGCGGCAGTGGTAAGCCTCTATTGAAAAGCCAGTGGAAAGCTGTTTCTGATAATGTAGGTGGCGATGTTCTGTCTTATGCTATAAAAAGTACCGAACCCAATGGTATTGTCACTACCTGCGGGAATATCGCCGGGGAGAAATTCGATATGTGGGTATATCCGTTTATCCTGCGCGGGATCAGGCTGCAGGGTATTGCCTCTGCTGAGTTTCCTGTGCTTCATAAATCCATGCTGTTTCACAAGTTGTCCGGTGACTATCGTCCCGAAAACCTGCAGGAAGGCATTGAAACAATCAGCCTTGATGATCTGCCCGCAGCAATTGATGATATGCTGAATGGTGAAAGCAAAGGCAGAAAAGTGATCAGGCTGTGGTAAAATGGTGAAAACTGCCTTGTAGCTTTAGCCGCAATTTTTGTATCTTTCCTGATCAAATTATGGCTGAAGAACATAAATATCCGTGGATGCTCTCCGGTTTTCTGCTGCTGATTTATCTCAGCACAGCAAAATATACCAACAGCATCCCTGTATTTCCCGGAATTTATCCGCTCACCCTTGCTGATGCAGTGTTGGCACCACGCTTCCTTTCGACAGCGGCAGGAAGTTTAATATTTATTCTTTTTCTTGTTTTGAAAAAAAGAAAAAACAACAGCCTGCCTTTTTCACTCATAATTCTCCTTTATGGTATTATTGTGCTGTCCTATTTTGTTTTTATTCCGGCAGCAGTTAACCCGTCTGAAGCCCTGTATAAAGCAGTTTTCGAACTTCAGTTTTTTATACTTCTGATAACAGTTATAGTTTACTTAAAGCGCTTCACCTCACCTTTGCTGTCAATCGCCCGTGCATTACTTCCGGTTTGCATCATCCATGTTTCTGTTCTATGTGTCCAGCTCGGCTACATTATACCCCGGGAAGGTCTGCCCGACCACGCCGCAAGTTACCGGCTCACAGCCCTAATGAGCCACAGAAATCTGGCAGCACAGCTCAGCCTGCTGCTCATTCCTTTTTGTTTCTACAGCCTGATTTCGTACAGGAAAAAACTATGGAGAATGCTTCAGATAATTCTAATCACCCTCCTTTTGGGGTTCATAATTCTTAGCTATTCCCGGGCAGTGTGGCTGGCAGTTGCAGCTGCATTTTCTGTATTTGTTATTCTGATTTTAGCACGCTACCGGTTCTGGATCAGAAAATATAAAAAGAAAGTCATGCTTGCTGGTATAGCTTCAGCTGTAGCCATAGGCCTTGTTGCGATATTATTAACGCAGGATACTTCTACATTTAAAGACCAGTTGAGCTCACTAAAAAACCCAACCTATGGCTCAGCTAATGAACGCCTTGAGCTATGGAAATTTACTGCAGCTGAAATCCGGGATAGCCCCCTGTCGGGACACGGGGGCGGAAACTGGAAGATAATGGCAATGAAGCATGATGTTTCAACCATCAGAAAAAATGCAGCGCCCGGAACGCAGGTATTTTTCCAGCGTCCTCATAATGATTACTTATGGAAGTGGTACGAAGCCGGTCTGGCGGCCTTTTTAGCTTTTATGCTATTACTGATTTTCGCCATTCACAAAGCAATCGCGAATTATTTCAGGCAGCAATCAACACACAAGGCATCCGGAGTGCTGGTTATTATATCTTTGCTTCTAATATACATTATACTGAGTTTCTTTAGTTTTCCTGATGAGCGTCCAATGCTCAAACTTATGTTTATTCTGATAATTGCACCGGCTGTTTTGATAAAGCCTTCAGAAGGGAAAATCTCTTATTCCATATTTTATGTGATACTTGCTTTACAGTTACTGATCATCCCAACCGGATATCTCAGGCTCAGTTCCTCCGCACATAATCACACTATGCAGCTGGCACGTCTTGAAGGTGATCTATCAACCGTGATCAGCGAAGGCAGGAAGGCTGAAAATTTTCTTGCTACTATGGATGATGTAGCCACGCCCTTTAGCTGGTATACAGGCGAAGCACTATACTTTAGAGGAGAAATGACAAAAGCAGAACAGGCTTATCTGCGAGCTTATAATGCAAATCCGTATCACATTCATGTGCTTAATAACCTGGGGGTAGTATATCTGAAAACCGGCAAAATGCATCTTGCTGAAAAGTATTTCACTCAGGCATTAAGCATCTCACCGGGTTTCGACCAATGCAGATTAAATTACGCCATATGTTTGATGAAATTAAACAAATTAGATAAATCAATAGACCAACTAAGAAGTATCAGCCAGGAGGAACTTCTTGAAAACTCTGAAGAAATTGCGCGGAAGCTGCTGCCTGCTTACACCTGGAAAACAGCAGAAAACACCTCTGATGATGATTTAAAGAAAATCATCCTGAGAATTGAACGCAATGAAACCTGGATGCAGAAAATCTTTGAAAAGAGCAGGATGAATAAGATATCCTACCATAAACAACTTTTACTTGATGCAACTTACGTTCTTCAGCAGGATACAGCGCATCCGGACAATACAAAATAGAAAGCCAAAATTTTGGGCTACATATTTTTTGGAATATTCTTCTTGCTTTTTTGAAATAATCACCTAACTTTATGTCTTCCAAAAATTATACAATCATGCGCAACTTATTTATCTTTCTGGCCTTTATCCTCCCGGACTTCCTCTTCGCTCAAACCATCCAGGATGTCAGCCCGGATACTGTACACCCAGGGCAGACAATCAATATCCAGATTACCGGGCATAATACAAGTTTTACGCAGGGTTCGCAACTCATCAGGTTTTTCCAGGGATCTGATTTACTGATCCCCTACCAATTCAACTCACCCAACGATAACCAAATCAGCGCCTGGTTAAATATACCGCAAAATATTAAGCCCGGGAATTATCATCTTTCCATATATAATCAGGTGGATTCATGGATGTATAAATACAATGCATTAACCATAAACCCCTGGGGAGCCAGCCTGAAGCTTTCGGGCTGCTTCCCTTCCTGGAGCTTTCCGGGTTATTCCTACCCAAACAGCAAAATAACAGGAGTAAATACCCAATTCACACAGGCTTCAGCAGTGGCAGCTTTCCTGTCGCAGGGTACTTCAACCGTGATCCATTACTTTCAGAATATTATTCAGGATGATACACTCTTAAAAAATGTGCTGATGGTACCCGGGTCAATGCCCTATGGATATTATAATTTAAACACTTATGATAATTATCACGGGCATCTCCAAAAAGCAGATGCTTTTCTGGTTGCAAAATCAACCGGCTTCATAGCAGCAGTTTCTCACGATACTTTATTCACAAGCAAGCCTAATGAAATCCTTGTTTACGGCAGCGACACATACTTTAAATTTGAAGAAAAAGACATTTCTGTTATGCTGAATATTAATAACACGCCCTATCCTGCGGACAGTATTAGCATCTTAAATGATAATATTCTGAAGGCTTACTTTGGTAGTATGAATATTCCACTGGGAAATTACAACAATTCAAGATTGATAATCAATTCCATCATTAGTGGCGTTATGTATTATAACGGACTTGTTGCAATATCCACCGGGATTGATGAATTTTCATCCATAAAAAGCATCAGGCTTTTTCAGGATGAGAACAATATGATCAACCTTAGAGTTGACCTGAAGCAACAGCAGCAAACCACTGTGGATGTTTTTAATATGCATGGAAAAATTATCTATACCGGTACCCTGGCACCCGGCCCGGTTCAACATCTTAAACTTGCCAGCCTTTTGTTTAAAAACCAGGTTTACCTGTTTCGAATTAGCTGCGGGAATGATGTGCTGACAAGGAAGCTCATGGTCATAAAGTAAATTAGGTTCAATAGCTGGCTTAATATTCATTCTTTGCTGAGGGAAAATCCCCGTGATTTTTTTTATTTTTGATGCATGCTTTTCAGAGAAGTAATCGGACATCGTGATATAATCCGCAGATTAATACAAACTGTGGAAGACAGCAGGATCAGTCATGCACAAATGCTGCTCGGCCCTGAAGGAACAGGAAACATGGCGCTGGCGCTGGCTTATTCCCAGTATATAAATTGCAGAAATAAAATTGCTATTGATGAGCAGGAACATGGGTTTCATAAAGACAGCTGTGGTGAATGTGCCCCCTGTCGCAAGATACAGAACCTTTCACATCCTGACCTGCATTTCATATTTCCTTTACCTGCGGATCTGAGAAAAGCAAAGAAGGATAAGAATGCCAACCAGCTGATCTATGAGCCCTGGCGTTCGCTTATAAAAGAAACGGAAGGCTATTTCGGCATTGATGATCTACACAGGAAATACAGCCTTAAAGGAAAACAAACACTTATTAGTGCCGATGATTGTAATGAGATCATCCAGAAAGTGAGCCTGCATTCCTACGAGGGAGGCTATAAAATCGTGATCATCTGGATGCCGGAAAAACTCTTTTACTCCGCTGCTCCTAAAATCCTAAAAACGCTGGAAGAACCACCGGATAAAACACTTTTCCTGCTGGTGGCCGAACACCAGGAGATGATCCTGAATACCATTCTGTCCAGAACCCAAATTATTCAGGTGCCAAGGCTGAGTGATAATGACATTATGAATGGACTTATCCGGCGTGGACACACGGATGAAAATATGGCACATGCAGCTACAATGTTGGCAGCTGGCAGCTATTCCCTGGCATTGAGATATTCAGGCGACACCGGCTGGATTGAAGATAATTTGAAGCAGTTTATTACTATGACAAGGCTGAGTTTTGCGCTGCACAAAAAGCTGGAGCTGGACAAAACCCGCGATACCATTAACTGGGTGGCGGAGATCAGCCGCCATGGGAGAGAATATCAGAAGAATTTTCTGCAATATTCATTGCGATTGTTCCGCGAAGCCATGCTTCAGTCGTGGAATGCCCCACAAATCAGCAGAATGAATCAACAAGAGGCAGAATTCATGAGCAGGTTCTTTAGGGTGATTAACCATGCTAACATTTTAAGCATATCAGAAGAATTTGAAAAAGCTGTTTATGCCATTGAGCGTAACGGTAATCCAAACCTGGTTTTTATGGATTTATGCTTTTTCCTGAACCGGGAACTTCGCAGAGGCCATCTTGCACTTACCCAAAAATAAAGCATCAGGATTACCAGACTAAATGCCCTGATCACAGGGAAGCGCTTTGGGTTTTTTTTATTCAGAATTGATAAAAATAATTCTATTTAGAATGCTGGATACATAAAGCAAAGCTAATTTATTTTAGATTTGTGAAATCCTTCACAGAGAGAAGCGTACAAATTAAAAATAATGAATTAATGACCACCCACTTACCACTATTGCCCTATGTATAAAATAAATAAGCATCCTATACTGGAGATACCTGAGGCGAATCAGGTACGGTTTAAGTTTAACGGAAAGGAAGTTATAGGAGAAAAAGGTTTTACCATAGCAGCAGCTTTGCATCAGGCAGGATTCCCTGTTCACAGCCACAGCCTGAAAAACAGAAACCGCAGCCTGGAATGCGGAATCGGGAAATGCGGAGCCTGCGAAATGTTAGTGGATGGTGAAATCAAGCGAATCTGTATCAGCACGGTAGATAATGTAAAGGAAGTAATCGAAATACCAGGTGACTATCAACCTGTTGCCAAATCCTGCGATACAGAAAAAGCAACCAACGTTTACAAAACACAGGTAGCCATTATAGGCGCAGGCCCTGCCGGCCTTGCCGCACGTGAAGAACTTTTAGTAAACGGCATCCCTAATATCGTAATTGATAGTAATGAACAGATAGGCGGCCAGTTTATCATGCAAACACATCAGTTTTTCTTTTTTGAGAAGGAAAAGAGATTCGGTGGCATGCGTGGATTTGATATTGCTAAAACACTGGCCGGGGATTCCCACGAGGGCATCTTCCTTAATTCCACCGTTTGGGATATCCTTGAGGGGAAACGACTTGCCGTGAAAAATCTCAAAACTGATGAGATTTATTTTGTAGATGCCTGTCACCTGATCATCGCCACTGGTGCAATACCTTTCATGCCGGCTTTTGAGAATGATGATGTTCCCGGAGTTTATACTGCTGCTGTTGTTCAGAAAATGATGAACAATGAATTCACTTTACTGGGCAAAAATGTACTCACTGTGGGTGCAGGAAACATCGGCTACTTAACCTCCTATCAGTTGATGCAGGCAGGCGCCAATGTAAAAGCGATAGTAGAAGCTATGCCCCGCGAAGGTGGTTTTCCTGTTCAGGCCAACAGGGTCAGGCGTCTTGGAATTCCTGTCATGCTAAATCATATGCTTATCAAGGCTATTCCAAATGAAAACTACGACGGCATAGTTGGCGCTGTAGTGGCGGAAGCAGAAAACTTCAGGATCATTCCTGGCACAGAAAAGGAAATTCGTGGCATTGATGCTATCAACATCTGCACAGGCCTGGTGCCAGATGATCAGCTACTGGTAAAAGGTAAAGAGATTTTTGGCCGTGATGTACATGGAGTGGGTGATGCCATTCGCATAGGAGAAGGAACCTCAGCGGTTCTCAGGGGGAAACAGGTAGCTTTTGAAATCATGGAAGAGATGAGTAAGCGCTATGATTATCATGAATACCTGAAAGTTTCCAAAGAGTATCTTGATTCGCAGCAGGAGCCTGAACTTGTTATCAAAAAACCATTCATGCCTTCAAAACAAAGAATGGCTGAAAAACCTTTTGTGCTGATCGATTGCCTGTATGGTTTTGCCTGTAACCCCTGCGCCTTTGCCTGTCCGCATGGTGCCATCACCAAATCTTCAACCAGCACAGTGCCTGTTATTGATTTCGATAAATGCACCGGCTGCATGAAATGTATTTCATTATGCCCCGGACTGGCTATATTTGGCTATGCGCTGAAACGAAATCGCATTTTCCTTCCCATTGAATATCACGTGGACAAAAATGCTGAAGTATTCCTGGTGGACAATAACGGCCAGAAGCTGGGGGAAGGCATGGTTGAAAAGGTTATAGAGAAACCCAATAAAACTAATGTAGCCTGGGTTAAATCAAAAGACCTTTATGGAGAAGACCTTATTAATGTGCGTGGATTTATTGCCAAAGAAAAATATCCTGAACCTTTAGACATAGCACCATCCGGGTTTCATGCTGAAACACCGCAGTATATTTGCCATTGCGATGACGTTACCCTTGATGAGATAATGGATACCATAGGTGATCGCAAATTTATTTCGGTGGATGAGATAAAACATACCACCCGCCTTGGGATGGGTGCATGCCGCGGCAAACGCTGCATTAAGCGTCTGAAAGCAGCTATCGGCACAGCCGGTATCAGCGTGGTAGGAGAAGCTACTCCGCGCGGCCCCATGTCGAACCAGCTCAGCCTGGGCGAACTGTATCCAAAAAATGTCCATGAAACCATTCACCCGCCTAAATCAACCACAACATCTAAGGTAAAAGTAAATGTTCTGGTGGCAGGCGGCGGGATAGGCGGAAGTGCATTATTCCGGTATCTCGCGGAAGAAGGACTGGATCCGGTGCTTATAAATTACGACCGCGGCTCTTCCTGGAGAAATATTGCAGGCGGAAGACCCAACTTCAGCATTCCCGAACTCAGTGATATTGCCAATCATAACCTGGAAATCTTCAAAGAGCTTCAGGATATCGGCAACATTGATTACCGCCAGATTAAGTATGTTACCTTTGCTCATGATGAGGCTACCTTTAAAGCACTGGAACAATCCAGGCAGTGGTCTGATGCTACTATGATACAGCCCAAAGACTATCGCAAGTACATATCGCCTTATATGAATCCGAAGCTGGACAAATATAAATCAGCACTGATTACCAGCAATTGCTGGCAGGCAACACCGGGAAAGGTAATGGACCTGATCAGGAAAATCGGGATAGAGAAAGGCGGTGAGGTTAAGGAAGATTGCAGGCTGATTGATGTTAGAAAAAACGGGCAGGAATATATTGCATTAGTTCGCGACCATAATGGCAGTTATATTGAATATCACACTGATAAGTTTATTAATGCCCTTGGGCCTGCCGGTCAGGATTTCACCAAAAGCCTTGGAATCGAAACAGGTCTTTTCCCGGTAAAACATCAGGCCTTTATTACCAGGCGCTTGCCATGGATGGGAATCAACAATACGCCTCTGCCCATGCTCATCGACCGTAGAAAATACAAAGGATTTGTGGCAGTGTACGGCCAACAACTTGCTGAAACCGGTCAGATTATCGGCTGTGCATCTCCTCAGGTTGAGCCCATGGAAACCGACAAAAACCTAAAGGTTAATTCTTTGGACTTCCTGAATATTATTTCCGAGATATTCGTGGACTGGCTGCCGGAGTTATCCTCTGTGGGCTTTCAGGCTGTTTGGTCAGGGTATTATGTTGAACCCAGGATGATCATTGACCCTGAGGAGGGTTTGTTCCTAGGCTTAAGAGGCCAGGGGTATATGCTTGGACAGTATCTGGCAAAGCTTTATGTGGATAAGCTAAGCGGAAAAAACTATCCTGAATATTTCGACAGATTAAAGCTTAATGGCGACGGGCTACTGGAAAAAGCTTTTAAATAGCATCAAAATCCGCTGCATCATCAGCGGATTTTTTTATTTAAGCTATTCTGCTAAATTTAAATTAGCTTCATTTGTTATTAAATTTCAATCTTACAACTGCTTTTCTTTATTAACCATATTGCCTTAAGTAAGCAAACTTAAATAACACTGTCCTCTAAATTAAGTTTTTCCCATTTCACCTAACTAAGGAGCATCTCTATTAAAAAAAAACGCCGTTTTCTTTAATAAGGAATTTAGATAACAGGACAGGCCAACGAAATGATACTCACTTTAATATCTTTTATTGCAGAAAGCCGGTTTACACAAGCCTCAATAGTTGATCCGGTGGTTATAACATCATCCACCAGCAGGATGTGTTTTCCCTCAAGCTCTTCTACCTTATCCCCAAGTTCAAAAATAGCTTTTACATTCTCCCATCTTTCAAATCGTGATTTTTTTGTCTGGGTGGAAGAGTGGACAGTACGCTTCAGGCTTTTGGTATCCAGCACTGCATCCATACTCTCCGCAAGCCCAATTGCAATCTTTTCACTCTGGTTATAGCCTCTTAGCTTCATTTTTCTCCAGTGAAGTGGTACGGGAATTATGCGGTCTGCAGTTGCAAAACGTGATGATTCATTCAAATGCTGCCCAAAAATCCTTCCCAGGTAAACCCCAATATGGCCTTTCCCGTGATATTTCAGCTGATGGATAAGATGCTGCACCATCTCTCCTTTTTGGTAATACAAAAAAGTAGCTGCTGAATATAGTTTAACCCTTCCCCAGAAAACAGCTTCGACAGGATTATCCGGTTGCAGATGGAATTTTGTTTTTGGAAGCTGATACTCACAGAACGAGCAAAGGGTTTCTTCACCCCTGCGAAGGTTTTCACCACAATATTCGCAGTTAACAGGAAAAACCAGATTTATCAGATCTTCAACAGAATGGAGCAATAATTTTCGCGTAGTTTGTAAAGCAGTTATCATTGATGGAATAATTTAGTAAAGTCTGCGTTTTCATGTTAAAATTAAATAATTTTGTACCAGGATTCAAGAAAATCAACACAAAAATATCATGGCAGAAGAAAAAACAAATGATTTCAGGAAAAGAGAATCTACTTATAAAATCGTTATAGGCATACTGGTGCTGGTCATCCTGTTTTTAGGCTGGCAGTTGCTGGATACTAAAGATACAGTAAGAACAGTAATTGTTGAAAAAGAAAGTGAAACTCAACAGCTTGAAAAAGAATTGAACAGCCTGATGGACCGGCATGAGGAAATCAAGAGCCAGTATAGTGAGGTTTCAGGTAAATTGAGTGAAAAAGATTCAGTTATAGAAGCCAGAGCACAGGAAATTAAAAAGCTCATTGCTTCACAAGCCGATTATTACAGGATTAAGCGTAAACTGGATTATCTACGAAATTCACACCAGCGCTATGTTGAGCAAATTGATTCGCTATTTACAGTAAACAGACAGCTCAAAGAAGAAAATGTGCAAATCCAGAAGAAATTTCAGGAAACAGAATCTCAAAAGCAACAGATCACCGAGCAAAAGAAAGAACTGGAAGAAAAAGTAAATATCGGAGCCTTGCTTAAGGCTTATAATATTACTGTGGAAGCTATCCATATGGGTGGCTGGTCCGGCGATAAGGAAAAAGTTGTGGATAAAGCCAGGAGATTGGATAAAATAAAGATTTGTTTCACCATTAGCGAAAACCTGATTGCCGAACCTGGTGAGAAAAATGTTTACATCCGCATTGCCCGCCCGGACAACGAAATACTGTATAAACGGAGTGAGGACTATTTCATGTTCAATGGTGAAAAACTTCAGTATTCATTGATGAAAACCATCGATTATCAGAATGAAAAACAACGTCATTGCGTCCAATGGGAAAAAGATAAGCATGTTAAAGAGATAATGGAGGGCACCTACCATGTTTCCATTTTTGTGGACGGACAGGAAATAGGGCAATCCAATATGATGCTTGAATAAGCAACATCAGAAATAAGCTCTGAGCTGAATGCGCCCGATGTGAATTGCCTTTGCACCGGGCGTTTTTCTTCCTTCATATTGCAGGTTCAGCTGCAGGTAATCAAGAATTTCCCTTTGATAATTAATACTCCATCTGAAGTTATCCCCGTCCATAAAGCCTTCAAGCATTTCATAGGCTACACTCGAATTTTCATCTCCGCCGAAAAAAATGTCAAGATAAGTAAATCTTATATTGAGGTTTCCTTTGTTTACAGCTGTTCTGCGCATTTCAATTCCGTATTCGCGAATAAAGGCATCACTGCCACCTGCATTACTGTTTTCCTTATAGCTATATGAGTAAATTCCCCTGAGACGAAACTTAGCAGACGGCTGATAACTTAGCACCGGTTCAACGACATATTGCTCAATGTCATATTCCTTACTCCTGAAAAATTCACTTTGCCTTTTTTTATTTCCTTTACTCAATTCAGACATAAGACTAAAGGCAGAAGAGATATTCCAGCGAACATTCAGTAGGTTTTCTTCTAAGCGGCGCTCCTCAAAACCGTTTGCAAGCAAAGTTTTATTTCGGCTGCTGCGATATGACCAGTTTGCACCAAATTTTGGATGGCTGCGCTGGAAATATATTACATTCTTCAACTGCTCATTTAAGCCAATTACCTTTGAATGATCTTCCGGTTCAAAAAACGGGTTATAGGCACGGAAGAAGTCATCGAGCTGATTTTTTCTGGTTACCCGGTAGGTAAAGCGGTTTGAGAATTTTGAAAACAGAGCCTTGATTCTGTTATCACTGTTCTTCCACGCTCTTGATGGATTGAGATATAGCACCTGTGTAAACTGGTTATTATGCACCTGCATGTATTCATCTGAAGGTGTATATACCCTAATGTAATTGGCCTGATCCTGGAAGTTGGAGATTTCAAATTCATCAATTTCCCTGATGCCGTTATTGTTGTAGTCCTCCCAGGCATAAACGCCCTGCCCCGGACTGACTTCCAGATAGGTGAAATCCTTTTCCACCTCCAGCCCGGATCCGTTCTGGTAGAAAGACTGACTTCGGATTGCTCCCCTGGCAAACGTGCCTGTATAATTGATGCGTGTGTTGATGCTTTCTTCTGGTTTAGCAGGACTAAGGCTGTCAGTAATATCCAGCTTCCGGAAAGTAAACTGGGATTCCAGTTGTTGCTGCCTGCCAGGCTTCCATTGCATCGACAGATAAGCCTCACGGGCCAGGGAAGTTTTAACAAAATCTCCGGAAAGCGGCAGGAAATCCACGCGCTGCCGCACTCCTATTTTAGACTGGTAACGGCTGGTGTCAGGTAGTGAAACCTCAGCACCTATCGACTGAAATGCAAAGCTGTTGGAATTTAAACTATCTCCCGGGTTAGTAAAGGTGTTATGCTCGGCTTCTTCCCTGACCAATATTTGAAAATATTTGAATTTGCGTCCTGCACGCCCCTTGTGACGCAAAAAACGGCTTTGTGTGGCAGGCATGCTGGCATTTAACAAACTACCGTCGAAACTGGCAAACCATCGCGACCACTGAAAATTTCCATTCAGCGAAAATTTATTCCCCTGATATTTTTCTTCGCGTTGCAGAAAATGATGTTTAATTTCAAAAAATCCTGTTTCTTCATTTGAAAACCTGCTGGCTATGGAAGTCTGGATCTCATTTTCATCAAACCTGTCATCAAGATTCCAGTTCCGCTCAAACTCCACACTTCTGAAACGGTTAATTCCGGTAAAATTACGGTCGATGTACTTAAAAGCACCACGGGTTGCGATTGTTGTACGGCCGGTATCACCCAATTGGCCGGGCTTAATTTTATGCTCAAGCCATGCTTCAGTTGCATAACCGCGATCATCTTCTGAATCAAGACCGGAGAATAAATTCTGATCATTACTGGAAGTAGTGGCGGTAAACCCACTACTGATGCTTTTGCTTATCACATATGAAGTTGACAGTGAGATCAATTCGGTTTTTTCAGGCGCTATCAGAAGTTGAACGGGTGCATACTCTCCCTGCGGCATGCCGCCCTGCGGAGCCACCCATTTAAAAACAGTTCCGTTTGCTGCAGTCTGGGCTTTCACATAATCACCACCATTCTGTCCTACTTTTGAAAACCTGACCCGGTATAATGCACTGTCAGGATTGGTTGAGTACACCAGCACGGAATCATAGCCGAGGCTGTCGATCATTTTATACATGATCTGATCACTGGAATACCTCACCGAATCCACGCCTGAGATCACAGCTTTGCCCGGATCATCACCTGCACCGGCAAGCACCGATCTGATGGTATCATTAAGTTCCATCTCAAAAGGCTGGTTTTTGAGGTCACTTTGGTTAAAATAACTCAACCGGATTTTCAGCCTCTTACTTTCATATCCGGCATCAGCAGCAAAAAGTGCCCGGGCGTAATTCCTGTCAGCGTATTCGAATTCCACTGTAATGCGGCTGTCTTTGCTGATCATATTGTGAGGCATGAAGGTAATTTCAGCCGTGTTGTAATTGATAACATAATCAAGGCCGGCACCGCGTTTTAGCAAACTCCCATCCAAATACACCTTTTCAGAGCCTGCCAGAATGATAATAAAGCGTTCATTTTCATTGCCACGCAAGCGATATGGCCCCTGATTGCCTTCCTGTCCTTCAATTTTGTTACGGGCATATTTCCCCCTGGAAAGGGCTGCCCCTGCAGATACAAAAACCTTAGAATCTTCCCGGTTTCCGGGGCTGAACTGCGATTCCACCTTAGTCCCCTGAGCACGGCGGTTGTATAACAGGAACGGGCCTTCATTCTTACTGATCTCAAAATCACCGGCCACCAGCTTAGCATTACCTCTTTGCAGCTCGATAAACACCTTATCAAAATCCTGGATCTGCTGCGTATTACCTTCTGGTTGCACCGGAATATTGTCATCCGTGATAGCCGCGCGTATCATGATATCATTAGTTAGTGCACCATTCAGCTGCAGATTCAGGTTTGAATTAAGTGAAGCATCCTGCTTATTGCCGATGGAAAATCCGCGTGATATGGCTCCGGATTTGTCCAGATCACCAAAATCAAAAAAGTCTTCCTGCTCATCCACTGCAAAGGGTCTATTTACAGAAAATTCCCGGCCCTCCTCAGCCTGCGAGTAAGCAGGATGCCACAGCCTGTTGAATTGATAGGGAAACACCCGGTAACTCACCTTTACCTCCACAGTATCTCTACTGTCAAAAAAAGCCTGCATATTTTCTACAAGAAATAACCCTTTTAAAGTATCCACTCTATAGGTGTGCTGCGCGGGCAATTCACTCATTATTTCAAAAGTGCCGGGTATGATGGTCAGGCTGTCGATTACGGTTGTATCGGCGATAACCTGCAGTGTCTTGATGCGCTTAGCTGTGAATTGAGCCGTGGCACTGTTTCCTGTAACCAGGATCAGAAATAGCGGAAGAATGATATTTAAAGCTACAGGTCTGCGCATGTAAAATGCAGTAAAGTTAATAACTCAAGGGGAAGCAAGTTGATGCAAAACCCATGGTTTTCTCATTTACCGGATAAAACTGATTTTTTCTAATATTGCAATTGCAAAACTGAAGAACCGGTTTCTTCAGGATCAGTCTGACACCAATCAAACAAAGATAATCATGTCAATTGTAACAAGAGAAAAACTTTTTTCACGTGAATGGTTCCGGGTTTACTCTTTCATATTAACAGGAACGCTAATTTTGGCATCCGGTTTCGTGTTTTTTATTTCGCCCTACAAGTTCGCCCCGGGTGGCACATACGGCATTGCCATTATTCTACATCACCTGCTGGGCACGCCCATCGGCCTGACGGCCCTGGCAATTGACATACCGCTTGCCATAATTGGCTACCGGATTCTGGGCCCCCGCTTTGGAGTGAAAACCGTGGTAGGTTTCCTTTTAACAGCTTTCTGGGTGGATTTCCTGAATTACTTTTGGGAAGGCAGGCAGCTGGTGGAAAATGAAGGCCTGCTTTCATCCATTTTTGGAGGTGTGCTTCTGGGAATAGGGCTGGGGCTGATCTTTAAATCAAAAGCCACTTCAGGCGGATCGGATATCATAGCCATGATCCTGAACAAATATACCGGACGATCATTAGGTCAGCTGCTCATCTACGTGGATTCAGTAATAGTGTTGGGTGGTCTGGCTGCTTTCCACGACTGGCGGATTCCGCTCTTTTCGTGGATCACGATTTTTATTACAGGCAAGGTAATAGATGTGATTATTGAAGGTGTGAGCTATGATAAAACCTTGTTTATTATTTCTGATCATGCGGGTGAGATCAGGGATAAAATCATCAATGACCTGCAGCGCGGCGGAACTTTCATTAAAGGCGAAGGAATGTATCAGGGGAAGGATAAAACCATCATTTTTACAGTGGTGAACCGAAGAGAACTCACCATACTGCAGGATTACATTTATCATATAGATGAAAATGCCTTTATGACGGTGATTGATGCCAATGAAATTCTGGGAAGCGGATTTAAACCGCTTAGTAAAAAAATTTCTGAAAGTACGGATTATTAGGGCGGGCTAACAGAATCACTAAATTATCGCAGTTACTTTCACTGAATTTATGATGGATCAAAAGTATTTCTGACCAAGTTTAGTAGCCTGTTTTTCAACAATAAAATCATAATAGGAACAGCGTTCTCTTATGCCCGGGATATTTTTATACAATGCTGCCCAGAGCAGACTCGGCAAGCCGATGACAAAAAGATAGAGCGGACCCAGCCTCTGGCTTTGCACGGTGTGACCAAATTCGTGAACCATCAGAGTTTCTTCAGGGGTAGGTCCTGTGATGATAATGCTCCCCAGTGATATTCCTGCATGCTTTGGGAAAGCCGTAGCGTGGATGTAATTTATTCCCTTGTGGATGGAATGAGTTACATCACTTTTTCTGCGGGTAAAAAACATGGTCAGTATTAAGCCTGTCAGAGTCTGCGGTATTTCCCAGGTGAAACGGCTTATCAATTGCCAGAGGCGGACTTCTTTGCTTTTGTTCTTATCAGTGGCAAACAGGTTCATAGCAGATAAAGATAATAATTATTGGTGAAGTTGTTTTAACAGACTTAAGCCGGCCCGGCGGAGGCGGAAATCCCGGTGCAGGTGAAGCCTTGCTGCCGCGCCGGGTAAGAGCGGCTGCATGAAGCTACTTATCCCGGCATGCGGCAGCAGGCTGAAACAAGCCGGATTGCAGCCACAGACGGTAGCCTGCCGTGGCAGGGATCAGCGGGAGGGCCCTTATAATAAAATATCTTTAAAAGCAACCGCGCAGAACATCCATGCCGTTGGCATACAGCAGAAGTGTTATGAGCAGCACCATACCGATCATCTGGGCATATTCCATGAACTTCTCGCTGGGTTTGCGTCCGGCTATCAGCTCATACATTAGGAACATCACGTGCCCCCCGTCCAGTGCAGGGATAGGCAGGATATTCATAAATGCCAGGATTATTGACAGAAAAGCGGTGAGCTCCCAGAATGCCTGCCAGTTCCATTCCTGCGGGAACAGACTGGTGATGGTGCCGAAGCCTCCCAGTCCTTTGTAGGCACCGGTATTTGGCTTTAGAATGAGCATAAACTGATCGACGTACATCACCAGCTTATCCAGAGCTTTATTGAATCCGGCGGGAACAGACTCCAGGAAACCGAATTTACGCGACTCGTATTCATAGTATCCCAACCGCTCAAGATCGTTTGGTGGTAGAATGGTGATGCCCACTTCCATATATCCTTCTTCATTGATTGCCACCTGCAGCTCTTCCACTTCATCATCCCTTTCAACCCGGAGGCTGATTGTCTTTCCCTTATGCTGTGCAAGAGCCTGTTTAACCTGATCGTAGTATTTTACCTCTTCCCCTGCAATTGCAATCACATGATCATTTTTCGCCAGCCCGGATTTCGCATTGATAGAGCTATCTGGTACTTCGCGGATATAAAATGGCACGCGCGGATAGAGTAGCATCCTGGATTCATTTTCAGCAAGTTTGCCCGGAAGGTCTTTTGGCAATTCAACTTGCTTTTGCTGCCCATTACGCTCAACGGTAACCGTACCCCCCTTGATCAGCTCGGCCGGGATATCTGAAAAGCGTTCCATTTTTTTGCCGTTAACGCTCACAATCTTATCACCATTCTTCAGTCCGTTTTCACGCAGGAGCGAATCGGTTACCCATACGCCATCCTTTAAATTATCGGCGGGCAGGTATTTTTCACCCCATGTAAACAGTACTGCGGAATAAATGAGAAACCCCAAAACGAGATTCACCAGCACACCGCCCAGCATAATAAGTAACCGTTGCCATGCCGGCTTTGAGCGAAACTCATATGGCCTGGGCGGCTCCTTCATGGCTTTTTTATCCATGGATTCATCAATCATCCCTGAAATTTTCACATAGCCACCCAGTGGCAGCCATCCTAATCCATATTCGGTTTCTCCTTTTTTAACTTTGAAAAGTGAAAACCAGGGATTGAAGAAAAGGTAGAATTTCTCCACACGGGTACCAAATAATCTGGCGAATATAAAGTGCCCTCCCTCATGAAGGATGATCAATATTGACAAGCTCAACAGTAACTGCAATATCTGAATTACTATTCCCATTCTTTTTATCTTTCTTTTCTATGATTAAATACTGGTTCTTTTAAATTTTCTTACATGATCAAGTGCAATATTCCTTGCCTCTTTATCGGTTTCCACCAGCTCCTGATAAGAAGGACCTGTGATAAACGCAGTTTCCAACATGGTTTTTTCGATAATAGCACTCATTTGCGGAAAGCTAACACGTTCCTTCAGAAAAGCGCTAACCACCACCTCATTGGCAGCATTTAGAATGCAGGGCATATTGCCGCCTTTTTCCAGTGCCATATATGCCAGATCGAGATTTCGGAATACATCACGTCGCGGCTTTTCAAAGGTAAGCTCAGGATAATCGGTAAAGCTGAAACGCTTAAAGTCGTTTTTCATGCGGGCAGGATATGCCAGGGCATACTGTATGGGCAGCTTCATGTCAGGCAGGCCCATCTGAGCCTTGATCGATCCGTCTTCAAACTGTACCATGGAATGAATGACTGACTGTGGATGAACAATTACATCAATCTGCTGCGGTTTTAGGTCGAACAACCAGCGTGCTTCAATCACCTCAAGTCCTTTATTCATCATGGAAGCTGAATCGATGGTAATTTTACAGCCCATATCCCAGTTAGGATGGTCCAGAGCATCTTCTTTTGTAATGCTATGGAATTTTCCGGCGGGCAATTGCCTGAACGGCCCTCCGCTGGCGGTAAGCCAGATTTTCTCCACCGGGTTGCCTAACTCTCCCGCCAGGCATTGAAAAATAGCCGAGTGCTCAGAATCAACCGGAAGAATGAGTGCGTTTTTCTCTGCAGCTTTTCGTGTTACCAGCTCACCGGCCACCGCAAATGTTTCCTTGTTGGCCATTGCAATGGTTTTACCGTATTCAATGGCCTGCAGGGTTGGCTTGAGCGCGGCATATCCCACCAGCGCATTCAGTACCAGGTGAATATTCTCCATCTCAACAACCTGTGCCAGGGATTCCTCTCCGGCATACACATTAATTCCCAATGGGTCCAGTGCATCAAACGTTTTTTGATAATGATCATCATTGCCAATTACCACTGTGCCGGGCTTAAAAAAAGCAGCCTGCTCAATGAGCAGGTCGACGTTGTTTTGAGCGCTTAGCACTTCAATCTGAAAATCTTCCGGATGACTGTGGATCACTTCCAGGGTTTGCGTTCCTATTGATCCGGTGCTGCCTAATATGGCGATATTTTTCTTCATATCTGTTTCAGAAACTCATGTATTCTCTGGGATTCACAGGGCTTCCATTATACCATATCTCGAAATGCAGGTGCGGCCCGGTTGTCAGCTCACCTGAATTTCCGAAAATGGCTATGGGTTCTCCTGCTTTCACTGTTTCTCCCTGCTGCCTTAACAGTGATGCATTATGTTTATAAACTGAAATCACGTTGTTTTTATGCATCAACACAATCACGTAACCTGTTTGCAATGTCCAGTTAGCAAAAATAACCCTTCCGTCGAGAGTAGCCTTCACGGCATCATTTTCTTTTCCTACTATGTCAATGCCGTAGTGCTCTTCTTCAGGGTTAAATCCATTGGTAACCTGCCCGTGCAGTGGAGTAAAAAAGAAGAAATTGCGGATAGATGTTTTGTTATACACACCCCTGTTGCCACTTTCTTCAAAATAAATCAGGTTATACTGCTCCATTTCGCGCATTTGCAAACGCAGCAATGAATCCTGTTTGCTCCGGGTAATCTTAATGTTCTCATACTTACCGCTACTGTTGGTATCAAGATTCACAAGGGCTGTATCGCGTAGCGCTTCAGTATTTCCATGAAGTATATTCTTCAAATTATACAGATAAATATCCCTGGCATTGACTACTCTTTCCAGCGAGTCGGTTTTTTTAACCTGCTCATATAGGTCCTCCTGCAACTGCACATCGCTATAGCCCGGAATATACTGCTTGAGTGGCGTGTAGGCAATCAGATAGATGGTTGAAGCGATAAGAAAAATAGCCAGCAATGCTATACCCACGAATACATTAAACCTGGACAGCCGGAAAGACAACTTTTCTTCAAAAGTATCTTCCTGCATCACCACCAGGCGGTACTTGTGCCTGAAACGCTCAATCCATTTCTTTCTGTTTTTTCTTTTTTTCTGCTCCATCTATGATATCAAAGCATTTTATGCATCTGAATTATGAAAAAATGAATCTACAAAGATAATCAATTTGAATTGCAAGCCCGGAAAGCCTGATCCTTTAGCTCTTAATTATTTAGCTATTAATTTAATAGAAAAGATAACGGTAATGAAGTTAAAATATTTCGGATAACCCGGATGTTGATCCCGGCCATAAGTTTTTTCCTGAATAATACAGCTTATAATTTTCAGGTTATAAAAAATAAAATAATTTTGTGGCTTTTAAGTTAATAAAAGAACCCATGCTGAATATTCAGATGCTTGTTGCTGAAGATGCAGAAAGAAATTTGATTATTAAGCTGTAACTATCAGTAAAACCAAAGATATTTATATTGTTGATAAACAGGACCAAAATACTATCAGGCTCATTATTGCTGGCCATATTGCTTCTAATACTTGGAGGATGTTCTACCAGGAAAAACACCTTTACCCGCCGGGTATTTCATAATGTCACAGCGCAATACAATGCTTATTTCAATGGTGAGCAGGCATTAAAACAAGGCGTTAAGCAAATTCATGAAGCTCACACAGACAATTTTGAAGAGATACTTCCTGTTTTCCGCCTTGCGGATGAAGCCGCATCTCAATCGGTGGCACCTCATATGGATCGTGCTGTAAAAAAAGCAGCCAAAGTAGTTCAGAAACATTCCATGGAATTTCGCGGTAAGGAATACAACAACTGGATTGATGACGCCTACCTGCTGATGGGACAGGCTCAGTTTTATAAGCAGGAATATATGTTATCCAAACGCCTGTTCAACTTTGTTATTTCTAAATATCACAGGCATGATCAGGTTTATGAAGCCATGATCTGGAAGGCTCATGTTGATGTAATTCGAGGGAACTACGAACAGGCTTTAAACTCGCTGGAACAGGTTAAATATTACGACCGCCGCGGGAAAGTGGATAAAGAAAGCCAGCGCAGGTATCCCCGGGTCTTTGCCCAGCTATATATTGATGTTGATAATTATGACAAAGCCGTTTTCTGGTTGGATAAAGCCATAAAAGAGAGCAATAATAAAGATGAGCGCACCCGCATGATGTTTATTAAAGCTCAGATATTCCAGAAGAACAAGCAATTTGCAAAGGCTAAAGAGGCATTCAAAACAGTGATTAAAAAGAACCCTTCCTACGAGCTCACCTTCTATTCCAAGATCTACATAGCCAAATCGTACCAGTCGGATGATAATGACAATTATGATATCAAACCTGAGCTGAAGGAAATGCTGAAAGATGCCAAGAACAAGGAATATAAAGGTGTAATTTATTATGCCCTTGCAACAATTGCTATGGAGGAGGAAAAACAAGAACTTGGCATAGAATACCTTCGCAAATCAGTAAGTAATAGCGTTAATGATAACAGGCAGAAAGCTGTTTCAGCACTTGAGCTTGGGGAGTTGTATTTTGACCGTAAGCATTATGAGTTATCACAGGCATATTACGACAGTGCCATGTTGTTTCTGCCAAAAACATATCCTGATTTTGAAAAACTGAATCAAAAGCACAAGGTGCTCTCCGGTTTGGTGGACAATCTGATCAAGGTTCAAATGCAGGACAGCCTGCAAAAAGTCGCCGGCATGAGCCCACAGGAGCGCGACCGTTTCATAAACGATCTTATTACCAAGGTGATGCAGGATGAGCAGAAACAGCGGCAAGAGGAGCAAATGCGTCTGGCTGCCGCACGGGAAAGCCAGATGAATACTTTCCGAAACCAGCAGCTTGGAGGTTCCGGTGAATGGTATTTTTATAACAACCAGAGCAAAAGCTTCGGGTTCACAGAATTTCGACAACGCTGGGGAGAACGTAAACTTGAAGACAACTGGAGGCTCAAGGAGAAAAGCACAGGTGCCTTTGAAGAAGGGATGGGTGGTGAAATGAATGATTCACTAATGCAGGAAGAGGCCGAAAACCAGGAGCTCACCTATAAAGATAAGGAATATTACCTGCAGGGTCTTCCGCTTACTCCCGAAGCATTAGCAATTTCTGACAGCATAATAAAACAGGCGCTCTTTGATCTTGGACTGATCTACCAGGAAGGGCTCAAAGATTATGAGAAAGCTGTGGAATCACATGAAAGACTTATCAAACGGTATCCAGATTCTAAGTTCACGCTCAATGCATATTTTCATCTCTACAATAATCATGAGAAAATTGGCAATAGTGAAAAATCTAAAGAGTACAAACAACTAATCCTGAAGAATTATCCGGAAAGTGATTATGCTAAATTTATTCAGGATCCGGAATACTTTAAAAAGCAGAACAAGAGCATCAGTGAAGCCGAAGAATACTACAGCAAAGCCTGGGAGGAATATGCAGCCGGCAACTACCGTGAGGTGGTGACACTTGCAGATACAGGCATCAGCAGCTATGAAGATACAGAAGCAACAGCACGCCTGGCATTACTGAAAGCCTTTGCTCAGGGACATATAGCTGATTCGGCCACGTATGTGCAATCACTGGCTTATGTAGCTAACGAGTTTAAAGGTACAAAGCCGGCTACCACGGCTACTGAAATGATCAACGCCCTCAGCCGGGATGCAGGCAAAGGCGAAACTACAGGTGGTTCCACTGCAAATCCGGGAGCGGGAACTGATGAGCTTTACACTTATGAGCCGGATGAAATGCAGCTTTATATTGCTGTTTTCAACATGGAAGGATTATCCATAAACAAGGTAAAGATCGCTTATTCCAATTTTAATAAGGAATTTTTCAGCCTGAAAGACCTCTCGGTTAACAGCGTATATCTTGACAACAAGCGCCAGATGCTCACCATCAGCCGGTTCAGCAATGCCAAAGAAGCTTTAAAATACCACAGTGCCGTAAAGAATAATCCTGAACTCAAAAAATACTTCAGCGGAAGAAACAGCGACGACTTTGTGTTGTCAGTTAATGACTATTCAAAGTTTTATAAGGACAAGAATATGGAGAAATACCTCGAGTTTTTCAAAGAGAATTATTTGAATGAGGAGGAATAAACAGGTATTTTGCTGAAGCTGGTGAGCAAAAGTTGATTTATTGAAGAATAAAAATTAAATTTGAGGCTTCATTCAGGAATAAGAAATTAGAAAAAGAAGTATGGCAAAAGCAACAGAAATTGAGAGCAGTGCAATTAATATACTTGATTCGGGTACTGTAATCAGGGGTGACCTGGAATCCACCGGACGCCTGCGAATTGACGGAAAAATAATCGGCACGGTAAATGCCAAAGAAAAGATCATCCTGGGGCAAAGCGGTTATATCGAAGGAGAAGTTAGCTGCAAAAGTGCTGAAGTATCAGGAAAAATAAAGGGCAAACTGGTAGTAAAAGAACTTCTTACATTAAAATCATCAGCCCAGCTTGAAGGAGATGTGTTTACCAGAAAACTGGCCATTGAGCCGGGTGCAGTGTTTAATGCCACCTGCAAAATGACCGATAATCCGGCTTCTGACAGTCAAAAAGGCAGCGCATCCCATGAGCAACTCACCACAGAACAACAAAGACAAAAGCAAAGGCAACCTGCATGATTACGCGCGTTACTCCTCCATCGCCATTCAAATGCTTGTGATTATTACGGCTGGTGTATGGGGTGGCGTTCAACTGGATAAACTGCTGAATTTAAAGTTTCCCTTGTTGACAATCCTGCTTTCTTTTGCTTCAGTGGGAATTGCCATTTATATCTCAATAAAAGATTTCATCAACACAGATAAAAAGAAATGAATAATCCGGCAGTTTTTATGAAGAAGTTTCTGCGTAATGTTACTGTTTTTGGACTGATAGTCGCTCTGGCAGCTTTCTTGTTTTGGTGGCTGGCTCCCGCAGAGCTTGTTACCCCGGTTTTATTCTACCTAATTGCTTTTTTCTATGCCATTACTGTTATTGTGAATCTTGTTCTGATTAATGCCAGCAGGGAAAAATTTGCCAGCTTCAATAGTAAATTCATGCTATCTACCGTATTAAAGTTGTTACTTTATATGGTGATCATGATCTCCTATATTTTTATAAATCACGGTGATGCTGTGAACTTTTTAATAACGTTTTTAGCTCTTTATGTATTATTCACCGGATTTGAAGTTATCTCGATCGTTAAGGCCACACGAAGGATAAAACCGGAAGAATAACCGGTAGCTTCAACAGACAGAAGGGTATATAACAAAATCCGGATTTTTTGGTTTATGCTTGCCAGTGGCAGGCATAACGGTGAAAATTTTGGTAATTTTGGCGCATGATTTAAAATCATATATCAAGTTATGTCTGTAATTAATAGAAATACAACATTTTATGCGCGCCTTGCGCTGCTTTTTTTATTCTTTTCATGGGTAGGAACCTCCTATTCACAGGTTGTGGATGAGCACTATGTGGAAGAAGAGGAACATGCAGAGCTGGGAGAAATGGAAGAGACATTTAATGCCGGAGAAATGATCATCGAACATGTTATGGATTCCCATGAGTGGCACCTAGCCACTGTGGGCGAAAAGCATATCACCATTCCGCTGCCTGTTATCTTATTCGATACTGAGAAAGGAAAGCTGATAACTTTCATGTCATCCAAATTCCATCACGGCCACACTTCCTATAAAGGCTACAAGCTAAATGATGAAGGCAAGATAGTTCCGGTGATCCCCGGCACCATGAAAACTGATGAAAGCAAAGCAAAACCTGTGGATCTTTCATTCACAAAAACAGCAGCGGGTGTTTTTATCACGGCAATCCTGATGCTCATCATATTTTTGAGCATCGCCAGGCGATACAAGCAGGATGCCAACCGTCCACCTAAAGGGCTGCAAAGCATTTTAGAACCCTTGATATTATTTATCCGTGATGATGTAGCCCGCCCGTCAATAGGAGAGCATAAATTTCAGCGTTATATGCCTTTTTTGCTCACGCTGTTCTTTTTTATACTGTTTGCCAATCTTTTGGGGCTGATACCTTTATTCCCGGCCGGAGCAAATGTTACCGGTAACCTGTCAGTAACTCTGGTGTTGGCCACCTTCACATTTTTAATTACTACTTTCAGCGGCAACAAAAATTACTGGAAACATATTTTCAATGCCCCGGGAGTTCCCTGGTGGTTGAAATTCCCCATACCACTGATGCCAATTATTGAGATCATCGGAATGTTTGTAAAGCCATTCGTATTGATGGTGCGTCTTTTTGCCAATATCCTGGCAGGCCATATCATCATACTGGGTTTTGTGAGCCTGATATTTATTTTTGGAATCGGAAATGCCGTAGCCGGTTACGGGGTATCGGTAGTTTCAGTAGCTTTTACCATATTCATGAACTTCCTTGAATTACTGGTAGCTTTTATACAGGCTTACGTATTTGTATTATTGTCGGCCCTATATATTGGAATGGCAATGGAAGAATCACATTAATTAAATATATAAACTTAAATTATTTAGCATGTCACTTTTAACTGTAATGTTGCAAGCCGCAGCCGACCTTAGTCCACTGGGACAGATGGGTGCCGGTCTTGGGGCCGGAATTGCCGCCATCGCCGCAGCTATTGGAATTGGTAATATTGGTAAAAGCGCGTTGGAATCTATAGCGCGTCAGCCGGAAGCCGCAGGCGATATCCGGTCTAATATGATCATTTCTGCTGCACTTATTGAGGGTGTTGCCTTCTTTGCAATCGTTATTTCTCTGCTGATCGTAGTATTATAATCACAGAGCCTACTCTTTCCCGTTACGGTTGGTTGCGGGAAAGAGTTTTTAACATGTATAATTAAAACACCAAATATTATGGGACTTGTAAATCCTGGAATTGGATTGATCTTCTGGATGAATCTGGCATTTTTGATCGTGCTGTTTGTTTTGGCAAAATATGCCTGGAAACCGATTATGAAAGCATTAAGCCAGCGCGAACAGACAATTGATGATGCTCTACATGCGGCTGAGATGGCTCGTGAAGACATGAAAAACCTTCAGGCTGACAACGAAATACTTCTCAAAAAAGCAAAAGAAGAGCGGGTTGAAATGTTGAAAGAAGCCCGTAAATCGCGCGACAAAATTGTGGAAGAAGCTAAAGCCAGTGCTAAAAAAGAAGCTGACCGGATACTGGAAGACGCTAAAAAACAAATCCATTTCGAAAAAATGTCGGCGATAACTGAACTGAAGAATGAAATTGCCACTCTCTCCATTGAAATTGCGGAAAAAGTACTGAAGGAAGAATTGTCCGATAAGAAAAAACATCAGGATTTTATTCAGAAGCAGCTTCAGAAAGTAAAATTTAATTAAGCGGTATGAATATCTCAAAAATCGGAAAGCGGTATGCTAAAGCCTTATTTACCTTTGCCATTGAGCAGAAAGATGTTGAAAAGGTTATGGCTGATATGGAGCTGGTGGATAACACCATAAAGCAAAGCCGCGAACTGAGAAAACTTCTTGATAATCCGGTTATCCACAACCGAACCAAAAAAGCCGCTCTAAAGGCTGTTTTCGAGAATTATGTGGGAGAAACCGTTTTAAAATACCTGATGATCATTGTTCAGAAAAACCGGGAAGCATTCATCCCGCAGATTGCCCATCAGTACGTGGTCTATTACAAGGAGCATAACAACATTAAAACGGCCCGTCTTTCCACAGCTCAGCCTGTTAGCAATGAGCTTCGCAATGCAGTATTGCGCACCCTGGAAGAGCAAACACAAGCGGAAGTGGAGCTGATAGAAGAAATAAAGGCGGAACTTATCGGGGGACTGGTGCTAAAAGTGGAAGATATGGAGATGGACCTTTCATTGAGGAAACGCCTTAATGAATTGTCGCAAAATTTCAAACACAATATTTACCAGGGAAAGTTTTAATCCCTACAGAAAAACAAGATAACCATGGCAGAAATAAAACCAGCTGAAGTATCAGCGATATTAAGACAACAACTATCCGGTTACAAACACGAGGAGGAACTGGAGGAAGTAGGCACCGTTCTGGAGGTTGGAGATGGTATTGCCCGTATCTATGGCATGAGCAATGCAGAAGCAGGTGAGCTGCTGGAATTTGAAAAAAGCGGTTTGATGGCTATCGTACTCAACCTGGAAGAAGATAACGTGGGAGCAGTTTTACTTGGAGAAACCGGCGATACCCTGGAAGGCAATAAGGTGAAAAGAACCGGAAAGATTGCCTCCATTAATGTTGGTGAAGGCATGCTGGGCCGCGTGGTTAATACCATTGGAGAACCTCTTGACGGACGCGGTGAAATTGAAGGCAAGCGCTATGAAATGCCACTGGAGCGGAAAGCGCCCGGTGTAATTTATCGCCAGCCGGTAAAAGAGCCTCTTCAAACCGGCATAAAGGCCATCGATTCGATGATACCCATAGGAAGAGGCCAGCGTGAGCTTATTATCGGCGATCGCCAAACCGGAAAAACTGCCATTGCAATTGATGCTATCATCAATCAGAAAGAATTTTATGATAAAGGTGAACCTGTTTATTGCGTTTATGTAGCCATCGGCCAGAAAGGCTCTACAGTGGCCCAGATAGTAAGTATCCTTCGTGAAAAGGGCGCACTTGATTATACGGTTATTGTATCAGCTACTGCTTCTGATCCTGCTGCAATGCAGTTTTATGCTCCGTTTGCAGGAGCTGCTATAGGTGAGTATTTCCGCGATACAGGACGTCATGCACTGGTGATATATGATGACCTTTCCAAGCAGGCTGTTTCTTATCGCGAGGTATCACTGCTGCTGAGACGCCCGCCGGGGCGTGAGGCCTATCCGGGTGATGTGTTTTACCTCCACTCACGCCTGCTGGAAAGAGCTGCCAAAATCATCGAATCGGATGAAATTGCGCAGAAAATGAATAATATCCCCGATACCATACAACATCTGGTAAAAGGTGGTGGCTCACTCACTGCCCTGCCCATAATTGAAACACAGGCCGGTGACGTCTCAGCCTATATCCCTACCAATGTGATCTCCATTACGGACGGACAGATATTCCTTGAATCTGACCTCTTTAATGCTGGTGTACGCCCTGCTATTAACGTGGGTATCTCTGTTTCACGTGTTGGTGGAAGTGCACAGATTAAATCCATGAAAAAAGTAGCCGGAACTCTTAAACTCAACCAGGCTTCATATCGCGAGCTGGAAGCATTTGCCAAGTTCGGTTCCGATCTGGATGCTGCTACCAGAGCAGTGCTGGAAAAAGGTAAACGTAACGTTGAAATTCTGAAACAACCTCAATATACTCCTGTAGAAGTTGAAAAACAGATTGCCATTATTTATGCCGGAACCAATAACCTGATGAAAAACATTCCGGTAAATAAAATCGGGGATTTTGAGGAAGCTTTTTTGAACCTGCTGGAAGCAAGACATCGTGAAGATGTACTGGATGTATTGAAGTCGGGTAAACTCACTGATGAAGTTAAAGAGAAGTTGTCCACCATCGCAAAAGATGTAGCAGCTGCATATGAACATTGATCATTCCACGAAAGTGGTTAATGCTAATAACTGTTTGTTATGGCGAACCTGAAAGAAGTAAGAAACCGCATTAATTCTGTGCAAAACACACAGCAGATAACCAGTGCCATGAAAATGGTGTCGGCATCTAAACTGCGTAAAGCACAAAATGCCATTAATAAAATGCGCCCCTATGATAATAAACTGCATGAACTCCTCATCAATATATCCCGGGATATGGCAGAAGGGGAAACCGACAACGTTTTTACATCAGAGCGGGCGCCTGAAAAAGTACTGCTGGTTGTCATATCTTCCAATCGTGGCTTATGCGGAGCTTTCAATACAAATGTTATTAAGAAAGCTAAAGCAAAGGTAGAAGAAGATTTCCAGGCACAGAAATCAACCGGAAATCTTTTTATCTATGCCATCGGTAAAAAGGTATTTCAATACTTTAATCGTGAAAATTACCAGATAGCCGGACATGAGGAGGACATCATCGAGAAGCCCGAATTTGATCCTGTAAGGCAATTAGCCGAAAAGCTGATGGATGAATTCAGGGAAGGAAAGTATGACCGTATTGAAATCGTGTATAACCGGTTTAAAAACGCGGCTACCCAGATAATGACCTCTGAGAAATTCCTGCCTCTTACGGCGGATGAAAAAGAGGAAGAAAACCTTGATAATGAACCGCTGACAGAATACATATACGGCCCTGACAAAGAAACGATTTTGAAAGAACTGATACCAAAAACCCTGAAAGTTCAACTCTACAAAGCCTTTCTTGATTCTCATGCTGCCGAACACGGCGCCAGAATGACGGCTATGCATCAGGCTACTGAAAATGCACAGGAACTGCTGCGTGATCTGCGTCTGGCCTATAACAAAGCACGACAGGCTGCAATTACCAACGAGATTATTGAGATTACGAGCGGAGCTGAAGCTCTGAGAGGGTAGGCCTGAACATAAAATATCATTGATTGTTTAAGAGAAAACCTAAAAAACAGAATTTATCATGCTAAAGAAAAAAATGCAGGAAGCTCTCAATGAGCAAATTAACAAAGAATTATGGTCTTCATATTTATACCTGTCCATGGCCGCGTATTTCGAAGATCAGAATTATCCCGGATTTGCCAACTGGATGCGCGTGCAGGCAAAAGAAGAGGTGAGCCATGCTATGAAAATTTTCGATTACGTGCATGCCAGAGGCGGCAGAGTATTTCTGAAGCCTATAGCAGAAGTTCCATCTCAATGGGATGATGTGAAAACTGCCTTTGACGAAACGCTGAAGCATGAGCGCATTGTAACGGAGTCTATCCACGAGCTGGTTGACCTTGCAATAAAAGAAAAAGACCATGCTACCAATAATATGCTGCAATGGTTTGTAGAAGAGCAGGTTGAAGAAGAAGCAACTGCTGATGAAATCCTGAACAAGATTGAAATGACCGAAGGAAAACCACATGCTCTAATGATGGTGGATAAGGATCTGGCAGGCCGGATATTTGTTGACGAAACAAAATAAGCAAAACGAGCTGTATCTTAGTAGCCGCTGATTCAAACAGCGGCTATTTTTTGCCTGTTAACCAGGTATGCTGCAACAGATAATTACGGAATAAAAAAAGCCGGTAAAAGAATTTTTCCTCATTATGAATCGACCACCCGATAACTATGAAATTGAGATTTCACAGTTATAAATTCAGGAATTTGTGCACGCCATTTCCGGAATTCATGCGCTTGAATCCTCAATCCTTCCATCACCATTAACTTTTTTCCGGGCTGTCTTCATTCGCCGCTGGCTCAAATTCATGCTTCCTACACTCCCGGTTCTTCTATTGACCTTTTCAGCTCTTTATACCACCCGCTACCGTATTTTCTGAGCAATGCTTCTCTGGTAAAGTCATAAAGGGGGATGCCTTCATTACGACCTTTATTCCTTGCAGGTTCACAAATATCCCAGTGATGGTAGTTCACAGCATCACGCTTGTTGAAAGAGGAAATACGTATGGGGTACAGATGGCAGGAAACCGGTTTGCGAAATGAAATTTTGCCTTCTTTCCACGCCTTTTCGATGGCACAAAGTGCTTTACCATCCTCAAAATACACAAAGGCACATTCTTTCCCATTCACCAGCGGAGTAACATATGATCCGTCTTCATCATAATCGATCACCCCGTTATTTTCAATTACTTGTATTCCCTGCTCGCGCATATATGGCTTAATAACTTCCAGCCCGTCTTCAATTATACCTATTTCATTCTCCTCCAGCGGTGCTCCTGCATCACCCAAAACACAGCAGTTGCCCTTGCACTTTGACAGGTCACAACTAAATTTTATTTCAGAGATATAATCTGAAACCAATACATCATCTACTACTATCATAATAACACAACCAAATGGAGCCGGCAAAAATAAGTGTTTTATAACTATTGCTTTCTAAAATATCCGTTTAAATAAATCAATAATTTTTTTTTTAAAATATGCCGGATAAAAACAGAAGCATAAAGGGCTAACTGATGTTCCCGACTCTTGACAATGGGAAGACTACATCATGCGGAATGCAGGTGCCTTTTAAATAATCCGCTTTTATAACTACCTGATAGGCAAAGATACAGAAAAAAACGGCTTAGAAATAACTTAGAGGCGTGATGAATGTTATTTTCCACTTACCGCAACATTATTCCAGTCGAAATATACCGAACTGAACAGTGTGAGGCGCAATCAGTTTTAATTCCCGGATGATCCTGCCGCCACAACACCGGACACCGCAGCAGCCGAAATAGCAGCCTGAACTTCGCGTATACTGTTACTTACCTGTGATGCAAGTACATCATCCTTAAGCCTGCTTTTTAAGCGTTTTTGCACCTGCTTTTTATCATACTCACCAGTGTACAGCAGCTTTTGCAGGGCCGAGGCTTTAATTAGCGCGAGTAAGGTAGATTCTACTTCAGGCAATTCAGCCTCACTCATAAGATCATTAAGCAGTTTGTCAATAAGCCGTTGCCTCACATCAGGCACCAGCAGCTTATATCTTCTGTAGGGGATAAAGCCCAACCAGTATTTATCCAGGATTTTCAGTGCACCTTCCTGCTCCAGCATCTCCATCAGTTCGCGTTTATAAACTTTCGGCCTGCCCCCTGCTTTTTGTATCCAGTACTTCACTTTGAGTGGCTTTTTCATCATCCTTATCCTGTCCAGTAGCATTGCTGCAGCATCAGTTGCAGGAACCCGCTTCTCTGCATATACCCGCTTACCTTCAATCCTCAGGTATCCCTCCATCATCATATCAGTAATTATTGCACCGGCAAGGCCGTAATTAAAAGCTGTTCCAGCATTTATCAATCTGTTTTTTACAGGATGAATACAAAGTATTACATATGATTTCGCAATAGCATATTCCATGGATTATCTTTTTGCTTAAATATTACTGAATGCTTAATGACTTAAAGTAAAACCAATGACTAAACTCAATAGTTTAATTTTAAACAATCTAAACCTAACATGTGTTATTACTACAGGCAAATGAGTCCGCTGATAATCAAATGTAAACCCAAAAATATCCTGATTATGAAAACACATTATTTTTTACTGACAATACTGATAACAACTGGATTTTGTCTGCAGGCGCAGGAATATGACTACGATGTCCTGATGGAAAAAAGTCATAATGATAAAAACTGGACACTCATCAAAAAAGACGGCCTGCTGGGATTTATTGACAAAAACGGAAATGTGGTAGTAACCCCCCGCTATGAAAAAATCAGCAACTTCGATTGGAATACCGGCAAATGGGCCCGTGTATATAAAAATAATTTCTACGGATTTATCGACCGCTCAGGCGATGTAGTGGTTCCCACGAAATACGATACCATTACCAGTTTTAACTTCAATAACGGCATATGGGCCAGAGTAAAGCGAAACGGCAAATATGGCTTTATTGATGGAACCGGGGATGAAGTTCTGGTTCCGCAGTTTGACACTGTATCTGATTTTAAGTATAATGATAATAAGTGGGCCAAAGCATACATTGAGGGCAATGCCGGCTTTATCGACCGGGAAGGCAATGAAGTAATTGAACCCCGCTTCGATGAAGTCACTGATTTCAAATATAATGACGACCGCTGGGCTATGGTGGAACGCAACGGATTGTACGGTTTTATAGAAAAAGATAATGACCTTGTGGTAAGTACTGAATATGACAGCATTACCCATTTCACCTATAATGAAGGGAAATGGGCCATGGTTTCGCGCAACGGATTACATGGTTTTATTGATCGTGCAGGTGACGAACCGGTACAGCCAAGGTATGAACACATCGGGGACTTCAAAGGCGGTGACATCCAAAAGGCTAAAGTAAGTCGTGAAGGCAGAACACTTTATATCGACAAAGAAGGTAAGGAAACCGAAAAGATAACGGAATAAGTTATAAAAACCCCCGGCAGCCCCGGGGTTTTTTATTGCATTCACACAAGCCCGGGTGTTAATCAGCAGCCGTTGGCTCTTCAGCCGTTATCCGGAATTTATTATTTTCGCAGCATAAAACATCAAGTATGGAAAAAATTGTCAGTGGCATAAGACCCACCGGAAACCTTCATCTGGGTAATTATTTCGGCGCAGTTAAAAATTTCCTGCGGCTGCAAGAGGAGCACAACTGCTATTTTTTTATAGCAGACTATCATTCCCTCACCACCCACCCTACTCCTGAAGATCTCGCCGGGAGTGTGAAAAATGTCCTGGTGGAATACCTGGCATGTGGCCTTGATCCTGAAAAAGCCACGCTTTACCTGCAAAGTGATGTGCAGGAAGTGGCCGAGCTTTACCTGCTTATGAACATGAATGCATATCTGGGGGAGCTTCAACGCGTTGCTTCATTTAAGGAAAAAGCAAGGAAGCAGCCAGAAAACATCAATGCCGGCCTTCTTACCTACCCTGTACTGATGGCCGCTGACATCCTGCTCCATAAAGCGTCTAAAGTGCCGGTGGGCAAGGATCAGGAGCAACACCTGGAAATGACCCGCAACTACGCCCGGAGGTTCAACAATTTGTACAAAACACAATATTTCCCTGAACCGGAAGCATATAACTTTGGCCAGAATCTCGTGAAAGTGCCTGGGCTTGATGGTAGCGGAAAAATGGGTAAAAGCGAATCAGGGAATAATGCCATATTCCTTGCAGAAGATTTCAAAAAAACCAGAAAAAAGATCATGAGAGCGGTTACCGACTCCGGCCCCACTGAACAAAACCAGGAAAAACCAGAAGCTATACAGAACCTGTTTAATATTCTTTCCATTGTTTCTGATAATGAAACCGTTGAGTATTTTGAACAGCAATACAACAACTGCAGTATCAGATATGGTGATCTGAAAAAGCAACTGGCTGAAGATGTTATCACATTCATTACTCCCATAAAAGAAAGGATCGATGAGCTGCATAAGGATACAGTTTACCTGCAAAAAGTAATGAAACAGGGTGCCGAAAAGGCACGTGAAAGTGCCCGCGAGACCATCCGCGAAGTAAGAGAAATAATCGGATTTAAAAATATTCACTGATATGAGTCCTGCCCGAAGTTTATTCCCCCTATTTACATGGCTGCTGCGCCTGGTGATCCTGTTTGCGGTTTATACCAGATTTGCCGGCATTATTGAAGCATTCCAAACGGATGTTCTGGTGTTTTACATTGCACTGGCTTATGCCTTATTTGCAACGTTATTGTTTTTCGGAGGCTTTGTTAAAAAACATACCCTGACAATTATATCAGGTTTTTTCATAGCGGCACTCTCCGTTTACCAGATGTTCCGCCTGGATTTTATAATTGGAAATAATCTTTCCTTCTATGCCTTACTTGCCACTTCCGGCCTTCTTTTTGTAGGTCTTGGCAATAAAAAGTAGGCAGCGTGTATTTTTGTTATTAATGAAAAACGGCAACGCGGGAATATCATCTTCAAAAAATCACAACAACTCAATAAAAACGGGTTGACTTAATGTTTCAATAGATGTATATTAGTGCTTTTCTTTAAACAGGAGTAATGGAAAAGCGCAAACCCCTTTCATTAATCACCGAATGGCTGCTTAAGATCACGGTAATTATTTACTTGTTTTTCATGTTTTTCCCTCCCGGTGTAGTGGATATCTATACAGGCGAATTCTGGGGCATATTCGTTAATGTGCTTTATTTCATCTTATTCATAACCATATCGTTGCTTGTGGTAATACCCACAAAGCATCCTTTCAGAATAATCTGCTTTTTTGTTATCGGGGTTACAGCTTTTCTGAAAACCCTGCATATTATTTACGAATCAGGATTTGATTCAACCATATCAGTGTATTTATTGTTATTTATTATCCCGGTTTTTTATATGGCCAGGATTTACTTAAACAGGAAACGAGGATAATATGCGATGGCCCAAAATTTTACTCATTGTTTTTTTGATACTGCTAGCCGTAGCTGCCGGACTGGCTGCCTGGTCAGGATTTTTCACCACGGTGGAAGTAAAAGAGAAAAATGCAGGGCCTTATGGCATGATTTATCTGCACCACGTGGGCAGCTACCGCCACTGCTATGAACTTAAAGATTCTGTGAAAAGAGAACTCACCAGGCAAGATTTACCTGTAGATAAAGCTTTTATTCTATATCACGACAATCCTATCAATAAAGCCCCCGAGAACCTGGAAAGCGAGGTGGGCTGCATTGTTCCAACCGGTGATTATGATATGCAAAAACTCCCTGCAGGTTTTCAGTACAGGGAATTGAACCCCGGGCATTCCATGCTTGTTGAATTTCCTCACAGGAACAGTTTTTCACTGTATGCCGGAATACTGAAAGCCTACTCCGCTTTCAAGGATTATCGGGAAGCTCATAATTATAAAGAAAGCTATAGCATAGAAATCTTCGATATTAATAACAACCGGATTATCTTTTTGATGCCTGTGAATGAAAAATAAGCAGTAAAATGCTTTTTAATTTCCCAAAAATTTGAACTTTGCAGTTTTCTAATAAACTGCTATGATTGGATATGCTAGAGAAGAAAGTTACAGAGCAGACCGGAGAACGCGTGGTACTGGTAGGACTAATAACCAGCAAAGAAGATAAGCTCCGGATTGACGAATATCTTGATGAACTGGAGTTTCTTGTGGAAACGGCCGGTGGAGAATCCTATGAGCGATTTATCCAGCAGATAGATAAACCCAACCCCCGCACGTTTGTGGGCAGCGGGAAGATTAATGAAATCAGTGCCTATGTTAAAGACAATGACATAGATACGGTTGTTTTTGATGATGAACTCAGCCCCTCACAGCTCAGGAATATTGAGAAAGAGGTAAATTGCAAGGTGCTGGACCGCACCAACCTTATCCTGGATATTTTTGCACAGCGCGCAAGAACTGCACATGCCAGGGTGCAGGTTGAACTGGCTCAGTATGAATATCTGCTGCCCCGGCTCACAGGAATGTGGACTCACCTTTCCAAGCAAAAAGGTGGTATTGGAATGAAAGGACCCGGTGAGCGGGAAATTGAAACCGATCGCCGGATTGTACGCGACAGAATCAGCAGGCTGAAAAAACAGCTTGAACAAATTGACAGGCAAAAAGCCACACAAAGAAAAAACCGTGGAAAGCTTGTCAGAGTAGCCCTGGTTGGATATACCAATGTTGGTAAATCAACATTGATGAATCTGCTTTCTAAATCAGATGTGTTTGCCGAAAACAAATTATTTGCTACCCTGGATACCACCGTAAGGAAACTTGCCGTTGGTAATCTTCCTTTTCTTATTTCTGATACCGTTGGATTTATCAGGAAGCTTCCCCACGGGCTGGTTGAATCCTTCAAATCAACGCTTGATGAGATAAGAGAAGCTGATATTATTGTTCATGTGGTGGATGTATCTCATTCTGATTTCGAAGAACAAATAAATGTGGTGGATGCCACCCTCGCTGAAATTGGAAGCCGCGATAAGGATTACTTGCTGTTATTTAATAAAATTGATGCGTATCCGCAGAAGCAGCAGGAATTTGAGATGCTGGTGGAAACTGATGAAAAGGAATATGTACCTCTGGAAGAACTGAAGAAAACCTGGATGGCATCTGCAGATCATCCCGTTCTTTTTATTTCAGCTAAAAACAAAATAAACATAGACGAACTAAGAAAAAAGCTGTATAAAATGGTTAGAAAGATACATACGCAACGTTACCCGTATGATGATTTTCTATACTAAAGCAATCGATCTTAAGAATAAATAAAAGGACTAGTAAATGAATATAGTAATAGCCGGAGACGGAGAAGTTGGATTTCATCTGGCGAAAATGCTCTCCGATGAAAAGCATAATATTACGATAGTGGACCCCCACCGCGAGCTGCTGGAACTTGTGGAATCAAATACCGACCTGCTGACCATAACAGGCGACTCCACCTCGACAGAAGTGCTGAAACAAGCACGGGTTAATAATGCCGACTTGCTGTTATCGGTGGTTCACGACGAACGCACCAATATTGTTACCTGCATCCTGGCGAAAAAGCTGGGAGCAAAGCGTGCCATCGCCAGAGTTAACAATCCTGAATATCTCACCCGGCAAAATAAGGCCATGTTCAGGGAGCTGGGAATTGATGCAATTGTCAGCCCTGAAAGCATCGCAGCCAAGGAGATCACTAACTTGCTGAACCATTCAGAAACGAGCGAAACCTTTGAGTTTTCTCATGGGAAATTGTCGCTTTTCCTCATTCCACTTGACAACAAAGCCAAAGTAATAGGAAAAACCCTCATTGATATCGACAATCAATACGGCAGTCTTGGATTCAGGGCTGTAGCTATCCACCGTAATGGAAAGACTATTATCCCAAAGGGTAACGACCATTTTGAAGAAAATGACCTTGCCTATGTAATTTCAAAACCCGACTGGGTTGAAAAGGTGATGGAGCTTAGCGGCAAGCAGAAAGTGGAGATCAAGCGGATCATGATAATCGGAGGCGGACGCATCGGAAGATATGCTGCACGTCAGCTTGAAAACAGGATTTCAGTAAAACTTATTGAAAAGGATGAAAAACGTTGTGAAAAGCTCTCGGATATTCTGGACGAAACGCTTATCATCAATGGTGATGCCCGCGATTTACAATTGCTGCAGGAGGAGGGAATTAAAAGTGTTGACAGCTTTATTGCCGTTACTGACGATTCCGAGACCAATATACTTACTTCGCTGCTAGCCAAACGGTTTGGGGTGAAGAAAGTAATTGCACTGGTGGAAAACATCGAATATATTGATATCGCTCAAAGTATCGGAATAGAAACCATTATCAATAAGAAGCTCATAACTGCCAGCTACATCACCCGCTTTACCATGGATGCAGAAGTAACCAACCTGAAATGCCTGAGCGGTGTGGACGCTGAAGTACTTGAATTCGTAGTGAAACCAAAATCGCTGGTAACTAAAAAGCCGGTGAAGCAATTACGGTTCCCGCATCATGCCATCATCGGGGGCATTATCCGGGGAAATGAAAGCCTCATTGCCACCGGCGATATGCAAATCAAAGCGGATGACCGTGTGGTGGTATTTGCCTTGCCCGATGCCATTCAGAAAGTGAACCGCTTTTTCCATTAATTTGAGCTTTGTTCTGAAAAGTTTCTTTAATTTGCCATAGAAATGTATTGGGATGGCTCAGTGGAATAAGACAAATATTAAGGCTATACTAAAAATCCTGGGTGCGCTGGTGGTTATTGAAGGGATCTTCATGCTCACCGCTCTGGGTTTCTCATGGTATTACGGGATGGAAGACTTCAGGGCCCTGCTTTATTCTGCCCTGATAACCATTGCTTCCGGTACAGGCATCTATTTTCTCGGGCGCCCGGCTGACCGCAAGGCGTTAGGAAAACGCGAAGGCTACGTGATCGTAACCTTTGCATGGATCTTTATTTCATTATTTGGCACTCTGCCATTTATTCTTAGTGGAGCTATTCCCTCATTTTCAAATGCCTTTTTTGAAACCATGTCGGGCTTTACCACCACGGGTGCTTCCATTTTAACTGATATCGAATCCCTTCCGAAAGGCATCCTCTTCTGGCGAAGCCTTACTCACTGGATCGGTGGTATGGGAATAATCGTGCTTTCGCTGGCCATTTTGCCCATACTCGGAATCGGGGGCATGCAGCTGTTTGTGGCAGAAGTTCCCGGCCCGGTGCCTGACAAGCTTCACCCCAGAATTGCCGGTACAGCAAAAAGGCTTTGGGGGATATACTTACTCCTTACTATTGTGCAAACAATTTTACTTATGGCCGGTGGAATGGATTTATTCAACTCCCTGTGCCACACCTTCGGAACCGTAGCCACAGGCGGTTTCTCAACTCAAAACTCAAGCATTGCAGGTTATTCTCCATATATTCAATACGTTATCATTGTTTTCATGGTGCTGGCAGGTACTAATTTCGCCCTTCACTATCTTTCACTGCAGGGCAGGCTGAAAGACGTCTGGCGCAATGAAGAATACCGCTACTACCTGAAACTTATGGGTTCGGTAACTATTATTATTGGCGTACTACTTATTCTGAAAACAGATATTTCCACCGAAAAAGCCTTCAGGGATTCACTATTTCAAGTGGTATCCATAACTACAACCACAGGCTATGTTACCACTGATTACCTGGCCTGGCCCTCATTCATATGGATTTTTTTATTCCTGCTGATGTTTACCGGGGGCTCAGCCGGATCAACCGGTGGCGGCATTAAGGCTGTCCGGCAACTGATGGTTCTCAAAAGCACCGCCGTGGAATTCAGACGCCTTATTCATCCACGTGCATTTATACCTGTAAGATTGAATGACAAAGCAGTTACCAGGGATATCGTTTCAAACATCCTTGCCTTTTTTGTTCTTTACATCCTTATATTTGCTTTCGGCACACTCGCAATGATTTTAACCGGACTTGACTTTGACACGGCCATAGGATCAGCTATTGCTACGCTTGGAAATATCGGGCCGGCAATCGGAAACGTGGGGCCGGTTGATAACTATGCGGCCATACCCGCAGCAGGTAAGTGGATACTGTCCTTTTTAATGCTAATGGGCAGGCTTGAACTCTTTACTGTTCTTATACTTATTTCACCCAAATTCTGGTCAGAATAAAAAATGAAGATATCAGCTGTAATCATAACATACAATGAAGAGCGAAACATCGAAAGATGCCTGAAATCACTGCAGGGCATAGCCGATGAAATTGTTGTTCTTGATTCCTTTTCTGAGGATAAAACGCCACAGATATGCAAGGCTTTCGGCGTTAACTTTTTCAGCCGTGAATGGCAGGGGTATTCAAAATCTAAAAATTATGCAAATTCACTGGCTGCGCATGATTTTATACTCTCGGTTGATGCTGATGAAGCGCTCAGCAACAGGTTAAGGGAATCCATATTGCATTTGAAAGAAAATGACCATAAAAGCAAAGCCTTCAGCGTTAACCGGCTTACCAATTATTGCGGAAAATGGATCAGGCATTCCGGCTGGTATCCCGACAGGAAAATCAGGATTTTCAACCGGAAAGAAGCCGGGTGGCAGGGCGAAATCCATGAAAAACCTGTTTTTAACCAGAAGGTAAGCATCCACCATCTGCAGGGTGATTTGTTGCATTATTCGTTTTATACTGTGGATGAGCATATCAGTCAGATAAATAAATTCTCAAGCATTTACGCAAATCAGCAATTAAACAAAAAACAAGCCGCAGTGTTGATTAAAATGATATTCAACCCTGCGTTTCGATTTCTACGTGATTACTTATTCAGAGGCGGCATTCTGGACGGAGTCCACGGTTATATTATATGCCGAAACAACGCATATGCAAACTATTTACGGTATGCTAAAAGTTTACAGCTAATTTTGCAAAAACGTGAAGACAATCAGGAAACCATAGGAGGAGAAAAGTTTTGAAGATAGTTACCAGTAAAGCTTTGATTGGTGAGAAGATTTATTTTGTTGCCCTGGTACTGCTGGCAGCCTCATTACCCCTGTCCAATTTTATGATCAGCGTATCACAGTTCATGCTGGCTGCAGGCTGGTTATTGAGCAGCAAACCCTGGCAACGCACCCGGCAGTTCTTTCGTGTTCCTTCGGCCTGGATGATTGCAGGCATATACATCCTGTTCCTGATCGGTTTAATATACTCTGCCAATCTGGAGCATGGCTTGAAAGAGCTAAGGATAAAGCTTCCTTTGCTTATCCTGCCGTTCATGATATCCACCGGGCCTCCGCTGAGCCGCCGCCAGTGGAATTATGTTATCGGATTCTTTATTGCAGCAGTGCTTGCGGGGTCTTTTATCTCCACCTATATTTTAATCACCAGCGATGTGCTGGATACCCGGGATATTTCCCCATTTATTTCTCACATCCGGTTTGGATTAATGCTAAGCCTCGCTTTCTTTGCCCTTCTTTACTTTTCATGGAAAGCCATGATGTGGACCATGAAAATCGCCATGGTTATTCCGGCCATCTGGATACTGACATTTCTTATTCTGCTTGAATCGGTTACCGGACTTGGCATTACCATCATTCTTGGTATCGGCATGCTGCTATATCTGATTTTCAGCAAAGGCAAGCCCTGGATAAGAATAGCCGGGATTACCGGGCTGGTGGTTCTGGCACTTTTCGGATTCCTATTCGCAAGCCAGGTTGTACATGAAGAGCTGGTGGCTCCTGATGTTGACTTCAGCAGCCTGGAAGACACCACCGCCCGCGGAAATCCTTATTTTCATGATACCTTAAGCACCTGGCATGAAAACGGGCATTATATTTACATCTATATTTCCGAGAAGGAATTAAAGGAAGCATGGAACAAACGCAGTGATATTCCCTATTCAGGATATGATGAGAAAGGTCAGGAACTGAAATATACACTTATTCGCTTCCTTAATTCCAAAGGCCTTAGAAAAGATGCCAGGGGTGTGAACAGTCTTAGTGATGAGGAAATCAAAGCTGTTGAGCGCGGTATCGCTAATGTGAACTATATACAACGGTCATCACTGCGGGCCAGATTATCACAGATTATCTACGAATACAAGAATTATCAGCAGCAGGGCAACCCCAGTGGCCATTCCGTGATGCAAAGACTGGAATACTGGAAAGCAGCCGTTGGCATTATCAAAAAAAACCCTGTAAAGGGAGTAGGAACAGGCGATATTACCGATGAATTCCACCGGGAGTATCAGGAAATGGATTCAATGCTGGAGGAGCAGTTTAGATTGCAGGCACATAATCAATACCTGAGAGTGGGAGCAACTTTGGGTCTTGCAGGGCTGGCTCTCTTTCTGCTAATGATCTTTTATCCCGTATTTGCAGCTCGCGCATGGGAAGAAGCGCTTTTTATAGTTTTTCTGATCATTGTCCTCCTGTCAATGATTACTGAGGACACCCTGGAGACACAGGTTGGCGCAACCTTCTTTGCTTTCTTTTATTCCTTTTTACTATGGGGCAGAAGATCCATTTTCACTAAAGATTAATGATATTTTCTATTTGAGCCGCAGCTCTTTCCAGGGTGAATTTTTCAAGCACCATCCGGCGGGCATTCCTGCCCAGCTCATCCAACAGATCGCGGTTGCCCGCCAGTGTAATCAGCTGTTCCTTCAATTGATTGATATCCCCGAAGGGCACCAGGTAACCGTTTTCATCATGACTAACTATTTCAGGATTTGAACTGACATCAAAAGCAATTACAGGCCGCCGGTGCGCCATCGCTTCAGCCATAACATACCCAAATCCCTCCCAGCTCGAAGGCAACACAAATACGGAGATGGAACTGTAAAAAACTGACATATCATCCATAAAGCCAAGCAGCTTAACCTCATTTTGCAGTCCGTTTTGAATTATCTCTTTCTGAAGCTGCTCATGCAATGGGCCACTCCCGGCAATGCGTATTTCAAAATCAAGACCTTCTTCCTTTAGTGACAATGCCAGCTCAATTAGCCTGTACTGTCCCTTCTGATGCTCCAGCCTGCCCGCGTTTCCTATGATAAGTTTCCCGGGAAGGATGGGCTGTATTTCTTCTTCCTGTGGTATCTCATCAATGCCGTTATATACCACATGGATTTTATCATCATCAATCAGCTTGCACCTTTCATTAATCAGCTCCCTGGTTTTTCTCGAATTAACGATTACCCCGCTGAGTACATTCCTGAAAAACCAGCGGTTCACCGGGTGTGGATTTACAGGCAGTGCAGTTCCCCGGCGATAAAGGATATTTTCAACTCCCGCCAGTTTTGCAGCCAGTCCGGCGGCTTTCATATCTGATGGAAGATTCAGGATAACTACATCAGGACGTATCCTGACGATTCGCTTTTTCAATAATACTAAGGCCAGGGGATCAAGAAAAGAAAGCTTATTGATTTTTATTCCGGATACCGGGATATTTGCTTCACTGCACCTTTTTATCAAATCACCATCACAGTGTGCGAATACATTTACACTGTAATTCCGTTTATAAAGAAGGGAGGCCATGTCGTAATGCCACTTCTCGCCTCCTCCCCAAACCTTATTGGTATTTATGAATAATATAGATTTTCTTCGGGTCATTCCTCTGATATATTTTTCAGACTCTTCTTCACAACAAAATACTTATTATCCTGCCTGTTTCTGATTTTCTTATCTTTATCCGGCTTTTCATCAGGCACATCCTCTCTCAGGGATCCCAAGGATTCCCGCGGATATATCAATGGCCTACATTTCGCTGCAGGTGCTTCTGTCATGGGTTTAGTCAATTCCATGATTTCCTGCAGATCAGTAATCATTCTTTGCTTCTCATCTGCCGACGGATCCAAGCCTGCGAGCCTGTATATTTCTTCTATTTGCTTTTCAGTGAAATTCATCCGGATATTTTACCTTAGCACTATTCGTCCAAGCTTATCTGCAATAAGCATCACCTTTTTGTTGATGTTTTTTATATCGCTCATAATAATCAGTACATCCTCTCCAGGTTCACTACCATTGGCTTTTTTTAGATTTTCAAGCAACACTTTTTTATGCTGCTTTAATTTATCCAGCTTAAATGCAAGCAACGAATGTACAACTGCCCGCTCAAGAGCATCGGATTCCCGTTGCACATAAATCTTATGCTTTTCCTTCCAGTTCTTACTCAGCGCCACAGGTTCAGTAAGCAAATCAATTGAGGTACGTGCAATATCCTTATCCTCATGTTGAGTGAAATACTTATCTTCTTTAACTTCACCCTCATCTATAAATCTCTTGAATATATCGAATATTTTCTGATAAAGAGGAATTGTAAAAGAAATATCATCCTGTAAGATATCTGTTACGACAGCATCAGCCACATTGACAGATTCATTTTCCTGTTCATCCTGAGCGGCCACCCCTGTGGATGTGAAAAACAGCCTGCCATAGTTCAGCAGTATCCTGATGATGTTGCGTTCCTGCGCTTCAATAGCTTCCTGGTCCGGATCCTTATGTTCGGTTGGAATAGTAACCGCTTCAGGCGTAGCCTCAGTTACATTATCATCCTTATGCTGTTTTTTCCTGTAACTACTTCTCAACAACTTATTCAGCTCATTCATCAGGGTTTGCTCCTGCATATTGAGCAGAGAAGAGCATTCGGAAATATAAACAGTGCGCTTGATCTGATCCGGGATTTTGCTGATGGTTTCCACAATTCCCTTGATCAGCCCGGCTCTTTTCACCGGATCATTTTTCACTTCATCCAGCAGCACACTGGTTTTAAAGGTGATAAAATCGCGTGCGTTTTCACGGATAAAGTTCATGGTTTGTTCCGAGCGGTGCTGCCGTGCATAGGAATCAGGATCTTCACCTTCAGGAAAAAGAACCACCTTTACATTCATTCCCTGTTCCAGGATCATATCGATGCCGCGGAATGAAGCCTTAATACCTGCTTCATCCCCGTCATACAAGATAGTGATATTTTGGGTATATCGCTTTACCAGACTAATCTGCTCTTTGGTGAGAGAAGTACCTGAAGAAGCCACCACATTTTCAATTCCGGCCTGATGCAGTGAAATTACATCGGTATATCCTTCTGTAAGGAAGCATTCATCTTCTTTGGCAATGGGTGTGCGCGCAAAATGTATCCCGTAAAGTATCTTACTTTTATTGTAAATCTCGGTTTCGGGAGAATTGACATACTTGGGCTTTTTCTTGTCGCTCTTCAGTATCCTGCCGCCGAACCCGATAACCCGGCCCGAAAGATTATGAATGGGAAACATCACACGGTTACGGAACCGGTCATAATCGCGCTTATTTTTTGAGATGGTAAGCCCGGCCCTGTCCAGATACTCCAGCTTATAGCCCTTATTAAGTGCTGCAGCCGTGAGGTCATCCCATTTTTCAGGGCTGTAACCCAGTTGAAACTTTTCTATTATTGCATCCGTAAATCCCCGGTTACGGAAATATGATAACCCGATTGATTTACCTTCATCAGTATTCCACAGCCTGTCAGCAAAGTGGGTGGCAGCAAAACTGTTGACAGCATAGAGAGTTTCCCTTTCCTTTTCCTCCTTCTTTTCTTCTTCCGTTTGTTGGGTTTCCTCTATATGAATATTATATTTTGAAGCCAGGTAACGTAAGGATTCAGGATATGAGTATTTTTCATGCTCCATGAGGAAGCGGGCTGAATCGCCTGAGGCTCCGCATCCAAAGCATTTATAAAAGCCTTTAGAAGGGCTAACAGTAAAGGAAGGAGTTTTTTCGTTGTGAAAAGGGCATAAGCCAATCATATTCGCTCCCCTGCGCTTCAGGTTAACGAACTCACCCACAACCTCCTCTATGCGGGCTGTATTTTTGATTTCCTCTACTGTTTCTTTTCTTATCACGGGTAAAAAGATTTATTGCCCGTCGGGAAATATAATATCTTTAATGTTTAATTGCAAAGACTTTTTGCCGTTCCATTCATTTTCCTCCACATGATAACAGATATCAAAAGGGATCATTTTTTTCATGCTTTCCCAATGATGACCCTGCTGAAAGGCAATAGCAGAAAACTGCAAATCATAATTATCCGGATTCGCAGCTCTGAACTTCAGGTGATTTTTACCAACTATTCTTGAACCTCCGTTATCAACCACTCTTTTGGTCATGAACACAGGTGACATATTTCCCGGGCCAAAAGGAGCAAACTGCTTTAATATCCTGTAGAATTTGTCAGTAATCGCTTCCAGCGGCAGCTCATCATCAATTTCTATCTCAGGAACCATTTGACTTTCCAGGATGTTGGCTGCAGCATAATCCTCAAAGCGCTCTATGAAAATATCCAGGTTCTCCGGACGTAAAGAAAGACCAGCAGCATATTTGTGACCACCAAAGTTTTCCAGCAGATCATTACAGGCCGAAATTGCCTGGTAAATATCAAAATCCTTCACCGACCTGGCAGACCCGGTAATCAACCCGTTGTTGGACATCGTAAGCACGATGGTAGGCTTGTAGAATTTTTCTATCAGCCTGGAAGCTACAATCCCGATAATCCCCTTGTGCCAGTTCTTGTTGTAGATAACAATGGATTTCCGGTTTTCAAATACCTCACCCTCTGTAATAACACGATTGGCCTGCTCCGTAATGGATGTGTCCAGTTCTTTCCGGTCTTTATTATTCTGATTGATCTCCTTGCCAATCCTTTGAGAAAACTGCTTATCCTTGCAAATTAGCAGCTCCACCGACTGGTTGGCATCTTTCATCCTTCCGGCTGCATTGATCCTGGGCCCCACAATAAAGACCAGATCACTGATGGAGAGTTGCTTGTTAAATACGCAATCATCATCAGGGCCGGCATTAAATCTTCGTTTTATATTACTGAATTCCAGTATAGCCTCAATTCCTGGTCTCGGGCTTTTGTTGATCCGCTTCAGGCCGTAATAAGCCAGTATTCTGTTCTCCCCTACAATTGGCACTATATCCGATGCTATGCTCACCACCACCAGATCAAGATATTTCTCCAGCTCCTCAAAAGGGATTTCATTATGCTCCGCAAAAGCCTGGATCAATTTAAATCCCACGCCGCAGCCACTGAGTTCCTTAAATGGATACTCATCACCTTCACGCTTGGGATCAAGTATAGCATAAGCATTTGGCAAAACATCACCTGGCAGGTGATGATCGCAAATGATAAAATCAATTTGTTTCTGGCTGGCATATTCTACCTTTTCCACAGCTTTAATGCCACAGTCAAGGGCTATGATCAGGGTAAATTCATTGGCATAGGCATAATCTATTCCTTTGTAGGAAATGCCATAGCCTTCTTCATATCTGTCAGGAATGTAGAAACTTATATTTTGATGGTACTCTCTAAGAAAAGAAATCACCAATGCAACCGAAGTGGTTCCATCCACATCGTAATCACCATACACCAGAATTTTTTCATTATTACGGATGGCACTGTCAATCCTTTCAATCGCCTTATCCATGTCCTTCATCAGGAAGGGATCATGCAGGTACTTCAGGCTTGGCCTGAAGAATTGCCTGGCCTTTTCAAAGGTATCCATTCCCCGCTGAACAAGTAATCCTGCGATATACCTGTCCACTCCCAGTTCATTGATCAAGCGATCAATAGCCGCCTTGTCGCCTTTTGCTTTAGTTACCCATCGCTTGTCCATATTTGCTGATCGAAATTTCAGGTAAAGTTAATAAATTTAGCCTTCAGCAAAAGTGAATTTTGCCATGCCTTCAAAATTGATGCCTGATCTGGTTTTTAATCTATTGATTTATACAGGCTGCTAACTAATTAAAATTTCTCCGGTCATTTCCTCCGGGCGCTCAATATCCATCACTTTTAATATAGTTGGGATAATATCCGACAGTTTTCCCTCCTTCAATTTGTTATAGGGTGTGTTTAGCACAAATAGCGGTACCGGATTTGTGGAATGGGCGGTATTGGGGGAGCCATCTTCATTTTTAGCATGCTCAGCATTTCCATGGTCAGAGGTAATAAAAACAGCATAATCATTCTCCACGGCAGTTTCAGCAACATCTTTCACGCAGGCATCCACTGTTTCCAGGGCTTTGATAATCGCATCAATATCTCCTGTATGCCCAACCATATCGGGGTTTGCGAAATTAAGACAAATGAAATCGTATTTTTTTTCTTTCAGGCTTTCCACCACGGCATCACGAACCCTGGGAGCGCTCATTTCCGGCTTCTTGTCATAAGTGGCCACTTTGGGTGACGGGATCAGCTTGCGGTCCTCGTTATCAAAAACCACCTCGCGTCCACCGGAGAAAAAGAAAGTAACGTGGGCATATTTCTCTGTCTCAGCTATACGAAGTTGTGAGAGCCCGTTTTTCTCCAGCACCTCTCCCATGGTATTAATAAGATCAGGCTTACTGAAAACCACGTGCACGTCCTTAAAATCTTTGTCATACTGAGTCATCGTAACATAATACAGATCCAGCTTTTTCATGTCATAATCAGGCATATCTCTTTGGCTCAACACAGTAGTTATCTGCCGCAAGCGATCGGTGCGGAAATTAAAGCATATAACCACATCGCCTTCCCGTATGATACCGGCAGGTTTGTTTTCTTCATCCACGATCACCACAGGTTCAATGAATTCATCGGTAATGCCATCCTCGTAAGATTTTATAATGGCTTCCACGGGGTCTTGAAAAGGCTTACCCTTCGCATGCACCATCAGATCGTAACCTTTTTTAATGCGATCCCAGCGTTTATCACGGTCCATGGTGTAATAGCGACCACATACTGAAGCAATCTTTGTTTTCTGCGGCGTAAGATAATCATGCAGGTCGCTCACAAATCCTTTACCGCTGCGTGGATCTGTATCACGCCCGTCAGTGAGTACATGCACGAAGGATTTGTCAATGGATGTGTTCTCTACCATAGCAGTAAGCTTCTTCAGGTGTTTAATGGACGAATGTACGCCACCGTCAGAAACCAGGCCGATAAAGTGTACAGCCCTGTCATTTTCTTCAGCATAACTAAAGGCATTATTGAGGGTTTCATTTTCATCAATTTCACCGCTGTCAATGGCTTTGTTGATCCTGACTATGTCCTGATGCACAATACGTCCTGCGCCTAAATTCAGGTGTCCTACCTCCGAATTGCCCATTTGCCCTTCGGGCAGACCAACTTTTTCGCCCGAGGTAATGATTCTCGTATACGCCACTTCATCATTGTTGTAAAGGCTGTCGATATAGGGTGTGTTTGCCTGGCTGATAGCATTGGCACTACCGTTTTCGGCTTCTGCCCAGCCATCCATTATGATCAGTATCGCTTTCTTTTTCATCTGTTTAATATTTTTATTTTACCGGTGACCGCCAACCACGGGATTTAAGCCCGCTGTTTATGCGTGGTAACTGGAAAGCAGTAATCCGCCTGAGGCGGATCATGCCCGTTTTTTCTTATCCGATATTTTAATAATCCCGGTATGGCGGGATAGCCATTTTCCTGCTTTTTCAATAATATTAACCTGGAAAATCAGGGGTGCAAATATAACTGAAATAGAACGCTGATGGTAAGCTTCAGGGTTCATTTCATGTTAAGAAAAAACTGCAGGTTTATGGCATACGCTTTTCATCCAGGGTATCCAACTCTGTAATTATCAGGTACTTTCGCACATCCTTCCACCTGTAAATCACCAGATTTTCCCCCTGGTATTCAGCAGGAATTTCAATTTCTTCTGAATCCGGCGGAGGAATGAGATTGCCTGCCTGATCAGCTCTCCAGCGCTTTGAAAAACTTACCAGTATACTGTCCTTTCTGTCCGCATGATCCAGATAATCTTCCTGCTTTGCTTTTGGATAGTGTTTGTGTTTGTCATTAACAGGTATGACGGTAAACTCCTGATAATAATAGTTATCAATCAGGAAACCTTCAATAAAAACCTTTTCAGGCTTTCTTTTCAACGTCATATTCACCCTAAATTCCTGTGTCTTCCCGGAACCAGCCACACCACCATAAATCATTTCTGTTGTGGCTTCATCCACTTTCAGAGCATGTTTTCCAAAAACCCCAAAGAAAATACAGGCCAGTGTTATACTTAAATATTTCATCTTATCTAATTTTTGATTTCAGTGGCTCTCCTTCTCAATTGTGCGGGGGAACCCGCTTTGACATTCCTAAAATTCTGCTGCATACTCAATAACTTTCAGGATGTGCGTTAAAAAATTCTGTTATGTCTCGTTATCAGTTGCCGGTCCTGATAGCCTCAACCGGATTCATCCGGGCAGCGGAAAAGGCAGGTATAATTCCTGCAAGAATCCCTGCTATGATGGAAACGAATAACCCAAGCATAATGTTTGACCTGTTCAGGTATAAAGTAAATTCAACCTCAGCAATTTTTATGTCTGCAAGGATCACCGTGATCACCCACACCAGGAATAAGCCCAGTAATCCTCCCAGCAATGCAAGGATAATGGCTTCAAATAAAAACTGCAATAAAATGAAATAGTTTTTTGCTCCAAGTGCCTTTTGAATCCCGATAATCCTGGTACGTTCCCTTACCGAGACAAACATGATATTTGCAATTCCAAACATTCCGACAAAAATTGAAATTCCCCCTATGAACCATCCTATAACAGAGATGGAGCTAAACAATTGCGAAAGATTTCTGCTGGCCACATCCACTTCATTTACAGCAAAATTATCTTTTTCATCAGGTTTAATGCTTCGTATTGCTCGCATTGCAGCTTTCAGTTCGCCGATAAACATTCCGGAAGGTATATTTTCTCCGGCACGAGTCATAATTGCCTGCCCAAAATTTCCTCTTCTCAGGTCAACCACCGTTCTCATATAATTAACAGGAATATACGCCTGCTGATCTGGCGACATACCGAAATTGTTCAGTCCCTTCTTTTCAATTGATCCGATAACCGTGAGCTTCCGTCCGAATACTTCCACTTCTTTCCCGACAGGATTAGAGCGTGGAAATAATGCGCTGGCAATATCATATCCGAGGATAATTACATTAGACCCAAGGCGACTTTCATTCCGTGTAAAGTAACGCCCCCGTTGCATGGTGATATCTTCAATTTTATTGTAATCATGGCTGATACCAATTACAGTCACCTGCTCCACATTATTTTCCCTGTATTGCACTGTCCTGCTGGTACTGGCTAAAAAAGCCATGGCATCAGCCCCGTGTACTCTATCCTTCAGCTCTCTCATTTCCTGCAAGTCAGGTTCAGGCCGGTTTACATATTCCCACCACTGATATTCCCCGCCATATCCCCAGGGCCACTTTTGAATGAAAATAGTGCTTTTACCAAGGGATTCCATGCTGCTGCGGATAGTCTTTTCCATGGAATCAACGGTGGTGAGAACGAAAATTATGGCAAAAATCCCTATGGTAATACCCAGCAGCGAAAGCAGTGTCCGCAGCTTGTTACCAAAGAGTGCCTGCAAGGCAAAGAGGTAGCTTTCCCGTATGAGTCGCAGAATAATCATATTTTACTTTGTAAAGGTATGATATATTTACCTATCCTCTACAGTTGTTTTGCATGAACTTTTTTCTTAAAATTGCATGCATTAAAAATGCAATTTGCAAACATTTAAGCAGTTGTTTGATAGCAACTTATAAAAGATGCCGGTATATGAGAAAGATTAAGAATGCTTTGATTTCAGTCTTCCATAAGGAACATATTGATCGAATAGTAAAACTGCTGGATGAGCAGGAAGTAACCATTTACTCCACCGGTGGCACCTACCGCTACATACAGGAGCTGGGGATCGGGGTTAAATCAGTGGAATCACTCACCGATTATCCTTCCATTTTAGGAGGGCGAGTTAAAACATTGCATCCGCTGGTTTTCGGCGGAATTCTTAACCGTCGAAACAACCAGCAGGATAATGAAGCCTGCATACAGTATAATATTCCTGATATAGACCTGGTGATAGTGGATCTTTATCCTTTTGAAGAAACTGTTACAGCAGGGGCTTCTCATGAGGATATCGTTGAGAAAATTGACATTGGCGGCATTTCACTTATCCGCGCTGCAGCCAAAAATTACCAGGATGTAGTTGTAATCCCTTCACAGAAATATTACGAACAGCTTTATAATATCATTAAAGAGCAGAATAGCAACACCAGTGAAGAACAGCGGAAATATTTTGCTGCTGCCGCTTTTGAAATATCCTCAGGCTACGACACAGCCATATTCAACTATTTTAGTGCCGATAAGCAGCTGGAGGGACTTCGCATTAGCAGTGATGACGGACAACAGCTTCGCTACGGGGAGAACCCTCACCAGCAGGGTAAATTCTATGGAAAGCTGGACGAAGCTTTTGAACAGTTACATGGCAAGGCCATCTCTTATAACAATATAGTGGATATAGATGCCGGGGTACATCTGGTGGAGGAATTTGAAGGAATTACATTTGCCATACTCAAACATACAAATGCTTGCGGCCTTGCTCAGCGGGAAGATATCGTCAGTGCATGGAAAGATGCCCTGGCCGGAGATCCGGTTTCAGCCTTTGGAGGGGTGCTGCTTACCAATAGCCGGGTGAACAGGGAAGTGGCTGAAGAAATCAACAAGTTATTTTTTGAAGTGCTGGTGGCACCTGATTTTGATGAAGATGCCCTGGAAGTACTCAAACAGAAAAAGAACAGGATTTTATTAAAGCAGAAACAGAAAATCTTCAGTAACCAGCAGGTAAGAACCATGTTGAATGGCTACCTGGTTCAGGACAGGGACAGGAAAATGGCCGTTGCTTCAGAGCTTAACGTGGTTACCAAAAAGGCTCCGGATCAGTCGCAGATCAGTGATCTTGTTTTTGGGATGAAAGCTGTTAAACATACCAAGTCCAATGCTATTGTGCTGGCTAAGGGTAATCAGTTGTTGTCAAGTGGTGTGGGACAAACCTCAAGGATTGATGCTTTGAAGCAGGCAATTGATAAAGCACAAAGGTTTGGCTTTGACCTCAATGGCGCCATCATGGCCTCTGATGCATTTTTTCCTTTTGCTGACAGTGTTGAACTGGCACATCAGAACGGTATTACTGCCATAATTCAACCCGGAGGGTCAAAACGTGATCAGGATTCCATTGATTACTGCGACAATAACAATCTTGCAATGGTATTTACAGGATGCCGGCATTTTAAGCATTAAAATTCTGAAAAAACAAAAAGCTGTTGTATCTTTACCGGTTCATTTTAGCAAGCAAAATCATTATATAGCACATGGGACTGTTTTCATTTTTCAATAAAGAGATAGCTATAGACCTTGGAACAGCCAATACCATTATCATCCACAATGATAAAGTGGTTATTGATGAGCCGTCAATAGTAGCCATTGACAGAAGGACTGAAAAAATTATAGCCGTTGGAAAAAAGGCTATGATGATGCACGGGAAAACACATCAGGAAATAATTACCATCCGTCCGCTGCGCGACGGTGTTATTGCCAATTTTCAGGCTGCAGAATACATGATCCGGGAATTCATCAAAATGATAGGTTCCAGGAATACACTGTTTCCACCATCTCTAAAAATGGTGGTTTGCATCCCTTCCGGTATCACAGAAGTGGAAGAACGTGCTGTGCGTGAGTCAGCAGAGCAGGCAGGAGCGCGTGATGTAAGGCTTATCCATGAGCCTATGGCGGCCGCAATAGGTATAGGCATAGACGTGCTGGAGCCATCCGGTAATATGATAATTGACATTGGAGGGGGTACCAGTGAAATAGCTGTGATTGCTCTGGGCGGAATCGTCAACAACAAATCCATCAGGATAGCCGGTGATGATTTTACCCAGGACATTATGCAATACATGCGTAAGCAGCATAATATCAGTATTGGTGAGCGCACGGCTGAGCGGATCAAAATCCAGGTGGGTGCTGCCATGACCGAAATAGATAACCCTCCGGAGGATTATCCTGTACATGGTCGTGATATGCTTACAGGAATCCCCAAGGAAATAATGGTTAACTATGCTGAAATCGCTCATTCCCTGGATAAATCAATATCAAAGATAGAGACGGCAGTACTCAATGCCCTGGAAATGACGCCTCCGGAATTGTCTGCTGATATCTTTAAAACAGGTATCTACCTTGCCGGTGGAGGCTCTATGCTCCGAGGGCTTGACAAACGTATCCAGATGAAGACCAAGCTGCCGGTGCACGTGGCTGAAGATCCCATCAGAGCGGTGGCCAGGGGTACAGGTATCGCTCTTAAGAACTTCGATAAGTTCACCTTCCTGATCAAATAAAAACCAGGCTGATGATCTATGCGTAACCTGATCCTGTTTATATGGAAATATAATTTCTTTTTTCTGTTCCTGGTTCTTGAAGTGCTGGCAGCCTACATTATTGTTCAGCAGAACCACTATCACCAGAATGTTTTTATTCATTCCTCCGGTCAGGTTACAGGTAAAATCTATGAATTTACCAATGAGGTGAAGGGATATTTCGACCTGAACAGCCAAAATGAAAGACTGTCGGAAGAAAATGCCCGCCTCAGGAATGCATCCTCCTATGCCTTTATGAAAACACCAGTAAATACGGTGCGCTATAAGGATACGCTCTACCGCCGGCAGTTCAGCTACATTCCGGCCCGTGTTATCTCATCGCCTGTATCGCACCGCAATAACATCTGGATGATCAATAAGGGTAAAAACCAGGGCATTGAAAAAAATATGGGAGTAATATCTTCTGATGGAGTAGTTGGTATAGTGTTGGATGTTTCAAATAACTTTAGCACGGTGAATTCTGTACTGCACAAGCAAACCCTCCTTAGCGTAATGCTGAAGAAAACAAAGCACAAAGGATTTGTCACCTGGCCGGGGGGCAATTACAGGCACGGACAACTCAATGATATTCCTTCGCATGTGAAAATCAACAAGGGTGATACTATTGTTACCAGCGGCAATTCGCTGCTGTTTCATGAAAACATAATGGTAGGCACAGTGGTGGATGCTCAGCTGCAGTCGGGAGACAGTTTTTACGATATTGAAATTGAGTTTTCCGAAGACTATAAAACCACCGAATATGTGTATGTGATCAAAAACCTGATGAAGAAAGAACAACAGGAACTAAATGGAGGACATAGATAATGAAGATTAATGAAACTGTCCGTTACGTATTCTGGTTTATCCTTTTCGTTCTGGTTCAGGGATTGATCCTTAATCATGTAAACATTGGCGGTTACCTGAATCCATACCTTTACATAATGTTCATCCTGCTTTTACCCTTCGATATTTCCCGCTCGCTAAGTCTCATTATAGCATTCCTGCTGGGCTATTCGGTGGACCTCTTTGCAGGTACTCCGGGCATGCACGCTTTTGCCTCTGTTTTCGCTGCCTTTGTGAGGCCTTTTCTTATCAGCTCACTGAGCAAAAGAGATGATGAGGATACTGAAACCCGCCCTACTATCCGTAGCATGGGTGTTAGATGGATTTTATACTATAGCTCTATTCTTGTCCTTATTCACCATAGCGTATATTTTTACATTGAATCGTTCAGAATAACAGAATTTTTCCAGACCCTCAGCCGTTCACTTATCAGCTCATTACTCACCATTGTAATGATATTACTCGTACAGTTTCTGTTTTTCAGTTCTGTGGGATCTAAAAAGAAATTCAGCTCATGAAACATGCTACTTCCGGTATTGAGATAATGGCTCCGGTGGGTTCATTCGAGTCGCTGTCGGCAGCCATCAATGCAGGTGCATCTTCTGTTTACTTCGGCACCGGACATTTGAATATGCGATCAAAATCATCACGCAACTTCAGCCTGGACGACCTGGCTGAAATATCCGCCAGGTGCAGAAGCAATAATGTAAAAACATACCTTACGGTGAATACAGTGGTTTATGACCAGGAGCTGGAGGAGATGCGCCGCATACTGGATGCCGCAAAAGGGAACCGCATAAGTGCTGTAATTGCCTCTGATATGGCAGTGATCAATTATGCCCGGCACACCGGGCTGGAAGTGCATATGTCCACTCAAACCAATATCACCAATATAGAAGCTGTGAAATATTATTCCCGGTTTGCTGATGTAATGGTGATGGCACGTGAACTGAATATACGGCAGGTAAAAGCCATTTCAGAGGCCATAAAGGAGAATAATATCCGCGGGCCGCGTGGAGAGCTGGTTCAACTGGAAATGTTTGTGCACGGAGCATTGTGCATGGCCGTTTCAGGAAAGTGCTATATGAGCCTTGACTTGCTGAACTCATCTGCCAATCGCGGGGCCTGCCTTCAGCCCTGCCGCCGTCCCTACCGAGTGTTTGATTCCCGGCAGGAAGTGGAAATGGAAGTGGATAATGAATACATCATGTCGCCTAAAGACCTCAAAACGGTTGATTTCCTGGACAAAATCCTCATGGCAGGCGTTAGTGTTTTAAAGATAGAAGGACGGGGACGGTCACCGGAATATGTGAAGACTGTAGTGTCTGTTTACCGTGAAGCTACTGAGGCTTATTTTGACGGGTCTTTTTCCGAAGAAAAAATCAAAGACTGGAATGAAAGCCTGAAAAGTGTCTATAACCGCGGCTTTTGGGAAGGATATTATTTGGGGAAAAAGCTGGGTGAATGGACCAGAAAACCCGGATCACAAGCCAGCACGAAAAAAATCTTCGTGGGAAATGTCACCAATTATTATTCAAAGATTGGGGTAGCGGAAGTCCAAATGCTTACCGATGAACTTTCCACAGGAGATCAAATCCTGATATCAGGGCCCACTACCGGTGTTATTGAACAGAAAGTACCAGAGATAAGGGTGGATTTGCAGCGGGTAAACACCACCCGAAAAGGCGAAACATGTTCTTTTACAGTAGAGAAAACCGTGAGAAGGTCTGATAAAGTTTACAAGCTCATAAAAGTGGATCCTGATTTTGATGAAGCAAGCCGTTATTCATAAAGAAACTGCCCCACAAAGGGGGCAGTTATAAAAAGCGGTATTACAAAACATTCAGGCTTAAAGAAAATTTAACCGCTTTTGTATCATCTCTTCCAGTTTAACAATCGCCACGCGTTCTTGTTTCATGCTGTCGCGCTCCCTGATTGTCACTGTATTATCTTCCAGTGTTTGATGATCAACCGTAATACAATAGGGTGTCCCAATAGCATCATGCCGGCGATACCGCTTACCAATGGTATCTTTTTCCTCATAGTGACACATTAAACGGTATTTTAGTTGTTTCATTATGTCACGTGCTTTCTCCGGAAGACCATCTTTCTTTATAAGTGGCAGTATAGCTGCCTTATATGGTGCAAGTGAAGGAGGAATTTTTAAAACTACCCTTTCTGATCCGTCTTCCAGCTGCTCTTCTGTATAAGCCGCAGTGAGTACAGCCAGGAACATCCTGTCCAGACCTATGGATGTTTCCACTACGTATGGAATATAGCTTTCATTGGTTTCGGGATCATAGTACTGCAGCTTTTTACCGGAATGCTTTTGATGAGCGCCAAGATCAAAATCAGTCCGTGAATGAATCCCTTCCAGTTCCTTGAATCCGAAGGGGAATCTGAACTCGATATCATAGGCTGCATTGGCATAATGCGCCAGCTTTTCATGTGCATATAACTGGTAATAGGTATCGCCCAGCCCCAGTGCTTTATGCCACTTTATTCTTTCCTCTTTCCAAAAGTTGAACCATTCCATTTCCGTCCCGGGACGTACAAAAAACTGCATTTCCATCTGCTCGAATTCCCGCATGCGGAAGATAAACTGCCGTGCAACAATTTCGTTACGAAAAGCTTTTCCTATCTGAGCAATACCGAAGGGGAGCTTCATCCTTCCGGACTTCTGCACATTCAGGTAATTCACAAATATTCCCTGTGCTGTTTCAGGACGCAGATAGATATTATTGTTAGCATCGGCCGTGGAGCCAAGCTCTGTGGAAAACATCAGGTTAAACTGCCTTACATTGGTCCAGTTGGCAGACCCTGAAACCGGGCAGGTAATATTCTCTTCTTCAATGATTTTTTTAACCTCTTCAAGCTGCCCGTTTTCCAGCGCCTTATTCATCCGGTTCTTAAGGGCCGTGATTTTCTCTGTATATCTTATCACCCGCGGATTGGTTTCGCGGAATTTTACCTCATCAAAATCTTCCCCAAAGCGTTTTCCGGCTTTTTTTATCTCCTTCTTAATCTTTTCCTGCAACTTATCCAGATGACTTTCGATCAGCTCATCGGCACGGTACCGCTTTTTGGAGTCTTTATTATCGATCATCGGATCGTTGAATGCTTCCAGATGCCCGGATGCCTTCCAGGTAGCCGGGTGCATAAAGATGGCCGAATCAAGCCCCACAATATTCTCATGATACTGCACCATGGATTTCCACCAGTAGTCCTTGATGTTGTTTTTCAGTTCAACACCAAACTGCCCGTAATCATATGCCGCACTCAGACCGTCATAGATCTCACTTGACTGGAATATAAAACCGTATTCCTTGGCATGAGCTACCAGTTTCTTGAAAAGATCCTCACTGTTTCCTTTACCCATAATCCCTTGTTTTATCAGCCGGTAAAAAAGTCAAGAACATTTCCAAGGGTACTGGTACTGCCCTTGTAAATTTCAGTGTATTTACACTGCCTGCAAGTAACAGTAGTGTATTTCTTGTTCTGCACATCGAATATTTTAGCAAAACCTCCGCCGGTTGCTGCAAAAGCATCCAGCTCATAATCCCGGTTGCCGCACTTCGGGCAGACATACTCTTTACGCTGATTCATGATTTTTGATTTGAAGTTTTGCAAAATTAATTTTTTTCATCTAACCACAACCCTCTAAAGGGACGAAATTAACCCCTTGTTCAACTATTCGCCTGCATTATTTATTCAATATCCCTGAAAAGGATCTCCCGGGCGGGATCCCCGTTGTATCTTTCAATTAGCTCCCTCATGGCATGATACTCTTTCCCGGATACTATGGTTTTCTTAAACTGAATTGTCTTGCTGTATTCCAGTTTGTCATCTAAGTGCTTCAGTTCCAAAGCCACTTTTCCTGCTTCATTTTCCGCAGAATCCGACATTTCTTTCGACACCAGATTAAAAAACTCTGAGATTTCCATTTCAATGAGAATCTCCTCTTTTAGTCTGAAGTTTACATCGAGCGGAATCCTCCGGTTAGGTCTGAGGTCATCCATATCATAGTTCTTTACGCTGTAGCTGTAATCACGAAATCTAAAGGCCTTCATTCCTAAATATGATTGCAGTGATCCGGCATCAACCTTTGCTTTAATAAATGTAGAATCAGGAGTATCGTTTATGAAGGGATCAATAAAATCCAGCCCAAGTTCTTCTGCCAGGTTTTCAATCGCTGTTTCGTTATGCAGGAAAAAATCATAGAAAGGATTTACACCTCCTTTCAGGGTTATTTCAGCATCCCCTTTGATTTTACCGTATGGATCCATTTTCAGGCTTATATCAATGCGATAATGGTGGTTATGGTCATCTTTCACGGCCGGCAGCACTTTATCACTTTTGAGTGGATACAAAACAAGCTTTGGGAATCTGATACGTGGATCAAATCTTGTTTCATCCACAGGGTTAAGTATAAATGTATTGCCACCATAATCAATTTTCACATAGGGAAAAGCAGGAAAAAGCAAAGGGGTGTCGTAATCTTCACCACTATTTGTGCAGGCATACAACACCTGCGCATTATAGCCACCATATTCGAGCATTTTTTGCATCAGTAAAGCAAGTTCAAGCGGAGTTCCCCCACCTGACTGTAAAACAGCTGACAAGTTGCGGGCCCTAAACCCGTAGTCTTCGGGAGGAATATAATAGTGATCCATTTTGTGAAGCACAAACTGGTATATGCTATTAATATCCTCACCCCCGGCAGAGTTTCCCAGATTCAACATTTCATCCACAGGCTTCATCACCTGATTAAATGGCTTTCCGGTATCCGCAGGTGCTGCCTTAGCAATTGCTGAGGTAACTGTTTCAGCAGGATTTCCAGTGGCAAACTCCAAAAGCGGAAGCCACTGATATTGGTGCGGCATAAAAGGTTCAGATGAATAAGCTTTGAGATTTCCGAAAGTCCAGGTGTAAATCTTTTTACTTCCATCTTCTGAAATATCCGGAGCCGTGCGCATTCGTTCAACTTTATGATAAAGGGTATCATCGCCGGGCAGCATTACTTTGATCACTTTACGCTTAACAGGTGCTTCCATGAGCAGAATCTCCCTGTGCATAAGCAGTGGATGAAATCCTGCTTTACTCCTGACAGTATAATCCAGCTCCAATACTGATCCTGAATCAAGGCCTGCATGAGTAACAGTAATCCGCTTGAGGTGCCTGAATTCTTTAGCGTAACGAGCTCTTGGTGCAACCAGCTCGCGTATGGATTCACCTGAGGCTTCAATGCGGTCTCCTTCAGCAGTAGTAGTCACTGCTTTATTGATAACCAGCTCCTGATATCGCGGGTTATAGTCGATAAAGCTTTCATGGTAATCTTCCAGCAGCGCAGTGGTGTTATTAAATTCCAGTTTCTTGTAGAAATGATATTCCAGGCTGCCGTCAGCTTTCCAGTGAAATTCCTTCACAATTTTATGATAAAAAGCCACATGGTCATAGGCCTGCGCTTTGATGCTGTTACAACAGCAAAGTATGGTCACAGCAACGAGTATTATTCCGGCAGTATTTCTGAAGTTCATAAGCTCATTTTTATAACAGTGTGTTATAATGAACATTCCTTCGGCCCCTATAGTTTAACTATCAAAATTAAACCTGAACAATATGAAAAAGAATGTAGGGAAAACTGATAGTTTAATCAGGATATTTATTGTTTTAGTCGTAGGTATTTTGATCCTTACCGGAGTTATCACAGGAACAATTGCAATAATTGTAGGGTTACTTGCAGTAATACTATTGTTAACCGCCTTTTTGGGGTTCTGTGGAATTTATCGCCTGTTGGGCATAGGAACCTGCAGCGCTAAAAAGAAGGATAAATAAAAATATGCCACTCCTACGGAGTTTGGATGGGTCATTCTGCCTGAATATTGCCTGCCGTTCCTAACGGAACTGCTCCGTGGGATATCAATAAAATACTTATTTATATACTAAATCTTGACTACACGCCGGTATCCTTTATTGCCTTCACTGGAAATTACTTCAATAATATAAGTGCCGGAAGGCAGGGATGAAAGATCAGTCCGTAACTGTGGGGCATGACCAAGCTGCTTCGACATAAGTTTTCTGCCATCTAAAGAGAAAACAGATATTCTCTCCAAAGGCTCCCCTGCTTTTATCTCTAACACATCTGTTACCGGGTTTGGTGCCAGCTCCAATTCAATGCTGAACTCAGGTACCGAGCTGCAATCCTGCACTGTAACTTTAACGGTATCAGCAGTAAAACACTGATTAGAATCACTCACAACCACATGATAATTATGATCTCCGATTCCGGCCACACTCCCATCCACTGTGATACTCTGCTGGGTAAGGCCATTGCTCCACAAATAGGTAAGAAATCCTGCACCGGCTTGCAGGGTGATCACATGATTTTCACAAATGGTGGTATCCGGACCAAGATCAACATGGCTCACCGGCAATGCTTCCAGGGTGATCATGTCACCATACACAAAAGAAAGGCTATCGGTGACCATTACATGATAATTGCCGGCCTGAAGGCCTGTAAAAACCTTTGAGTTCACAAAAGTTGATCCACTGTCAATAGAAAACCACACCGGTTTCCTCACGGAATTATAGAAAATCTCCATGTTTCCTTTTATGGTATCACAGGTAACATCCTGTTTGTTAATTTTATTGATCTTAACAGGTGTTAACTTTGCAAGTCCGTCATCAGTTCCTAACCATATATTTCCCCTGGTGTCAAATCCAACTGCCTGGCAATTATTATTTGGCATGCCATCTGAGGTGTTGATGGTAATCCACAGGCTGTCGGTATAGTCGAAATAGCTGGCACCCCCGCCGTCCGTGGCAAACCACACAGCATTGGAACCATCCACAGCCACATCTACTACATCGTTGTACACCAGCCCTGAATTTTGTGACCTGAGGATTTCCCAATTGCTTTGATCATAATGGGCTGCACCTCCGCCACTAAAGCTCAAGCCTTTACTGGCAACTGTCCAGATGTGCCCCGCGGAATCCGAAGCTATATCATTCATGTTTATACCGTTGGATGGCAATACATTGCTGTCATCATATGTTACCCAGGTTGTTCCTGTAAATTTACTCACTCCCAGAGAGGTGGCAAACCACATATTACCGCTATGGTCTTCAGTTATGCCCTGTACAAAATCATGTGCCAGGCCATCGGTAGAGCTGTAATTTGTAAAGCTTGTACCGTTATATTTATCCACCCCGCTACCGGTGGTACCAAACCAGATATTCCCCTGTGAATCAAACCCAATTGATCGCACATTGTTATTGGAAAGCCCGTTGGAAGTAGTAAGGCTGCTCCAGCTGCTGCCGTTAAATTTGCCCACACCAACCTGAGTTCCAACCCACACATTATCACTGGCATCCACCAGCAAATCCTGTATCGCATTGTTGATAAGCCCGCTGTTGGAAGAAGTATAGGTGGTCCATGAACCCTGATCATATACACTAAGGCCGTTTGCCGTGCCTATCCATACACGCCCCTGGCTGTCGAAATCAAGGGCCGTAATATTGTTATTTACCAGCGGGCTGTTGCCTGTCTTGTAAATCTGAATACTACCCTGGGCATTCATCTGCAAATGGCAGTAACTAAATATGAAGATGAAGAAAATGTAACAGTGTTTCATATTTCTGTGGTTTGATTTATGTCATAAAAATAGAAAAATAATTGCTGTACTGCAAAGAAAAAGTTCATACTATCAGGCCTATTCCCAAATTTCCAATTCGTGTTCTGATCATGCAGCAACAGGAAAACCAGGCAAATTAAACAAAACAGAAGAAGAAACGAACAAGATCAGAACATATGATAAACTAAACAAAAAGCCCCGGAAGAACCGGGGCTGTATCAATGCTTTGTATGAAGATGCCTGTATTATTCCACGATGGTCATTTCTTCCACCAGGTGTTGCGCACCGGCAAATTTATCAATAATAAACAGGCAGTACCGTATATCAATTGAAATATTCCGGCACATGTCGGGGTCATACATCAGGTCGCTCATTGTGCCTTCCCAGTTTCTGTCGAAATTAATCCCGATCAGTTCACCTTCAGCATTCAATATGGGGCTTCCGGAGTTACCTCCCGTGGTGTGATTGGAAGCTATAAAGCAGGTGTGCATGCTTCCGTCGTCTGCAGCATATCGTCCGTAATCCTTTGCTTCTAAAAGCTCCCGCAATTTATCAGGGGCTTTATAATCATGTGCTCCAAGGGCTACCTTTTCAAATAACCCGTTGAGGGTTGTGTAATGCCGGTAAGTTACGGCATTCCTAGGTTTATAGCTGTCCACCTTTCCGTAGGTCACTCTGAGGGTGGAATTGGCATCAGGATAAAAATGCTTATCCTCTTTCATTTTCATAAGCCCTTCCAGGTAAACACGGTAAAGGCTGTCGAGCCTTTGCTGCTTCGATTCCCTCTGCTTCTGCAATTTCAGATGATACACCGAATATATGCTGGTGGACAGGACGAAGATCGGGTCTTCCTTGATCTTTTCCTTCTTGCCGGGCTTGTATTTGCTCAAAAATTCCTTTACCTCATCCAATTCATCCATAAAGGATTCTTCATATATGCTATTGGCGTACTTTCTGAAGTCGCCATCATATTTTTTCTTCACAGTTCTAAAAATATGCGGATGGAACTCCGGATCTATTTCATTGTAATAATCCTCAAACAGGGTGATCAGCACCTCCTTATCCAGGGGCTTGTGATAATCTTTAAAGAACCTCTCAGCCGAACGAAGAATTTGTTCCCTGGCTTCGGCCAGTCCTTCTTCGGACTCCATGCCGAGCAATTTACTGAAATTCTGGGCAAAAGGCACCATTTCCACAGCAAGGCCGGCTTCCAGCAGGTAGTCAAAGGCCATATTGTAAGGCATCAATTCCTCATAGGTTTTCTCAAAGGCAGGCATAAGGCTGGCATAGCGTTCGGCTCTCTCAGGCTCAGCTTCAGCCCAATTGATGAAATTTTGCTGCCTTTCCTTCTTAATATCAATGGCATTCATGCGTTTAATTCCACGGTTTTCGCCCTGAAACTTTTTGTAATAGTTTGCCACTCCGGCATATTTAGCTGAATACTGTATTCTAACCTTGTCGCTTTCTTTCATGTAAGCATCCATTACTGCAAGCCGCTGCTCACGAAGATCAATACGGGCAGGGTTCTCATGATTCACGATCATGTCAATGGCATGGCTGGTAAGATACTGCTGAGTGCGGCCGGGATACCCGAAAACGAAAGTGAAATCATCCTTTTCATATCCTTCAAGTGAAATCTTCAAATGCTTTATAGGCTTATAAGGCACATTATCTTCGGAATATTCTGCAGGATTATTGTCCTTGTTCACATAAATCCTGAATACAGAAAAATCGCCTGTATGGCGTGGCCACATCCAGTTATCAGTGTCGCCGCCAAATTTCCCAATGGAAGAAGGAGGAGCACCCACCAGTCGGACATCCCTGAATGTTTCAGTAACAAACATGAAGTACTGGTTTCCATAGTAAAAAGGCTCGACACTGGCTTCGTAGTGCGTACCTTTCACAGCTTGCGCAGTAATCTCTTCAATCCGCTCATTAATGATTTTCTTGCGTTCCCTCTGGCTGAGGTCCTGCTCAATACCTTTCAGCACAGGATCTGTCACATCTTCCATACGCACCAGCCGGGTGGCAGTGAGCCCTTCGTTGGGCAATTCCTGCTCCATGGTTTTAGCCCAGAAGCCGTCAGTAAGATAATCATGCTCCACGGTGCTGTGTGACTGTATATTCCGGTATCCGCAGTGATGATTTGTAAGTATCAGCCCCTTATCGGAGACAATTTCAGCAGTACATCCGCCGCCAAAACGCAGGATAGCATCCTTCAAGCTGGCGTTGTTCACGCTGTAAATGTCTTCAGCCGTGATCTTCATTCCCATGGCCTGCATATCCGATTCTTTGTAACGGTCAAGCAACAGCGGTATCCACATACCCTCCTTTGGCATCGCCTGGAGAAGCAGGCCCATAATAAAGGCCGCCGTTATCAGCATTCTTTTTATCATAGTTTTACGGTTTTATTTCATTGCAATACATTCTATTTCTATCAAGGCACCCAAAGGCAGCTTTACGACACCAAAGGCAGCCCGCGCAGGAGGATTTTCAGGAAAATAACGGGCATATACTTCATTCATTGCCGCAAAGTTATCCATGTCTGATAATAAGCAGGTGCATTTTACTATATCCGAATACCGGTAGCCGGCTTCTTTAAGTATAGCGCCGATGTTTTTCATCACTTGTTCTGTTTGCTCCTTTATACCGGCTTCCACAATCCTTCCGGCTTCAGGATCAACCGGCACCTGTCCTGAAATAAACAGGTGTCCGTCTTTTTCAGTAGCCTGGCTGTAAGGCCCGATGGCCTGTGGAGCCTGAGATGTTTGAATAATCTTTTTCATAATATAAAAATTTTTATGTTTTCTGATCAAAAAGTGTGTAAAATTACAAAAAAGTAACCTTAGTGCGAAGAGCCATTGAAGTTCTGCTGCAAGCTTTAAATAATATCATATAAGGGTGAGTATAATTGCAAATAAATCGCCTGTAAATCAGCTCTTCTTTTACAAAGTGAATGATTTTCTACATGTTTTTCTTGAAGTATGAGCCTACGCCGGAATAAAAGAGAATCTTTTCTATCTAAGCGAGACCAGGGCGGAAGCCTGATTTTTTATACTTTGCCTTTAGGGTTACAGGATTTACAACATTGAAAACCCCGTTAACCGAATTTTTCAAATCAGGCTAAGGCATAACACATAAGAAATGACAAAAGACATATCGAAAATAACAGGAGCCGGCTTTACAATCCAACTGGAATAATGACTATTTGGCTTTTATCAACATCGCCCCATGCCTATTTGTTAGTGACTTCTGATTCTTTTCTATTGTTCAGTTACATTGTTATTCCTATTTTTGTGAAATGTTAGAAAGCCTTACCCTGGCAAATATTCTGCTGCTTTTATTGGTAGGACTTATTTCCGGATATATCAATACACTGGCCGGAAGCGGCTCCCTTATAACCCTTCCCTTGCTGATCTTCCTGGGACTGCCGGCCAACGTAGCTAACGGCACTAACCGGGTGGCCATATTCCTGCAAAGTATAGTAGGTGCAGGCAGCTTTTATCAGCAAGATCAACTTAATCTTAAAACCGACAGCCGGATATCCATACCCGCGGTGGCCGGGGCTGTGATCGGGGCAAAAATAGCGGTGGATATCAATGAACAGATGATGGAAACCATTATTGGCCTCATCATTGTGCTGATGCTTTTCATATTATTACTGAAGCCCAGGCGTTTTCTCAACCCTGATGGGCTGCAACAGAAAAAGACACCCTGGTATGCATACCCGGTTTTTTTCATTATAGGCTTGTATGGCGGATTCATACAGGCCGGTGTGGGATTATTTATTTTGATGGGCCTGTCATTGAGTGCAGGCTATAACCTGGTGAGGGCAAACGCTGTGAAAGTTCTAATCGTTTTGATCTACACACCCTTTGCCATGTATGTATTTTTCAACAACGGGCAGGTTGACCTAATAGCAGGCCTGATCCTGGCTGCCGGCAGTATGGCCGGGGCATTGATAGCCGCACGCATGGCTGTTAAACTCGGATCAGGCTTTGTTCGCTATGTGCTTCTCGCAATTATGGTGATATCAGCGATCAAACTATTGCTTTTTTAGTATTAAATAAGTTGCTTTTCGTCTTAATAAAATCACACTTTAGCAGATTTTATGGATTTCAAGCTTTCCTTTGCAGACTGATTCCTGGCAAAACAAAAAACAAATTTTCTGGGTAAGCAGCAGGAGCTTTACCCTATTTTTCTTTTGCTTCCCCCCATTAATTCAAGTTGTTACAAAATACGTAATGATATATTCCTTCGGTATTTTGTCATATCAAACTGCTTACAAAGAGGATTCAAAGTCGTACCAAAGTGCATATATAATCGAATTTGATACGACTTTGATACGACTTTGAATCGAATTTGGTCCGTTTTCAACTATATCCTAAAACAGCATAAGGTTGCGCTCAAAAAAACACGATTGAGCACCCTTGGGCTTTAGGAAAAATACACAATACCGGTCGAATTCGATCAGTTTAGAAAATGAAGCCGGATATAATGGCTGATAAAAATGCCAGCGGCAGAAAAATACGGGTGAGGGGAGATCAAGAATTTATTGATCTGAAAGTTAACCTTAGCAGGGGTTGATTCACTTGCCTGGCGGTCCAGTAGTTAAACCTGGCTAAACTATACTCCTTTGTCTTTTAGGAAATCCTGCTTTGTCATTCCTGATGAACGCCAGGCTTCTACTTTTGTAAGCATCTTTTCTTGTAA